>NZ_CP014608.1:4385321-5011796 GCF_001586165.1 Obesumbacterium proteus | reverse complement strand
GCCACAATATCGCCCGGTTCTGCATCGCCATCCGCGAAACATACCCGATACAGCAAAAACTCCACATCATTCTTGACGGCGCGGGCTACCATCGCAGCGAACAGGTGAAAGAGTGGGCTTATCTGATGAATATCGACCTGCACTACCTGCCTCCTTACAGCCCGAACCTGAATCCCATAGAGCGGCTGTGGAAAGTGATGAATGAACAGGTGAGAAATAACCGTTACTTCACCTCAGCAAAGGTGTTCCGGGAAGAAATACACCGCTTCTTCAGCGAAATATTACCGGGACTTGCCGGGGTACTGGCGCGTCGTATTAATGACAACTTCCAGACGCTGAAAAATGCAACTTCAGGTTAATCGGGTATATATATGTTGGGCAATAACATAATTTCTTATGTAATTACCATCCGTGTATTTAAGTCAGCTATTAAGGGTGTTTAAATGAAAAAGATCTTATTATCTGCTATTGCAGTTACTCTGGGTTTGACATCAATATCATCTTTTGCGGAAGATGGCACTGTTGTCTTTAACGGAACCATTACTCAATCGGGTTGTGTCGTATCTAATGCTACTAGTGGCACCATCACTGTAGCAATGGGTAATTACTCAAGTTCAGCTCTGGCTAAGTCTGGTCAAAAAGCAGGGCTGACACCATTCGAAATCGATCTTACAAAATGCCAGGCAGGGTCAGTAAAAATTCGTTTTGATGGTACACCTGTTTCCGGAAATAATACTTTGCTGGCATTGACTTCCTCTACAGCACCCTCGGCACCAGCAAATGACCCGGCAAAATCTGTTGGTATTGAGATTACCGATTTGGCAAGTAACGGAATTTATAAAATTGGTCAAACCAGCGGCATTACTGGGCAAGCATTGGATAGCACCGGCGCATTAAATATTAAGTTAGCCGCAAGATATGTTGCCTGGGCTGATGGTAATCCATCTGGCGCAGCCAACTCGACAAGTGATTTTTCTATCGAATATCAATAATATATAAAATCCTGGTGGTTTATTTTAATAGGTTGGCTTGAAATGAAAAAAATAATTTTTTGTTTATTTATGCAATTTTTATGTCTTCCAGCACTAGCCGGCTTACAACTTGAGACTACTAGGGTTATTTATTCCTCAGCGAGTTCCTCGGGAACACTTACACTAAATAATACAACTACTCAAAACTATATGTTGCAAACTTGGCTGGAGACAGCTGATAAAAAGCAAAGCAAAAGTATTCCTATTCAGGTAGTCCCTCCAATTATGCGCATCGACGCCGGTAAGAATGCAACATTAAGATTTATCTATTCCGGTCGTGGTCTACCGGATGATCGGGAGTCTCTTTTCTGGATTAATACTCAGGAGATTCCTCCAGCCTCTGATAAGCAAAACGTACTACAAATAGCGGTGCACAGCAGACTGAAGCTCTTTTATCGTCCAAAAACATTGAATACCACCCTAGAAGATGAAGTGGAAAAGCTAAACTGGAGTTTGCATGGTAATAAGTTGTCAGTCACTAATAATGGTCCGATGTATATTTCATTAAATAAACTTCATACAGGTCGTTCCCTTTCCGAACGTTCTGATATTGAAATTGATATGATAGCACCACATTCAACACAAGAATTTAACTTGCCAACGTCAGCAAGATTATCGGGAAATATATCATTTAATTATGTAAATGATTATGGCGGCACAACGGAAGTGGCAGATATACCTTTGAAATAGATGAGTGACCTGAACTACTATGAAAAATAAAACCCTACAAAAAATTCAGTTCCTTCTGGTTTTTCCGGTAGCATCATATAGTTCTTTGGCATTCCCCGAAGAGTTTAATATGCAATTTGTACGTGGTGGTGATAACATCAAAGTAGCTCAACAGGTATCACTCGGACAGGAATTCCAGCCAGGGGTATACCCGTTAGATATTTATTTAAATGAACAAATGGTAGACAATCTGAATGTCACCTTTTTGAAAGACCCAAAAACAAGTGAAGTTACCCCGTGCTTTACCATTGAGCAATTACATCACTATGGCATTATCGTGCCTGCTCCATTAAATGGGCTGCAATATGTAAGCTTAAAAACCATTATTCCCGATAGTGTCATAACCACAGATGCCAGCCTGCAAAGAATTAATCTTTCAATACCACAATCTAATTTACAAGTAATTCCCAGAGGTACAGTGCCTGAACGCCTATGGGATAATGGGATTAATGCAGGATTCGTTAACTACAATATTAGCTATACTGATAATAAAAATCATAGCAACGGAACTAATGATGGCGAGCGATATACTTACACATCATTGAGTAATGGCCTTAATTTAGGTCGCTGGCGTTTTCGACAGAATTCATCGTATACCCATACTAATTCATCGGGTGCCCACTGGAAAAATCTAGCCAGTTGGATGGAGACTGATATTCCATCCATTAGAGGTCGTTTAATTGTTGGCCAAGCCTCAACAAGCAACACTGTCTTCGACAGTTTCCAGTTTCGCGGCGCGCAGATGAGTTCGGTAGATGATATGTTACCGGATAGTATGCGCAACTATGCCCCGGTTGTAAGAGGTATAGCGACTTCAAATGCTCGCGTAATCATCAAACAAAATGGCTATATCGTCTATAGTACAAACGTTTCCCCCGGGCCATTTGTTATACGCGATATTTACCCTAATACTAGTGGGGATCTCTATGTCACGGTGATTGAGGCGGATGGCAGTGAAAAACACTTCTCAGTGGCCTACTCATCCGTTACCAATTTATTACGCGACGGAATCATGAATTACCAGCTAACAGCTGGACGTTACCATGATGGTTCAACCGGTTATGCTCCACAATTCTTACAGGCAACGATTGCACAAGGTATTAGTCATGACCTGACTCCATTTGGTGGGGCAATGGTGGCTGATAACTATCAATCTGCTGTCATAGGTATGGGGTCAAGTCTCGGTGAGTTCGGCGGAGTATCTATCGATGGTAGCTATGCACGTACTTCGCTGGCAACAGGTGAAACTAAGCAAGGGGCTAGTTTCAGACTTCTTTACGCGAAATCATTAAACAGTTTTGGCACAGACTTCCGCCTTGCGGGTTATCGTTATTCAACCTCCGGATACTATGATTTTAATGATGCGGTACAGGAACGTCGTGACTGGGATAATGGCCTCTATAAGCATGATTACATCGATCCTGACAAGAATAGAGACGGCACGCCGAGCTGGGCTGAGGAAAATAATGCCAGTTATTTGTCAGCCCGTTATGAAAATAAACGTTCAAGAATGGAAGTGTCCATAAACCAATCGTTAAATAGTTACGGAAGGTTATTCATAAATGCTAATCAATTGACGTATTGGGGAACCGATATAAAAAGCCACACGGTACAATTAGGCTACAATAACGCTTATAAAAAAATGAGCTATTCAATCTATTTGCAATCAACACGCTCGCAATATGATTACTCTGATAATAGTGTAAATATAACTCTATCCCTGCCTTTTTCATGGAATGATAATCATAACATGATTGTATCTTCCAGTCAGATAACTCACGATCAGCATTCAGGAGACAGTTATAGTACAGGAATCTCAGGCACTTTACTTGATGATAACCGCCTGAGTTATGGAGTTAATACAGGCTATCAACAATCAGGTAGTCAGACTGCTTCAGCAAATTTAGGCTACCAAGGCAGTAAGGGAAATATTAACAGCAGTTACAGTTACAGCCGCGATTACTCACAAAAAACGTTAGATGTGAGCGGAGGAATTGTTGCTCATTCAGGTGGTATCACTCTTTCACAACCACTGGGTAATACATTCGCTCTGGTTCATGCAGACAACGCTAATGGTGTCGGTGTTCTTAATGCTCCGGGTGTCAAAATCGATCATTTTGGCTATGCGGTTGTTAATAATATATCCCCATATCGCTATAATTCGGTCGCTCTTGATACTGAAGAGTTAAGCACCGGCTTGGATATTCCGCAATCTATTGTACAAACAGTCCCGACAGAGAAAGCGATTGTTCGTGTTAATTTTGATACTTATTATGGTTACAGTCTTCTGATTCATAGTCATCTAAAAGACAGAACCTATCCACAAATCGGATCTGTCGTCTTTAATTCGACACAGCGGAACAGCGGAACGGTTGGAATGAATGGTGATATGTATGTTTCTGGCGTTAAAGTAGGAGAAGTTATAACGGTGAAATGGGGTGAAGAATCACTTAGTCAATGTACGATTAAAATCCCTAGAGATTTACCGGTGCAGACCGAAGGGCAAGGTTATCTCGAAGCTTCTCTTCTTTGTGAACAGTAAACAGGTGCTGGATAATGAAATGTAATATATCAATAAAAAAATCCATCTGGTTTGTAATGTTAATATTATCTACCATCCTATTCAGTGAACAGAGTATGGCACTATCCTGTAGATATGGAAGCAATGCTTCGAGTTCAAATCCCACCGGGGATATTTTACAAAATTTTCCAATTGGATCGGTTTCGTTTGCTCGTTCCGACTTTACTAAGGACACTCTGCTTTGGCGCTCCTCAACATATACAGCTACTTCCACATGCTGGGATACAAACAATTATCCTCAAGGAGAACATGCATTTATTTATTGGAATCCTCAAAATGACCTAGCTAAAGTTGATAACTCACTGAATGTTGGGTTAACTATTAATGGCGTAGACTACGATAACATTAATATAGGTAAAGGGGTAAAGGGACCTGATATTGGACCCGGCACAAGAAGCAATGGCACGAATAAAGCAACCCCTCTAACGGTGTCTGTTAGCTTTTCTATTTATATTAAAGCAACCGGTATATCTCCACCATCTACGTACGTCGACATAGGCAATGCACGTATTTTTCAAGTAGATGGTGTTTTAGGGTTGAACGGTACTCCAAACAGCAACTATAACGCGCAACTAACGAACTTTAATAATATTAAAGCACTTGAGTGCACACCAACAGTAAACATCATTGGTACCAGTGCAAATACCGTTGATTTCGGAACAGTACTGAAAGAAACATCAGTTGTCGGTAAAATCGCAAAAACGATCCCATTTACTGTATCAGCAGATATAAGCGGCGGTGGATGCAAGGGACAACAATTGGTCGTAAGTTTTAACAGTACCAATGTTAGTAATGCTGATAGCTCAATCATAATACCTCCAACAAAACCTGGAGTAGGTATTTACATCACACCGTCAGGCTCATCTGAACACATTAATTTCGGTACCACATACAACTTTTCAGACACAATATTAACCGGAAGTGCTACTACTTTTGCAAAAACTTATAATGCTTATCTGCAATGGTTAACCAACTCACCTACTGTTGGTAAGTTTAGTGCTACAGCTATAGTAAGTATTACATTTAAATAAAATGAATGCATTTAAATTAGACTCTAAATTAATTATTATAAGGGCTATTATGATAATTATCATCAATCAAGGATTGAAACATACTTCAATGTCTAGCAATAGACAAACTTGTTCTTATTAACCAATAACAAACATAACATTATTACTTTATTTAGACATTTATAATAATTTTCTTCGGCAGCCATTTGGTCGTTCATTGCCTGCCTTATAAAAAAGATCGTGATAATTACCGCAACGATATATAGTTTTCATTTAACGTATGACACTATCTTTTCGACAGATGGTAATAAGTTCTCAAATTATTCTGCCAAATTCATGAGTACTGCTGCAAGTGAATAATTTTGGTTAAACCGTCCATGTGAACTTTCCCACTGCGGAATCGCTTGTTACCAAATCCCCCCCCCCTCAGTCATAGACCTGAGAGGAACCCGATTGCTAACACTTATAGTTTTCCCCTTTGATGATATTCATCCTGACAGAATATATCCATGAACATTCACTCAGGTAATGATGCTGCTGAAATGAAAATATAGTATAGATAAGCTAAGATATTTTTCGTAGATTTAAAATAATACTCAGTTCAAAGGATAATTTACACATCAACAGATATCCCTGATAGAATAATTATAATATCTACACCCTTCCCTCTAGTATTTCCTTACCAGATAATCTCTTCTTTGACCAGTTTTTCAATGCTGACTTCCTTCCAGTAGTGGCCCTGAATTGCAAACCACTCCATGCCTTGCAACCACTCCTTATGCGCTTCACTTTCAACACCTTCAATAATGACATTATGGTGATTCCGGGAAAAAAAGTGACCAACGCATCCATCAATGGCCGACCTGATTCTTTTTTATTAAATGCCAGAAAAAATCTTTGTCAATTTTGACATAATTAAAATGATATCCGCGAAATGCATTAATATTTGCGTTACCTGAACCGAAATCATCGAGCCAGAGAGTCGTGCTATGCGCCTTTCCCCAAGTAACGAGAGCATTATTCAATAATTTATTCGAAGCCTCCGTCACCTCAAAATGGACACATCCGATATGCTCAACAAATGCTTTAACCTCCGGCCTTAACAACACGTTAAGTATATGGTCATCAACATTGATTGTTGCAGATATGCCATGTATATTAAACCATTGCTTATGTTTATCAATGAGTGCTAGTTGCTCCATAAATATACTTTCACGTAATTCTGCACTGGCATAACGAAAGAAGTCTTCAGGAGAAACAGAAATGTGGTCAAAACGGCTCAGGCACTCAACGGCGACGAGCGTACCTTCTGAAGAAAACATTTTTTGAAAGACATAACGAATAGATATATCGCTACGTAATAAATCATGGTCAAGAGATAGAGTCATGTAATTATTCCTCATTAAAAATAAAGTCAAAGCCGAGAAAAAATAATATTATTACAGATGAACTCGTGATTAATAAAAATAATATCAAAAGGTCAAATTCTAATTATTTTTCATTTGTCATCTTAATGTTTTTATTATCAGCAATAAAACATTTCATTTATCCTTTTATTCATATTCAGTGAGTTATTCATGTCAAGTTTTTTAATGATATTGCTAATATGACTATATACAGTCTTATTAGTAATATTAAGAAACATTGCGATTCGTTTATTGTCATTACAGGAAATGATTAGCCTCAACACTTGGAGTTCCCTGCTCGTCAACTTTCGCCGACTGCATAATCTTTGATAATCATAGTAGTTTGATACTCCATTGATAATGGCTGAAAAATCTGATAAAGCTGACTTCTCAGTTAAAACTACCACGTCATCGAAATCAAGAAGTTCACGGAACAGATTTGAGATCTCACTTTTTATAACCAGAACTAACTGTGTATAGTGTATAAGGAATTTTTGTATGTTGTTAAGTAATGCTACCGTCGAGCCAGCAGAGATATCCTTATGGATAATATTGATGATGACGAGGTCAGCTATAAAAATATCCTCCCCTTTAACGATAGGCCGATAATTCAGTGTTGTGATTTTTTTCTCATTGTCAATAATATACTGCTGAATTGATTGCCCAATGATATTATCATCGGTGTAAAATAATATATTACTCAATGGCTTTAGACTCTCTCTTTTACATTTCGTAATTAATTCAAGGAGTGAGAAAACACCCCTTTATGCTAACAACTGTTAAAACCGAAAAAAACCCATAAAATAAATCACTCTCTTCATATGAAAAGACGTCTATTTTTAATTTTATTATCAACAATTAACTTAAAAACAACCCTCTCCATTCGTTCTTTATAACCTGAGTTCTTATGTAAAAACATACATGATATACGATATCTTTTTATCTCACATTGTTCTTCATTAATATCATCACGAAATTCAACGACACCTACGATCCTTAGATTAACGACTACGTTACCATATTCGCCAAAAACCATAGTGCTATTATATAGAACGCTACCTTTACTGTGGTAGCTTAAATCGACATTAGTTGCTATAAATGAACATCCTCCTTCAGATATATCATTTAAAATATTCTTATAACGGACCCCATCTTTATATCGACCTGTACAATAGAACTGACAATCATCTTGTATTCTGAGTCGAGGAGATATTCTTCTTTGCACTATATATATGGAATCAGGAATAGTAAAACACCAAAAACCATCTAATCTGATCTCACCATCACTGACTTGATAAGTGTTAAATTCAATTCTTCCTAGTTTACTATAAATAATAAATTTAAAATCAACATTTTTATGCATATTAAGATCTATGGGATCGGAAACATTTAAATAAAAAAACAAGCCATCGATTTTTTGTATGTTTGATTGCCAACTCATACCTTTACAACTCAAAGTTAGCCTTGACTTAACTCTGAACTCTTCTCTTAAAATGGCCATAATCTCGTATTTTGACCTTTTTGGTTCTCCTTCCAACATGCCCCCTCCCTAGATAATAATCATTTGCCTATCACCATATATACCCGATTAACCTGAAGTTGCATTTTTCAGCGTCTGGAAGTTGTCATTAATACGACGCGCCAGTACCCCGGCAAGTCCCGGTAATATTTCGCTGAAGAAGCGGTGTATTTCTTCCCGGAGCACCTTTGCTGAGGTGAAGTAACGGTTATTTCTCACCTGTTCATTCATCACTTTCCACAGCCGCTCTATGGGATTCAGGTTCGGGCTGTAAGGAGGCAGGTAGTGCAGGTCGATATTCATCAGATAAGCCCACTCTTTCACCTGTTCGCTGCGATGGTAGCCCGCGCCGTCAAGAATGATGTGGAGTTTTTGCTGTATCGGGTATGTTTCGCGGATGGCGATGCAGAACCGGGCGATATTGTGGCTGTTGATTTTGTCGTATTCCCTGATAACCGTTTTATCCAGCGCTGTCAGGTTGATAGCTCCCATCAGGTTCAGCCGGGTACGGCTGCCGCTGGTTTCCACCTGCTTTGCTCCTTTGCCGACGGGCATCCAGCCATACGCCAGCTTCGTCCCCTGTGTGGGGTGAACACCGTCGATAAACAGGACGGGTTCATCATCGCCTGCATCCCGTTTGAGCTGTTCATAAGCGGCCACGAACGCCTGCTGAGCTTCAGCGCTGAACTTATGAGGGACGCCAACCGGCTTTCGATAACTGAAGCCATGTTTATGCAGCCACTTATTCAGGCCCGGCACGGTATAACGGATGCCCCACCATTCTTCGATAACGTTGATGATGGCCGCCGTCGTGGGCAGAAGGTTATCCGTTAAATACGCAATAAGCTCTGCAGTCTGCGTCTCACTGAGGTGGCTCTGAGTGCCGCCATTTTCGGGCTTCGGCTTTTCCTCGTTAAGCCAGTCGTTGAGGTGACGCCGGACAGTGGTTTCATCAATGAGTTGAGATTTGGCAATCATAGAGGCATTCCAGCCATCCGCAGCAAGGAGAACACATCTTATTCGGTCGCATACACGGCTATCCCTGCTGCTCTTATGCAGTAGTTTCAGGGCGGTACACTGTTCCGGAGTCAGATGTATTTTCATGTTGACTATCCTGATCTTAACCGTCTTGAAAATCAAGCATCTTCAATGATTACGGGTATATGAAGGGAAAGCATTCTGATATCAGCCAGTCGGGCGTTAAATCAGTAAAAATTCCCTACGAAAAGATCCTAACATTAACATTCAGGCTAATTAATCTGTTTAACCTATCAATTATTTTTTTTGATTGCCGCACTTAAACTACCGTCTGGATAGATGGTGATTGGCCTGTACACCCAAGAATGTCTGGAGATCTGCACTCAGATGCTCTACCGAAAGGGGGTCATTGAGGTTGAAGTAAGTTTACGTCTGGTGTTCAAGCGCTGGGGGCCATGATCGAATCCGCTTTAAAGGAGGCTTCTATTTAGTTATCAAGCATGTTTATGACATAAAAAGCCCCGTCGAGCATCATGGTGAACAGGACGTCACAATATCGCCTTATCCGGGAGCGATAAGTGCTAGGTTGTGTTGTTTCCCGGGCCCGTTTTGCGCGTGAAGTAAGCCCTGGATATTGGATCTCTGAGCGCCTCAAGGCTGACAGGAACTGTAGTGGTCAACTAAAACTGGCCACCGCTTTAGAGTTTTTCCAGTATCGATTTTCTGATTCGTTTGGGGGTAACCCACCGTTATAGTCATGCGGCCTTAGCGAGCTGTAATACCCGACGATATAGTCTGTGATCGCATGAGCAGCTTCGCTAAAGTTTATATAACCTGCCACTGGCACCCACTCGTTTTTAAGACTTCTGAAGAAGCGCTCCATCGGGCTGTTGTCCCAACAGTTTCCACGTCGACTTATACTCTGCCTGATCCGGCAACGCCACAGTAACTGCCGGAACTGCCTGCTTGTATAGTGGCTGCCCTGGTCACTGTGGAACATCACTCCGGCTGGTTTACCGCGAGCTTCCCACGCCATTTGCAGCGCTTTGATAGTCAGATTGCTGTCCGGTGAGAATGACATTGCCCAGCCCACAGGTTTCCTTGCGAACAGATCGAGAACAACAGCAAGGTAAGCCCAACGCTTGCCTGTCCAGATGTACGCCACATCGCCGCACCACACCTGGTTAGGTTCAGTCACTGCGAACTGTCGCTCAAGGCGATTCGGGATAGCGATGTGTTCATGACCACCACGTTTATACCGGTGGGTAGGCTGCTGACAACTCACCAGCCTCAGTTCTTTCATGAGCCGGCCGGCAAGCCAGCGTCCCATTCTAAAGCCTCTCAGGGTTGCCATAATGGCGATACTTCTTGCGCCAGCAGAGCCATGGCTGATGTTATGCAGCTCTCGAACCTGACTGCGTAACATAGCTCGCCAACCGTCTGGCTTTTCGGAGCTTTTTTCCCCAGTATTTGTAGCTACTGCGATGAACTCCGAATACGTGGCAGAAGGTGACCACAGGATACTGCTCTCTGAGTTTCCCGATTAACGAGAACTGTTCAGGGAGTCTGACATCAAGAGCGCGGTTGTAGATTCAATTGGTCAACGCAACAGTTATGTGAAAACATGGGGTTGCGGAGGTTTTTTGAATGAGACGAACATTTACAGCAGAGGAAAAAGCCTCTGTTTTTGAACTATGGAAGAACGGAACAGGCTTCAGTGAAATAGCGAATATCCTGGGTTCAAAACCCGGAACGATCTTCACTATGTTAAGGGATACTGGCGGCATAAAACCCCATGAGCGTAAGCGGGCTGTAGCTCACCTGACACTGTCTGAGCGCGAGGAGATACGAGCTGGTTTGTCAGCCAAAATGAGCATTCGTGCGATAGCTACTGCGCTGAATCGCAGTCCTTCGACGATCTCACGTGAAGTTCAGCGTAATCGGGGCAGACGCTATTACAAAGCTGTTGATGCTAATAACCGAGCCAACAGAATGGCGAAAAGGCCAAAACCGTGCTTACTGGATCAAAATTTACCATTGCGAAAGCTTGTTCTGGAAAAGCTGGAGATGAAATGGTCTCCAGAGCAAATATCAGGATGGTTAAGGCGAACAAAACCACGTCAAAAAACGCTGCGAATATCACCTGAGACAATTTATAAAACGCTGTACTTTCGTAGCCGTGAAGCGCTACACCACCTGAATATACAGCATCTGCGACGGTCGCATAGCCTTCGCCATGGCAGGCGTCATACCCGCAAAGGCGAAAGAGGTACGATTAACATAGTGAACGGAACACCAATTCACGAACGTTCCCGAAATATCGATAACAGACGCTCTCTGGGGCATTGGGAGGGCGATTTAGTCTCAGGTACAAAAAACTCTCATATAGCCACACTTGTAGACCGAAAATCACGTTATACGATCATCCTTAGACTCAGGGGCAAAGATTCTGTCTCAGTAAATCAGGCTCTTACCGACAAATTCCTGAGTTTACCGTCAGAACTCAGAAAATCACTGACATGGGACAGAGGAATGGAACTGGCCAGACATCTGGAATTTACTGTCAGCACCGGCGTTAAAGTTTACTTCTGCGATCCTCAGAGTCCTTGGCAGCGGGGAACAAATGAGAACACAAATGGGCTAATTCGGCAGTACTTTCCTAAAAAGACATGTCTTGCCCAATATACTCAACATGAACTAGATCTGGTTGCTGCTCAGCTAAACAACAGACCGAGAAAGACACTGAAGTTCAAAACACCGAAAGAGATAATTGAAAGGGGTGTTGCATTGACAGATTGAATCTACAGCAGCCTTTTTTAATATGTCGTTTTCCATTTCAATGCGTTGTAGCTTTTTCTTTAGCTCACGTATTTCAATCTGTTCCGGGGTTATAGGGGAGGCTTTAGGTATTTTGCCCTGTCGTTCATCCCGCAACTGCTTTACCCATCGCGTTATGGTAGAAAGCCCCACGTCCATAGAACTGGCCGCAGCTGCAACGGTGTAGTTCTGATCAAGGACCAGTTGAGCGGATTTGCGTTTAAACTCTGGACTGAAATTTCTTTTTTTCATTGAGGTACCTGCAATGTTCTGAGGTGAGCATATCATCTCTGTTCAGGTGGACAAATTCAGTAAACCACTACAGCTGCCACCTCTTCCGCTATTATGGAAGAGGTAGCATTTGCTGAAGAGAAAGTGATATCTGCAGAGAACGGATATTTATCACCGGGCAGTATTACTTTTTGCATACTCAAAGGGAGAAATGACGTTTTCTTGATTTGCATCCAGAAAATCAGCCCACCATTGCAGCATCAGTCTGCGTTCGTCCAGAAATTCCGCCTTATGGGTATATGCAGCCCGGACACCATTACGCTCCTGATGGCTCATCTGGCGTTCAACAGCATCTCTCGACCATAATCCTGACTCAATCAACGAACTACAGGCCATTGCCCGGAAGCCGTGACCACAGACATCGACCTTTGTATCGTAGCCCATCAGGCGTAATGCATTATTAACCGTATTTTCACTCATGGGTTTCCAGGGATTGTGGTCGCCAGTGAAAATCAATTCATATTCTCCGCTGATAGTGTGGATCTGTTTCAGAATATTCAGCGCCTGAGAAGAGAGTGGTACCAGATGCTCGGTACGCATTTTTGAGCCGCGATGGGAATACTTGACCCCTTCAATAGGTTTTCGCTCAGGAGGAATGGTCCACATGGCTTTCTTAAAGTCGATCTCAGACCACCTGGCAAAGCGAAGTTCACTGGAACGGATGAAGATGAGCAGTGTAAGTTTAGTTGCCAGTCGGGTGAGAGGTTGACCTCTGTAGGTATCCAGTCGTTCAAGTAGTTCAGAAATGCGATTTAAGGCGAGGGCAGGGCGGTGCTGACGTTTCACCGTGGTTAACGCGCCAGCCATATCCACGGCAGGGTTATAGGTGATAATGCCTGACTGGGCAGCATAGCGCATGATTGCAGTGATACGCTGCTGAAGGCGCGCTGCAATCTCATAAATCTCTTTGGCTTCGGCTGCCTTTACTGGAACAAGTAAATCGGGAGTTCTGAGGGTGGTAATGTCACGTGAACCGATAAAGGGAAACACATGAGTTTCTAGGCTTTTCAGTATCTTCTCACTATGTGAGGCTGACCATTTTTTGTTGCTCTTATGCCACTGCCTCGCGAGGCCTTCAAATGTCTGAGCTGTTTCGGGTACCGACTTTTTGATTCGTTTCTGTTCGCACGGGTCAGTTCCTTCAGCTATCTGCTTTCTCGCCGCATCGCGTTTTTCCCTTGCTTCTGATAACGAGACTTCAGGATAGACACCCAGGGCGAGCGTTTTCTCTTTGCCCAGAAACCGGTAGCGGAGTCGCCAGTAGCGCGAGCCGTTAGGGTGAACGAGCAAAAACATGTTGCCGCTGTCGGCAAGTTTATAAGGTTTTTCATCCGGTTTAGCTGCACGGATTTTAGCGTCAGTGAGCGCCATTGGCGGTATCTCCTGATAGTAAAAGGGGCATAAATTTTATCGAATCAGACTATACCCTCAGTTGTACCCTCGCAAGGGGCTTGATGCGGGTAGAAGTTGATTGAGCTGGGTGGAGTTAATGGATTGAAGAGGTGTTGATTTCTGCGGGATTAGAATGCAAAAACGGACCTCCGTGGAGGTCCGTTGATATGAATTTGGTGCCCGGACTCGGAATCGAACCAAGGACACGGGGATTTTCAATCCCCTGCTCTACCGACTGAGCTATCCGGGCAACGAGGCGTATTAAACTGGATCTGCGGCTTGGCGTCAACGTAATTTCTTCATTCCTTTGTTCAGTTGCCTAATGTTTCGGCACTTTGGTTTTTTTGCATGAAATTTATGCGGTGTTGAAGATATCGTCGTTCTATCTTCAAGAGTGACTAAGCGATATGGTTCAAGTTCATTGATGTTGCTTGCTTAGCCCTTAATAAGATGCTTTTTGATTTTCACTGAGTTTATTTCAAAGGTTACATTAAATTACAAATGCACTATTTAAGTGTGACGAGGAGTTCGTTGTTATTACGTTTAAAAATGTCATATGACTTTTAGCTAATAAATTACTTATATTAGATATTGTTTATAGGTTTTTTGTTGATTTGATATCCTATTACTATATTTGTTTCGCTTGTTGTTTATTATTGGTGTATTTGAATAATCCTTATTAAACATATGATTGGGTTACTTTTTCAAATAACTACTTGAGTAAATATCAGTCTATTGTAATGAAGCTTAAACAGCTTTCATTGGATGTAAACTATTTTTTCCTTAAAGCGTCATTCGTGTTTTACAGCGAGTGCGTTTAATTTCTGTGTATTGACATTATTCATGCTGAATATATAACTTAAGCACTGTGATTGAGAGGTTGTCCAATTTAATGGGTTAGCCTCATAGCCGAATAATATAAATTAAAGCAGGTATATTAATTATGAAACGTATTCTTACAGCAACCGCACTTTCTCTTGCCATGATGTCTACTTTTACTTGGGCTGCTGATGGCGCAACCACAGCGCCAGCGGCAACGACCACCGTGAGCGCTAATGTGCTCACTGCTCAGCAGGCCAAAGAAGTCGCTAAGGTCGCTCAACAAGGCTTTAACGCCATGCGTGATGTACAATATGCTCGCGTTTCATTATTCCGCGGATATCCAGATGTGGCGCAAAAATTAGTCGATCAGGCGCAAACCCTATTATCTGATGACAGCACCAACTGGAAAGATTTTATTAAAACCGATAAGAAAACTCCGCTGGCTGGTGATAACTACGTAGTTATTAATGCCTCTATTTCTTTGGCTGAGGATTTTGTGGCAACGCCTGAAAAACAAAAAGCGATTGATAGTGCTAATGCCAAATTCAAGAAAGGCGACCACAAAGGCGCAATGGAAGAACTGCGCTTGGCAGGCGTTGGTGTAACGGAAACTCAATATCTGATGCCGCTGAAACAAACCCAGCAGGCTGTTAAGAAAGCGCAGCAGTTGCTGAAAGAGGGTAAATACTATGAAGCGAACTTGGCTCTGAAAGGCGCTGAAGAGGGGATTATTACCGATAGCGTTTCTTTAGTTGATGCTAATTAATCTCTCTATGAGTTAATTGATAAGTTCTATTTCCTACCTTCGATAAACCACCCTTTGGGGTGGTTTATTCATTGATATTGTAATAAATACTGCGCCTTAACCTAAAGCACCATTTCGGCGGCAGCGCGCAATTTGCAGAATATCTTCGGCTAAGCGGCGTGCGGTTTCCACATCGTGCAGTTGGCGTTTTACCAGCAAACGACTTAAACAGCCTTCCAATACCAGCTCCATCTGATGAGCGACCATTTCAGGATCGTCCATATCAATATCTTGCAGCAGCGCAAGCGTGAACGCGTAAGAGGCCGCTTTCTGTTGCTCGGCGAGCAGGTGGATTGGATGATCGTCTTCAGGGAAAAAACTGCAGGCGGCGATAAACAGGCAGCCGGGATAGCGCTGTTGCTGCACATATTCGGCCAGCACGTGGTAACGCGCCAAGATTTTATCCCGAGCTGAAAGGGTTTCGTCTAACAGCAGCTGGCGGCGCCATGTGTCTATCTGCTGTGCATGGTAGCGCAGACTGTCATAAAGCAGGGCTTCACGATCCGGCCAAAAACGAATTAGCTCTTCCTTTGAAATATCGAGCTGGGGAGCCAGCTTATCCAAGGTCGTGGTTGCTAGTCCTTGTTGTTCCAGCAGGCCAAGTACCTGGCTGAGCACGAGTTCTCGTTGCACGTGATCCTCCTGTCTTATGTGCGGATCTTTCACGATCGGATCCTCAGTGTCGTTGATGGTTAGCGATTGTGCAAATGCGCTGTGAATTCCTTTGCGTTCATAAAACCGGTGACGCGCAGCTGTGGTTGCTCTTGTGCCTGCGCGTTGTAGAACAAAATGGTTGGCAGCCCTAATACGTTTAAATGCTTGAGCAGAGCGGCATGCTCTGCGCTGTTCGCCGTAACGTCTGCCTGTAAGAGCACGGTATCCGCAAGCTGCTGGCGTACCATTGGATCGCTGAAGGTGTATTTTTCAAACTCTTTGCAGGCCACACACCAGTCAGCATACAGGTCTAACATGACAGGTTTTTTCTCTGCTTTCGCCTGTAGTAGGGCGTGATCCAGCTCTGCAATAGTATTCACTTTTTGGAACGGTAGATGAGCAATGGTTGCTTGTGATGTATTTCCAAATGCCCAATCTTGCAGTGGACGTGAACAAACCAGCGCCAAACCTAGCATCACAATTTGCATGATGCGCGCGAGGCGATGAGAAGACTTCAAGCTCAGTGCGAATGCCCATCCGAAGAAGGCAACGCCCAGTAGCGACCAGAGCCGTAATCCCCACTCATCACCCAGAATGCGCTCCAGTAAGAATACCGGCAGCGCGAGGATTACGAATCCAAACGCCTCTTTGACGTACTGCATCCATGGCCCACTTCGCGGTAGCAGGCGATTGCCGAAAGTGGTTACCAAGATCAGCGGAATGCCCATTCCGAGCGCATAAAGGTATAGCGTGCCGCCGCCAGCGGCCATATTACCGCTTTGTGCAATGTACAACAGAATCGCGCTGAGCGGCGCGGTGGTGCAGGGGGAGCATATCAGCCCTGCGAGTGCGCCCATGACGAATACGCCAATCAGTGAACCGCTGCGTTGCTGGTTGCTCCAGAGCGTGAGGCGCGTCTGAACCGAAGAAGGTAGCTGTAACGTAAACAGACCAAACATCGACAGCGCTAGCAACACGAATAAAATCGATAGCCCAATCAATACATAGGGGTGTTGGAACGCGGCTTGGAACTGCAATCCCGCGGCGGCGACCACCATCCCTAGCAGCGTATAAGTCACCGCCATGCCTTGTACATAAACGAGCGACAATACAAAAATTCGGCGATAGCTTTGCTGGCGATCCTGTCCAAGAATAATGGCAGATATCAGCGGATACATCGGCAAGATGCAGGGCGTAAAGGCAATGCCGATCCCAATGAGAAGCGCCCACAGCGGCGAGAACGGCAGCGCGGGGGCAGACTCCGTGTTAGGCGCTATATCTTGAACCGCCTCGCTAGTTGCCTGCGCGGTAACTGAATCTAAGGGGATGGTTTTGGTTTCAGGCGGATAGCAGAAACCCGCTTCGGCGCAGCCCTGATAGGTTACAACCAGCGTGGCATTTTGATCGGCGTTTTGTAGGCGCAGATTGAGCGTTAGGTCGTTTTTAAAAATAGCGGTTTTGCCGTAAAACTCATCATGGTGATCTAGACCTTCAGGCAGCGTAAACGGCGCGATTTTGGCCTGATGAGGCTCTATTTTTATCTGCTGGCGATAGAGGTAGTACCCCGGCTTGATTTGCCAGTTTAGGTCGAGCTTATGCTCTTGCTGCTTGAAATCGAACGTGAAGGCCTGATCGACCGGCACAAACTGCGTTTTGCTAGAAAATAGCGATGCCTGTGCCGGAAGCAGAGTACAGATAAACAGAAAAACTAGCGTAAAGAAGCGTTGAGCCATGACAGGTAATCTTTATCTCCCGCGTGAACCGGTAAGACTAAAAGTTCAGGGGTTTGGTATGGATGATGTTGTTTCAGAAAGCGGAGTAGGGCTTCCTGATGTGAACGTTCGCTTTTCAAAATCATTTGAACTTCGTATTCCTGCTCCAGCTTTCCTTCCCAATAGTACATGGAAGATGCGCCGGGCAGCAGGGTGACGCAGGCCGCGAGTTTTTCACTCAATGCTAGCGAAGCTAACTGCTGAGCACAGGCTTCGTCGGGCGCAGTACAGAGCACGACGATGGCATCGGTAACGTTATCGGGTAGTGGCTTTTCAGTCTCTGACATCTGATCTAAACCTCTCCGTGGATGATTTTGAATCAACACTATACCTTGTGTGAGTGAAAATTGTCAGCAACGCAGAAATCGCGAGCTCAGAATAAGAAAAGGACGCCGAAGCGTCCTTTTTGTACTTAGAGCGAGGAAGGCTTAGAGCATAATGCTTCCCAGCACGAAGCCGAAGATAACAGACAGTGCTACGCCGATAGTACCTGGGATGAAGAACGGATGGTTAAAGACCAGTTTACCGATACGAGTTGTACCGGTGTCATCCATCTGTACCGCCGCAACCAGAGTTGGGTAGGTAGGCAGAATGAACAGGCCAGACACCGCGGCGAAAGATGCGACTGCGGTCAGAGGAGAAACGTTCAGCGCCAGTGCCATTGGCATCAGAGCTTTAGCCGTTGCAGCCTGAGAGTACAGCAGGGCAGAAGCGAAGAAGAAGATAACCGCTAACAGCCAAGGGTGAGACTGAATGACGGTGCCCGCAGTTTCTTTGATCCAATCAAGGTTTGCTTGAACGAAAGTATCGCCCAACCAAGCCACACCCAGAATACAGATACATGCGCTCATACCTGCTTTGAAGGTGCTGGAGTTCAGAATACTGTCAGTTTCAACGCGGCACAGGATAGTGGTCAGCGTTGCAACGCTCAGCATGATGATCAGAATCGCGTTGGTGGTGTTCATCAGTGGTTTTTCAACTAAACCGAGGCTTGGGCTGTTGATGATTGCATAGCAAACGACGCACACAACGCCCAGCAGGAACAACCATACAGAGCTTTTTGCACGAGGTTTGATAACCACTTGCTTGTTGCCACGCAGTTCAATCAGGCCTTCAGCCAAACGTTTCTGATAAACAGGATCGTCAGACAGTTTGGAGTCAAAGCACCAAGATACGATGAGTGACATAACTAATACAGCCAAGAACGTTGATGGAATCACAACCATCAGCAGATGGATATAGCTGATGCCGTGGCCTTCCATCACAGAAGACATATAAACCACTGCGGCTGAAATTGGAGACGCGGTAATGGCAATCTGAGCAGAAACAACGGCGGTAGAAAGTGGGCGGCATGGCTTGATACCTTGCTCTTTCGCCACTTCAGCGATAACTGGCAGTGCAGACAGGGAAATATTACCGGTACCTGCAAAGATGGTCAGAAAATAGGTCACAATCGGTGCAAGGATCGTGATGTATTTTGGATTCTTACGCAGAAGTTTTTCAGTTTGATGAACTAAATAATCCATACCACCGGCAACCTGCATTGCAGAGATTGCGGCGATAACGGCCATG
Source organism: Obesumbacterium proteus (assembly GCF_001586165.1). Classification (NCBI taxonomy): domain Bacteria; kingdom Pseudomonadati; phylum Pseudomonadota; class Gammaproteobacteria; order Enterobacterales; family Hafniaceae; genus Obesumbacterium; species Obesumbacterium proteus. The sequence goes on along the minus strand of NZ_CP014608.1, from coordinate 4,992,417 downwards.
ATAATTGAAATAACGTCGAATGGAATATTGCCTGGTTTAACACCGATCATGGCAAGGACTAAAACCCCTAAACCACCGGCGAATCCTATTCCGATGCCCCCCAGTCTGGCACCTAAGAATATGGCGAGCAGTACGATCACCAGCTCCAAAACTAACATAGTGTTTCTCCTCAAGATGTAACGATAATATTCCTTTTGTCTTTGAAGCTGCCGCGTGGATTAAGCATATATTCTGAGGTTCATACTCTCGTAGGAGACTCAGAGTTTCTTTACTCATCATTCACTGCAACACAATGACATCGGGTGTAATTCTTTTTTTAAGTATGTTGGTCGCAATAAAAAGGCACGGCTGACCAAGGGACAGACGTGCCTGATATCAACTAGCGAACTTTATTATTGTTCGCTTTCGTCAGTATAACGTTTTGCTTTATAAGCAGGGTGCATCAGGTTCTCTACAGAGAAGATGTCGTCCAGTTCCGCTTCGGTCAGCAGACCGCGTTCTAGAACAACTTCACGCACGTTTTTACCTGTTTCGGCACAGATTTTACCAACGATATCACCGTTGTGGTGGCCGATAAATGGATTCAGGTAAGTTACGATACCGATAGAGTTAAATACATAGCTTTCACAAACTTCTTTGTTTGCGGTAATGCCGTTGATGCATTTTTCCAGCAGGTTGTAGCAACCGTTAGTCAGGATAGAGATGGATTCAAACATCGCCTGACCAATGACTGGCTCCATTACGTTCAACTGCAATTGGCCTGCTTCAGCAGCCATGGTGACGGTGGTGTCGTTACCGATGACTTTGAAGCACAGTTGGTTAACCACTTCAGGAACCACTGGGTTTACTTTAGCTGGCATGATTGAAGAACCAGCCTGCAGTTCTGGCAGGTTGATTTCGTTCAAACCGGTACGTGGACCAGAAGACAGCAAACGCAGGTCGTTACAGATTTTAGACAGTTTAACCGCCAGACGTTTCAGAGCACCGTGAACCATCACGTATGCGCCGCAGTCAGAGGTCGCTTCGATCAGGTCTTCTGCGACAGAGTGTTGCAGGCCGCTAACTTCAGACAGTTTCTGCACAGCTAACTGAGAGTAACCTTCTGGCGTATTCAGACCAGTACCGATAGCGGTCGCGCCCAAGTTAACTTCCAGCAGCAGCTCAGAGGTACGTTGCAGGTTCTTAACTTCTTCTTTCAGCAATACGCTGTATGCTTTGAATTCCTGACCCAGAGTCATAGGTACCGCATCCTGCAACTGAGTACGACCCATTTTCAGAATGTTTTCGAATTCTTTTGCTTTACGATCGAAGCCTTCGCGCAGCTGGTTGATTGCATCCAGCAGCTTCATGATGGAAGAGTACACAGCGATACGGAAACCGGTAGGGTAGGCATCGTTGGTAGACTGGCATTTGTTCAGGTGATCGTTTGGATTCAGGTATTGATATTCACCTTTCTGGTGACCCATCAGTTCCAGACCGATGTTTGCCAGAACTTCGTTGGTGTTCATATTAACGGAAGTACCTGCACCACCCTGATATACGTCTACAGGGAATTGATCCATGCATTTGCCGTTGTTCAATACTTCGTCACAAGCAAGAATAATGGTATCGGCAATTTTACGCGGAATGGTCTGTAACTCTTTATTTGCGAGCGCAGCAGCTTTTTTAACCATAACCATGCCACGAACAAATTCAGGGATATCGCTGATTTTGTTGTTGCTGATATAAAAGTTTTCAATTGCTCGCAGAGTGTGAACACCATAATAAGCGTCTGCTGGAACTTCACGGGTGCCTAACAGGTCTTCTTCAATACGAATGTTGTTTGACATAAGAACCTTCTTTAATTGATGCCGAATAGTAAACTTGCTAATGGATTTATATCGTTTAGATTTTCAAATTCGAAAGGATCATCCGTCCTCTCTGTTCTGTGGCTGATCATATGCTGCTGGCGTGGAAAAGCATGAACCCAGATCACTATATGGCGCTTCAAGTTTCAGGTGTTTACATATCTGTGATTACTCTCACAGATAAAGAAAATAACCCACAAGAGTTATAGGGTTGAAAACGTATAAAATGCCACCACTTGTCATATATAGACTGTTTTTAGACATATATGCTGTTAAATTTTAACTATCTCAGTTGTTCTTTAATGCAATACTTATCATTAGAAAGCACTGCAATTTAGGAGAAGTATGTTGCGCTGGTTACCGCTCATGTTGGTATTTCTGTTTGTTTATATAGAAATATCTATTTTTATTAAGGTCGCCGCAGTGCTTGGGGTCGCCCTAACATTGTTGCTCGTGGTCCTGACTTCTTGTCTCGGGGCTTCGCTTGTTCGTCATCAGGGAATGAAAACGCTGATGCAGATGCAGCAGAAGATGGCGATGGGGGAAAGCCCAGCGGCAGAAATGGTAAAAAGCGTTTCGTTGGTTATGGCGGGCTTTTTGCTCATCTTGCCCGGCTTTTTCACTGACTTTTTAGGTCTGCTGCTTATTTTGCCTCCGGTGCAAAAACATCTAACGCTCAAGCTATTGCCATATTTCAGATTTTCTCGATCTGGCGGTGGTTTCGCTAGCGGTGATTTTGGTGGATCCCAAGGTGGGAACACCTTTGACGGTGAGTTTGAACGTAAAGATGAGAACCGTCCGCCGTTGGATAATCGTCTCGATCATAAAGACGATAGATACAAAGACGACAAATAAGAGTATTAGTATTTCATTCTTAGCAAAGGCGTGGCACATTTCGGCCGCGCCTTTTCTTTTATTGGCTCTGCCTCGCAGAGGTTGAAGAAAAACACAAATTTTTTACTTATCCCCCCTTGAAGGGGTTGTTGGTTGCCCCAATCTGGTAACCACGAGTCCGAGAGCGGAGGGTGTTCCTCTCGCTTCGGCGTTCAACCCTAAACGATATGGACCTTCTCAAAGGAGAGCTATCAATGAATATTCGCCCATTGCATGACCGTGTAATCGTCAAGCGTAAAGAAGTCGAGTCCAAATCAGCTGGCGGCATCGTTCTGACCGGCTCCGCTGCAGGTAAATCTACCCGTGGCGAAATCGTCGCTGTCGGTAAAGGTCGCATTTTGGAAAATGGCGAAGTGAAGCCGCTGGACGTTAAAGTTGGCGACATCGTTATTTTCAACGATGGTTACGGCGTGAAAGCAGAGAAGATCGACAATGAAGAAGTGTTGATCATGTCCGAAAGCGACATCCTGGCTGTAGTCGAAGCGTAATAATCGCTTCTTTTGACAACGCATAATCTTCTTAACTGAATAAGTTTAAAGGAAAGAACAATGGCAGCTAAAGACGTAAAATTTGGTAGCGACGCACGTGTGAAAATGCTTCGCGGCGTGAACGTACTGGCAGACGCAGTGAAAGTGACCCTGGGCCCTAAAGGCCGTAACGTCGTTCTGGATAAATCTTTCGGTGCGCCGACCATCACTAAAGATGGCGTGTCTGTTGCTCGTGAAATCGAACTGGAAGACAAGTTCGAAAACATGGGTGCGCAGATGGTTAAAGAAGTTGCCTCTAAAGCGAACGACGCTGCAGGTGACGGTACTACCACCGCAACCGTACTGGCTCAGGCTATCGTTAACGAAGGTCTGAAAGCCGTTGCTGCTGGCATGAACCCAATGGATCTGAAACGCGGTATCGACAAAGCTGTCATTGCTGCGGTTGAAGAACTGAAAAAACTGTCTGTGCCTTGCTCTGATTCCACTGCAATCGCTCAGGTAGGTACTATCTCTGCTAACTCCGACGAAACCGTGGGTAAACTGATCGCTGAAGCGATGGAAAAAGTTGGCAAAGAAGGCGTTATCACCGTTGAAGAAGGCACCGGCCTGCAAGACGAGCTGGACGTGGTTGAAGGTATGCAGTTCGATCGTGGCTACCTGTCTCCATACTTCATCAACAAGCCAGAAACTGGTTCTATCGAACTGGAAAGCCCGTTCATCCTGCTGGCTGACAAAAAAATCTCCAACATCCGCGAAATGCTGCCAGTGCTGGAAGCCGTTGCTAAAGCAGGCAAACCACTGCTGATTATCGCTGAAGACGTTGAAGGCGAAGCGTTGGCAACGTTGGTGGTTAACACCATGCGTGGCATCGTGAAAGTGGCTGCGGTTAAAGCTCCAGGCTTCGGCGACCGTCGTAAAGCTATGCTGCAAGACATCGCAACGCTGACTGGCGGTACCGTAATTTCTGAAGAAATCGGTATGGAGCTGGAAAAAGCAACTCTGGAAGATCTGGGTCAGGCTAAACGTATCGTTATCAACAAAGACACCACTATCATCATCGATGGTATCGGTGACGAAGCTGCGATTCAGGGCCGTGTTGGTCAGATCCGTAAGCAGATCGAAGATGCAACTTCTGACTACGACCGTGAAAAACTGCAAGAGCGCGTAGCTAAACTGGCTGGCGGCGTTGCAGTTATCAAAGTCGGTGCTGCTACCGAAGTTGAAATGAAAGAGAAGAAAGCACGCGTAGAAGACGCCCTGCACGCAACTCGCGCAGCGGTAGAAGAAGGCGTGGTTGCTGGTGGTGGTGTTGCCCTGATCCGTGTTGCTGGCAAAATCGCTGGCCTGAAAGGCGCTAACGAAGACCAGAACGTGGGTATCAAAGTTGCGCTGCGCGCAATGGAAGCTCCTCTGCGTCAGATCGTTATCAACGCTGGTGAAGAAGCCTCTGTTATCGCCAACAACGTGAAAGCGGGCGAAGGCAGCTACGGTTATAACGCTTACTCTGAAGAGTACGGCGATATGATCGAAATGGGTATCTTGGATCCAACCAAAGTTACTCGTTCTGCTCTGCAGTACGCAGCGTCTATCGCTGGCCTGATGATTACTACCGAATGTATGGTTACCGATCTGCGTGATGATAAAGCAGATATGGGGGCCGCTGGTGGTATGGGCGGAATGGGCGGCATGGGCGGCATGATGTAATTTCCTTTGTCGCTGAAGCCGTTGAGTTTTTGAATTGGCAATCAGTGACACGGGTTATGGCATAGCCATCCTAACGTTCTAAATAAAACCCTCGCTTCGGCGGGGGTTTTGTTTTTTTATAAGCGTAATTTCCTGATTCTGGTAATATTCGGACGTGACTTTCTACACATCAATGGGGAAGAAGATGCGGATTAAAGGTTTATTGGGCCTGACGGCAGTGATGCTGTTGGCTGGCTGTAGCTCGACGACGCAGCTGGACACCGCAGGTCAGCAAATTAAATTCACCGATACCAAGCCAGGCACTGAATGCCAGCTGTTGGGCGAAGTAACGGGTTCTCAAAGCAACTGGATGTCTGGTCAGGGCGGCGAGTCTAGCTCAATGCGCGGCGCAGCAAATGATTTACGTAATAAAGCCGCAGCGATGGGTGGCAACGTTATCTACGGCGCAGTGAGCCCAAGCGAGAACTTCTGGTCTAGCTTTGCACCGCTCGACAGTAAGATGAGCGGACAAGTGTATAAATGCCCTAACTGATCGATGGGTGTTGAAACACAAAAAAACCGAAGATAAATACTTCGGTTTTTTATTGGCTGAAAAATAAAACTAGCAACCTAAAATCACTTCCCCGCGCGCCGCGTTCAGGGTTATTTTTTGTCCTTCCTGCGCCTGTTTCAAACTATCACCCACGCCAACAATCATCGGGATACCCATGGCATTCGCTAAAATAGCGGCATGGGACAGGGCGTTGCCTTGGGTGAGCACGATGCCAAGAACCAAACGGCGGTCGAGCATAATGGCATCTGAAGGCATCAGTTCACGCGCTAATATAATGGACGGTACGCTCGGGTTCTGTATTTCCTGAGTTTCGCCCGCCAGATGGAGCAACGTGCGCTGCAAAATATCCCGAATGTCTAATTCACGCGCTTGCAGGTATTCGTCATCTAATTCTCGGTATGCATCCGCCATCTCAGTTAACTCAGCCTGCCAAGCCGTTTCGGCACTGCATAGCTGGCTCGCAATGCGATCAAAGGCGGAGTGTTGCAAGTCGGGATCGTCGATGAGCATACTGTGCGCGCCGAAGATCCCCGCGTGCTGTTTGCCGAGCAGCTGGTTAGTGCGATCCGCAAGACGGTTGAGATCCTGCAAAGTTTTAGCAATGGCCTGACGTAACCGCTGCTGTTCGATCTCCACGCGATCCGACAAAATTGTGCGATTGGGCACATCGATATCCTGCGTGGGCAGGACAAACGCGGGTGCGCTAACCTGCGTATCCATCACTGATTTGCCTTGCAGCGTCAAGCCACCGCTGATATCGGATGTAATAATTTCACCGAAGTTTGTCTGTGCCAGTTGTTTAAACGCGGCCAAGGCTTCTTTTGCCTGCGTACCCTTGGCGACTAGGCGGATCTCATCACCTTTCCGCACCTGTAATAACGCCAGCTGGTTAAGGCTGCGCGGATCGGCATGGCGATTTCCTTTTACCTCATCGATCTTATACAGCACCAGTTCGGCATCAAAAGACGCTAAGGCGTTAGCGAGCTTAGCGGCGGGGCGAACGTGTAATCCATTTGGATTTAACACGTTCCAATTGACGCCCTGCTCGTCGCAAGATAGCGGAGCAGCCTGATTAGGTGCTGGAGCATGAGTAGGCTCTTGTTCACCGAGCTGGGCTTTTTTGGCCTGAAGCGCCGATTGGGCTTCGCGTTCGACAGCTTCCAGCGAAGCGCCAGCCGACGCGGCAACGACCGCGGCTAATGTGCCTTCGACGAGAGGGGCGGAACAGGCTTTAACGCGCGAGCTCATTTCAGGATCAAGCAGTTCCAGCGCCGTTTCAGCGCTGAGTAACGCGCTACCGAGATCCATCATGATCAACACGCCAGAAGGATCGAATACTTCCTCGATCGCCTGCATGACTTTAATCGCGTCAGTGCCTATCGGATGATCGGGATCGTCCACCCCAGCGGCAACAGCTAAGCGGCAGCCGTTCTGGATCATTTGGGCGGCGAGTTCTGCTACGCCATCAGCCAGTTTTGCGCTGTGAGATACTACAACGATGTTGACCATAATTTATTCCTAGTGCATTGAACGAAACGCCAACTAGTGGGTGACGGCTGCTAAGGTTTGCATCATCAACCACGCAGAGGTTGCGCCCGGATCTTGATGGCCAATACTGCGCTCGCCCAAATAGCTGGCACGGCCTTTACGAGCCTGCATGGTGATGGTGCTTTCCAATCCTTGACGAGCCGCTTCGACTGCCAAATCTAGCGCCTGTGGTACCGGCAGATCTTTTTGGCTTGAGGCTTCGAGTGATGCCACCACAGGCCACCAAACGTCACACATGGTTTTGTCATTCGGTTCTGCTTTGCCGCGGCTAACCACCCCTTCCACGCCTTCTTTCAGCATTTGAGTGAGTTCGACAAGCGACAGGCTTTGTTTGGCGGCGGTACTTTGCGATGCCCGAATAAAGAAGGTGCCAAAGAGCGGGCCGCTGGCTCCACCTACGCTGGAAAGCAGCGTCATGCCGGTGTTTTTCAGGATGAAACCAATGTCTTTATCGGCGAATGAAGGCAGTTTTTCGACGACTTTATTAAAGCCTCGGTTCATGTTTAAACCGTGGTCGGCGTCGCCGATTTCGGTATCGAGCTGGGTGAGAAAATCTTTTTGTTCGGCAAACACTTCGCCGCAGCGCATGAGCCAGTTAACGATCTGTTGTTTAGTCAGTGACATATTACATTCCCCAACGTAAAGCCGGTGTATTGACGGGTGCATCCCAAAGAGACAGAGTTTCTTGGTCAACTTTCAGCAGCGTGATTGAGATGCCCTGCATATCGAGTGAGGTGCAGTAAGAGCCGATTAACTTACGCTCGATGGTGATGCCTAATTCTGCGCAGCAATGCTGAAGACGATGATAAACGCCGTACAGTTCTGAAAGCGGCGTTGCGCCTAGATTATTGACCAAAGCGATGACGCGATCGCCTTTTTGCAGCGGCTGTTTGGATTGCGTTTGTTCTTTCCATTCACCCGCATTGCGATCCCAAGAACGCAGGGTGCGCTGATATTTTCCATGAGCGAGCAGCGTGGCAAACATCTCATCGACGGTTTGATTGAGCGTGGTAAATTCACGGCGCTCAATGCCGGGTTCGCCGTGGATACCCACACCAAATTCCATCACGTTATCGGGCAGGGTAAAGGACGGTTTTCCTGCCGCAGGAACGGTACAGGCTTGAAGCGCGATCCCAATCGAATGACCTTCGTTGTTGAGCTTATGCCCTAGCTCGACGAGCTGATCGAGAGAGTCACCGCGGGCAGCGGCTGCGCCAAGCAGCTTTTCAATCAGCACCGTATTGGCAACACCGCGGCGACCGGCGGTATACAAACTGTCTTTTACTGCCACATCGTCATCGACCAAAATCGTGCCGACCTGAGTGCCGCTGTCATGCAGCAATTCTGCTGCGGTTTCAAAATTTAAAACGTCACCGGTGTAGTTTTTGATGATCATCAGCACGCCTTTGCCACCATCGATAGCTTGGCCGCATTCATACATCTGATCCGGCGTTGGCGATGTGAAAATCTCACCCGGACACGCACCGTCGAGCATACCTTCGCCGATAAAGCCGCAGTGCATGGGTTCATGGCCGCTACCACCGCCGGAAAGGATACCGACTTTGCCAGCCACGGGGGCGTCGACGCGGGTGACGAAGACGGGTTCTTGGTGAAGCGTTAATTCGGGGTGGGCTTCAACTAATCCGAGAATTTGTTCGTGTAATACGGTTTCGACTTGGTTGATTAGCTTTTTCATTAAAAAGGCTCCGGTGAGATCCGTGTTTGATGTGCCTTATCCCAACCTCCCTCGTTTTTAAGAAACAGGAGGTTGGGGGCGACTAAAAGTATCTACGGTTTATTTCAACCACGCCTGACCCAAACGGTCGGCGGCCAAGATGGCAGCGAACACCTGTTCTGGAGTGACTTTGAACGGCATGTTGTGAATAGTTTCACCTTCGGCGCAGCTGGCTTTGGCTACCGCCATGATTTTTTCTTCTAACTTATCGTCGGCCTTAACGCCCATTTCTTTGAGCGTGACAGGCAGACCTACCTGTAAACAGAAATCGAGCACGGTTTCAATTTGCTCGCTGCTGCTGTTTTGCAGTACGAGCTGAGTCAAAGTACCGAAAGCGACTTTTTCACCGTGATACAGGTGGTGGCACTCTTCCAAAACGGTGAAGCCGTTATGGATTGCATGGGCTGCTGCCAAACCGGAGCTTTCAAAGCCGATGCCGCTCAGGTAAGTGTTGGCTTCAACGATGCGTTCTACTGCGGTGGTAGCCACTCCAGCTTCAACGGCTAGCTTCGCTTTGTAGCCTTCTTCAAGCAGAGTTTCGTAGCACAGGCGCGCCAATGTCACGGCCGCGAGCGTGGATTCACCGCCAGCCATGCTGACCGCGTGGGCGTCGTAACAGGCTTGAGCTTCGAAATAGGTAGAGAGTGCGTCACCCATACCCGCAACCAGTAAGCGCACCGGCGCTTTGGCAATGATGGCGGTGTCCATCACAACCATATCTGGGTTGGTTGGATACATCAGATACTCTTCAAACTCACCCTCTTCACTATAGATGACAGAAAGGGCGCTGGTTGGCGCATCGGTAGAGGCGATGGTTGGCACGACCAGAACAGGGAGTTTTTGATAGAAGGCGATGGCTTTGGCGGTATCCAGCGTTTTCCCGCCGCCAATACCAATCACGCCTTTACAGCCGTGTTTTTTCAGTTCTTCAATCAGGCGATTGATCTCTTTATGGCTACATTCGCCGCCAAACAGGGCGAAGTGACCTTCAACATCGTGCTGTTTTAAGCTGCTGCCGACGGTATCGCCCGCAAGTTTCATCACGAAATCATCAGCGATAATAAAATAATTATTGGCTAACATTTTTGCGTACTGGCCGATAGATTGCAGTGCGTTTGCACCTTGAATGTATTTGGATGGAGACTGGATGACTTTCAACATAATAAAGCTCCTCAATAAATCACTAAGCAATTGGATTAAGACCTAAGCGCATAACTTCCAAACTTCGGAAGCGGGACATTTATTGGTGCTGTTATTTCTCTGCAAATGACTATACGGCGAAAAAAAGGACAAAAAACAAAGCGGGTTTACGTTCCATTTTGAAACTAAGTGGCAGTCTGTTTGTTTCAAAGCGAAACGTGAAAAGAGCATGAAGAGGTGAAAGAGAGACCTATCGCACATTCCTATTTCTGGCTGTGTAAATCACCGTATGAATAGGCTGTTACGCTTTAAATTTAAGCAGCTTTAACCTATGCTAACGGGTATCTGGGACACATAGGCACAATTTTTGTATACCCTTCTTATTTGAAGCTGCTTCTGCGTTGGTTGCTTTCGCAAATCCGAGTCACTTACCGGTGTAAGTTTGTCGGGATTTGCCGCCTTGACGCTGCTCCAACTAATTGGGTTATAACCTAAGCAAGCCTGTGAAATAAGAGGAAATTTACCAATGAAACGGACCAAGAATATTAATCGCGATGCTTTCCGCAAGAGCTGGCGTTTTGCGCCAGTGGCTATTGCCGTAAGCGCCGTGTTCATGCTGGCAGGCTGTGAGAAAACGGACGAAACCGTATCTCTGTATCAAAACGCAGACGACTGTAGCAACGCGAATCCTTCAATGAGCGCTCAGTGCAAAGAGTCATATCAAAATGCGCTGAAAGAAGCGGAAAAAACCGCGCCGAAATATGCGTCGCGTGAAGACTGTATTGCCGAGTTTGGTGAAGGCCAATGTACTCAGGCTCCAGCTCAGGCCGGTATGGCTCCGGGCACTAACGGCGAAGCACAGGCTCAGCCTCAGCAGAGCGGCAGTTTCTGGATGCCTTTGATGGCTGGCTACATGATGGGCCGAATGATGGGCGGTGGTGCATACAACCAACAGCCGCTGTTTAGCTCTAAATCAGCCGCAAGCCCTGCTAATGGTAAATTTGTGGATGCGACCGGTAAAAGCTACGGCCCTGCAACCGCCGGTGGCCGTACCATGAATGTACCGAAAACGGCGATGGCTCCAAAACCAGCAACGACCTCTACCGTAACCCGTGGTGGCTTTGGTGAGAGCGTGGCTAAACAGAGCACTATGCAGCGTAGCAATGCCGCGACCGGAAGCAAATCCGGCACCCGCAGCATGGGTGGCTAAGCATGAAACGTGTACCTATTAGTGAGCGCCCGGACTGGCGCGAAAAAGCCACCGAATACGGTTTCCAATTTCATACCATGTATGGCGAGCCCTACTGGTGTGAAGATGCTTTTTATCAGTTCAGCTTGGCACAGGTTGAAGAGCTAGAAGAAACCACGGCCGAACTGCATCAGATGTGTTTGAAGGTGGTTGAGAAGGTTATCGCCAGCGATGAGCTGATGACGAAATTCCAAATTCCTAAACACGTTTGGGAATTTGTTCGTAGCTCTTGGCGCACCCAGCAGCCTTCTCTGTATTCTCGTTTAGATTTGGCCTATGACGGCGTGAATCCAGCTAAGCTGTTGGAAAACAATGCAGATACGCCAACGTCGCTGTACGAATCGGCGTTCTTCCAATGGATTTGGCTTGAAGATCAGATCGCTGCTGGAAAACTTCCGCAGGATGCAGACCAGTTTAATAGCCTGCAAGAAAAGCTTATCGAACGCTTTACCGAGCTGAGAGAAGCGCACGGTTTCGGTTTGCTGCATATGGCGTGCTGTCAGGATACCGAAGAAGATCGCGGTACTGTTCAGTATCTGCAAGATTGTGCTCATGAAGCAGGTTTAGCCACCGAGTTTGTGTTTATTGAAGACATTGGCTTAGGTGAGCGCGGCCAGTTCACGGATACGCAGGATCAGGTGATTAGCAACCTGTTCAAACTGTATCCGTGGGAATTCATGCTGCGTGAGATTTTCTCCACCAAGTTGGAAGATGCCGGTGTGCGTTGGTTAGAACCCGCATGGAAAAGCATCATTTCTAACAAAGCGTTGCTGCCGATGCTGTGGGAGATGTTCCCTAATCATCCGAACTTGCTGCCAGCCTACTTTGCCGATGGTAACCAGCCAGAGCTCGATCACTACGTGGTTAAACCGCTGTTTTCTCGCGAAGGCGCGAATATCCGCATCGTAGAAAACGGTCAAGAAGTGGCAAGCGTTGATGGTCCTTACGGTGAAGAAGGTATGATCATTCAGCAGTTCCACCCGTTACCAAAATTTGGCGACAGCTATGTGCTGATCGGCAGTTGGCTGGTGAACGATCAGCCAGCGGGGATGGGCATTCGTGAAGATCGTAGCCTGATCACGCAAGATCTGTCGCGTTACTATCCGCATGTGATTGTGGACTGAGTTTAACTATGTGCTGTGTGATATCTGCGAAGCGTTTTGCAGTTATTCGCGCAACTCTGATGTAACGGTAATATACGCGCGATAGATAAGCATTGTTTGGATAGAATCACGGCGGGTGCTTGAGGCTTTTTGCCTGAAGCATGAAATGTGTGGTGAGGTAGAAAGTAAAAGCCCCAGGTCAATTTTCATTAACCTGAGGCAATCCTAACCACATCCAAACAATGTGAGGATAGCCTCTTCAATGCAGCAATGCAATTGGAGGCTTTGATGTCGCGTAAGCTGTTGCTTTATGGATTAATAGTGATGTGTTTTACGCTATTGATCTTTACCTGGATGGTACGTGGTTCGCTGTGCGAGCTACGAATTAAGCAGGGAAAAACAGAGGTTGCCGCGTTCTTAAACTACGAAGATAAGCACGCGTTGTAACGGCAATATGTAACGGCAAAATCAGACTGGGATGGTGCCTAACCTTCCCAGTCTTCTCAAATTGTTTTCATGCATGGTTGGCTCTCAGGCACCCGCTTTATCCCCATCATGACAAGAACCCATCACTCAGGGGATAAGCGTTACCTGTAACTTCTCGCCGTTATGACTTCTTCGCCGCTGATGGTTTTTTACCCGGCGCTTTCTTCACCGTATCGCTCGGTTTATCACCCGGTTCATCTGCGCCTTGTTTCAGCACCACGACCATGTATTTACCCGTTGCACCATCACGATGAACGCCGTGAATATCCGTTTCAAAGCCCGGATAGTGTGCGCCAATTTCACATAGCATCTGCAAGAAGCTCAGAACTGGGCGGCTCTCCTTGGTGAGCATTTCCCCCGGCATAACCACCGGAACACCCGGAGGATACGGCAGGATCATGTTGGCGCTGACTTTTCCTAACATATCATCCAAGGCACATGGCTCAATGTTGCCACGCACTTCTTCTTGGAACGCATCATGCGGCGTCATCACCAGCTTTGGTAACACCTCGAATGCACGATACATCAGGTCTGGCAGATTGTGGTGTTTCACCAGAGCATGAATACCCTGAGCTAACTCCTGAATTCGCATCTCTTTATAGAAATCAGGGGCCTCGTTATAGAGCGATGGCAACACGTTTTTCACGCGCAGGTTGAGGTCATACACGCGTTTGAAATCGGTTAACGCTCGCAACAAGCTCAGCGCCTTGGTTTTATCGATCCCGATACTAAACAGGAATAGCAGGTTATAGGGCCCGGTTTTTTCCACGATGATGCCGTGCTCATCCAGATATTTCGACACGATCGACGCCGGTATCCCTTCCTCTTCCAGCGTGCCATTTGGACTTAAACCTGGGGTCAGCAAAGTCACTTTGATCGGATCAAGATACATATGATCGTTGTCGATGTTCGGGAATCCATGCCATTCATTACGTGGATTGAGCGGCCAGCAAGCAACCTCATCAATGTTATCCGGCTGCCATACGTCAAAGAACCAGCCATCGGATTCTGTGCGTAAGCGGCGGATCTCTTTACGGAAGCGGATCGCTCGTTCAATTGAACCATTAATTAAACGTTTACCGGCGTTGCCCTTCATCATGGCCGCCGCGGTTTCCGTCGACGCCACAATCCCATAATGTGGCGATGTCGAGGTATGCATCATATAGGCTTCGTTGAAGGTTTCTTCATTGATCTCACCCTTCACGTGGATCATCGATGCCTGTGAGAATGCGGCCAGCAGTTTGTGGGTGGACTGGGTTTCGTAGATGATTTTACCCGGCACACGTTCACCGCTCATCCCTGCTTTGCCTTGATAAATCGGATGGAAGTTGGTGTAAGGCACCCATGCCGAATCGAAGTGAATCGACTTAACATCGAGCGTGTTTTTAATGTATTCGGTGTTGTAGAACAGACCGTCATAGGTGGAGTTAGTGACTACCGCATGTACGGGCCATGTGGCATTGGGCGTATTTTTCACTTTCTCTTCGATGCTAGCGCGGGTGAATTCGCTTTGCGGTATCCCGCCCAAAATACCGTAGGCGTTACGGGTTGGGCGCAGATAGACGGGGACAACGTTGCTCATCATCATCAAATGGGTCAATGATTTATGGCAGTTTCGGTCTATCAGGATAGTGGCACCGGCAGGAGATGAATACATGCCGACAATTTTATTCGCCGTAGATGTTCCGTTGGTTACGATATAGCTGCGATCGGCGTTAAACGTGCGTGCAATATACTCTTCAGCGTCACGGTGTGGGCCGCTATGATCGAGCAACGAGCCGAGTTCAGATACGGAAATCGAGATATCCGAACGCATGGTGTTTTCACCAAAGAAATCATAGAACAGGCTACCGACTGGGCTTTTATCGAACGCTGTTCCGCCCATATGCCCCGGCGTACAGAACGTGTATTTCTCTTCTTTGACGTATTTGAACAGCGCCTTGGTCAGCGGTGGAAGAATAGTATCAATATACTGATCGGTGCTTTGGCGGATCTTGGTGGCGATGTCTTGTGCGCTACCCAATGCATATTCAAAGAAGCGAACATTGAGACGCAGGTCGCTCATGTTGACGTCTAGCGTTGAATAGGTGTTGGCGAAGGCATAAATCGGCAGCAGTTTGTTGAGCTCACTGATTTCAGCGCTGAGCTCAAGGTTATATTTATCCCAGTCGAAAATGACGCCACACAGACGGGAGTTGTTTTCAATCAGCTTCAGCAGATCGTTGCGGTCTTTGGGATAAGCAATGCGGAAGCCTTCCTTCTCTAACTCTTGATGCAGCTCGCGCAGGGGTTCTTCCTTAAAATAAGCGCTTAAATCGTTCATGATGGCAATGATATTCATGCAAAACTCTCCAGACTTCTGTGGGCTGGGTTATTAGCACAGAGGCGGAAATTCATCCTCTGTGCTGTGTGCTGTTAACCACTTGCGAGTTAATGGTTTAGTGGATTAAGACTGACTATCCGTCGGCGTGGTTAATTTCTCTTGGTTTCTACCCATCTTACGAGAGTAGAACATCAGGATGATCAGGCTGATAATGAAGGTCCCTGCCAATTCGAAGGAGTTGGCACCCATCAGGGCGATAAAGCAGAATACGCAGCCCAGTACGGAAGCGATCAAGCTGAGGATATTTTTCAGGTTTGCACCGTCAAAACGGATCAGGTCGATACAAGAGTAGAAGTACGGCAACATGGTTAGCAGCACGGCAATCCCTGTCAGCTCACCGAACAGATCCGATGCTTTACCGCCGCTGGCGTTCATTACCGTAATCAGCACCATCAATACCGTCATTTTAATCGCGGCTAAGAACAGGCCTTTTCTTGGAATGCCGTCTTTATCCATTTCACCGTAAACTTTCGGGAAGTTGCCGTCATGTGCGGCGCGAGCACCGGCTTGGCCGACCAGCATCATCCATGAGCCTAAAGACGTTAAACAGGCGAATGCGGTAAATGCAGATACCACCGGCCCTGCCCAGCTACCCACCATGGTGGAAGCACTGATCGCAAACGGAGCGCCTGATGCCGCCATCTGCGAGGCTGGGTACATACCGGCAATAACCTGAGTCGCGGCGATATAAACGATACCGGCAAGGAACGTCCCTAACATGGTCGCGATAGGCGCGTTACGTTTTGGATTTTCCACCATACCGGTACTTACCGCGGCAGATTCAACGCCGATAAAGGCCCACAGACATAACAGAATACTTTTAATGACGGCATGATAATCGGTGCCTCCCGAAGTATTCCAGTTCGCCTGATAGGTTCCCATATCAAACCAATACCAACCTGCAACACCGGTACCGATAACGGGAATAAGCACTAACACTAAGCCAATAGTTGTTAAGCGGCTGACCCAAGCGCCGCCTAGCATATTGACGAAGGTAAAGATCCAGACAATGGCAATACAGGCGATTCCCGCTGGGATCGGATTGTTAAACATCGGGAAAAAGGTAGAAAGGTAAGAAACGGCGGTGATGCCGATAGCGAGGTTACCAATCCAGTTAGCATGGTAATAAAGCACCCCAGTCTGGAAACCGAAGGCTGGCCCGATTTCACCCGCGTAGGCGATAGGACCACCTTCCTGTGGGTTTTTTGTTGCGAGTCGGGCATAAACGTAAGCCAATGAAATTGCACCGATCAACGCGACAATCCAACCAATAATTGCGATAGAACCTAAGCTTGCAAGGTTAGCGGGGAGTAATGCGATCCCGCTTCCCATCATATTACCGGCAACAACACCGGTACAGGCAATGAGGCCAATTTTCTTTGCAGATGCCATAAACTGCCACTCCCATAATAATTATTAAGCTCGACCAATAGACGTAATCTTATTGCGTCAATTGCTTAGCAATACTCACCACGAAAATAAGTATAGGTAATAATTCATATTTTGCAGGGGTGTAAATCCTTAAGCGTACTTATTTTTTATTAATAAAATTCAATGCGATATATATCACTAGCATAAGTGTGGAATAATTCAATGTGACTATGGGTAGATAAATAATGTTATTTATCAGTAGGGTGTGAAAATACTCCGTGTAAATGAAAATGATTAATTTATGAAAAACAATAAACTAACTGATGAATGTCAATTTATATAAACTCGTAAATTAACCTTATCAATTAAGCTGATTTAATCTAACTAAAGGTTGGAAATAAATTAAATGGTAATTATTTATTAATATCATTAGGAATATTGTTATAAATAATGAGTTTTGCCCAATATTGAATTGCAGTTGCGAGCGACGCTTTCTCTGATTATCCTATCGACATGACACAACGTTCCCCTATCTCTCGACGAATCCCGATTGCTCAGCAACAGGCCGTTATGCAGTGTTTGCGCAATGCTTTAGCGCAGGCTAACGCACAGCTAAAAACACAATATCCTGAGCCAAAAATCAGCTATCAACAGCGTGGTACCACAGCGGGAACTGCATGGCTGCAAGATTGGGAGATCCGCCTAAATCCTGTGTTGTTACTTGAGAACGGGCAGGAATTCATTGATGAAGTGGTGCCACATGAACTGGCACATCTCTTGGTCTATAAGCAGTTTGGTAAAGTTGCCCCTCATGGCCGTGAATGGCAGTGGATGATGGGACATGTTCTAGGTATTGAACCGCGTCGGACACATAAATTTGGCGTAGAGACAGTGAGTGGAAAAACGTATCCCTATCGCTGCGGCTGCCAGCTCCATCAACTGACCGTGCGTCGTCATAATAAAGTGATGCGTAAAGAGTCGGAATATCGCTGCCGCCAGTGTGGGCAGGTATTAAGCTTTAGCCCCGGCGCAATTTCGGAACATTAAAAATTTCTCAAAGTGTTTAATAAGCACTCAAATCCTCATTTATTAACAATTTATTTCCATCAATGTTTGCGTGGCTAAGGCGGATTGTCTACCCTGCGGCCTTTTCCATATCAATGTTGTTTTTGGAATATGCTTCGCAAAATTTCATACGCGCTGACGTTTTCAGCACTTCTGGCTTTTCCTCTTTTAGGACAGGCGCAAAAAATCAATAATTTTACTCAGGCCAAAGCGGCGGCGGTTAAAGTGAATCAGGATGCCCCTGGCTCCTTCTACTGCGGCTGCCAAATTGAGTGGCAGGGAAAGAAGGGTATCCCCAATCTGGAAAGTTGCGGCTATCAGGCGCGTAAAAATCAGAATCGCGCTTCACGTATTGAGTGGGAACACGTAATGCCTGCGTGGCAGTTTGGCCACCAAATGCAGTGCTGGCAGGATGGTGGACGTAAAAACTGCGCCAAAATACCGCAATATGTGAAGATTGAAACCGATCTGCATAACTTGCAGCCCGCAGTGGGCGAGGTGAACGGCGACCGTAATAACTTCATGTATAGCCAGTGGCGCGGTGGCGAAGGGCAGTATGGGCAATGCCCGATGAAAGTTGATTTCAAAAACAAACAGGCGGAGCCACCGGCTCGTGCCCGTGGAGCCATTGCCAGAACCTATTTCTATATGCGCGATCGTTACAGCATTCGTTTGTCTAAACAGCAAACTCAGCTATTTGACGTCTGGAACCGTCAATATCCGGTCACCGAGTGGGAGTGCACGCGCGATCGGCGGATTGCCAACATGCAGGGCAATCATAATCCTTATGTTCAGCAGGCCTGTGAGGCTTCCAAAGGCTGAGTGTTAGGCGTTTGTCGGTTCTCCCTCCAACCCTTATAATCCCCCCTATATTTTTTACAGCGCCGCACTGCGGCGCTTATCTCATCATTCATAAGGATGATCTACTTCATGCGTATTCCTCGTATTTATCACCCTGAACGCCTTGATGCGCCTTGCGAAATTGATCTTAGCGAAGATGCTGCGAATCACGTTGGGCGAGTTCTGCGCATGAGCGAAGGGCATGAGATCCAGCTATTTGATGGTAGTAACCAGATTTTTACCGCACATATTATTGCGGCCAGCAAGAAGAACGTTCGGGTGAGCGTACAGGCTGGCGTGATAGACGATCGTGAATCACCGCTGCATTTGCATTTAGGGCAGGTGATTTCACGTGGTGAAAAGATGGAATTCACCATACAAAAATCCATTGAGCTGGGTGCCAGTATCATTACTCCGCTGATTTCTGAACGCTGTGGCGTTAAGCTGGATGCTGAACGTATGGCTAAAAAACTGGGGCAATGGCAAAAAATTGCGATTGCGGCCTGCGAGCAGTGTGGGCGGAATGTGATCCCTGAAATTCGCCCAACGATGTTGTTAGAACAGTGGTGCGCCGAAGAGGATGATTCTTTGAAGCTGAATTTGCATCCGCGCGCCAATGCGAGTATCAACACATTACCGCTGCCCGTTGAACGTGTACGTTTGCTGATTGGCCCAGAAGGTGGATTATCCGCCGATGAAATTGCCATGACCGCAGGCTACCAATTTACTGATATTCTGTTGGGACCTCGTGTATTACGCACAGAGACCACCGCGCTGACAGCCATAACCGCACTTCAGGTTCGCTTTGGCGATTTAGGCTAGGAGAAAAGAATGATTAAGCTTGGCATTGTGATGGACCCGATTTCTTCCATCAATATCAAAAAAGACACCAGCTTTGCGATGCTGCTCGAAGCACAGCGCCGTGGCTACGAACTGCACTACATGGAAATGAACGATCTTTACATGTATGTGGGTGAAGGGCGTGCGCGCACTCAATTGCTGAGTGTGAAAGAAGATAAAGCGGGCTGGTATGAGTTCCACGGCGAACAGGATATTGCGCTGTCCGATCTCGACGTCATTTTGATGCGTAAAGATCCTCCGTTTGATACCGAGTTTATTTATGCCACTTATATCCTTGAGCGCGCGGAAGATAAAGGCACCTTGATCGTTAACAAGCCGCAGAGCCTGCGCGACTGTAACGAAAAGCTGTTTACCGCATGGTTTGCCGATTTAACGCCGGATACCTTGGTCACGCGTAAAGCGGAACACATTCGTGAATTCTATGCCAAGCACGGTGACATTATTTTGAAACCGCTCGACGGCATGGGCGGTGCATCGATTTTCCGCGTAAAAGCGGAAGATCCGAATTTGTCTGTGATTATCGAAACGCTGACCGAACACAGCAGCCGTTTCTGCATGGCGCAGAATTTCCTTCCTGCGATCAAAGACGGTGACAAGCGTGTGCTGGTGGTGGACGGCGAGCCGGTTCCTTACTGCTTGGCGCGTATTCCAAAAAGCGGCGAAACCCGTGGCAACTTGGCCGCCGGTGGGCGCGGTGAAGCGCGTCCATTGACCGAAAGTGACTGGGCGATTGCGCGTAAAGTGGCGCCAGTGCTGAAAGAGAAAGGCCTCATCTTTGTTGGCTTGGACATTATTGGCGATCGCCTGACTGAGATTAACGTCACGAGTCCTACCTGTGCGCGTGAGATTGAAGCCGCATTCCCTGATGTGTCTGTGACCGGCATGTTGATGGATTCGATTGAAAAACGTATCGGTAAGAAGTAATTTTTGCCCCCAACCTGCTTGCGCGAGATATGTTTGATCGTGCTTGCAGGTAGGGGTTATCTCCCGTGACATCCAGCCCAAAAATTCGCATACTAAAATTTCAGGATGAAATCACTATACCTCTGCATCTCAAAAGCGACGGGTATATTCACTGATTACACTTTAGTGAACACATAAACAAATACAGCGAGTTGAAGCCACGACGATGAATTTAGCGCATCATTTTCTCATAGCCATGCCTTCTATGCAGGACAGCCGATTCAAGCGTACCGTTATCTATGTGTGCGAGCACAATAAAGACGGTGCGATGGGTTTAGTCATCAATAAACCACTAGAACAGCTCACTCTGGGATCCCTATTGGAAAAGCTAAAAATCACGCCAGAGCCAAGAGACGAGAAAATTCGGTTGGATAAACCGGTCATGTACGGCGGTCCGTTGGCTGAAGATCGTGGTTTTGTGCTGCATACGCCACAGTCAAATTTTGGCTCCAGCGTCGCGATTTCCGCTGAATGCATGATGACAACCTCTCGCGACGTGCTTGAAACGTTAGGGACTCAAGCACAGCCAAAAGATATTTTGGTTTCATTGGGTTATTGCAGCTGGGAGGCAGGACAGTTGGAGCAAGAACTGCTCGATAATGCGTGGCTCACCGTTGAAGCCGATGCGCACATCCTATTCCATACGCCAATTTCAGAACGCTGGGTCAGCGCGGCTAAAAAACTGGGCGTCGATATTCGCAATATGGCCACTTCAGCAGGACACGCGTAATGGGTAACAGAACAATTATCGCTTTCGATTTTGGTACCAAAAGTATCGGTGCTGCGATTGGGCAAGAGATTACAGGTACGGCGCGGCCACTGGCTTCATTTAAGGCAAATGAAGGTTCACCCGACTGGACAAAAATTGAAAAAATTTTAAAGGAGTGGCAGCCCGATCTCGTGGTGGTTGGGCTACCTCTCAATATGGACGGCACCGAACAACCGGTTACCGCTCAGGCGCGAAAGTTTGCTAATCGCATTCATGGTCGTTTTGGTGTGCAAATTGCTCTGCACGATGAACGCTTGAGTACCGTCGAAGCGCGATCGCATCTTTTTGCCGGTGGCGGCTATCGTGCATTGGATAAAGGTAGCGTAGACGCCGCCTCTGCGGTGATTATTCTGGAAAGCTGGTTTGATCAGCAGGCAGGATGAGCTGACTAATAATGATAGCGGCAAGACAGGATGATCATCCTGTCTTCTTCTACCCGGTATATGATCCGGTGTTCTTCATTAATTCTGCGTGACCAATAGCCCGATAGATGATGTTTTAAAGGCTCTGGTTTACCAATCCCTGTGAACGGGGTCCTTTCAATTTCTTTAATCAATTCATTGATACGTTTAATAAAACGTTTGTCATTTTCCTGCCAGAAGACGTAATCGGCCCAAGACTCATCCGTGAAGAATTTATTCATCCAGCACCTTCTGTTCTAGAGCCTTGGCGCTAGCTTGTGCCAATGATTTAAGCAGGTGTTCAGCATTCGCGGGTGAGCGCATTAAATAAGCGGTTTCCATGAGGCTGGAATATTCTTTGCTAGACATCAAAACGCAGTCTTCACCATTTTGACGGGTGATAAGTATGGGCGTGCAGTCCTGAATCGTTTGATCCATGACTGAGGCTAACGTGGCTCGAGCCGCTGAGTAGGTGATGTTGCGCATAAAAATCTCCTGACCGGAAAGTGACAATGTACAACGATATTGTACATTGACCTTAGTGAGCAGGTTAGTGGTTATGGTCATTTTTTATCCTCCCAAGTATTCCTTGTGCGTTTAATCGAGCAATATCCTGCTCAAAACTTAGCATTCCTTGTCGTTGCCCCGTTTGCAGTACGGTAGCTATCTGGTGCGCTTTTTCTTCACGGATTAAGTTACTGACGGCAGGTGTATTGAGCAGAAACTCAAACGCGGCGACTCTTCCTCCGCCCTGTTTGGGCAAAAGCTGCTGTGCCAGCACCGCCCGCAGGCTGCCTGCGATTTGTGTACGTACAAAATTTTTCTCTTCGGCAGGAAAGACATCAATCAGCCGTTCTACCGCTTGCGCGGCACCTCGCGTGTGTAGCGTCGCTAATACGAGATGGCCCGTCTCTGCTGCCGTGAGGGCTAAACGAATGGATTCCGCATCACGTAATTCACCCAGTAAAATGACATCGGGATCCTCTCGCAGCGCGGCGCGTAGCGCTTGGTTAAAGCTGGGAACATGAGCGCCAATTTCACGCTGTTGGATAAGCGATTGCTGCGGGATATGGATAAATTCCAAAGGGTCCTCCAGCGTAATAATGTGCCATGGCTGATGGTGGTTTATATGGTTCAGCATGGCGGCAAGCGTTGTGGATTTTCCGCTGCCGGTTGCACCACAGACCAAAATGAGCCCAGAGCCCGCCTCAAGAAGATTAGGCAGTGCCGTTGGCGCAGATAAATCATGCAGCGTCGGGATCGTGTTTGGAATAATGCGCAGGGCCAGAGAGGGGCCATGTAATTGCTGGAAAGCATTGACTCTGAGCCGGATGCCCCCATGTAGGTTTAAGGCGAAATCTACCTGATGCTGCTGTCGCCATAGCGTATCGGCTTCGGTAGGCAGGTGCATCGCCAGCCAAGAGTCAATCTGGCGGGACGTTAGCGGCTCTGCTTCGACCGTCTGCAATGCGCCGTCGATACGAAGAACGGGTGGATATCCAGTGCAAAGATGCAGATCTGATGCGTTTTGCTTTACACTACGAGCCAATAAATCACAAAAATCCATTTAACCTCCTGAGCCAAAAATTATGAATAGCACTATCCAACAAAATTTAGAGGCCGTCAGGAGCCGTATCAGCGCTGCGGCTCAGGATTGCGGCAGGTCTCCAGAAGAAGTTACGTTACTTGCAGTCAGTAAAACTAAGCCTGTGAGCGCCATCGAAGAAGCGATTGCCGCAGGGCAACGAGCCTTTGGTGAAAACTACGTGCAGGAAGGGGTGAGCAAGATCCAGCATTTTGCACAGACACCCCACGGTTCGGAATTGGAGTGGCACTTCATTGGCCCATTGCAATCTAATAAAAGCCGCTTAGTGGCGGAGCATTTCGATTGGATTCATACCATCGATCGTGTGAAAATTGCTCAGCGTTTGAGTGAACAACGCCCCGCGGAATGTGCGCCGCTGAACGTGCTGATCCAAATTAATATTAGCGATGAAAGCAGCAAATCAGGTATTGAACTGAGCGAGCTTGATGCGTTAGCTGCGCAGGTCGCTGAAATGCCTAATCTTCGTTTGCGTGGCTTGATGGCCATTCCTGCGCCAGAAGAAGATCCTGCGAAGCAAAAAGCAGTGTTTGAGCAAATGGAACAGGCGTTTTTGGCTCTTAAAGCGCAGTATCTGCATATTGATACGTTATCGATGGGGATGACTCATGATATGGCGGCTGCGATTACCGCAGGCAGTACGCTCGTGCGTATCGGTACAGCGATTTTTGGCGCCCGTGATTACGGTACAACTTCATAATAATTATCAGTTAATAGACTGATTATTTTAATTTTCTTACTTACCTTACCATTTAACGGATAAAGGGTTTTTCATGCTAACACTGACTTTCTTGGTCAAAACTGTCATTGACCTTTACGTCATGATTTTATTGCTGCGGATCTGGATGCAATGGGCACGCACTGATTTTTATAATCCGCTGTCGCAGTTTATTGTGAAAGTGACTCAGCCGATTGTGGGACCGCTGCGTCGCGTAATCCCTTCACTGGGGCCGATTGATTCGTCTTCGCTGCTGGTGGCATTTTTGCTGATGACGATTAAATATCCGCTGTTGCTGCTGATCCAAAGCGGAGAGATCTCGCTTAGCCCGTACAACCTGCTATTTGGCCTGATTTCCGTTATCAAATCTGCAGGTTATCTGGTGTTCTGGGTGATTATCATCCGTTCTATCATGAGCTGGATCAGCCAAGGCCGCAGCCCAATGGATTATGTGTTGATGCAGCTGACTGAGCCGTTGATGTCGCCGATACGTCGTTTTCTTCCTGCGATGGGCGGTCTAGATTTTTCAGCCATGGTCGTGATCTTGGTGCTGTACATGCTGAATTATCTCGGCATGGATCTTCTGGGGCAGCTCTGGTTCTTGCTGTGAGTGGAATAAGTACAGACGCAGTAAAGTTTGAGAGTGATGCGCTGGTTTTACGCCTTTATATTCAGCCGAAAGCCAGCCGTGACCAGATTGTTGGGCTGCATGGTGAAGAGTTAAAAGTCGCCATTACCGCACCGCCGGTGGATGGTCAGGCTAATGCTCATCTGCAAAAATTTATCGCCAAACAGTTTCGAGTCGCTAAAAGTCAGGTGGTTATTGAGAAAGGGGAGTTGGGCCGGCATAAGCAGGTTCGCATTAACCAACCTCAACAAATCCCTGATGTGATCTCAGCATTGTGCTCCCCTGAATAATTGTTTTTCTACCGGCAGGCATTAGCCTGCCGGTGCTATATATAGGATTTATCATGCAAAAAGTGGTATTGGCGACGGGAAATGCGGGCAAAGTTCGCGAGTTGGCAAGCTTGCTAGCAGACTTTGGCTTAGACGTTGTGGCACAGACTGAATTGGGTGTGGACTCTGCGGAAGAAACGGGCCTGACATTTATTGAGAACGCGATTCTTAAAGCCCGCCATGCTGCGCAGATCACGGGGTTACCTGCGATTGCCGACGATTCCGGTTTAGCCGTGGATATTTTGGGCGGGGCTCCAGGGATCTATTCCGCACGTTATGCGGGCGAGGATGCTAGCGACCGTCAGAATCTCGAGAAATTGCTGGTGGCGCTGAAAGACGTTCCCGAAGGCCAACGTCAGGCACGATTCCACTGCGTATTAGTTTATTTGCGCCATGCTGAAGATCCTACGCCGCTGGTATGTCACGGCAGTTGGGCGGGTGAAATCAGTTTCGCACCATCAGGCGACGGCGGCTTCGGCTATGACCCTATTTTCAACGTTCCTGAGTTAGGTTGTTCTGCGGCACAGCTCAGCAAAGAGCAGAAAATTGCGGTTTCGCATCGTGGTAAAGCGTTGAAGCTGCTGCTGGAAGCGATGCGCAATGCTTAAGTTGCCTCCGCTTAGCCTCTATATTCATATCCCGTGGTGTGTGCAGAAATGCCCATACTGCGATTTCAATTCTCACGCTCAAAAAGGTGATATTCCTTCAACGGAGTATGTCGACCATTTGTTGGCTGATTTAGATGCTGATGTGGCGCTTACCTCAGGGCGTGAAATCGGCACCATTTTTATTGGTGGTGGAACGCCGAGCCTGCTAAGCGCCGAGGGTATGCAGCGGTTGATGGATGGTGTTCGAGTGCGTTTACCGGTTGCGGCCAATGCAGAAGTGACCATGGAGGCGAATCCCGGCACCGTTGAGGCCGATCGCTTTAGCGCCTATCAGCGAGCCGGTATCAATCGTATTTCGATTGGTGTGCAGAGCTTTAGCGCAGAGAAGTTAACGCGTTTAGGGCGCATCCACGGGCCAGAAGAGGCCAAACGCGCTGCACATTTGGCGCAAGGCTTAGGATTACGCAGCTTTAATCTCGATTTAATGCATGGTTTGCCAGACCAGTCATTGGAAGAGGCGCTTGATGATTTACGTCAGGCGATTGAGCTGAATCCGCCGCATTTGTCGTGGTATCAACTCACTATTGAGCCGAACACGCTGTTTGGTTCGCGTCCGCCGAAATTACCTGATGACGATGCGCTATGGGACATTTTCCAGCGCGGTGATGAACTGCTACGCGCAGCTGGGTATCAGCAATACGAAACTTCGGCCTATGCCAAGCCGGGCTATCAGTGCCAGCATAATTTGAATTACTGGCGCTTTGGTGACTATCTGGGGATTGGTTGTGGAGCGCACGGTAAAGTGACGTTTGAAGACGGCCGTATTTTACGCACGGCGAAAACACGCCATCCACGCGGATATATGCAAGGACGCTATCTCGATAAACAGCATGAAGTAGAGAGCGACGATCGTCCGTTCGAATTCTTTATGAACCGCTTTAGATTGCTCGAGCCTACGCCGCGTGCAGAATTCCAACTGTACACCGGTCTTGGCGAAGAGGTGATTCGTGCCCAGTTAGATGAAGCGCTGGCACAGAATTATATCGTAGAAACCGATGAGTATTGGCAGATTACCGAGCACGGAAAACTGTTTTTGAATTCGTTGCTAGAGCTGTTTTTGTAATTATAGCGGCCTGCTGCTCCCGATTTAGCAGGCCGTATTTATATTATTTAGCGATGAAATTAGGGAGCCATTGTTAATACTAAATTAACGGTACCCTGATAGATCTCTGGCTTGCTTATGGTGCTGCTAGGATCTTGCGAAATAGTCAATTTGCTGGCCACGGGGGAATGACGAGTCGCCATGTGCTGACTGGAGATGAAGTCTGCTTTAGATATAAGCGTATCGGTGGTCGTTACATTATTATCGTCTAGTTTAACTTTCAGTTTCACCTGCTTGCTTGGGTCCTGAGTGGACACCAGTTTAGGTTCGTCAAGCAGCTTAACTTTAACTCCTTGAGCTACATCGTTGCTGGAAATGATTGCGGGTTGAACCACAGTGCCAAACTTATTGGTTGACGGGATAAAGTCCATCGTCAATGCAGTAGGTAATATCGTGCCATTATGATTCGTGACAACCAATGATGGAGCAACGTTTACGTTAATTGTAATATTGCTCTGTAATGCTTGAGCGGAGCTGGCAACGGAAAGTATCGAGATGATGAAAATTATATAGAATGGGTATTTTTCATTCATGGTTAGCTCCGGATTTGATTCAAAGATACAGGTGTTGTGCCCGCGGGTAAATTAATTAACTGGGGAGGGGTATCATCATAGCTATATTCAACCCGAATAAGATGTGTCGATAATTCAGGTGGGAGTGGAAGTGCTTCATTTGGATATATTCTTTTGTTGATAGGCTGCCAAGAACACACGGAGGTGCACTGTGCTACCCGTAAAATATTCAAATGAATATTTCCCGCGTTAAATAATTGTCGCCCATTGTGGTTCAATCCCAATTTCGCATCTGTTTGCGTAGGTATAATCCTCACGAGCGCACCCCATATGAAATTAATATTTACCTGTGTTTTATCCGGCAATTCTCCCTGCGTTTCAGAAGGCGCAGGAATGGATTCAAAATAAACCCGCCATGTTTCCTCTTGTTCAGAAGGATTTAGCCTCATAAGCCTGACTTTATAGTGGGTGTTAGCAGGTAAAATAAATTTTGGGGGCGAAACAATCAAACCGCGTTCATCAGCAGTCACACTTTCTTCTCGTTCTTCTGGCGTGGCTGGATGCACAATTCGTTTTACAGTGACCCGTATATATTGCGTTTTGTTCTCCTTAGAGCTGACCTGAAGCGATGTGTCTTCAGTACCGCCATTCATATTCATGACCATCGGGTAGACAGATATATTCGCGTAGCAGCTATTAGGTATAAAGCTAACTAACAGGAGATAAAATATGACTTTAAGATAAATAATTGTATCTCCGCTATTAATAGACCTTTCACTAGATAAGTGTATTTTAAAATTTATTAGATATTGATACACAATAGCCTCTCAAAATTTCACTTTCATGATGGATCCATAATTATTTTGTATATAAAGATTTCCCTGTTAATTAATGATAGTTGATGTTTTTTTGACGATCATCTGAATAGACTATTTTTTTTCATGCTCAGTGGTCGATAGTAAATTGATGTGGTTGCCTTACCCTTATTATAGGTATGGATAAAAGATGAAAATAATTAAGTTAACGTCAGTCTGCGAGGTGTTTCGTAATGGCTTTAACTGAATTGAGGGAAGGGCAGTATTGGAATTATCGTAACTAAGTTCCCTCCCCCGAAAGGGAGGGATGGGGGATGATATCAGCGCTGGCGCAAGCCTAAATCAATGGTCGTTTTACTTGGCTCCCCGCCGATTTCACGGGTAAGCTTCGGTACCATATAGCCTGAGACTTTCGTCATCAGTTCACGCATGATCAGCCGTGCTTCATCATCTGGCACCATAAAATGCGCCGCGCCTTGTACTCGATCGAGGACATGCAGGTAATAAGGCATAATTCCCGCATCAAACAGTGCATTGCTGAGCTTAGCCAATGTATCTGCGTTATCATTCACCCCGCGCAGTAAAACGCCTTGGTTGAGAAGCGTGACGTTGGCGCGTTTGAGGCGTGTCATGGCATCACAAAGCTCTGGGTCAATTTCATTGGCATGGTTAATGTGAGTCACCAGTAGAATCTGCAAGCGTGACTGAGAAAAACGTTGGGTCAGCGCTTCGGTGATTCGGGCAGGGATAACCACCGGCAAGCGGCTATGGATGCGTAGCCGTTTAATATGCGGAATAGTTTCTATCTCGTCGAGCAACCATGCCAGTTCGTGATCTTTCGCCATCAACGGATCGCCGCCGGAGAAAATGATTTCATCCAGTTCCGGCTGTTGGCGAATATAATCTAGGGCGTGACGCCAGTTGGCTTTGTTTCCCTGATTTTCCTGATAGGGAAAGTGACGGCGGAAGCAATAACGACAGTTAACCGCACAGCCGCCTTTGACCAACAGCAGCGCTCGGTTAATATATTTATGCAGCAGTCCTGGCACGGCGATGGCGTCGTCTTGTTCTTCCAACGGATCGGTTGAATAGCCCGGCGTGGCGATAAATTCGCTGGCGGACGTCATGACCTGAAGGAGGAGCGGATCGTTCGGGTCGCCCTTTTTCATGCGCCGAGCGAAGGCGTAAGGAACGCGCAGGGCGAAAAGACGCCGCGCATCGTGGCCTTTTTGCCATTCAGGGCTGTCAGAAAGTGCTAAATATTCAAGCAATTCTGCCGGTTCAGTAATAACATCGGCAAGTTGTTGCAGCCAATCTTCTCTAGACTGCGTATTTTGAGTTACAATATGTGCCATTTTTTTGGCTAAGCTACCAGTTATAAATAATTCAGAGGGCCTTTATGGCGACTTATTCTAGCAACGATTTCCGTCCCGGTCTTAAAATCATGTTCGAGGGCGAGCCTTATGCAGTAGAAAGCAGCGAGTTCGTTAAACCAGGTAAAGGCCAAGCCTTTGCTCGCGTTAAAATGCGTCGCCTGCTGACCGGCACCCGTGTTGAAAAAACCTTTAAATCTACTGACTCCGCAGAAGGCGCGGACGTTGTCGACTTGAACCTGACTTACCTGTACAACGACGGTGAGTTCTATCATTTCATGAACAACGAAACCTTCGAGCAGCTGGCTGCTGATGAGAAAGCTATCGGCGATAACGCTAAATGGATGCTGGATCAGGCAGAGTGTATCGTAACTCTGTGGAACGGCCGTCCAATTCAGGTTACTCCTCCAAACTTCGTAGAGCTGGAAATCGTTGATACCGATCCAGGTCTGAAAGGTGATACCGCGGGTACCGGCGGTAAACCTGCAACCCTGAGCACTGGCGCAGTGGTTAAAGTTCCATTGTTCGTACAGATCGGCGAAGTGATCAAAGTTGACACCCGTTCTGGCGAATATGTTTCTCGCGTTAAGTAATTGCGAAGAAAGCTAATTTGTTTTAAAAAAAGCCGCGTATAACGCGGTTTTTTTTTACCCAAAAGGCTCGCATGAGGAACGCGGATAAATATGATAAAGAAAATCGTTGTGTTGGCATTGATGGTGAGTGCGTTAGCGGCTTTGAGCGGTTGTAACACCGCCCGCGGATTCGGCGAGGATGTACAGCATCTCGGTGGCGCGATTTCACGGGTAGCGAGCTAATTAATTAAGAGCGGTGATGTTTTTTCGCTTACTGCTGATTTCTTGTCTACGCTTAAAAGGCATTACTTTTAAAACTGCAGATAAGGAAGATAGCAATGATTAAGAAAAGCATCGCATTAGTATGTTCTCTGTTAGTTCTTGCCGCTTTGGCTGGCTGTAATACGACTCGCGGTGCGGGTGAAGACGTAGAAGCCGGTGGTCAGGCGATTCAGCGCGCCGCACAGTAGCTTTTATTTGCCATACGCAAGGGCGTTGTCTTGTTGCCTACGCCCTGATATTTCCTCTTCTTAACTTTTTCTCAAAATCATCGTATCCTAACGACGCTTTACCATTCAAAAAAACTACGCAGGACGACCTGTGTACGTATCTTAATTCGGGGACGACCCCATCGTTGTGGATAAATCGCATGTCTTGGATCATTCTGATGGTCGCTGGTCTCTTGGAAGTTGTTTGGGCCATAGGCCTAAAATATACCCATGGTTTTTCTCGCTTAACGCCGAGCATTATTACTATTGCTGCCATGGTGGTTAGCATGGTGCTGCTGGCGCACGCGATGAAAACTTTACCGGCAGGCACCGCTTATGCCGTGTGGACGGGAATTGGCGCCGTAGGGGCGGCCATTATGGGGATTGTACTGCTAGGGGAATCTGCGAGCCTGCCAAGAATTATCAGCCTGTGTCTGATCGTTATCGGGATACTGGGTTTGAAATTCAGTAGCCAATAATCTTAGCCTCGCTCGCGTTACAGCTCGCCTCTAATGAGGCGGGCTCATATCGATAGGTGATTGGTTCACCCAAATTAAATCCTGAGTTTTAAATCCATAGCGCTGGGCGGTTGCCAGCAGCTTTTGCTTCACGTCGTTATCCAACGTCGGTGTACGCGCCAGTATCCATAGGTAGTTCTTATTGGGTCCGCAAATCAGCGCGTAGCGATACTCGCTATCCAACTCAATCACGTTGTAACCGCCATAGAATGGGCCGAAGAAAGACACTTTGAGCGAAGCAACGTTCGGTGACTGAACGAAATAAGCTTTGCCGATGCTCTCCTTCCATTGGTGCTTTTCAGTGTTAAATCCACGATTAACGACCTTTACACCACCGTCTTCCCGCATGCTGTAGTGGGCTGTGACGTGGTCTAATCCCTGTTCAAAAGGATGATTGAGGCGAGCAATTTCGTACCAGTTGCCAAGATAGCGGGGCAGTTGAAAGTCGCTGACGACAGTGACGTCAGGCGGCGGCTTAGTGCTACAGCCAACGGAGAGCAGTGCTGTACAAACAGCGGCAATGCGAGACCAAACAGGCATAACGGCTCCTTTTCAAACGAATACCGTTAAAGTGTAGACCTGATAGCGGGAATCTAACCAATAAAAAAGCCTCCCGGAGGAGGCTTTCATACAGCGAAGTGACTCATTACAGCGTGAATACGCCGATCAGCGCAACTACGCTTAGAATCGCAGCTAAACCGTAGAACACCCATTTACCCGCAGGTACGTGGATTTTCAGGTCATGCATCATGTGATGCATACGGTGCAAACCA
Organism: Obesumbacterium proteus; assembly: GCF_001586165.1. Taxonomy (NCBI): domain Bacteria; kingdom Pseudomonadati; phylum Pseudomonadota; class Gammaproteobacteria; order Enterobacterales; family Hafniaceae; genus Obesumbacterium; species Obesumbacterium proteus. The sequence goes on along the minus strand of NZ_CP014608.1, from coordinate 4,960,918 downwards.
CACCACAGCGGCAGAATGATCATCAGCAACCAGAAAATACGGCCAATGAAGCTCTGGCTGAAGCTCAGCGCACGTTCGAAAGTCAGTGCATCTGGGAACCAACCCAGAGGCAGCATGATGCCAACGATCAGAATTACGACGGGCGCAATGATTGCACCCCACATGCCGCCTGCACCAAATAGCCCCCAGAAAACCGGCTCGTCAGAACGTTTGTATACTTTATTATTCACAATGTTCTCCTTTACGGTTACAGCAGGGTAACGGCCAAAATGACCACGGTCGCAATGATGGTCACTACCCAAAGGGCTTTGATCACCGGACCAGGGCCCATTTTCGTGTCACCAACCACGATATTGGCCGCTTTTGGAGCAAGTTCAAACCAGGTTTTGGTATGAAGTGCAGCCAGAAGCAATGAGATGATGTTCAGGATCAGCACCAGTGGGTTCTGCAAGAAAGCCACAAAGCTTTCCCAGCCAGCAGCGCCGTCTTTCATGGAGAAAATTCCATAAATTAGCACGATGCTGAACCATACGTTGCCCAGAGCAGAGCTCTCGCGCAGCATATAGAACTTGTAGAAACCGAGTTTCTGCCACCAGTTAGCCTGCATGCCACGCACATAAGGTTTGCGTTTAGTTGAAGTCGTCATTGATTCATCCTCCCTTATTGCGGTTTCAGCATCGCGATCATGAAGTCTTTCGCACTTTCAACTTTGCCCTGCTGGATAGCAGCGGCTGGGTCGACGTGTTTTGGACAAACTTCTGAGCAATAACCGACGAAGGTACAAGTCCAAACGCCGTTATCGGAGTTCAGAACAGGCATACGCTCTTTCTTCCCGTGGTCGCGGGTATCCAGATTGTAACGGTGTGCCAGAGTGATAGCGGCTGGGCCGATGAACTCAGGGTTCAGACCAAACTGTGGGCAGGCTGCGTAGCACAGACCACAGTTAATGCAGCCGGAGAACTGATGGTATTTTTCCATCTGTGCTGGGGTCTGCAGGTTGGTGCCGTCTTCTGGTTTACGGTTGTTACCGATGATGTATGGCTTAATGGCTTCCAGACTTTCGATAAAGTGAGTCATATCGACCACTAGATCGCGTTCTACTGGGAAGTTGCCTAACGCTTCAACGCGCATACCGGTTGGGTAGTCACGCAGGAAGGTTTTACACGCCAGTTTAGGCACGCGGTCAACCATCATGCCGCAAGAACCACAGATTGCCATACGGCAAGACCAGCGGTAAGACAGGTCGGCAGCCAGATTATCTTTGATGTAGCCTAACGCATCCAGCAGGGAAGTCGTTTCGTCATACGGGACGTCATACGTCACGAAATGCGGCTCGGCATCCTGTTCTGGGTTATAGCGCATGACTTCCATTTTCAAGATTTTCATCTCAGCCATTCGCTTGCTCCTTATTCTTTGCATCCTGAGCTTCTGCTTCAGCACCGTATACACGTTTTGCTGGTTGCAGTTTGGTAATTTTCACGTCGCTGTATTCAATGCGTGGGGCGAGGCCGTCGGCATTTTTGAATGTCAGGGTGTGCTTCAGGAAGTTAACGTCATCACGCTCGGTGCAACCTTCATCCAGACGCTGATGTGCGCCACGGGATTCTTTACGGTTGATTGCCGCATGAGCCATACATTCAGCCACGTTCAGGCCGTGACCCAATTCGATGGTGTACAGCAGGTCGGTGTTGAAGACGCTAGAGTTATCGGTGATTTTGACGCGTTTGAAACGTTCTTTCAGTTCGGCCAATTTATCAACGGTTTTCTGCATCAGGTCAGTAGTACGGTAGATACCACAGCCTTCTTCCATTGACATGCCCATCTCGTCACGGATTTTCGCCCAGCTTTCAGTACCTTCCTGATTAGCCAGTGCGTGCAGACGTGCTTCAACGTCTTTTGCCTGTGCATCTAGCGCGCTGCCGTTAGCCGGAGTGGCTTCCTGTGAGCGCTGAACAGCGTGTTCGCCCGCAACGCGGCCAAATACCACCAGCTCTGCCAGAGAGTTAGAGCCCAGACGGTTTGCACCGTGCAGACCAACAGAAGAACATTCACCCACGGCGAACAGACCCTGAATACGGGTTTCGCAGTTCTGGTTGGTTTCAATACCACCCATGGTGTAGTGCGCGGTTGGACGAACTGGGATCGGCTCTTTAACCGGATCGACGCCCACGTAAGCTTTAGACAGCTCACAGATGAACGGCAGACGCTCCAGCAGTTTTTTCTCGCCCAGATGACGCAGATCCAGATAGACCACATCGCCGCGCGGAGTAGAGATGGTGCGGCCAGCGCGCCATTCGTGCCAGAATGCCTGAGAAACTTTGTCGCGTGGACCCAGTTCCATGTATTTGTTTTTTGGTTCGCCGAGTGGGGTTTCAGGGCCCATTCCGTAGTCTTGCAGATAGCGATAGCCATCTTTGTTGACCAGAATACCACCTTCACCACGACAGCCTTCAGTCATCAGGATCCCTGAACCCGGCAGGCCGGTTGGGTGATACTGAACAAATTCCATATCACGTAAAGGAATACCGTGATCTAACGCCATGCCCATACCGTCGCCGGTAACGATGCCGCCATTGGTGTTGTAGCGATACACACGGCCTGCGCCGCCTGTTGCCATAACTACGGCGTTTGCACGGATCTGAACCAGATTACCTTCCATCATATTCATGGCAACAAGGCCGCGTGCTTTGCCTTCGTCGACCAAAATGTCGAGAACGAAGTGCTCATCAAAGCGCTGAATCTGTGGATATTTTAAAGAAGTTTGGAAAAGAGTGTGCAGCATATGGAAGCCGGTTTTATCCGCGGCGAACCATGTACGCTCAATCTTCATCCCGCCAAAACGGCGAACGTTAACGGAACCGTCAGGTTTACGGCTCCAAGGGCAACCCCATTGCTCAAGCTGAGCCATTTCGCGAGGACAGTTATGGACGAAATGATCGACCACATCCTGTTCACAAAGCCAGTCACCACCAGCAACGGTATCGTTGAAATGGTAGTCGTATGAGTCGTGAGCCTGAGTAACGGCTGCTGATCCGCCTTCTGCGGCCACGGTGTGGCTACGCATTGGATATACTTTAGAGATAAGCGCGATCTTCAGTTGAGGGTTGGCTTCCGCTGCTGCAATTGCTGCACGTAAACCAGCACCCCCTGCCCCGACGATGGCAAGGTCTGCGTTAAAGGTTTGCACTGCATTCCTCCGGGTGATCAATTGTCAATATCAATTAAAATGAATAACCATTCCAAATGTCGCACTAAGAGAAGTAGTAGCAGATATTCAAACAGTTGCTCTCTTTAGTGCGCATCGGGAATGGCTAAGATTTATAAGTTCAAGTGATAAAATTATACCTAAAACGAAGTAGTAGAAACTTGATGTGATCGATTGTTTTGCTGTTTTCCCTACTAACCGTAGTACAAAAATGTGATATCAGCGCTATTTTTGCCTGTTCTCGTGGTTTTTATGTATTTTATGTTCTTTTTATAGAATATAGAGCAGCCAATAGTTTTGCTGTGTGGTTATTAGCTCACTCAGTGAGCGCCAATGGTTTGTCTGCCTGCGATGATGCGGGTAGACTGCACATCCTGTTTTATAGCGGAGTAATTATCATGAGCGAAACGGCAAGCTGGCAGCCAAGTGCCCCTATCGCCAATTTGTTGAAGCGCGCGACAATCGTGTCCACCATTCGTCGATTCTTCTCGGACCGCGGTGTTCTTGAAGTCGACACGCCGGCAATGAGCCAGGCAACGGTAACGGACATTCATCTTGTGCCATTCCAAACCCATTTTGTGGGCCCCGGTGCGGCGCAGGGCATGACGCTATACATGATGACCAGCCCGGAATATCACATGAAGCGCCTGTTAGCAGCGGGCAGCGGGCCGATTTATCAGCTCGGCAAAAGCTTCCGCAATGAAGAGTCAGGCCGACATCATAATCCTGAATTCAGCATGCTGGAGTGGTATCGCCCACACTACGACATGTACCGTTTAATGAATGAGGTCGACGATCTTCTGCAACAGGTATTGGAATGCGACAGCGCCGAAACGCTTTCCTACCAGCAGGCGTTTATTCGTCATTTGGATATGGACCCGCTTTCTGCCGACAAAGTACAGTTGCGCGAAGTGGCGGCGAAGCTCGATCTGAGCAACGTGGCCGATCAAGAAGAAGATCGCGATACGCTGTTACAGCTGCTGTTTACCTTTGGCGTTGAGCCGAATATTGGCCGTGATAAGCCAACGTTTGTATACCATTTCCCTGCCTCGCAGGCCTCTTTAGCGCAAATCAGCACCGAAGATCACCGTGTGGCGGAGCGCTTTGAGGTCTATTACAAAGGCATCGAGCTGGCGAATGGTTTCCATGAGTTAACGGATGCTCGCGAGCAGCGCATGCGCTTTGAGCAAGATAACCGCAAACGCGCGGCAATGGGCTTGCCTGAGCATCCACTGGATGAAAATCTGCTGGCGGCATTAGAGCACGGATTGCCGGATTGCTCGGGTGTCGCACTTGGCGTTGATCGATTGATTATGCTGGCGCTCAAGGCAGAACGGTTAAGTGAAGTGATTGCGTTTCCGGTGGATAGGGCGTAGGTAATTTTTGGCTAAGCAACGCCGCCTTGCATTTAGAATCTTTTATGTAAGAGCGGTGAAAGATTTCGTCCGCCTGTGAGCATTTGTGTTTCCATGAAACCGCAGACGTAGGCGTCCGAGAAGAGGTTGCCAGCGCGCAACCTCTTCACTCTCGCGCTTTTAACCGAGTCGTTTGTCCGACCGGTCTCGGAGCGCACGTCCTGTGCGCCCTCAACCTGCCACCAGCATCCCTGCTGGCGGCTCTAAAATGCATTCTTTCAACATAAAAAAGACAAAGATTTTATTATCTCTTCTTTCTTATCTTTTAATCGTTTAAGTCTTGGTAGAGAGAGCCGCCGGTACAGGGATGTTCCGGCGGAGTTTGGGGCGCCCGGGATGGGCGATACCAAACCGGAGCGGAGATGGCATTTCGGATAAAAGCGCGAGGATTGAAGGGGCGCGCGCTGGCGCCCCTCATCGGTCGCCTGCTACGCAGTTTGTATGTGAATACCGTAGCGGATAGGCGAACGAAACCTTACACCGCCATGGCATTTATGGCAGGCAGAGTTTCTCATCGTTATTTAATAACTGAGGTTATAACCCTCCAGTCGTAAACGTCCTTCTCATACTTCCCCGCGCCTGTCGCAACGTATCGGTGCTGACTTGGAACGGTGGGAACGGCAGTTTCAGATCGTGCTGCTGGAAGCCCGCCAAGATCAATTGATGGATCTCATGACGCAGCGGCATACGGTGCGCCATTTCAGCGGCATAAATACGCAGTTCGAAAATCTGGATCCCTTGCTGTATATCCACCAGATAAGCCTCTGGCGCAGGCGTATCGAGCACCAGCGAGCATTTTGATGCCGCTTCAAGCAGAACGTCTGTGACCTCTTGGCTACTGGCTGTTGCCTCGGCAGGCACGGTAAGCACAACACGGGTGACGGCATCGCTTAACGACCAGTTGATAAACTGCTCGGTGATAAAGGCCTTGTTGGGCACGATGATCTCTTTGCGGTCCCAGTCTGAAATCGTGGTAGCGCGCGTATTGATTTTGGTCACGGAGCCGGTGAGATCGCGGATTGTCACGGTATCGCCGATGCGGATCGGTTTTTCAAACAGAATGATCAAGCCGGAGGCAAAGTTAGCAACGATCTCCTGTAAGCCGAAGCCCAAACCGAGGGTCAGCGCGGCGACCAACCATTGTAATTTCGCCCACTCAATGCCCAACATCGAGAAACCAATCAGGCCGCCAATCAGCAACAACAGGTATTTGGTGATGGTGGTAATGGCATATCCGGTGCCTGGCGTTAAATCAAGATGTTGCAGCAACCCAAGCTCCAGCAGAGCGGGCAGATTCTTGACCAGCTGCACCGTGACGATCATGACTAATATCGCGATCAGCACCGCCCCGAGCGTAATAGGCTGGAGGCTTTCAACTCCCTGTGATGAGCTGGTGACATCCCACAGACGAATGTTTTCCAAAAACGCGAAGGCTGAATGCAATTCAGACCACAGCCAGATAAGCGATACCAGCGCAATCATGGTAAGAATCGAACGAACCAAACGAAGCGATTGAGCACTGATGGCGTCGAGATCGACCACTGGCTCTTCAATGTCCTGACTCCCTTCAACGCTGTGCGGAGTCGAATCCTCTTCACCCTTGGTACGCTTTTCTAAGCGTTCTGCGCGGCGCTGTTTGGCTCGCTCGAAGGCGATACGACGGCGCTGAATCAACATCCAACGGCGGATGATGTAATACACCACCAACAAGATGAACCAGATGGCCACCGAGCTCTCTAAACGCGCTAATAAAATTTGCGCCGTGTTGAAGTAGCCCAGCAGGGAAGCGAAAGCGGCCACCAGCGGTGCACACAGCAAAATCCACCATAGCGCGTGGTTGATCAGGTTTTCGCCGTCGCCCTGTTTGTTGAGGTAAAGCGGAATACCTGCGCGCTTCAGGCTGGTGGTTAGCAAGCTGAGCGCCACACACAGCATGATGAAACAGGCGCGTCCCAGCGAGCCCGCAAAGGCGCGGTCGTCTAGATTATCGAAGGTAACAAGCGCCATCAGCAGCGGCACGATTAACCAAATTGACATGAGGTAGTAGCGCATTGCGCGCTTAACCTGTTGTTCTTCCCAACGGAAATGCGCAATGAATAACCCGTTTGGATGAGCAAATGCGGCGCTGATCATAAATGCCCACAGCACCGGCAGCGCGGCTGTTACGCCATCACCAATGGCAACGGCCATGGGATAGGGCCATGCATTTTGTAATCCGTAGCCTAACGCCGCCCACAGCACCGGCAGCGGCAACGCCACGAGAATTGACCAGAACACCGTGCGCAGCGTGAGCGAAATATGATCTTGGGTCACCTTACCGACCTTGCTGCTGGCGCGCTCCATAAAGGCCTGATAATGGCGGCGAGAATAAAAACTAAAGCCAACCAGCAATAGGGCACCAAACAGCGGCAACAGCGTTTCTTTGGTTGTGAGCATCATGAGAAACGCTTGGCTAAGCTGAGAAAGCGTATCCAGCGACAGCAGACGGTTGAGGCTCTGAATCACGTCTAACGGTGCGCTAACGCCTAGAGGATCAACGTCCGCCGCCCAGAAAAGATAACGGTGGGTGGCGTCTTTAATCTCGGTCAGCGCATCAATAAGCTGGGTGTTGGCGACTTTAAGTTTGGTTAATTCTAGGATTTGCGAATCACAGCCGGAAAGCAGTGAATTCAGTAACTCGCGCTGTGTTTTAAGCTGTGGCTGTAACAAACGCTGCTGTGAAATCGTTAAGGGCTTACCATCGTTTTGCTTATAGTCGGCGGCTGGTTCAATTTTGTTGAGTAGGTTTTCAAAGTACAAACGCTGCACGCGCAGTTTGGCCATATCGCCATCGAGCTGCTGCGGTTTAGGCATATCAGGCAAGCGCGCAACCTGCGCACGTAGCGTTTCCCCCAACGCGGTGGAAACCCCTAGCCACTGGGCCTGTTCACGAATGGTGCTGAGAGCCTGACGCACCTGAATAGTTTGCGCCGCGGCGGTTCGCTGTTGGTTGGCAATATCATCCATGCGCGCCGCTTGCTCATTCAATGCGCGAGACAGTTCCTGATTGATTTTCAGCTGATCGGAAATTGATTTGGGCAAATCCCCGCTTTGTTCAACTAATTGCTGCGTTCGTTCTAAGGCCTGTTCGGCTTCACGTTGTCGTTGAGTATTCAGCGAGTTACGTAAATCCTGTAACTGAAGATCGAGGCGCTCATGGCGTTTGCGGAGTACATCTGCCTGTAAACGTGCCAATTCCTGACGGTTATTGGCAGAAAGCTGCTCCAACTCTAATTCGTCGACCAACGCTTTACGTGCCGCGACCTCAGCCTGTAGCTGGCTTGATTGGGCCTGTGCCAACGGGGTACTGGTGACGACCAGATTTTGCAAACGGCGTTCGGCCTCGGTTAAGTCCTTGCGGGCGGTAGCCTGTTTGAGCGGAACCTGACTTAACGAATCACTGATGACACGTGAGCGGTCGAGTTCTTGCTGTAACTGGCGTGAAACTTCCAACAGTTGGCTGCTAATTTGCAGAATTTGTTGTTCTGCTTCGCTAGCGGGTATGGATGCCGCGGGCAGCGGTGGGGTGCTTTCATCGCTGAGCTGTTGGCGGAGTTCGCGCGTGAGTTTGGGAAAATCACTGATGGATTTCTGATATTGCTGAGTACGTTGAGCAGACTCTTTACTCTCATTGATCCAGTTAAGTGCGCTCTGAAGCGCCTCAACCAGTTCAGCCTGATTGGGGGTGTTTTTATTGGATTCGGCTTGTTTGAGTTCTTGGGCGAGTTGTTGCTCATTCAGTGCGGCGTTCGCACTAAGTGGAAGGGATAACATCAGTAACCCGGTTATCAACAATTTGGTAATCAGGCGCATAACTCTTCCTTTCTTTTTACGAACGTTTCTCGGATTAATTCTTTATACCCGTCATACTTCAAGTGGCATCTTTGTTGGCTTTCCTCGCTCACCCCAGTCATTTACTTATGTAAACTCCTAGGATTCACTGCGTCGCCGCCTCAATGCGACTTGAATTATTTTGGGTATATAAACTAAAGAATAAAGGCGGGAAAGATGGCAAGCCCACATCAATTGTGGCTTGCCACTACGCGTTTTACTCTGCGGCAGGTGTTTCGGTCTGCTCTATGGTGTCTTCTGCGGTCACGGTTTCTACCGGTGCCGCGGCATTAACGCTGTGAGCAAATTCAGCCCCCATGAGCGTTTTGGCTCCGCTGGCTAGGGTGGCGTTAAATTCGATACGGTTGGCAGCAAACAGGTTGATAACCGTAGAGCCGAGTTTGAAGCGGCCCATTTCTTCGCCTTTTTTCAACACAACCGCGCCTTCATTGCCCGCAGTTGGGTAAGTCCACCGCTGAATAATGCCTTCACGGGTCACGTTAACCGTACCAGACCAAACAGTCTCGATGCTGCCAACAATGGTTGCACCGACTAAAATCTGTGCCATTGGGCCAAAATCTGTGTCAAAAATGCAGATGAGACGCTCGTTACGTGCGAACAAGTTAGGGACGTTAGCGGCGGTAAGCGGGTTCACCGAGAACAGGTCGCCAGGAACGTAGATCATTTCACGCAATACGCCGTTACAAGGCATATGTACACGGTGGTAATCACGTGGCGACAGGTAGGTCGTGGCAAAATGACCATCTTTGAACTCTTCGGCTAACAAATAGTTGCCCGCTAACAGGGCCTCTAAAGAGTAGTCATGGCCTTTGGCCTGCAAGATTTTACCTTGTTCGATTTTGCCTAATTGGCTGATTGCACCGTCGGCCGGTAAAACCAGACCGTCGGCGTGATCGGCGACCGGGCGTACACCGCTGCGCAGTGGACGAACAAAGAATTCATTAAATGTTTTGTAGTGCTCTGGGTTTGGATAGAGCGCTTCTTTCATATTTACTTTGTAATAGCCGACGAAAGCTTTGATAACCGCTTGGGTCAGCCAGCCAGCCTTTTTGTTCGCGCCCCAACCAGCAAGACGAGTCAGGCCTTGTTTAGGCAGTAAATATTGAAGTTTAATTTTAATGCTATCGAGCACGTTAGCCTCTTCCAATGGGTCAGTTTCCGAGGGACGCTGGAATAAAAATCTGCGTCGTCGGAATAAATTCTCAATAAATTGGTCTGCTTTTTAACACTTCGCATGCTGATTTTCCACCTTCCAAAGCGTGGTGGATAACATGCCACTAAAGCAAAACCGTGATGCTTTTGCGGTGACTTAGGTCACATTGAGGCCGCACCAGATAGGCACGCCCGTATATATTATCAATATTTGAGGCCGCATCGCGAGAGAGGTACTCACGTGGTGCAGCCACAATTATTTGATAAATCATTCAATAATCAGAAAATTCTAATCTTCATTAAAGAAATTTTTACGCGTTTTTACCTGCGACATACTTTCTAAAATGCGGTGATAGTTATCAAAGCGTTCTTCGGCAATCTCGCCGTTTTCTGCGGCTTCTCGCAGGGCACAACCCGGATCGTTGTCGTGCTTACAGTCGCGGAATTTGCAGCCACCGAGGTATTTGCGGAATTCAATGAAGCCTAACGTAACCTGTTCTGGATCGAGATGCCATAGGCCAAACTCACGGATCCCGGGGGAATCGATAATATCGCCGCCCTGTGGGAAGTGATAAAGACGCGCCGCCGTGGTGGTGTGCTGACCTAAACCTGAGTTATCAGAAACTGCACCGACTAAGATAGGGTTGAGTTCTGGCAGCAGAGCATTGAGTAGGCTGGATTTCCCCACGCCGGACTGGCCTGCAAAAATACTGATGCGATCGGTGAGCGCATTCTGTAGTTCAGCGATACCTTCCTGCGAGTGGCTCGATACCATCAGTACGCGATAGCCAATATGGCGATAGATATCCATCGCTTCTTCGACAAATTTACGGCCTTCTTCATCCAGCAAATCGATTTTGTTGAGCACAATCAATGGCTCAATCTCTAACGTTTCACAGGCAACCAGATAGCGGTCGATAATATTCAGCGACAGCTCAGGTAAAATGGCCGACACAATAACTATTTGGTCGATGTTGGCGGCAATCGGTTTTAGGCCGTCGTAGAAATCGGGGCGAGTTAGCATTGAGGTGCGTTCATGCACGGCTTCCACAATGCCCTTTACGCCCGGCTGTGCGCCAGAACGCCACACCACGCGATCGCCGGTAACCAGTGAACGAATGGTTCGACGGATATTACAGCGATGCTGAGTGCCATCGGCGGCTTCAACGTCGGCATGTTTGCCGAAACGGCTGACAACAATCCCTTCTTGTGGCTCGCCAAACAGGGAGTCATCCAGTTCTGGTCTATTATCAGTTTTGGTCAGGCGACGCTGATGGTTTGCCTGAACACGGCGTTGTTGGCCTTTCGATAGTTTGTTCTTACTCACTGCGCCTCACTCATTTGTTTGAACGAACTCGACGTTAGTTTGATGCAGCGCCAGGCTCGGCGGGCATACAAACCCATATCAAAAACGAATCTGAAATTGACGACCATCGCTCGTTGTCGCCAAAAAGACTATGATACACGCTATTGATGAAGAAGAAGAGCCGAGGCCGCAATGAGTGGAAGTGAAACGAATTTAATCTGGATCGATTTAGAAATGACGGGGCTCGATCCCGAAGTCGATCGCATCATTGAGATTGCGACGTTGGTGACCGACGCCAATTTAAATATTCTGGCGGAAGGGCCGGTGATTGCGGTACACCAATCGGATGAACAGCTGGCGCTGATGGATGAGTGGAACGTGCGCACCCATACCGGTAGTGGCTTAGTTGATCGTGTCAAAGCCAGCACTATCGATGACGCAACCGCAGCGCAGAAAACCATTGAGTTCTTACAGCAGTGGGTGCCTGCGGGCGTTTCTCCGATCTGTGGTAACAGCGTTGGACAGGATCGCCGCTTCCTGTTCAAGTATATGCCTGAGTTGGAACAGTATTTCCACTATCGCTATCTGGACGTGAGTACGCTAAAAGAGTTGGCGCGCCGCTGGAAACCAGAGATTTTGCCTGGTTTCAAAAAGCAGGGTACGCATCAAGCCTTGGATGATATTCGCGAATCCGTGGCTGAACTCGCCTATTACCGTGAAAACTTTATCAAGCTTTAAGCGTTAGCACTTTGGAACGTTAGCACGATGAAGCGTTAACACGCTGCGATGGGGGTTTTTAGTCGATCTTCATCGCGGTATTTACGCTGCGAACCACCGATATTTAACGTAATAGTTGTTTTTTATCCGGATGTTGTCGATAATTCGCCCTTGTTGTCGTTTTTATCGGCAAACGAACGAAATTTTAAAAAATTTCTTGTTAGGGGCTTGCAGGGGAAAGAAATTCTCGTATAATGCGCTCCCCGTACCGACACGGAATTACGAGTTCTTCGGATATCGTTTTAATCCATGTTTGATACGAAATGCACGACAATGCGGGAATAGCTCAGTTGGTAGAGCACGACCTTGCCAAGGTCGGGGTCGCGAGTTCGAGTCTCGTTTCCCGCTCCAAATTTAGAAGGTCGCTTAGGCGGCTGAAAGTAAAAAAGCAGTACCTATACCAAGTTGCGGGAATAGCTCAGTTGGTAGAGCACGACCTTGCCAAGGTCGGGGTCGCGAGTTCGAGTCTCGTTTCCCGCTCCAATTTCTAACGCCGTTATTACTGACCCAGTAGTAAGGTGTCGATGCTAAAGCGTCAAATGCGGGAATAGCTCAGTTGGTAGAGCACGACCTTGCCAAGGTCGGGGTCGCGAGTTCGAGTCTCGTTTCCCGCTCCAATTTTCTTCTTAAAATTCTTCTCAATTTAGCGATGCCTCATGTGGGCAGTTTCTCTATTTGTCATAATCAGTATGATTTTCATGAACAGAGTTATCCACAGGCTAGCCAGCATATCTTTCTCATACCTTCCTAGAACCAGCACAAGACCATTAAATTAACCTTTTGATTTAAATAAACTAATTTAATGTTAAAAATGACATACGGATCACTTGCACTTTGTCTTGCTGTTGAATCACAAACTAAATTTATTTTTATACACAGGCGAAGGGCAACAAAATTTAACGCTGATAAACATGATATTCCCAGTGGGTCATGCGTCTCTCGGTAGGCCTTTCTCAATCGCTCTAATAAGCCGTTTCTGTTGGCTGGTCTGAATTTCTATTACGTTTTCGCTGCGTTTTTCTTGCTGCTGTTTAACCGCCCATTCGATATGTTCATCTAAAACCTCAGACAATCCCATTCTTGATTGCAGCAGAGGAATAATCTGTGCGTCGTAGGGAGCATTGCCCAAAGCGACGCTAATATTACGCAGCCAGCGCAGATGCCCAATCCGACGAATGGCTGACCCCTCGGTGATTTTTAGGAAGGTTTTTTCATCCCATTGAAATAGTTCGATCAATTCTGGCGTGTGCAGCTTTTGGCGCGGGCTAAAATCGCCTTCTTCGGTTAGCTGAGAGAAGCGATTCCACGGACAGATCATCTGGCAATCATCACATCCATAGATTCTGTTGCCCATCAGCGGGCGGAACTCTTCCGGTATGGCACTTTCTAGCTCTATGGTGAGATAGGAAATGCAGCGGCGGGCATCCACGACATAAGGTTCAACAATCGCACCGGTTGGGCAGGTGGTGATGCAGGCCACGCAGCGGCCGCATTGCTCATCTTGGGGCTTATCAACTGGGAGTGGTAGATCGAGTAATAGCTCACCTAAAAAGAACCAGGAACCGGCCTCTTTGTTTAAAATAAGTGAGTGTTTACCAACCCAGCCAATTCCGGCTTTAGCGGCTAAAGGGCGTTCTAAAATAGGAGCGGAATCCACGAATGGGCGAGAGTTAACGTCTATATCCACGCAATACTCTTGGATCATATCGCCTAAACGTTTAAGCCGATTACGCAGTAGTTTGTGATAATCCCGCCCAAGGGCGTAGCGGCTCACATAGCCTAGCTGTGGATTTTTGAGCGTTTTAGCGAAAGACGCATTTGCAGGAAGGTAGTTCATGCGCACGCTGATAACCCGCAGAGTGCCGGGATGTAATTCGTGCGGTCTGGCCCGCATCATGCCGTGGCGCGCCATCCACTCCATCTCACCGTGATATTGCTTATCCAGCCATGCCTGCAGGCGCGGCTCTTCAACCGATAGGTCGGTATCACATATTCCAACCTGCTGGAATCCTAGCGATTGCCCCCATTGCTTGATATGTTGGGCTAACTGATTGAGATCGAGGGGGTGTGTCATGACGGGCCATTTTCAGAAACATTTCAACTCCAGTTTACCATATTCTGTTTATCCTGCGGATAACGTCCGTGAGCTTGAGCAGCGAGCGGTATCTGAGTTGGGATTGTCTTTGTATCAGCTAATGGAACGTGCGGGACAGGCGGCTTTTCATCGTGCGCGGCAATTTTATCCCACTACTCGCCGCTGGTTAGTGTTGTGCGGTCATGGCAATAACGGCGGTGATGGCTATGTCGTGGCGCGTCTAGCGCGGCAATTAGGCATACAGGTCACGTTGGTTGCGGTTGAGCATAATGGACCGCTACCGCCGGAAGCGCAGCAGGCTCAGGATGCATGGATACGCGCCGGTGGCAAGATTCAGGGCGCCAGCGCTGAATTCGCTGATGATATTGAGCTGATTATTGATGGGCTGCTAGGCATTGGTTTGCGGGCAGCACCGCGTGAACCGTATGCGTCATTGATTCAAACGGCAAATCAGCATCCTGCCCCGATACTCTCTCTTGATATTCCCTCTGGTCTGAACGCCGATACCGGCCATGCCGATGGCGCTGTGATTCAGGCTCAGCACACTCAAGCGTTTATTGCCTGTAAACCAGGGCAACTCACCGGATATGCCCGTGAGGTGATTGGCACATTACATTGTGACGAGTTGGGGCTATCTCACTGGCTCAAAAAGCAGAATGCGCCGATTGCGCGACTTGATGCCAGCCTGCTGAATACGTGGCTGCATCCTCGACGCCCTTGTTCGCATAAAGGCGATAATGGTCGTCTCGTGCTTATTGGTGGCGATTACGGTATGGCTGGCGCTATCCGAATGGCGGGTGAGGCTGCTCTGCGTAGCGGTGCTGGGATGGTGCGAGTACTTACTCACATCGAGCATATTTCGCCATTGTTGACGTCTTGTCCTGAGATGATGGTGCAGGCGTTAACCAAAGCCTCGCTTGAAGCCGCGCTTGATTGGGCTGACGTGATTGTGATTGGCCCCGGCTTAGGTCAAACGGAGTGGGCGCGCCAAGCCGTGCAGCAACTTCAGCGTTTCGACAAACCCATGCTGTGGGATGCCGATGCGCTGAATTTATTAGCGCAGTCACCAAGCGTGAATCAGCACCGCATTTTGACACCGCATCCTGGCGAGGCGGCAAGGCTACTAAATTGCAGTGTGGCTGAGATTGAACTAGATAGAATAAAGGCGGTAAAAAAACTTCAGCAAAAATATGGCGGCGTGGCGGTGCTAAAGGGTGCCGGAACGCTGATCGCCAGCGAAAAAAAGTGTCCGTTGCGGACGTGGGGAATCCCGGAATGGGAACCGGCGGGATGGGGGACGTTTTGTCTGGTATTATCGGCGGTTTGCTGGCACAAAAGCTTCCGCTGTATGATGCTGCCTGTTCAGGATGCGTGGTACACGGTGCGGCTGCTGATGAAATTGCGGAAGAGTTTGGTGAGCGCGGCATGTTAGCGACAGATCTTTTTGCCGTTATTCGTCATTATGTGAACCCTAAGATGGCTTAAGAGTCTGACGTATTGCCATAGCAAACTGTTATCGAACACGCTGATCCTAAAGAAAAACCTTAATAAAGAACCAGTAAGAAATAACTATTATGAAAAACATCGTACTTTCTTTGCCGGATGAAACGGCAACCATCGCATTGGGTACTTCACTGGCGAACGCCTGTGATAGTGCGACCGTTATTTACTTATATGGTGATTTAGGTGCGGGCAAAACCACCTTTAGCCGTGGTTTTTTACAGGCGTTGGGCCATAAGGGCAACGTGAAGAGCCCAACCTATACCTTGGTTGAACCCTATGCGTTAACGCCGATGAACGTCTATCACTTCGATTTATACCGCTTGGCCGATCCTGAAGAGCTCGAGTTTATGGGGATCCGCGACTATTTTGATGAGAATGCCATCTGTTTGGTGGAGTGGCCGCAGCAGGGCGAAGGCTTTTTACCAAATCCAGACCTGAGCCTGCATATGGCTTATCAGGGCGAGGGCCGAGAAGCGTCGATTGACGCTCACACGCCACATGGCCAGTCGATTTTGGCACGATTGAACGGGCAACAAGGGTAGTCGATGATGCGCATGTGGAAGCGAATCTGTACGGTAACGTGGTTAGGATTGTTAGGGCTGCTGTTTTCTGGCGCGATTAGCGCTGCGCAGCTGACCAATATTCAGGTTTCAAACGGTAAAAACGAAGCGCGTGTGACGCTGAGCTTTAACGGAACACCCAACTATACTTTTTCTTCCCAGCCCAGTTCAAATCGGGTGCTGGTTAATATTTCTGAAACTAAAAAAATCACCAGCGGCCTGCCCATGACGTTCAGCGGTGAGAATATGCTGAGCCGAATCCGAGCGGGTAATATTGCGGGCGATAATAACGTCCAACTGATTTTTGATGTGACGCGTAAAGCCAAGGTGAGTGCCTCTAATCAAGGGCAGATGGTTGTTTTTACGCTGAAATATGATGCCCCTGTGGCGGCACCAAAACCGGTGTTTAATCAGCCGCGCAGTACGACTTCTCATGGTTCGTCGCGCAGCGTAGCGCCAGCCACTGCGCCATCAAATGGCGGAAACCCCTTTAATCCGACCAAGCCAACGGTGGTTACTACGACAGAAACGCCAGCCGTTCCTGTTTCGCGCCGTAGCTCGCGATCTGATGGTTCGCAGGTGGTGGTGGCGATCGATGCCGGACACGGTGGGCAAGATCCCGGCGCGATAGGCGGCAATGGCCTGCGCGAGAAGAACGTAACGTTAGCGATTGCCAAGCGTTTACAGAATTTGATGGATGACGACCCGATGTTTAAGCCGGTATTAACCCGCACCGGTGATTACTTTATTTCTGTCATGGGGCGTTCCGATGTGGCGCGTAAGCAACAGGCCAACCTGTTGATTTCAATTCACGCGGATGCGGCGCCCAATCGCAGTGCGACTGGATCGTCTGTATGGGTGTTGTCAAACCGTCGTGCTAACAGTGAGATGGCGGGATGGCTGGAACAACACGAGAAACAGTCAGAATTGCTGGGTGGTGCAGGTGATGTGTTAGCCAATAGCGGCGACGATAAATACCTTAGCCAAGCGGTTCTCGATTTGCAGTTTGGCCATTCCCAGCGCGTTGGTTATGACGTTGCGGTGCAGGTGATTCGCCAAATGCAGTCCATTGGCAATCTGCATAAACGTCGCCCAGAACACGCCAGTCTAGGCGTTCTACGCTCGCCGGATATTCCGTCTCTGCTGGTAGAAACGGGCTTTATTAGTAATGCTGGCGAAGAACGCTTGCTGGGCAGCGCTGCCTATCAAGAGAAAATCGCGCAGGCCATTTATAAGGGGGTACGGAGTTATTTCCTTTCGCATCCGTTGCAAAATGGCCCAAAGGTCGAAAACCGGCCGCAGAGCTTAGTGTCGGCCGGTAGCTCTAGCAAAACACCAACAGCAAGTCGTGGCGCGAGTGAGAACAGTTTCTCAGCGAGCAGCGTGAGTTCTGGGGCAACGCAGATTCACGTTGTGAAGCGTGGTGAAACCTTGCTAGGCATAGCCAATCGCTACGGCACGACCATGACCAAGCTGATGCAGCAAAATAGTCTGAAGAAAGAAGGCGTTTGGGTTGGGCAAAAGTTGAAAGTCCCCGCGGGGAATCGCGTAGCCGCTACAGCAGTATCCCCGTCGTCGAACAAGACCGAGGTGAGCAAAACGGCAAGCACCAAGGCCAAGCGTGTGACTCATACAGTAAAACGTGGTGATACGTTGACAAAAATCGCCGCCAGCTATGGTGTGAGCATGAGCAAAATCCAGCAGGCTAATAAGATGAAATCAGGTGAAGTCCAGATTGGACAAACGCTGGTGATCCCACAGGCTTAAGCGTTGATTCCACTCTTTGTTATTTAAGGTTCTCTAACCAAGGAAAACATATGCCGATTCAGGTTTTACCTCCGCAGCTTGCCAACCAAATCGCCGCGGGCGAAGTGGTGGAACGCCCTGCATCGGTGGTTAAAGAGCTGGTGGAGAACAGTTTAGATGCAGGAGCCACGCGGATCGATATTGAGATCGAACGCGGCGGCGCCAAGCTGATCCGAATTCGTGATAACGGCTGCGGGATTAACAAAGACGAATTAGCCTTGGCGTTAGCGCGCCATGCCACGAGTAAAATTACCTCACTTGACGATCTCGAGGCCATCATGAGTCTCGGGTTTCGTGGAGAAGCGCTGGCGAGCGTCAGTTCAGTCTCGCGTTTAACCATGACGTCGCGTACCGCCGAGCAAAGCGAAGCATGGCAGGCCTACGCGGAAGGGCGTGATATGGCGGTAACGGTGAAACCCGCCGCTCATCCGATCGGCACAACCGTTGAAGTCTTGGATTTATTCTACAACACACCAGCACGGCGCAAATTCATGCGTACCGAGAAGACGGAGTTTGGCCATATTGACGAAGTGGTGCGCCGCATTGCTTTGGCTCGATTTGACGTGACGATTCAACTGCATCACAACGGTAAAATGATGCGCCAATACCGTGCGGTCAAAGAAGATGGACAAAAAGAGCGCCGTCTAGGATCGATCTGCGGTACCGCATTTATTCAGCATGCGCTGGAAATAAAATGGGAACACGGTGATTTAGCTATTCATGGCTGGGTTGCCGATCCGGTGGGTTCGCGTCAGCTGACCGAAATGCAGTACAGCTATGTTAATGGCCGTATGATGCGTGACAAATTGATTACTCATGCTATCCGCCAAGCCTATCAAGATCAGCTGAAAGATGACCAGCAGCCAGCCTATGTTCTCTATTTGACCGTTGATCCGCATCAGGTTGACGTCAACGTGCATCCAGCCAAGCATGAGGTGCGTTTTCATCAGGCGCGTTTAGTGCATGATTTTATCTATCAGGCGGTGATCTCGGTCCTGCAACAGGCTGAACAGCCTTCGTTGCCCGAGGTGGTGGCTGAAACAGAAGAAGCGCCGCGTTGGGAGCCGGAAAACCGCGTCGCGGCAGGTGTTAACCAGTTCAGTAAAACCCCGATGCGTGAACCCTCACCGGCATATGGAAAACCAACCTCGCACGGTTCTGCTTCCGAGAAGCGGGCGCCGAGTGAAAATCGTCATTTTTCCGCAGGTGATGGCTATCAGAAACAGGAAGGGCAGCTATACCAGCGTTTGATGCAGGTGCCGGAAAAACGGATGCCTCAGCCGCAGGTGGTGCAACATCAAGATGCTCTTTCCGCGGAAAATAGCCGTAAACCAGAGATGTTCCCGCAGCCTGCTTCAGCGCCGTTGCAACACGGCGAGAGTAGCTTTGGACGCGTTCTGACAATCTGTGAGCGCCATTATGCGTTGCTAGAACGCCAGCACGGCGTGGCCTTATTAAATTTAGACGTCGCTGAAATCGAACTGCGTCAGGTGCAGTTATTACCAAGAGCCGAGGGCTTACGCCCGCAGCCGCTTTTGATTCCGGTTAAGCTCACGCTAAGCGCAGAAGAAATCAAAGGTGCACAAAGCGGGGCGGAAACGTTAAAAAATCTAGGTATTGATCTTATTTTGGAGCGTCAGCGAGCCACGTTACGGGCCGTACCGCTGCCGTTACGCCATCAGAACCTACCGCAGCTTATTCCTGCGTTTCTTGCCTTCTTAGCAGCGGCGCCAGAGGCGGAATCAACGGTGATAAGCAAATGGTTAGCCAGTCAGTTAGTGACCGAGCGTGAGCAGTGGAGCGTTTCCCAAGCTATCCAATTGTTAGCTGAGGTTGAACGGCTTTGCCCTGTGCTGGTAAAGTCGCCGCCTGCTGCGCTACTGCAGCCCGTAGATTTAACGCCAGCGCTGGTTTCGTTACAGTCCCATTGATAAAGAGCTGAATAAAATATTTTATGATTAACGCCAATAATTCTCTTCCTCCTGCCATTTTTATTATGGGGCCGACGGCGTCTGGGAAAACGGCTCTTGCTATGTCGTTGCGTCAGCGCTTTCCCGTTGAACTTATTAGCGTTGATTCTGCTCTAATCTACCATGGAATGGATATTGGCACCGCAAAGCCAACGGCTGAAGAGCTTGCTCAGGCTCCACATCGTCTCATCGATATCCGTGATCCTGCTGAAAGTTACTCGGCGGCAGATTTTCGTGCCGATGCACTGCGTGAAATGGCGGCCATCACCGCTGAAGGGAAAATTCCCCTCTTAGTGGGTGGAACCATGCTTTACTTTAAAGCATTGCTGGAAGGTCTTTCGCCTTTGCCACCTGCGGATCCAGACGTCAGAGCCCAGATAGAAAAACAGGCACAAGAGCTGGGTTGGGAGGCGTTACACCGTCAGTTACAGCAGGTTGATCCTGTTTCTGCTGCTAGGATTCATCCAAATGATCCGCAGAGACTGAGCCGCGCACTGGAAGTTTTTCTTATTTCGGGTAAAACTTTAACTGAGCTGACTAAAATTTCAGGCGAGACGCTACCCTACAATGTGCAACAGTTTGCGATTGCACCTGCAACACGCGAACAGTTACACCAGCGAATTGCCCTGCGTTTTGAGCAGATGATGGCCGCTGGCTTTGAAGCCGAAGCCAGAGCCTTGTTCGAACGTGGTGATTTGCACACAGACTTACCTTCTGTGCGCTGCGTGGGCTACCGCCAGATGTGGTCATATCTGGAGGGCGAAATAGGCTACGATGAAATGGTTTACCGTGGAATTTGTGCAACACGTCAGTTGGCAAAACGTCAGATGACTTGGTTGCGCGGTTGGGAGTCTGTGCATTGGTTAGATAGTGATGAACCGTTGCAGGCTCTGGAAAGTGTGGCACAGGTTGTTCGTGCATCGCTTGATTGATTGTGTACAATTGAGGTGATTGGGCCGTAATTAGGCCGATGGGTACTTGAATCAGGGAGATTCATGCACCATATACTCATTATGTTTCACGTTGCAGACGCGTTGTCTGTGTCTGTTCGCCGTAATCACATAGTGACCTGTGTATAACAGGATTATCTATGCTTCTGGGAACTCACAAATATACGGTCTGTCTCTGGGATTGTTTTGAGTAAAGTACTCAGTGCGCAAATTTTTACGCAGTTTATTTTGATTGGAGTCGTTGGACTCTTAGTAACATACAACAAACAACTAGCAAATAAGGAAAAGATAGAATGGCTAAGGGGCAATCTTTACAAGACCCGTTCCTGAACGCACTGCGTCGCGAACGAGTCCCAGTTTCGATCTATTTGGTGAATGGTATTAAGCTGCAAGGCCAGATTGAGTCTTTCGATCAGTTTGTCATTCTGTTGAAAAACACAGTTAGCCAGATGGTTTATAAGCACGCAATTTCTACCGTTGTTCCGTCTCGTCCGGTTTCTCATCATAGCAATAATCCGGGAACTGGCGGCAGCAGCAACTACCACGGTAGCAATCAGGCGTCTTCACCGTCGTCTCAGGACAGCGATGACGCTGAATAAGCCGCATCGTTCGTTATCTCAGTCGGAGGGTGTTAATGATCGTTTGTCATTGATGCTCTCCGTTCTCATCGGTCCTATCCGCTTGAGAGGTTTCACGTTTGTTTGACCGTTACGAAGCCGGCGAGCAGGCCGTATTGGTTCACGTCTATTTCTCCCAAGAAAGAGATATTGAAGATCTCAGAGAGTTTGAGTCCTTAGTCTCCTCCGCGGGCGTAGAAGCATTACGCGTTGTTACCGGCAGCCGCAAGGCCCCGCATCCAAAGTATTTTGTTGGCGAAGGTAAAGCCGAAGAAATCGCTCAGGCGGTTCAAGAAACCGGTGCCTCCGTCGTTCTTTTTGATCACGCATTATCCGCAGCCCAAGAACGCAATCTGGAAAAATTATGCCAGTGCCGCGTGATTGATCGCACGGGCCTGATCCTCGACATTTTTGCTCAACGTGCACGTACCCATGAAGGTAAGTTGCAGGTTGAACTTGCTCAGCTACGCCATTTAGCTACGCGTTTAGTGCGTGGCTGGACTCACCTTGAACGTCAAAAAGGTGGGATCGGCTTACGTGGTCCGGGCGAAACCCAGCTTGAAACAGACCGTCGTTTACTGCGCGATCGCATCAGCCTGATTTTGTCTCGTCTGGAACGCGTTGAAAAACAGCGCGACCAAGGGCGTCGTGCGCGTAGTCGTGCGGATGTTCCAACGGTGTCACTGGTGGGTTACACCAACGCCGGAAAATCAACGCTGTTTAACCACATAACCAAAGCAGACGTGTATGCTGCTGACCAACTGTTTGCTACGCTTGATCCGACGCTACGTCGTATTGACGTCGTTGATGTTGGCACCACCGTTCTCGCCGATACGGTTGGGTTTATTCGCCATCTGCCCCACGATTTGGTGGCCGCGTTTAAGGCAACGCTGCAAGAAACCCGTCAGGCATCACTTTTATTGCACATAATTGATGCATCTGATGCTCGTGTTGATGAGAATATTGATGCAGTGAATACTGTATTAGCAGAAATTGAAGCAGATGAAATTCCTGTACTGCTTGTAATGAACAAAATTGATATGCTGGATGAGTTCGAACCGCGTATCGATCGGAACGATGAGAATTTACCTATTCGAGTTTGGGTTTCTGCACAAACTGGGGCGGGAATTGATTTATTGTTCCAAGCGTTAACAGAGCGCTTGAGCGGAGAAATTGCAAGCTACGAGTTGCGATTGCCGCCTGAGGCAGGACGTTTACGTAGCCGTTTTTACCAGCTTCAGGCAATAGAGAAAGAGTGGATCGAAGAAGATGGCAGTATTGGATTACAGATCCGGCTCCCAATTGTGGAGTGGCATCGACTTTGTAAACGTGAACAAGAATTACTAAAGTATATTATTTAGTAACACTTGGTTAATATCACCTACTCAAATGAGTCTGAAGAACACCAATCATTGAAGAATGGAGCGAAACATGGCGTGGAATCAGCCCGGTAATAACGGACAGGACCGCGACCCGTGGGGGGGCGGCAGTAATAATGGCGGCAACTCCGGCGGAAACAACAATAAAGGTGGTCGCGATCAGGGGCCTCCGGATCTGGATGATATCTTCCGTAAACTGAGCAAAAAGCTGGGTGGACTGGGCGGTAAAGGCACGGGTTCTAGCAATTCAGGCAATCCACGCGCACCTATGGGTGGCAAAGTGGTTGGGCTTGCTGTTGCAGCTGTGGTTGTCATCTGGGCAGCAAGTGGTTTCTATACCATTAAAGAAGCCGAACGTGGCGTCGTGACACGTTTTGGTAAATTCAGTCATCTGGTACAGCCAGGTTTGAACTGGAAACCGACTTTTGTTGATGAAGTGACTCCGGTTAACGTGGAATCTGTGCGTGAACTGGCAGCGTCCGGCGTGATGCTGACTTCGGATGAGAACGTGGTACGCGTTGAGATGAACGTGCAGTACCGTGTAACCAATCCAGAAGAGTACTTGTTCAACGTAACCAATGCGGATGACAGTCTGCGTCAGGCAACTGACAGCGCGCTGCGTGCGGTTATTGGTAAATACTCAATGGATAAAATCCTCACTGAAGGTCGTACTATTATTCGTACTGATACCCAGAAAGTGCTGGAAGAAACCATTAAGCCTTACAAAATGGGGATCACCCTGCTGGACGTAAACTTCCAGACAGCGCGTCCGCCAGAAGAAGTTAAAGCTGCATTTGATGATGCGATTGCCGCGCGTGAAAACGAACAGCAATACATTCGTGAAGCAGAAGCTTACGCCAACGAAGTTCAGCCTCGTGCGAACGGTCAGGCACAACGTATTCTTGAAGATGCGCGTGCTTACAAAGATCGTACCGTTCTGGAAGCTCAGGGTGAAGTCGGTCGTTTCGCTCGCCTGTTGCCTGAATACAAAGCGTCTCCGCAAATCACGCGTGAACGTATGTATCTGGAAACCATGGAACGTGTATTGGGTAGCACCCGTAAAGTGTTGGTTGATGATAAGAGCAATAACCTGATGGTTCTGCCTTTGGATCAGCTGATGCGCGGTGGCAAAACTGACGCAGCGGCGAAATCTGGCAGTCAGGATACTAGCCTGATTCGTTTAGACCCAACGCCTGCGGCAACCAAGTCATCCAGTAATTCAGATTCAAGCAGCAGCGTGATGGACCAGCGCCGAGCGAATGCTCAGCGTAACGATACCAATCGTCAGGGAGAGAATAACTAATGCGTAAGTCTCTATTACTCGTTCTCATTGTTATCCTGGTGGTATTGTACGCATCACTGTTTGTGGTGACTGAAGGCCAGCGCGGCATCGTACTGCGTTTTGGCAAGGTTCTGCGTGATGATGAGAACAAGCCTTTGGTGTATGCACCGGGCCTGCACCTCAAAATACCGTTTATTGAATCTGTCAAAATGCTGGATGCACGTATCCAGACTATGGATAACCAAGCTGACCGTTTTGTTACCAAAGAGAAGAAAGACCTGATTGTTGACTCTTATATCAAGTGGCGCATCAGCGATTTCAGTCGTTACTACTTGGCAACGGGTGGCGGCGATGTTTCTCAAGCAGAAGTGCTGTTGAAACGTAAATTCAGTGACCGTCTGCGTTCTGAAATCGGTCGTCTGGACATCAAAGATATCGTAACGGATTCCCGCGGTAAGCTGATGGAAGATGTGCGTGATGCATTGAACACCGGTACGGTAGACGATGCCGCCGCAAGCGATGCAGATGATGCCATTGCGAGCGCAGCAGCACGTGTTGAGCGTGAAACTAGCGGTAAACAACCAGCAGTAAACCCGAACAGTATGGCTGCTCTGGGTATCGAAGTGGTTGACGTTCGTATCAAGCAAATCAACCTGCCAGCTGAAGTTTCTGACGCAATCTACAAGCGTATGCGTGCAGAACGTGAAGCCGTAGCACGTCGTCACCGTTCACAAGGTCAGGAAGAAGCCGAGAAGTTACGTGCGACCGCTGACTATGAAGTAACGCGTACACTGGCTGAAGCTGAGCGTCAGGGACGTATTACTCGC
This sequence comes from Obesumbacterium proteus, assembly GCF_001586165.1. Taxonomy (NCBI): domain Bacteria; kingdom Pseudomonadati; phylum Pseudomonadota; class Gammaproteobacteria; order Enterobacterales; family Hafniaceae; genus Obesumbacterium; species Obesumbacterium proteus. The sequence continues at coordinate 4,936,183 of NZ_CP014608.1, read as the reverse complement.
GGTGAAGGTGATGCGGTAACCGCTAAGCTGTTTGCTGATGCATTTAGCCAAGATCCAGACTTCTTCGCCTTCATTCGTAGCCTGAAAGCCTACGAAAATAGCTTCAAAGATGGCCAAGATGTGATGGTTCTGCGCCCAGACAGTGATTTCTTCAAATACATGAAATCACCAAACGGTAATGCAGCCGCTAAATAATCTTTGCTAGAGAAAACGTTCTGAATAAAGTGCGTTTTGGAAACTTGATGAGAAAAGGCCCGTTTAGTTGCGGGCCTTTTTTTTGTTTGTTTTTTGATTTTGTCGACAGCCAGAGGGAATATGAACTCTACAATTTGGATGGCATTAGGGTTGGTTTTGATCGTCGAAGGACTCGGACCAATGCTTTTTCCACGAGTTTGGCGGCGCATGATTGCAACGATGGCTCAATTACCTGACGGAGTTTTACGTCGTTATGGCGGCGGTCTAGTGGTTGCAGGGTTAGTTATCTACTACATGTTGCGTAGCCGTATGGGGGGCTAAACATCTTCGGATTTTTTTGCGCAATCGTGTGCTGAAAAGTGCTGAAAGCTCCGAAATGTGATGGTAGAATCCATTTTTAACAACGTGGTGATAGTGAAATGGGTAAGAATGTCGTCGTACTAGGCACCCAATGGGGTGACGAAGGTAAGGGCAAGGTCGTAGACCTATTAACCGAAAGGGCCAAGTATGTTGTGCGCTATCAGGGCGGTCACAACGCAGGTCATACACTAGTCATTAACGGTGAAAAAACCGTTCTTCATTTGATTCCGTCAGGAATTCTGCGCGAAAACGTAACCAGCATTATTGCAAACGGTGTGGTATTAGCACCTGACGCTCTGATGCGTGAAATGACCGAACTGGAAGCCCGTGGCATCCCTGTTCGCGAACGTCTGTTACTCTCCGAAGCTTGTCCTCTGATCCTGCCATATCACGTGGCATTGGATAACGCGCGCGAAAAAGCACGCGGTGCGAAGGCTATCGGTACAACAGGTCGTGGTATCGGTCCTGCGTATGAAGATAAAGTCGCTCGTCGCGGTCTGCGCGTTGGCGATCTGTTCAATAAAGAAACCTTTGCAGTTAAGCTGAAAGAAATTATGGAATACCATAATTTCCAACTGGTTAATTACTACAAAGTTGAAGCAGTTGACTACCAAACCGTGCTGGATGAAGTTATGGCTGTTGCCGACATCATCACTGCCATGGTGGTTGACGTTGCCGATCTGCTGAACAAAGCTCACAAGAAAGGCGAGTTTGTGATGTTTGAAGGCGCACAGGGTACGTTGCTGGATATTGACCACGGCACCTATCCGTATGTGACTTCTTCTAACACCACCGCAGGCGGCGTTGCTACCGGTTCTGGCGTGGGTCCACGCTGTGTAGACTACGTGTTGGGTATCGTTAAAGCTTACTCTACTCGCGTAGGTGCAGGTCCATTCCCAACTGAGCTGTTTGATGAAGTGGGTGAGTTCCTGTGTACTAAAGGCAACGAATTCGGTGCAACTACCGGTCGTCGTCGTCGTACCGGCTGGTTGGACGCTGTTGCCGTTCGCCGTGCCGTAGAGCTGAACTCTCTGTCTGGCTTCTGCATGACCAAACTGGACGTGCTGGATGGCTTAGACGAAGTGAAGATCTGTGTAGGTTATCGTATGCCGGATGGTCGTGAAATTGACACCACTCCGCTGGCCGCAGAAGGCTGGGAAGGCATTGAGCCAATCTACGAAGTTATGCCAGGTTGGAAAGAAACCACCTTCGGCGTTAAAGATCACAGCAAATTGCCACAGGCTGCACTGAACTACATCAAGCGTGTAGAAGAAGTGACGGGTGTTCCAGTTGATATCATTTCTACTGGCCCTGACCGTGAAGAGACTATGATCCTGCGCGACCCGTTCGACGCGTAATAGTTTGCATTATGTTGTCTCTTGATGAACCGGGCTCTGCCCGGTTTATTACTTTAGGGCATTCCCTTCGCGCTTGAAATCCGCGAGCATAAACACCAAATATCCCCGATAAACGTACTCTTCTTGCTAAATAGCTAGTGGCTTTTGCCGTGGCTGGTTTATTATCCAAATATACAGATCTATTTTTGGGATGAATTCCCAGTATTGATATCTCGTTTTATATTCTATTTTTATACTCAGTTATCGCGAGATAACGCCAAGCTAGACTTAGAGGTAGCCGTGCAGTTAACAAGTTTTACTGATTTTGGGTTACGGGCGCTGATTTACATGGCATCCCTGCCTGCCGATCAGATGACCAATATCACGCAGGTAACTGATGTCTATGGCGTCTCTCGTAATCACATGGTTAAAATTATTAATCAGTTGAGCCGTGCTGGCTTTGTGACTGCCGTTCGAGGTAAGAACGGTGGCATTCGTTTGGGACGACCAGCAAAAGATATTCGTATTGGTGACGTGGTAAGAGAGCTTGAGCCCTTAACGCTAGTTAACTGCTCTCACGAGTTTTGCCATATCACGACAGCCTGCCGCTTGAAGCAAGTTTTGCAAAGAGCCACGCAGGCTTTTCTGGCCGAGTTAGATCAATGTACTTTGGCCGATTTAATTGAAGAAAACTCACCGCTTTATAAGTTGTTGCTGGTTGAATAATCAATCCAGCAGCAATTGCTGATGACTACGGAGGAACCGCAATGTCACAAGATCCTTTCCAGGAACGCGAAGCAGAGAAATACGCCTCACCGATCCCAAGCCGCGAGTTTATCCTGACGCATCTGTCGCAGCACACCACGCCCGTTAGCCGTGAGGAGATCGCGCGTGAACTAAATCTGACGAGTGAAGAAGATTTAGAAGCACTGCGACGCCGTCTGAGAGCGATGGAACGCGACGGACAGCTCATCTTCACCCGACGCCAGTGCTATGCGCTGCCAGAGCGTCTCGATTTGAAGAAGGGAACCGTGATTGGCCATCGTGATGGCTACGGTTTCATTCGCATTGAAGGGAGTAAAGACCGCGACGATCTTTACCTCTCTTCGGAACAGATGAAGCTGTGTATTCACGGCGACGTTGTGCTGGCGCAAGTTGTTGGCACCGATCGTAAAGGGCGTCGTGAAGCACGCATTGTCCGTGTTCTGGAACCGAAACAGAGCCAAATCGTGGGTCGCTACTTTACCGACGCAGGCGTTGGTTTTGTGGTGCCAGACGACAGCCGTTTAAGCTTTGATATTTTGATCCCACCAGAATCTATTGCCGGTGCCCGTATGGGTTACGTGGTTGTGGTTGAGCTCACTCAACGTCCAACGCGTCGCACCAAGGCCGTGGGGAAAATTGTCGAAGTCTTGGGGGATAACATGGGCACCAGCATGGCGGTGGATATCGCTTTGCGCACGCATGAAATTCCACATACTTGGCCTGAGCAGGTTGAAAAGCAGGTTGCTGATTTAAGCGAGCAAGTTCCAGAAGCGGCTAAGAAAGGCCGTGTAGACCTGCGTGATTTACCGCTGGTTACCATCGATGGCGAAGACGCACGTGACTTTGATGATGCGGTTTATTGTGAGAAAAAACGCGGCGGTGGCTGGCGCTTGTGGGTGGCAATTGCCGACGTAAGTTACTATGTTCGCCCAAATACCGCGCTGGACCACGAAGCGCGTAGCCGTGGTAACTCGGTGTACTTCCCATCACAGGTCGTTCCTATGCTGCCGGAAGTGCTCTCTAACGGACTTTGTTCGCTGAACCCACAGGTCGATCGCCTGTGTATGGTGTGCGAAATGACCGTTTCTGCAACGGGTCGCCTGACATCTTTCAAATTCTACGAAGCGGTGATGAGCTCCCACGCACGTTTAACCTACACCAAAGTAGCCCATATTTTGGCCGGTGACGAAGAGCTGCGTGAACACTATCGTCCGTTGGTTAAGCCTTTGGAAGAGCTGCATAGCCTCTACAAAGTACTGGATCACGCGCGTGAAGTGCGTGGTGGTATTGCGTTTGAAACGGAAGAAGCCAAATTTATCTTCAACGCTGAGCGCCGTATCGAACGCATTGAGCCAACGGTACGTAACGATGCGCACAAGCTGATCGAAGAATGTATGATTCTGGCCAACATCGCGGCAGCGCGTTTTGTTGAGAAGAATGAAGAGCCTGCGCTGTACCGAATCCATGATCGTCCAAGCGATGACCACTTAACTTCTCTGCGCAGCGTGCTGGGTGAGTTAGGTTTAACGCTGGGCGGCGGTATGAAGCCTGAACCGAAAGATTACGCCGATCTCATGGATGAAGTTGCGGATCGTCCTGACCATGAAATGCTGCAAACGATGCTGCTGCGTTCCATGAAACAGGCGGTCTACGATCCAGAAAATCGTGGTCACTTCGGTTTGGCGTTATCAGCCTATGCGCACTTTACGTCTCCGATCCGTCGTTACCCTGACCTGAGCCTGCATCGTGCAATCAAGTATCTGCTGGCGAAAGAGCACGGCGGCGACCATGCGGGTTGGACGAAAACCGGCGGTTGGCACTATAACGAAGAGCAGATGTTGCAGCTGGGTGAGCATTGCTCCATGACCGAGCGCCGCGCAGATGAAGCCACACGTAACGTTGCAGACTGGCTGAAATGCGACTTTATGCAGGATCACGTGGGTGAAACCTTTACTGGGATTATCTCTAGCGTGACCGGCTTTGGTTTCTTCGTGCGCTTAGACGATCTGTTTATCGACGGCTTGGTGCATGTTTCTGCGTTGGACAACGACTATTACCGCTTCGATAACGTGGGTCAGCGTCTGATTGGCGAATCTTCCGGTCAAACTTATCGCTTAGGCGACAAAGTTGAAATCCGCGTAGACGCGGTGCATATGGACGAGCGTAAGATTGATTTTGTTCTTCTTTCTAGCACTCGTACCCCGCGTGGCGCAGGCAAAACCGAGAAAGAACGCACGAAGCGTACCCTCAGAGAAGATAAAGCACCTTCTCGTGGACAGCGTCGCGGTGGTAAGATGCCGGCCAATTTCGAACCGGATAGTGCATTCCGTAAAGATAAAAATGGCAAGCCAGTACGAGCAGGCAAAGCCGGTGCAGGTAAAAAAGAGAAATCAGTGAAAATTGATAAATCTGGCAAACCTGCAAAACCAGCTAAAAATGCCAAAGATCACGATCAGACAACCGTTAAGCCAAAAGCTAAAAAAGTTTCGGCGAAGACCAAGAAAATCGCTGCGGCCACCAAGGCCAAACGTGCCGGTAAAAAAGCCGCCGAGTGATAGTCTAAGGCTGTTCACTTAAGCGTGATTTTAGGGGGAAGTACACCGATGGGGTCGTAGCAGCTTTAGCTGCCGGAGCGCCCCGCGGTGTGCTAGCCCCGTGTATCTCGATCTTTTGAACGAACGGCATTACAGAGTGATAGTCTGATTTAAATAACAGGCAGCGCGAGCATCAGCTGCCTTTGATTTCATTCCCGCCTGGGTCTGTGCGAAAGCGAAGACTCAGGCGGCTGACGTTATAGCGTTATAAAAATATGAGCGAAATGATTTACGGTATTCACGCGGTTCAGGCATTGCTTGAGCGCGATCCACAACGTTTTCTTGAAGTCTTCGTGATGAAAGGTCGTGAAGACCGTCGTCTGATGCCGCTGATTGCTGAACTTGAGCAGATGGGCATTGTGATTCAAGTTGCAAACCGTCAGTGGCTGGATGAGAAGGTTGAAGGCGCAGTGCATCAGGGGATTATTGCCCGTGTGCGCGAAGGACGTCAGTATCAGGAAAATGATTTGCCTGCGTTGCTGGAAAATCTGGAACAGCCTCCTTTCCTATTGATTCTCGACGGCGTAACCGATCCGCACAACCTTGGTGCTTGCTTACGTAGCGCCGATGCGGCTGGCGTTCATGCCGTGATCGTTCCGCGCGATCGTTCTGCTCAGCTGAATGCCACGGCGAAAAAAGTGGCCTGTGGCGCAGCGGAAACTGTTCCGTTGATCCGCGTTACAAACCTTGCGCGTACCATGCGTTTCCTGCAAGAGCAAAATGTATGGATCGTCGGTACGGCGGGCGAAGCTGATCACAATCTTTATCAAAGCAAAATGACCGGCCCAATGGCGCTGGTGATGGGCGCAGAGGGCGACGGTATGCGTCGTTTGACCCGCGAACATTGCGATGAACTGATCAGCATTCCGATGGCGGGCAGCGTTTCTTCTCTGAACGTTTCTGTCGCGACCGGTATTTGCCTGTTTGAGGCCGTGCGCCAGCGTTCATAGGCCTGCGTAATATTGCCTAACTGAACATACAGCGTTACAAAGGGTGGCTTAGGCCGCCCTTTCTCTTTTGTGAACTGCCCTCCAGCAAAATCAGCCTAAACGATCATACTTAGTGACTTAACCCGGTTAACGGGGCCGCAAGGGACACTGGATATGACGTGGCAAACACATACGGTTTTTAATCAACCGCACCCTCTGAGTAACAGTAATCTCTATCTTTCTGATATTCCGCTCCAAGAAGCCGTTGAACGAGAGCTGGCGGGCTGGGATTCTGCGCTGCTAAGCGCGGTCGGCCTACAGCTTGGTTCGGCAGAATCGCTTGAGCTTGGCCGGATGGCAAACGCCAATCCTCCTGAGCTGCTGCGCTACGATGCGGCTGGACGGCGTATCGACGATGTACGCTTTCATCCCGCTTGGCACATGCTGATGCAGGGATTAACTGAAAATCGGGTGCATAATTTGCCGTGGCAAGCAGATGCACCGGCAGGAGCATTCGCGGCACGCGCCGCTCGTTTTCTGCTGCATAGCCAAGTTGAGGCCGGTACGCTTTGTCCAATCACGATGACCTTTGGCGCGATTCCTTTACTGCAAAAAACGTTGCCTACCACAATGAGCGGATGGCTAACGGGGTTACTGTCTGACCGTTATGATCCGCACACGTTGCCCATAGAACAGAAAAAAGGGCTGCTCATCGGCATGGGAATGACGGAAAAACAGGGCGGTTCGGATGTGCTTACCAATACGACACAGGCAACACCGCTAGAAGGTCGTGGTAATGGTCAGCCTTATCGGCTGGTGGGCCATAAATGGTTTTTCTCTGTTCCGCAAAGCGATGCGCACCTGATTTTGGCGCAGGCTAGCGGCGGGCTCTCCTGCTTTTTTGTGCCTCGTATCCTGCCGGATAGCACGCGCAACACGATTCGCATCGAAAGGCTGAAAGATAAACTGGGTAATCGTTCAAATGCGAGCGCCGAAGTTGAGTTTCAGGATGCGACGGGGTGGCTGTTAGGCGATGAAGGCGAGGGGGTTCGCCTGATATTACAGATGGGAAGCTCAACGCGCTTTGATTGCGCACTGGGCAGCCATGGATTGATGAGAAGGGCGTTTACCGTGGCGTTTTACCATGCGTTGCAGCGACAGGCATTTGGTAAACCTTTAGCCGATCAGCCGCTGATGCGTCAGGTGTTAGCCAAAATGGCGCTGCGACTTGAGGGACAAACATCGCTGCTGTTTCGTCTTTGCCGATCCTCGGAAATGCCGCATGTGCAGGGTGAGAAATTGTTTGGCCGCTTAATGACGCCAGCGGTTAAGTATTCAATCTGTAAACAGGGCGTTCCTTTTGTCGCAGAGGCCATGGAGGCGTTAGGGGGAATTGGCTATTGCGAAGAGAGCGAGCTACCGCGTTTATACCGTGAGGCACCGGTAAACAGTATTTGGGAAGGCTCCGGCAATATCATGTGCTTAGACGTATTACGTGTATGGCGTAAAAATCCACATATGGAAGAGATGCTTAATCTAGAGCTGGCTGACGTGAAAGGGCAAAGCGCGTTATTTGATAAGGCGTGGCGGAATTTGTCGAAACGTTTACAGAAACCCAATGAGGCTGAAGCGAGGATCGTTTGCGACGAGCTGTTTAATGTGAATGCGGCGGCTCAGCTTTTACGTTTTGCGCCGGCTGATATTGCTCAAGCGTGGTGCCAAGAATATTTTTCCTATGATGGGGTTAGCATCATCAACAATAAAACCCAAGAGATCCTGTTACAGCGGGCGATGGGGTTAGCGAGCTAGCCTTAGCTATACAACGCCGCGGTAACGTGCCATGTGTGCTGCGGCGTGTTTTCATCCATGGTCAAAATTCTGTAGTAGCTTGCGCCCTGTTCATCGGCCTTGAGCGCAATGACTCGTTCTACATCGTGGGGTTCTCCCACAATATCGTGCACTGAAATGATACCGACCTGATTCAGCCCGGTAGTGAGATCGGCATTAACGTTTTCTGCTGATTGAGCGGATGCGCTAATTAAACCAATTGAAAGTAACAATGTGGTGAGCACGGGGGATCTGTTCATCGGCGAACTCCTTACGCATATTTCATCGTCCAGATAAAATTGCTCAGTTGTATTAACGTATTCATAACAGCGTGATAATAAAAAAAAGTCCACGAGCTTTGCCTGATAATGAGACAGAGCGCGTAGACTTTTACTGAGGCGTATAGGATTTGTTAAATAAGTCTCACAAACTTACTTATATAAAATGGCCTGAGCATACCACTGTCCCGGTACGCCGGTTTCATCGACCATAATGACGTAATAGTAAGTGGCACCTGCTTCATCAGCTTGTTTTTGAATAACTTCCTGAGCGTTCATCGGGCTACCATAAACCTGTGCGCTGATGGTTCGCATACGATCCAATCCGCTGGTTTGGTCACGGCGAACTTCTTGAGCGTGCGCACCCGGTGCAGGTGGTGGCACAGGTTTGCTGTTCATGACGCCGCAGGCGGTCAAAAACAGCGTCACTACGAGTACAAAAGAAAGCTTTATATTTTTCATGGTATGGTCTGTTAAAGGTAGGCAAGTTATTCAATTGTATCCTGCATGGTGCGGAATTGACCAGCAGGCGGAGAGTAATTCCTGACTGCGCCATAAGATAGAACCAGAAGTGATTGTTTCTCGTTAAGCGACGGCTCATTATTTGCCATTGATACGTGGCCTGCGGAGTGATGAGAAAATGGTTGAGATGTTTGATGAAGTGATCGACGGTATCCCGGTATTACATGCGGCTCCGGCTGGAAAACAGGGACAGCCGTTACCCACAATCTTTTTCTATCATGGTTTTACCTCATCGAAAGAGGTTTACTCCTACTTTGGCTATGCGTTTGCTAAAGCGGGTTTTCGTACCATCTTGCCTGAGGCTAATTTGCACGGCGCTCGTTTTAACGGCGACAGCACGTACCGTTTAGCCCACTTCTGGGATATTTTAAAATCCAATATTGATGAACTGCCGAACATTTATCAGCATTATCAACGAGAAGGTCTTATTTTAGATAATCGCGTTGGCGTATGCGGTGCGTCATTGGGGGGAATGACCACGCTGGGGGCGAAGGTGCGCTATCCGTGGATCCAAGCCGCCGCGTCGTTTATGGGGTCGGGCTATTATCTTTCGCTGGCACCCACGCTTTTCCCGCCTTTTGAGGCTCAAACCCCCGAGACACGCCAGCAACTGGCTACGGATTTAGCGTTCTTGGCAGATTATCAAGTCGTTGATCGGTTGGAGAAACTGGCCGATAAACCTTTGCTGATTTGGCATGGGTTGGCTGATGACCTTGTTCCTGCCGAAGAGAGTCGTCGTTTGATTCGTGATTTGGGAGAACAGAATTTGCTTGCACAGGTTCGCTTCGAAACTGAACCGGCGATTGGCCATAAGATCACGGTGTCGGCATTAGACGTGGGTGTTCAGTTCTTTACTCGCCATCTTTAAGCAAAAAAAAGCCCCGTATGATGGGTGTCATACAGGGCAACGTAGCGATATATCTCGTTGTTATTGTTTGGTCTTTGGCAGGATTGTCTCAACCTTTTATTGAACTATTTTAGGTTGTTGCGTTGCTCTCTGGTGTTGCATCGGTTTTTAGCGGAATAGGGCTGCACTCACGTGCATTTGTCCGTTGCTTTCAGGTTCATGCATCACAATCACCTGATAATATTTTGCACCTTGTGCCGTGGCTTCTTGTTGCAGCTGAGGCAAGGCTTCCTGCACATTCTGGACATCATGGTTTACGCTAATCACTGCATATTCATTGGCGATCAGGTTATTGGCCTGACGACCGGTGATTTCAGTGGCAGCGAGTGCGTTGGTGGCGGCAAACAGGGTTAATGTCGTCACGAGGGCGATGATAGATTTCATCGGATTCTCCTCAATGTTGTTGATTTAGGTTGAATAACTTCTAGATTGGCGATTTATTGGGTAAACAGCATTATCCGTTGCCGATATAAATAGTTTAGTCTTCATTCATTCAATTGATAGCTACATTTTTTGCTGTTTAGGCTCAAAAAAACTGAATATCTTTGGCAATAAATGCTTATGCCTTGCTGGCAGCCTTCGAGAGGCAAATACCGGCACTATTCTTCTGCTGATCTTCCCCCCGATAATAATTTCGCCAATTACCTTGAGTTTCCTACCCTGCGCAAGTATGATTACGCGTCATTTTTCAGCCGCACACAAACACGTTCCTTGCCTCCATGGGCCGCGGCTGACCCTATCAGGAGGCTGAATAATCCGTAAGGAGCAATTCGATGCGTCATTACGAAATCGTTTTTATGGTCCATCCTGACCAGAGCGAACAGGTTCCGGGCATGATCGAGCGTTACAGTGCAACCATCACTAACGCTGCTGGTCAGATTCACCGTCTGGAAGACTGGGGCCGCCGTCAGCTGGCTTACCCGATCAACAAACTGCACAAAGCCCACTACGTTCTGCTGAACGTTGAAGCTCCGCAGGAAGCGATCGATGAGCTGGAAACTAACTTCCGCTTCAACGACGCCGTTATCCGTAGCATGGTTATGCGTACTAAAAACGCGGTAACTGAAGCTTCACCAATGGTTAAAGCGAAAGACGAACGTCGTGGCGATCGCCGCGAAGACTTCGCTAACGAAACCGCTGATGATGCTGATGCTGGGGATTCTGAAGAGTAATTGCTGCAATGACCTCAAATCGTCTGGTTCTGACTGGCACAGTGTGCAAAGTTCCCATTCGAAAGGTCAGTCCTTCTGGAATCCCGCACTGTCAGTTTGTGCTTGAGCACAGATCGATACAGCAGGAAGCCGGACTTAGCAGACAAGCATGGTGCAGAATGCCTGTGATTGTCAGCGGACAAGCATTTCAAGCAACTACCCACAGATTAACGGTCGGCAGTATGCTAACGGTTCAAGGTTTCATTAGTAGCCATCAAGGCCGCAATGGTTTGACCAAGTTAGTGTTACATGCCGAGCAGATTGAATTGATAGATTCTGGAGACTAGCCATATGGCACGTTATTTCCGTCGTCGCAAGTTCTGCCGTTTCACCGCGGAAGGCGTTCAAGAGATTGACTATAAAGACATCGCTACGCTGAAAAACTACATCACCGAAAGCGGTAAGATTGTACCTAGCCGTATCACCGGTACCCGTGCGAAGTACCAGCGTCAGCTGGCTCGTGCTATCAAGCGCGCACGTTACCTTTCTCTGCTGCCATATACTGATCGTCATCAGTAATCGGCTGCTGTCCATTAACGACTTTAAGAGGATAAGGTAATGCAAGTTATTCTGCTTGATAAAGTAGCAAACCTGGGTAGCCTGGGTGATCAGGTTAACGTTAAAGCAGGTTACGCACGTAACTTCTTGGTTCCACAGGGCAAAGCTGTTCCTGCAACTAAGAAAAACATCGAGTTCTTCGAAGCACGCCGTGCTGAACTGGAAGCCAAACTGGCTGACGTTCTGGCAGCTGCTGAAGCTCGTGCTGCTAAGATCAACGAACTGGGTGCTGTAACTCTCGCTTCTAAAGCGGGTGACGAAGGCAAACTGTTTGGTTCAATCGGTACTCGCGACATCGCTGATGCAGTTACTGCAGCCGGTGTTCAGGTAGCGAAAAGCGAAGTTCGCCTGCCGAATGGCGTTCTGCGTACTCTGGGTGATCACGAAGTTCACTTCCAGGTACACAGCGACGTATTCGCACAGCTGAATGTCGTTGTAGTTGCTGAGTAATAGCTGAAAAGCTATTAACGATGTAACTCGTCAAAGCGCCGGCCTTGTGCCGGCGTTTTGCATTCTATTCTCGTCAGAATCTCGGGTTATCGTGAAAAACGGCGTAAACTAGCATAAGTTCTGTCGAGGAGACTCTTATGCCTGCCACCATCTACATCGCCCGCGTCTACGACGTCCATGCCCCGTATCCTGCTAATACCTTCCTCACCGACCGCTTATGGCCGCGTGGTATCTCCAAAGTTCGCCTTGAAGGCGTGCAGTGGCTTAAGGCCGTTGCGCCCAGCAATGAGCTCCGTCATGCTTTTCATGAGCAGCGCGTGTCTTGGCAAGAGTTTGGTGAGCGATATCGAGCAGAGTTGAAGGATAATCAAGCCTGTGAAGAATTAGTTGAGCTGTTAAAGCACGATGAATCACTGACGCTGCTCTATGGCAGCCGAGATGAGCAGCACAATCAGGCGATTGTACTGCGTGAATATCTATTACAGCAGGTTAGCGCTTAGCGAACTCGTCGAAAGCTGCCGTCAGATTCGCGGCGGAACTCGATTTGTTCGTTCGTGACAGTTTCAATTTTAAGTGCAGTGACCTGACCTTGCGCATTGTGCTGGATCTCAACTTCTTGCCCAGCTTTTAGGTTACTCAAGGGCTTGTCGTTGCCCTCAACCTGCGCCATGGCAAAGACATCATTAACATCAAGTTGGTTATCGCGGAATAGCTGCGCTAGGGTTTGACCCGCTTGAATATGATATTCCTGCCAGCCATTTTCGGCGGTTTGATTCGTTGGCGCTACGCGCGGCGGCGGTGGAGCATCGTTATTTTGCATCCCAGCCTGTAAAGGCACTTCGTTTTCCTGCGGTTGTTCAGGCACATAACGAGCATCTTGTGGGTCAGAGTAAGGCCATAGAAGAGACAGCAAAAGCACCACTGTAGCGACAATCACCCAGCGGCGGTGGAAAGCAGGTAGCGGCTCCATCCAATCGAAGCGATCGGGCATATGCCACACATTGTAGAGGTGCTGTTTAACCACTTTCAGCTTATCCAGCAGCTTGGCAGACGTACTAGCAGACATAGGATGCTCCGTTTCCTGATCCTGCGGTTCTGGGGAGATCCGCTGACGTAGGTTGAGCCATGTACGCAAAACGGGCTGATATACCCGCCTGCTTCTTCTTCTCCTGGGCGTGATTCTGCCCATGATGACCTCTCTTGATGGTGCCTTAGTCGTAAGCGTAGAGAAAATCGACGCTAGGTGACAGGTTAATACTCTGAAAAATGATATCTATTACCTAGGAGCAATAACCTGTCTTTATCTTATCAAGTAAATGAAGTGTTATTGTTTCTTTTTCCTAGATAAAAGTCATCCTTCTGGACGCAAGATTTTACCCTAGGCTCCTGCGCTGCTATGCTTCGTCTTCTACATTTTAAAGATTAAAGGAAACACCATGTCGACCCCTTCTTTTGACAGTATAGAAGCGCAAGCAAGTTATGGTATTGGTCTGCAAGTTGGCCAGCAGCTGAATGAGTCTGGTCTGGAAGGTTTACAGCCTGAAGCCCTGTTGGCAGGCCTGCGCGACGCGATGGAAGGGAATGCTCCGGCGGTTCCTGTAGAAGCCGTTCATCGTGCGCTGCGTGAAATCCACGAACGCGCAGACGCCGTGCGTCGCGAACAGCAAAAAGGCTTGGCTGAAGCGGGTCAGAAATTCTTGGAAGAAAACGCTAAGAATGATGATGTTACCGTGACCGAATCTGGCCTGCAGTTCAAAGTGCTGGAAAAAGGTGAAGGGACTATTCCAGCTCGTCAGGATCAGGTTCGCGTCCACTATACTGGTCGTTTGGTTGATGGCACCGTATTTGATAGCTCCGTTGAACGTGGCCAACCAGCAGAATTCCCAGTGAATGGCGTGATCCCAGGCTGGATCGAAGCACTGACTATGATGCCAGTCGGTTCAAAATGGCAGCTGTATATTCCTCATAACTTAGCTTATGGCGAACGCGGCGCGGGTGCTTCTATCCCTCCATACAGCGCATTGGTATTTGACGTTGAACTGCTAGAAATCTTGTAATTTGGATTAACGTTAATTAATGCGAAAGCCGGCGTTTGCCGGCTTTTTACGTTCTAGAGTGACAGGTTTGTTATTCGCCACGCAGCGCACGTGGGAAGAGTAAGTTATTTTCTAGGCTGATGTGCTCCATCAGATCATTGATGAATTCGTTGATTCCAGCATAGAGGGCTTGCCAAGTATTGCAGGCACCTTCAGGTGGAACGACATTGTTGGTTAAGAACTTAATCACTTCCAGCTGTTCACCGGCGTCGTCATGTTCGCTTTCCATCACTGAAATTGGACCGCCAGCCTGTGCGCCCATCCCTTGCTCAATCAGCGGGAACAAAATACGTTCTTCTTTCATCATGTGCTGACTGAGGTCTTGATAGATTAAGTTCAGCTGTTTACCCAAACCTTTTGGACAGGTTGGCTTGTCGGCATGTACGCGTTCTACTTTTTCCGCCATGAGGATCAGCTCAGGCAGTTGTTCACGATGACGATCGTGATAGCGCTTAACAATAAACGGCGTGATCTCAGCCAACGGCGTTGTACGCCAGTCGTGTGCGGTGGCGTTGTTCGGCTCGCTCTTAAGGGCTTCCAGCTGCGCTTCTAGCTCATCCACATTCAGATTCTTTTTGGTGGCTACGCGCAATAAAGTTTGTTTGCCGCCACAGCAGAAGTCCATATCATGCTGACGGAAAAGACGCGTTGCACGTGGGATGGTGATTGCTAGCTCGCCTAATGATAGATCGCGTAGTGCCATAGTTATGTTCCTCAGGATGCTTATATTTTATAAAGTGCATTTTAAATGCAATTTATAGATTAAGCCATAACTCTTTGGGGGTTGTTGAGTCATTTGCGATAATCCAACAAATAAAAAGTGAGGAGAGATGATGTTTTCCCATTGGTTAACTCGGTGGAATTTACAGGCTGATGGCGCACCGATACAGACACATAGCAGTCAGCTACTGCCAGTATTATGCGATGGCATTCCATTAATGCTGAAACTTGCTCTGGTTGAAGAGGAGCGCCGTGGTGCCGATTTAATGCAATGGTGGAATGGCAATGGTGCTGCGAAGGTTGTTGCTCATCATAACGAAGCCTTGCTGATGGAGCGTGCGTGCGGAGCCAAAAATCTGCTGCATATGGCTAAACATAGCCAAGACGATGAGGCGAGCCAGATTATTTGCCGTGTGGTTACTCAGCTGCACACTCGCCGTGAAGAAACGACACCTCCGCTGGAGACACTGCATCAGCGTTTTAACGCATTACGGCAGGCTGTATCTCATGGTTCACTAATGTCATTGTGTTGTTCGGTTGCCGAAACGTTGCTGTCTAGCCCACAAGACGAAGTGGTTTTACACGGTGATATACACCATGGAAATGTTTTAGATTTTGGTGAGCGTGGATGGCTAGCGATTGATCCAAAAGGCTTATTCGGAGAGCGCGGTTATGATTATGCAAACTTGTTTTGCAATCCTGAGCTTTCAACGTGTACACAGCGCGAGCGTTTTTTGCGCCAGCTCGCCGTGGTTACGCAGGCAGCAAACTTAGATAGGCAAAGATTGCTGATGTGGATTATGGCCTACGCGGGATTATCGGCGGCTTGGTTTCTAGAAGATAATGAGTTGGATTATGTTGCTAGCCGCATGAGCATCGCGAGATTTGCCGCTGACGAATTGGATATCTGATTGGTTTATAAAGAATATCCCCCCACTACTAACTAGCGGGGGGACTTAGTATTACTTCTGTAGATCAATCTGATACAGCACAAAACCTAGATTATCTTGGCCTTTGCTGATAAGCGGATACTGGGCATGTTCAGAAATGAATTTACTCGCTTTTTCACTCGGTGAAGTTTCAAAGCGAATATCCAGCGGGGTTTTGCTGTGAATCGGCGCGAGCCGCCAGTTGTTATCGACCTGCGGAGTGACTGCGCCATGTTTTTGGGTTTCGGTACGAATATAGTCGGCAAGTACGGCGCGATTTTCATCAGGTGAAGCAAACGCAATATGCTTATCGCCGGTTCCTGCAAACTTGCCACCGTAGGCGCGGTAGTTGTTGGTCGCGATGAGGAATTGGGCTTTAGGATCGATCGGTTTGCCGTTGAATGTGAGTGCCTTAATACGTTCGGATTTAGGGTTTATCAGTGCACACTCGCCGTCATAGCGCGCAGGCTGGCTAACATCAACCTGATAATTTACGCCGTCAATGATGTCGAAATTGTAGGTACGGAAGCCGTCCCAGTTAATCAATTCCTGAGGCTTGTTGCTGTTCACATCGATTTGGTTGTACTGCCCAACGGAGCATTCCAGCCACTCTTTCACATCGGCGCCACTGGCTTTGACGACCACTAACGTATTTGGATACAGATAAAGATCGGCGGCGTTGCGGAAGGTAAGCTGACCTTTTTCGACTTCCACATAGCTGGCCGGATCGTTTTTACGCCCGCCAACTTTAAACGGCGCTGCGGCAGACAGCACGGGGATATCGGCCAGATCCGGATCGCCTTGGATATAGTGTTCCACGTAGGCACGTTGGGCGTTATTTACGATCTGTACCGTTGGATCGTCTTGGATCAGCGCCAGATAGCTGTACATATTACCGTTGGATTTACCGATAGGCTGGCTGACGAAATCACGGGTACCTTTGTGATCGTCTTTCAGCACCTTAACTAAAGTTGCGTCTTCTGCCGCCAATGATTTTTTATTCGCGAGATCGTAAATTGGACGTGCCTGCGCAGTTGCCTCTTCGACTTTCCAACTGCCTTGATCGTTGTTAATCACCAGATCGACCAGACCTAAATGATCTCCCCATTGTCCAGGCATCACGGCAGGGATACCGTTCAACGTGCCTTTATCAATATTAACACCTTTGATATCGGCAAAATCTTTGCTCGGGAAAACAGCGTGTGAATGACCGAACATAATGGCGTTGATATCCGGCACTTGGCTCAGATAGTAAACCGAGTTTTCAGCCATGGCCTGATAAGGAAGGCTGGATAAGCCAGAGTGTGGAATGGCGACAATCAGATCGGCGCCTTCTTTTTTCATCTGCGGTACATATCGACGGGCAGTTTCAGTGATGTCATTTACCTTCACTTTGCCCGCCAGATTGGACTTATCCCAGGTCATGATTTGTGGTGGCACAAAACCAATGTAGCCGATGCGCAGCGTATGCATTTTTCCATCACGGTCTTTGACCTGCTTTTCAGCGATCAGGTACGGCTTCCAAATCGGTTCACCGGTTTTGGCATCGACCACGTTGGCATTGATATAGGGAAATTTCGCTCCGGCCTGCGCTTTCTTCAGATAATCTAAGCCATAGTTAAACTCATGGTTACCGATGTTGCCCACGGTGTAATCCAGCGTATTCATCGCCTTATAAACGGGATGAACTTCGCCGTCTTTCAATCCCTTCGCTGCCATGTAATCGCCCAATGGACTGCCTTGGATGAGATCGCCGTTATCGACTAAAACGCTGTTGGTGGCTTCATGGCGAGCATCGTTGATGAGGCTTGCGGTACGCACTAGGCCAAACTTTTCAGTGGGCTTATCTTTGTAATAATCGAAATCCATCATATTGCTGTGCAGGTCGCTGGTTTCGAGTATGCGTAAATCAACGGTCGCAGCCTGCGCAGAACCAGCAATAAGCAGGGCCAGCAGAGAGTAAGAAAGGGGGCGAGCGGACATGGTGATCTCCATGAGTGTATTTATGACAAGCATCGCAATTAAACGTGTAACTACGATGAAGGTATTTCCAGAAGTGTGAACTCTGCCAGATAAAGGAGAAGGCGTCCGTGGGGGAGTTCACAGATGGGGGGGGGTGGGGTGGTTTAATCACTGCCTGAGTATGCTAGATATGGTGTAAGGTTTCGTCCGCCCGTGAGCATCTGCGTTTATATGAAACTACTGGTGTAGGCGTCCGAGTGTGGAGGCTCAAACGCTACCTTACGTCTAGAATATTTTATGTTAGAACGGTGAAAGATTTAGTCCGCCCGTGAGCATCTGTGTTTCCATGAAACTACTGGCGTAGGCGTCCGACGAGAGGTTGCCAGCGCGCAACCTCTCGACTCTCGCGCTTTTCACCGAGCCGTTTGGCCGACCGGTCTCGGAGCGTACATCCTGTACGCCCTCAACCTGCCACCAGCATCCCTGCTGGCGGCTCTAAAATGCATTCCATCTAACATTGAAAAGACAAAGATTTTCTTATTTTCTTATCTCTTCTTTTTTTATCTTTTAATTGTTTAAGTTTTGGTAGAGAGAGCCACCGGTACAGGGATGTACCGGTGGAGTTTGGGGCGCCCGGGATGGGCGATACCAAACCGGAGCGGAGATGGCATCTCGGATAAAAGCGCGCGGGTGTTGGGTGCGCGCGCTGGCGCACCCGACTCGGACGCCTTCACTTAGTTTGCATGTGAATACCGTTGCTGAGAGGCGGTCGAAACCTTACATCGCGATTACATAAATATCAGATAGGTTAATCATCACTCTGTTTTTCTAGAAGTGCGAAACACTCCGCTATACCCACCAAAAGATGGCTATTCAACACAAAAAAAACTAGTCTTCTAAACGACATCATTGTTTAAAGAGGTAGGTATGTTAGAACAAATTTCCCGACTGGCGCGTGAGGCCGGAGAGGCAATAATGGTCGTCTATCAAGACGATAAACCTCTTAACGTAGAGCATAAATCTGATGACTCTCCAGTCACTGCGGCAGATCTGGCGGCGCATCGTGTGATCCGCGATGGCTTGGCGAAACTGACGCCTGAGATCCCTTTGCTGTCTGAAGAAGATCCGCCATCGTGGGCGATCCGCCAACATTGGCAACGCTATTGGCTGGTGGATCCGTTAGATGGCACCAAGGAGTTTATTAGCCGCAACGGTGAGTTCACGGTCAATATCGCCCTGATCGAAAACGGCGCCCCTGTGATGGGCGTGGTTTATGCGCCGGTTAACGATGCTTTGTATTGTGCGGAGCGCGGTAAAGCTTGGAAAGAAGAGAATGGTGTGCGCGAGCAAATCCACGTCAGCAATGCTAATCCACCGCTGGTAGTCGTAAGCCGTTCCCATGCCGATGACGAGTTGAGAGATTATTTGGCTCAGTTGGGTGAGCATCAAACGGTTGCCGTAGGTTCTTCGCTGAAATTCTGTTTAGTCGCAGAGGGGAAAGCTCAACTTTATCCACGCTTCGGGCCAACTAACGTTTGGGATACGGCGGCGGGGCATGCGGTTGCGCTTGCTGCTGGTGCGCAGATCCGCGATTGGCAGGGGAAAACGCTGGATTATACCCCGGCAGAATCCTTCCTGAATCCGGGGTTCCGTGTTTCTCTCTTTTAGGCTTTTAAGAACCTAACAGCTGATGCAGCAGGCCGATAACCTGCTGTACTTCCTGCGGCGTCAGCGCGCCATCTTTCGCAAATTTTACGTTGCCTTGTTTATCCAGAACGACAATCGCCGATCCTTTTGGCTGTAAGTCCCATGCTTTTTTCGCAGCACCTTTATCGTCAACGATAAATTGCGACCACGGAAACTCCTTCTTGCTGCTTTCAATACTGCTGCGAACGAATGGCCCTGTTCCAATAATCGCGTCATCAGTATTCACGATGGTGGTGGTTTGATATCTGTCGTGCGGCAAACCAGCTTTCTTGATGGCTTCAATTAATGGATCGTTCATGTCCTTGGCAGAAGTACGTCCAGCGATATGCTGAATGACTCGTACTTTTCCTCCCAACTGGGCACTGTTCCAGTTTTTGTAGCTAAACTCATTATTCTGATAGTTCAGCTCTCCACGGTCGCTGATACCCACGGGCGCGACGCGCTGGTCTTGCTGAAAATTATGTGCCGAAACTGACATCGATAGCAGCAGCAACGGAAGTAAGTAGTGTTTTTGTAGTTTCATGCAGGCTCCCTAAATAAACAGTCAGAACGATCGTGTCAAAAGCATAGATTGTGATCGGAGGTCTGTCCTGTTTTGAAGTGTGATCGAAAGTTTTATTCTGTAAGGCTAAAACCCCATTTTTTGCGCGATTATTTCATACTGGGTATGACTTTTTGCATACCATTCTGTCAGTTGAGGTAAATATAGTGAAAAATGCCGCTTTATGGGAACCCAAAGTTGTGAAAGCAGTCTATATTTATACTCCATTACGCGGATAGGGGCCGTGCAGCCGTTTTGGCTGATTGAATTTTTATACCCTGCCGCATGTCATTACCGGGAGGTAAACACAACAATGAAAATCTTCCAACGCTACAATCCGCTTCTTGTCGCCAAGTATGTAAAAACCCTGTTTCGTGGACGGTTATATATCAAGGATGTCGGCGCTTTCGAGTTCGACATGGGGAAGGTTCTTCCCCCGAAAGTGCGAGACAAACGCCACCTCAGCGCGATGTCTGAGATCAATCGTCAAGTCACACGACTGCAGGCCGAAATGGCATAGGCAGATTGGGAAGAGCTCCCTGCTGTGTTGCTACTAAGCTAGAGCGAATAGGCTAGAGTTGATAGGCTAGAAAGTAGGAAAATGATAACGGCCCTTGCGGGCCGTTTGTGTTTCTGTCATTCAGTTTGAAGCGCTGAGCTTAGGTATTTGCTTCTTTTGCTTTTTCTAAATCGCCAGCCGCATCGGGAATGATCGGCGCTGGACGTTCAGCCAAGCGAGTTACTAGCAGCTGATCAATTTTGTAGCTGTCGATATCAACAACTTCAAACTTATAACCCGCGTATTTGACGTAGTCGGTGCGTTTTGGAATTTTGCGCAGCATATACATCATGAAGCCGCCGATGGTTTCATAGTTGCTGTTCTGCGGAAACTCTTCGATATCCAGCACGCGCATCACATCATCAATTGGCGTAACGCCTTCAACCAGCCACGAGTTTTCATCGCGAGCGATGATCTGCTCTTCTTGGCCTTGACCAACCAGATCGCCCATCAGCGTGGTCATTACGTCGTTAAGCGTGATGATACCCATCACCAACGCATATTCGTTCAGAATAATAGCGAAGTCTTCACCGGCGGTTTTAAAACTCTCCAACCCTTCAGATAACGTCAGCGTATCAGGAATGATTAACACGTTGCGAATTTGCACGCCGCTGCTGAGCACGAGGCTTTGATTGCCCAATACGCGGTTCAGCAAATCTTTGGAGTCAACGTAGCCCACCACGTGATCGATTGCCCCATCACAAACTAAAAACTTAGAGTGCGGATGAGTAGAGACTTTTTCTTTGATGCTTTCTTCGCTTTCGCTCAAATCGAAGTAGATGATGCTTTCACGCGGCGTCATAGAAGAAGGAACCGTGCGAGATTCCAACTCAAATACGTTCTCGATGATCTCGTGCTCTTGCTTACGCAGTACGCCCGCGAGTGCACCGGCTTCAACGACGGCATAGATATCATCAGACGTAATATCGTCTTTACGTACCATTGGCAGCTTAAATAAGCGGAAGATCATGTTGGCAAGGCCGTTGAAGAACCATACCAAAGGTCTGAATACCAACAGGCAGAAGCGCATCGGGTTGACGATCCGAACGGCGACCGTTTCAGGGGCGATCATACCGATGCGTTTCGGTGTGAGGTCGGCAAACAAAATAAAGCAGCTGGTAACCAACACGAATGAGCAAATAAAGCTGACCTGCTCGGAGATTTCTGGTGCCATAAAGCGGTCAAACAGAATCCGGAAGGTTGGAGAAAATGCGGCGTCACCGACGATACCACCGAGGATAGCGACGGCATTTAGCCCAATTTGTACCACGGTAAAGAAGTAACCAGGCTGTTCTTGGAGTGCAATGACACGAGAAGCGTTGATATCGCCTTCATCAGCCATTGTTTTCAATTTCATTTTGCGAGAGGCAGCCAGTGAAATTTCCGAGATGGAAAAAAAGGCGCTTATCGCGATCAATATCAGGATCAGTAAAATACTGTTTAACATAATTTATCCGCTTCGACCGGAGTGCTCCGGGGAATAGTGAAGGGCAGTGATTAATGGGAGTTTAACAAAAAACGGCTAGTTTTTGCGCACTATGCCGCGTACTAACTACTATTAACGAGGCCACATTTCTGTGACCCGCGTCTAGTATAGCAGCAGCCATGAGAAACCAGCTAGAGATTAAAAGGTGCTCACTTCTTCATAAGCCATTGCTATTAGCCAATTTTAATCGTGAAGCGGGTTCTCGACAATATTAAAGCTGTGGCGGCAGGCATACCCCAATGCCGCCCAGGCCGCAGTAGCCATGCGGGTTTTTATACAGATATTGTTGGTGCTCATCTTCTGCATAGTAGAACGGTTTGGCCGCGCTAATTTCGGTGGTGATTTCGCGCGAGTCGTTGACTTCTTTCATCGCTTTCTGAAAGCGAGTTTCGCTGGTCAGCGCTTCAGCCTGCTGTTGCGGTGTAAGCACGTAGATAGCAGAACGGTATTGGCTGCCAATGTCATTTCCCTGACGATCGCCCTGAGCGGGATCGTGATTTTCCCAAAACAGCTCAAGCAATTTTGCATAGCTGATGATTTTTGGATCAAACACGATGCGCACGGCTTCCGCGTGACCCGTTTGGCCAGAACATACTTCGCGATAGGTTGGATTGGGTGTGAATCCGCCGCTATATCCAGCCGCCGTACTGTAAATCCCCGGCTGCTGCCAGAACAAACGTTCTACGCCCCAGAAGCATCCCATAGCGAAAATGGCGGTTTCCATTCCTTCTGGAACCTCGGTCATAGAATTTCCGTTCACCGCGTGTGTTTTAGCAATAGGCATAGGGGTATTGCGGCCAGGAAGCGCGTGCTCTGCCGTAAGTGGTTGAATATTATGATTTGCGTTAGCCACAGGAGGCTCCTGTCTTAGATTTATGTATCACTCAGCTACTATATACATAACTTTAGTGATTACTTTATTTAGATCAATTCGGTCATTAGTTGTATCTCATACTTACTTTGCGCACAATATGCCTAATTATTGCAACCATGTTACTAATGGCATTGCAAACTGGTGCACATGCACATTTTTGAATTCCGTCGGATAGCAGTTCCCCCTGACAGACGGAATGTTTTACGGGTAGGGTAAACTTCAGGAGTTCGCGTGCCACGATTTCGTCTCTTTGGCTTTATATGCCTCTTTTTGGCATCCCCATTGGCCAATGCAGCGCAAGTTCGCTTAAAAGTTGAAGGTTTAAGCGGGTCGCTCGAACAGAACGTACGAGCCAGTCTTTCCACCATCGAAAATGATGAAGTCAGCAACGATGGCCGTTTTCGCGCCCGAGTTGATGAGTCTATTCGGCGGGGGCTGAAAGCGCTCGGCTATTATCAGCCAACCATTGAATTTGATTATCAAGATAAAAAACCGCCTGAAAGACCCTTGCTGATTGCGAAGGTGAAGGCCGGTGAACCCGTATTGATTGCGGGCGTTGACGTGAAAATTTTAGGGCAGGCTAAAGATGATTCTGCCTATAAAGAACTGCTAAAAACCGGTGAGCCTAAAATTGGCACTGTGCTTAACCATGGCACTTACGATAGTTTCAAGAACTCCCTAACGTCTATTGCGGTGCGCAGAGGCTACTTCGACGCCACGATGCCGGTGCATCAGCTTGGTGTTATCGAGGATGAGCGCAAAGCATTTTGGGATATCGATTTCGATAGCGGCAAACGCTACCGCTTTGGCGATGTGACTTTTGAAGGTTCGCAGATCCGAGAAGAGTATTTGCAGCACTTGGTGCCTTTCAAACAGGGTGAATATTACACTTCTGAGCAGTTGGCTGAATTCAGCCGTCGTCTATCCGCTACCAACTGGTTCAACTCGGTAGTGGTATCGCCTGATTTTAAACAGGCAACCGCCGATAAAGAGCTGCCGCTAGACGCGGTGGTTTCTCCTAAAGTGCGTAATACCGTTGAGCTTGGCGGTGGCTATGCTACCGACGTGGGGCCGCGCGTACAGGCGACGTGGAAACGTCCTTGGGTTAACTCGTATGGGCACAGTTTCGAAACCTCGCTTAACCTTTCTGCACCAGAACAAACCGCAGATTTCAGCTACAAAATTCCGCTGCTAAAGAACCCGATTGAGCAATATTACCTATTGCAGGGCGGTTTTAAGCGTACCGATCTCAATGATACCGAAGAAGATACCACCACGCTGAACGTGGCGAGATATTGGGATCTGTCGAGTGGCTGGCAGCGTTCGGTTAACCTGCGTTGGAGCCTTAACCACTTTACGCAGGGTGAAGTGTCGAACGACACCATGCTGTTGTATCCGGGGATTATGCTGAACCGCACCCGCTCTCGCGGTGGGCTCATGCCGGTATGGGGTGATAGCCAGCGCTATTCATTTGATGTATCCGATACCACGTGGGGCTCTGACGTTGACTTCGCCGTAGTGCAGGCTCAGCAAGTGTGGATCCGCACGTTAGCCGAAAAACATCGCTTTGTGGTACGCGGAAACGTGGGATGGATTGAAACCAATAACTTCGAGAAAGTGCCGCCAAACCTGCGTTTCTTCGCCGGTGGTGACCGCAGTATTCGTGGATATAAATACAAATCAATTTCACCGGAAGATAGCTCCGGCAAGTTAACCGGTGCTTCCAAACTCGCTACGGGTTCATTGGAATATCAATATAACGTCACTGGAAAGTGGTGGGGTGCCACCTTTGTGGACTCTGGTGAAGCGGTGAACGATATCAAACGCAGTAATTTTTATACCGGCGCGGGTGTTGGCGTGCGCTGGGAATCACCGGTTGGGCCAATCAAGCTCGATTTTGCGGTACCGGTTGGTGATAAAGATAACCATGATTTGCAGTTTTACATCGGATTGGGGCCTGAACTATGAGACGTGTAATCAAATTCAGCCTGATCTTTTTGCTGGTGCTCGTATTGCTGGTGGTTGGTCTAATTGGCACCGTAATCAGTACGCCGGGGCTTCATTTTGTTATCAACAGCGCGGCGCGTTGGGTGCCGGGCCTCGATATCGCGGGCGTAACCGGCGGGTGGCGTAATCTAACGTTAACCGGCGTTTCTTACCAAATGCCCGGTGTGAAAGTGAAAGCTGGTGAGTTTCATCTGGCAGTTGATATCGGCTGCTTGAAAAAAAGCGAACTGTGCCTGAATGCTCTAACGGCCAATCAGATTGACGTTGCTATTAACACGCAAGAGTTGGCACCTTCTGAGCCTACGCCAGAAACCACCAGTGAACCGCTGACCGAGCTGAAAGCGCCTTATCCCGTGGCGATCCGTTTGCTGCGTATCAATAACGTTCACGTCACGGTCGATGACACCGCTATTTCTTTGGAAGAGTTTCGAACCGGTGCTGAATGGCGAGATCGCGGCTTAACGCTGTTGCCAACCAACATTAAGTCTCTGCTGGTGGCATTGCCGAAAACGCCTGCAACGCCGGTTCAGGATCAGGTGGTTGCGGTTGCTGTTAAAGATAAGCCGGTGACTCAGGCAGCGATGGATGCCGCAGCCGATAGCGCCAAGCAGGCAGCTTCCGATGCCGCGGAGCACGTGGTGAAGCAGGTTGCCAAGCCTGAGCAGGCAAAGGCCGAAGCGCAGAAAGATGCACAGGCTGAGGCGGAAAAAGCAGCGATTGAGAAGCCATTAGGTGAAGTACTGGCTGAGCTGTTTGCTAAACCATTGCTGCCTGATTTGCCAGAACTGCGTTTGCCACTGGATCTGACCGTTAAGCGGATTTCTGGTGAGCAATTACGTATCACCGGCGACAGCGATATTGTGGTGAATTCGTTGCTGGTGAGGGCAGTGACTAAAGATAGCGCGCTGCGTTTGCATACGCTGGAGGTTCGTTCGCCGCAGGGTAACGTATCCATGCATGGTCAGGCGACGCTGAGCGATCAGTGGCCGATGGATTTCCGCCTGAATGCAGATTTGAACGTTGATCCGGTTAAAGGCGAAAAATTGAAGCTCGGTATCAAAGGCGATCTGCGCGATGTATTAACGCTGGATGCTAATTTATCCGGCCCGGTAAAAGCGACGTTAGCGGCAGAAACCCAATTAGCCACGGCGGGCTTACCACTGGCTTTGACGCTGGAAAGCCCAGGCGTGCAGTGGCCTTTGGTGGGGACGCCAGAGTATCAAGCGAAAAATATTCGCCTGCGCTTGAACGGTAGTGGTAAGGCCTATGCGCTGTCATTGCGAACCGATGTTAGCGGCAATGAAATTCCAGCAGCCAAAATTACCCTTGATGGTAAAGGGACCGACCAACAATTTAATTTAACTCGTTTGCGTGTCGCTGCTTTGCAGGGGAATACCGATCTTTCAGCCTTGGTTGATTGGAGCAAAGCCATCAGTTGGAAGAGTAAGCTCACGCTTGATGGTATCAATACGGCGAAACAGTGGCCTGAATGGCCGGCTAAGCTGAACGGCAATATTGAAACGCAGGGCAGTTTATACGGTGGAAACTGGCAGCTACGTGTTCCGGTGCTTCAGCTCGATGGTAACGTGAAGCAAAATCAGGTTGATGTGCGTGGGAATCTGACGGGCAATCAGGCGGGTCAGTGGAAAATTCCACAGATGCATATTGGCCTAGGCCGCAACAAGATTGATATCACCGGCGAGCTCTCTGATAAGTGGGCGCTGGATGCCGTTATTGATGCGCCTCGCCTTGATGGTAATCTGCCGGGTTTAGCGGGCACGGCGAAAGGCACGTTGAAACTGCGTGGCAATCTAAAAGCGCCGCAGGTATTGGCCGATCTCACGGCGTCTGGTTTGCAGTGGCAGACGCTAACCATCAATCGAGTGAAGCTGGACGGCGATGTTCGTTCTGGCGAGCAGATTGAAGGCAATCTGAACGCGCGCGTTGAGCAACTGAAACAGGATGATTTCCTGATAAGCCTATTAACGCTGGATGCCAAAGGCAGTGAGAAACAGCATCAGCTGCAGCTGAAAATCAATGGCGATCCGCTTTCTGGTCAGTTAGCGCTGAAAGGCAGTTTTGATCGCGCCACTGAGCGCTGGCAGGGGACTTTAAACGATACGCGCTTTGATACTCCGGTTGGCGAGTGGCGCTTAACCCGACCTATCGCGCTCGATTATCTTAATCAGCAGCAGAAGATTAGCGTTGGCCCACATTGCTGGTTAAACCCGAACGCTGAGGTTTGTGTTCCGAAAACGATTGAAGCAGGCGCGAGCGGCAACGCCAGCGTGGTATTAAACCGCTTCGATTTAGCCATGATTAAGCCGTTCTTGGGGCCAGATACCGCATTGAACGGGGTATTTACCGGGCGAGCGGACGTGAGCTGGAAGGAAGGTCAGGCGCTGCCGGAGGCGAAAGTTTCGCTTATTGGCAAAGGCGTTAAGGTGCAGCAGGCCGTTCAGGGGAATCAGCTACCTATTGCCTTTGACACGTTAAACCTGAACGCAGCGCTGAATCATGGTCGTGCTCAGCTTGATTGGCTGATACGAATTGCTGGCAATGGCCAGCTCGATGGAAACGTTCAGATTGCCGATCCTCAAGGACGCAGAAATCTGTCGGGTAACGTGAACATCAAGAGCATCTCGCTGGCGATGTTGAATCCTGCGCTGATGTCTGGAGAAAAAGCGCAGGGGATGTTGAATGCGGCGTTACGCTTAGGTGGTAACGCTCAGCAGCCGCAGATCTTCGGACGTATGGCGCTAGATAAAGTAGATATCGATGGGCAGTTTATGCCATTTGATATCACTGACGGCAATCTAGCGGTTAACTTTGCGGGGATGAGTTCGGCGCTGCAAGGGGTGATCAAAACCTCGCGTGGGCAACTTAATCTGACGGGTAATGCGGATTGGCGTGTGATTGATGCATGGCGAGCGCAGATTGCAGTGAAAGGAGATCGCGTTCGCGTAACTGTTCCGCCGATGGTGCGTTTGGATGTGTCACCGGATATTGTGTTTGAAGCGACGCCGAAGATGTTTGCTTTAAACGGCTCGGTGGGTATTCCTTGGGCGCGAATTACGGTGCAGGAACTGCCTGAAAGCGCGGTGTCGGTATCGTCGGATGAGGTGATGCTGAATAACCAGCGTCAGCCGATAACGCCTGCGTCGGCGTCGATTCCGATTAACAGTAATTTGAATATTCACATTGGCCCTAACGTTCGCTTGGATGCATTCGGTCTGAAAGCGAAATTGCAGGGCGATCTGAAGATGGTTCAAGACGAACATGGTCTTGGCTTAAATGGTCAGGTGAATATTCCTGAAGGTCGTTTTGCCGCGTATGGACAAGATTTGTTGATCCGCAAAGGTGAACTGATCTTCTCTGGGCCACCAGAGCAGCCATTGCTGAATATTGAGGCAATTCGTAACCCTGACGCCACGGAAGATGACGTAACTGCCGGGGTACGTGTAACAGGACTTGCTGATCAGCCGAAACTAGAAGTATTCTCAGATCCTGCCATGTCACAGCAGATGGCGCTGTCTTATTTGCTGCGTGGGCAAGGATTAGAAAGTTCGGGAACGGACAGTAATGCCATGACATCAATGCTGATCGGCATGGGTGTGGCGCAAAGTGGTAAGCTGGTGGGTAAAATCGGCGAAACCTTTGGCGTGAGTAATTTATCTCTGGACGCTCAGGGCGTTGGAGACAGCTCACAGGTTGTTGTGAGTGGTTATGTACTACCAGGATTACAGGTAAAATATGGTGTTGGGATATTTGATTCGTTGGCGACGCTAACGTTACGCTATCGCCTAATGCCAAAATTATATCTGGAAGCGGTGTCTGGACTCGATCAGGCACTCGATTTGCTCTATCAGTTTGAGTTTGAGTGATGCGAATTATTGTATATGGAAGTCTACGTCGTAAGCAGGGCAATAGTCATTGGATGACTAACGCCATGTTGCTGGGTGAATGTGAGCTTGAAGGGTACGAGATGTACGATCTCGGCCATTTCCCGGCAGTAGTTCCGGGCGAGGGAAAGGTGTTTTGCGAAGTCTATCGCATTAACTCTTCCATTTTAGCCGAGCTGGATGAGCTGAAGAGCAACAGCAAGGATTATCGTAGAGAGCTGATTCAAACGCCATTTGGCAGTGCGTGGATATATATCTATCTGTACTCGGTAGACAGTTTGCCACGTATCAAATGCGGCGACTGGTTGAAACGCGATCAGGAATGTGGCGAATAACACGCTGCTTATCTGACAGTAAAACATAAAAAAACACCGCCAATGGCGGTGTTTTTTTTCGTGCACGTGAAAACAATTATTTGTTTTTAGCGCGCTCGAAAGAGGCAACGATTTCAGCTTTAGCGGCTTCAGCGTTATCCCAACCTTCAACTTTAACCCACTTGCCTTTTTCCAGATCTTTGTAATGTTCAAAGAAGTGGGAGATTTGGGCGCGCAGCAGTTCAGGCAGATCGTTCACATCTTTGACGTGATCGTATTCTTTGGTCATTTTGCTGTGTGGAACAGCAACCAGTTTCGCATCTTCACCGGCTTCGTCAGTCATTTTCAGCACGCCAACTGGGCGGCAACGAATGACTGAACCTGGCTGCAGTGGGTACGGAGTTGGGACCAGAACGTCAACCGGATCACCGTCCAGAGACAGGGTGTGGTTGATGTAGCCGTAGTTGCATGGGTAGAACATTGCGGTAGACATGAAACGGTCTACGAACAGGCAGCCTGTTTCTTTGTCTACTTCATATTTGATTGGATCAGCGTTAGCTGGAATTTCGATAACTACGTAGATGTCTTCTGGCATATCTTTGCCAGCAGGGACGTTAATCAAGCTCATGTCGGTTTCCTTTAATCAAACCAGAAATGGAGTGACGGCTATTATAGCGGTCACTCCACAAATGAACAGTCTGCCCGACATCTTTCAAGCGTTCGGTTTGTCGCCTCACGCTTGAAATTTACCGGGAGGCAGGATTAGGCGTCTGGGAAATCGCTCATGAAGCGTTCAGCGTCTTCTACCATAGAACTGGTGCCAACGAAGAAAGGTGCTCGTTGATGCAGTTTTTCCGGTGCGATATCCAGAATACGACGGAAACCGTCGGTCGCTTTACCGCCCGCTTGCTCTGCTAAGAATGCCATAGGGTTACATTCATACAGCAAACGCAGCTTGCCAGATGGATGGCTTGCGGTGCTTGGGTAGATGTAGATACCACCCTTAAGCAGGTTACGATGGAAATCGGCAACCAAAGAACCAATATAGCGTGAGGTATAAGGGCGATGAGTCGCTTCGTCTTGCTCTTGGCAATACTTAATGTATTTCTTCACGCCGAGAGGGAATTTGATGTAGTTCCCTTCGTTGATGGAGTACATATTGCCTTTTTCAGGGAAACGCACGCGTTCATGTGACAGGCAGAATACGCCCAGCGATGGGTCATAGGTAAAGGCATGAACCCCGTTGCCAGTGGTGTATACCAGCATCGTTGAAGAGCCGTAAACCACATAACCAGCGGCAACCTGACAATTTCCCGGTTGCAGGAAATCTTCTTCGGTAACCGGCTGCCCAATTGGCGTAATGCGGCGATAGATAGAGAAAATCGTACCGACCGACACGTTAACGTCGATGTTGGAAGAACCGTCTAACGGATCCATTAAAACGACATATTTACCGTTGTTGGCGCGGTCGCCCTCAAAGATAACAATATCGTCTTCTTCTTCCGATGCGATACCCGCCACCTCTCCACGCGCTTTTAAGGCGGCTTTGAGTTTTTCATTGGCATAGAGATCCAGTTTCATCTGAACCTCACCCTGCACGTTTTCCGCACCACTTGCACCGAGAATATCCACTAAACCCGCTTTGTTTATATCGCGGTGGATAATTTTGGCACCCAGTTTAATTGCGGAGAGGAGAGCGGTTAGTTCGCCAGTAGCGTGTGGAAAATCTTGCTGCTTTTCGACGATAAACTCGCCTAAAGTTTTCATGACACATTCCCTGATTCTGCGAAGGAGTAGCGATTTATTTACAAACCGCCAACGTTTTCGCAGCTATTCTAGCCAATGTATAAAGTGATTCCTAGGTAATTCCATTTCGCCTAAGCCGTTCACAGCGTTAGAATGTGAACTGACTCGATGTAATCAACTGGAAACGATATGCGCATTCATATTCTTGGAATCTGCGGCACATTTATGGGCGGCCTTGCTTTGCTGGCTCGGACGTTAGGACATGAAGTGACGGGTTCTGATGCCAATGTTTATCCGCCGATGAGCACGCTGCTTGAAAAAGAAGGGATCACATTGATGGAAGGCTATGATCCTTCCCATTTGGATCCTGTACCTGATTTGGTGATCATTGGTAACGCAATGACGCGTGGTAACCCTTGCGTGGAAGTTATTCTGGAGCAAGGGATCCCATACGTTTCTGGTCCACAGTGGCTGCATGATGAAGTTCTGCGCCACCGTTGGGTTATTGCGGTTGCCGGTACTCACGGCAAAACGACAACGGCAGGGATGGTCACTTGGATCTTGGAAGAGTGCGGCTATGAGCCGGGCTTTGTGATTGGTGGCGTTCCTGGAAACTTTGACGTTTCCGCCCGTATGGGCAATAGCCCATTCTTTGTGATCGAAGCCGATGAGTACGACTGTGCCTTCTTTGATAAACGATCCAAGTTCGTGCACTACTGCCCGCGCACTTTGATCCTCAATAATCTTGAGTTTGATCATGCGGACATTTTCGACGATCTGAAAGCGATCCAGAAACAGTTCCATCATCTGGTGCGTTTGGTTCCGGGCAAAGGCCGAATTATTTTGCCGGGTAACGATGCCAATCTGAAACAGGTTATGGGGATGGGCTGCTGGAGCGAACAAGAACTGAGTGGCGAAGAGGGAACGTGGAACGCGCGTAAGCTCAATCCAGATGCCAGCCATTACGAGGTTCTACTGGATGGCGAAGTCGTGGGAGAGGTTAACTGGGGCTTAGTGGGTGAGCACAATATGCATAATGGTCTGATGGCGATTGCCGCTGCCCGTCATGTTGGCGTGTTGCCTGCCGATGCTTGCCGTGCCTTGGGTAGCTTTATCAACGCCCGCCGACGCTTAGAGCTTCGTGGCGAAGCCTTCGGCGTGAAGGTTTATGATGACTTTGCTCACCATCCGACGGCTATCTTGGCAACGCTGGCGGCTTTACGCAGTAAAGTTGGTGGAACCGCTCGCATTCTTGCTGTGTTAGAGCCGCGCTCTAATACCATGAAAATGGGCGTATCTAAGAATGACCTAGCCCCGGCGCTTGGCCGTGCGGATGAGGTGTTCTTATTCCAGCCACATCACATTCCGTGGCTGGTCACTGAAGTGGCAGAGGCCTGTGTTCAACCGGCTCACTGGAGCGCAGACGTTGATGTGCTGGTGGATATGATCGCTAAAACGGCTCAGCCGGGCGATTATATTTTGGTGATGAGCAATGGTGGCTTTGAAGGGATCCACAGCAAGCTGTTGAAAGCGCTTGAGCATAAGCAAGAGATTGCTGAGCAACAGTAAGTTGCCGCTCTAATGAATCAGCCGTGGCTTAGTCCACGGCTTTTTTATGCCTAACATTTTGATAAAAAAAAGCCTCCGCAAGCGGAGGCAATGGGGTTCGTCGGGTTAGACGATAGTGTTAGCTGGCTGAATCGGGTTAGACACAGGAAGCGCCAGCCTTATGATGAAACATCTTAGCAATTAGCGGTAAATCTCAGCGGTGGCGTGGTAGTTGCCATCCAAATGAGCTTCAACGATATGGAATGCGGTAGCGCCTTTGGCATCAGCTTTATCAGACAGCTGTGCTTTGATATCTGAAGGCGAACCATCAATACCACTGATGGTTATGGTGCCGATGGATTGCATAGAGGACGCCTGCTGTGCGCTGATGGACTGCGCAGCAAAAGCACCAAAAGAAACCATAGAGAGAAGACTTAAAGCAGCAACGGTAGTTTTGATTTTCATGATTATTTTCCTATTTTTCATTCTGCCGCAGTACTTCGATCTTAGATTCAATGACGATATTCTTTTGGTCACTGCGGTTTAACTTTAGCGATTCATTGACGGAGTTTGTGCTCCGTTAAGCAGGTGAATCCGTATTTTATTTGTAGATTTCAGCAGTTGCGTGGAAAGAGCCTTCATTACGGGCTTCTACGACGCGGTATGCTGTTGCGCCTTGTGCGTCGGCTTTAGCTGACAGTGCTGCTCTGATATCAGAAGGGGCTGCACTTACACCGCTTACGCTGATGGTGCCAACAGGCTGCATTTTTGATGCCTGTGCGTTATCAACTAATTGAGCAGCAAATGCGCCGAAAGAAAGAGATGAAAGAACGGCAAGAGTTGCAATAGTAGTTTTGATTTTCATGATGTATCCCTCAGATATTGTTTTATTTAGTTTTGAAGTGTGATTCAAATCACGAAAACAAGTGTACACCTAGTAACCTGAAAAATTAATAGCGAGCTAATGGTTTGTTAGGTTTATTTGTTTGATATTGCTTTGATGAATAGATCTAAATGGAATAAAAACAGTGCAAAAAACACACTTTCAAGACTAAAGTTTAATTAAATCAACAAAGTAACATCATGTTGCAAAATGTGCGGTCTGTAGCGTTTGTGACCGGTAGGAATATAGATATAGGGCTGATTGACCATTAATGCTATTTGAAGTAGCGAATCATGCTGTATGAGTTGTGTAATTAAGCGGAAAAGAGTACGGCAGGTTTAAGGGGGAGCAGGAAGAAAATCATAGGCCTGATAGATACCAGGCCTGAGAACAGGATTACAGCTCTTGATCAAATAGCGACAAAATAGCGTCGTGCAGCTGCTCAACGGAGAACCCTTTTGCAGGCGTGGTGAAAATTGTGTCATCACCTGCGATAGTTCCCAGAATCCCTTCTGACTTACCTAATGAGTCCAATAGGCGTGCAATTAATTGTGCAGCGCCCGGACTGGTATGGATCACCACAACGGATTCGTTGTAATCCACGTCGAGAACCAGATTCTTCAATGGGCTGCTCGTGGTAGGAACGCCAAGCTCTGCTGGCAGGCAGTATACCATCTCCATTTTGGCATTTCGTGTGCGGACGGCACCAAATTTGGTCAGCATACGAGATACTTTGGATTGGTTGATATTCTCAAAGCCTTCATCTTGCAGAGCCTGCACGATCTCACCCTGAGAACTGAATTTCTCTTCTTTGAGCAGCGCCTTGAATGCCTTGATCAAGTCTTCTTGCTTTGTTGGAGTTCGCATTCTTCACCGTAGGAATAGAAATAGAGAACATTATTATGCGTAATAATGAATTTTTATGCAATTTAAGTGCGGAAAACGTTAAGTCGGTCACGATAGAGTTCAAACCGGCAAGGGGATGATTTTACCACCTTGCCCATAAAATGAATATGTTGGCGGGAACTTTGGCTATGTCATCGGCATTCGTAAATGGATTGTTATTAAAATGATGTTGTTGTGATGTAAAAGAAGGGTGTAATGTAATGGCCGGGTAATGAGCTGTGATAAGTGCGCAACGAATTCCTACTCTGTGGCCCTATATCTTTCATGCATAAGCTATTTTTCATTATAAACCTTGCAGTAGGACATGGAATTAGTGCGTCATATCCCAATCTTTGTGTTAACAGATTGTTTTTTAAGACATGATGGACTAAGGTGCGCGGTAATGCATTCACGGCACTCTTAAATTAAAGATAAATCAAGGAGTATAGAATGAAAGTTGCAGTTCTCGGCGCAGCCGGCGGTATTGGTCAGGCTTTAGCCCTTCTTCTCAAAACTCAGCTTCCTTCAGGTTCAGAACTCTCCCTTTATGACATTGCGCCAGTCACCCCAGGTGTCGCCGTCGATCTCAGCCACATCCCTACAGCCGTTAAAATCAAAGGCTTCAGCGGTGAAGATGCTCGCCCAGCTTTGGAAGGCGCGGATATCGTACTGATTTCTGCTGGTGTTGCTCGTAAACCAGGCATGGATCGCTCCGACCTGTTTAATGTGAACGCCGGTATTGTACGTAATCTGATTGAGCAGGTTGCTAGCACGTGTCCTAAAGCTTGTGTAGGTATCATCACTAACCCTGTGAACACCACGGTCGCTATCGCAGCAGAAGTGCTGAAGAAAGCTGGCGTTTATAACAAAGATAAACTGTTCGGTATTTCTACGCTGGACGTTATCCGTTCAAATACTTTCGTTGGTGAACTGAAAGGTAAAAACCCAGCAGAAGTTGAAGTGCCTGTTATTGGTGGCCACTCTGGCGTGACTATTTTGCCTCTGTTGTCTCAGATCCCAGGTGTGAGCTTCACTGAGCAGGAAGTTGCCGATCTGACCAAACGTATTCAAAACGCGGGTACCGAGGTTGTTGAAGCTAAAGCCGGTGGCGGGTCAGCAACGCTGTCTATGGGTCAAGCTGCTGCACGTTTCGGTTTGTCTCTGGTTCGTGCTATGCAAGGCGAAAGCAACGTTGTGGAATGTGCTTACGTTGAAGGTGATGGCAAATATGCTCGCTTCTTCGCGCAGCCATTGCTGCTGGGTAAAGAAGGCATTGTTGAACGCAAATCTATTGGTACTTTAAGCGCCTTTGAACAAAAAGCGCTGGAAGGCATGTTAGATGTTCTGCATAAAGATATCGAACTGGGCGAAACCTTCGTTAACAAATAATTGTTGATGGAATACGGGTGGCTAACACACCCGTTTGCCTGTTCAATCTGAATTTAACCGCCGGCCTTTATTGCTGGCGGTTTTATTTTTTTTGGCTTGCGTTGGCGCATGAGTCGCTGTCTATCAATAAGTTGATGCGTACTGATATCAAAATAGCGACTTGGCCATATTTCAGAAGGGTGTATGCCTAGGGCGTGAGCAATAATTAATTCGCCTTTTGGCCAAGGGCGAGTCAAGGCGTTCGATAACGTTGTACTTGAGAGCCCTGAGGCTCTTGATAACCCACTGAGCGTAATATTTCTTTTATGCAATGCAGCAATAATATCTGCATGATGCCAATCTTCTAGGCATTGACTCTCTGCCATAATTCATTCCTTTGCAATGACACATAAACAGGGGGAGAGAAATAAGGTTTGCGTGTCTTGCTACTATCTAAAAACACTCTATAAATTTCAATTAATTTCCAATTATTTCAATAATAAGAAACTCGTTATGTTTATTCTATTTTTATGTTTAATAACGATTTTTCATAAAAAAAAAGAGCCTTTCGGCTCTTTCTCTGTTTCTAAAAATAGAAAATTAGAATTTTCTATCTACTGCCATATTAGCGAGTCCAATCAGTGCATCTTTGTGGCTTGATTCTGGCAATACTTGTAGCGCTAATATCGCTTTATCAGCTTCTTCTTCTGCTCGTTGGCGGGTGTACGTGAGTGAACCCACCTCATGCATTGTTTCCAGCACAGGCTCAAGCAAATGGCGTCCATTGCCTTCTTCGATGGCTTTACGAATCATCGCAGAACGCTCAGGTGAGCCATGCTTCATTGCATGTAGCAGAGGCAATGTTGGTTTACCTTCGTTTAGGTCATCACCAGTATTCTTACCCAGTGTTTTCCCGTCTGCATCGTAATCCAACAGATCGTCGATCAACTGGAATGCGGTGCCAAGATAGCGCCCATAGTCTTGCAAGGCGATTTCCTGTTCGTGCGTGGCTCCAGCAAGGATCGCCGAAGATTGCGCCGCTGCTTCAAATAAACGCGCCGTTTTGCTGTAGATAACGCGCATGTAGTTTTCTTCAGTAATGTTCGGATCGTTAACGTTCATCAACTGTAAAACTTCACCTTCAGCAATAACGTTAGTTGCTTCGGACATCAGCTCCAAAACGCGTAAAGACTGTAGGCTTGTCATCATCTGGAACGAGCGGGTATAGATAAAATCACCAACCAAAACACTGGCAGCATTGCCGAAAGCCGCATTTGCCGTAGCTTTGCCACGTCTCATGTCGGATTCATCGACCACGTCGTCGTGCAGCAGGGTCGCGGTATGAATAAATTCAATTAACGCCGCAACGGTGATGTGTTTATTCCCTTCGTAATTTAATGCTCTAGCCGACAATACGGCGATCATCGGGCGAATCCGTTTACCTCCACCGCTAATAATGTAGTAGCCTAACTGGTTGATTAGACTAACTTCAGAGTTTAGTTGCTGAAGAATTGTTGCGTTTACATCCGCCATGTCCTGCGCGGTTAACTCAGTAATTTGTTCTAGGTTCATTGTATTAATTCAACTGTGTTTCCATTTTCCGCCAGGCGAAAGCCCGCATGCAGGCTGTCACAAGCCACCAACTATAGTATGATTGTACTTGAAAAACGTATTAGATAAACGGCGCGAAGAGAACTGTGTTTTTTTTCTTCTTTTCTCCTGATTCTACCCTTGTCTTCTGAATGATTTTTGCGTAGAATTCGCGCCCTATTGTGAATATTTATAGCGCGTATTGGGCAACGAACCATGCGTGCGGAAATGCGGAGTTTATATGTACGCGGTTTTCCAAAGTGGTGGTAAACAACACCGAGTAAGCGAAGGTCAGACTATTCGCCTGGAAAAGCTGGACATCGCAACTGGTGAAACTGTTGAGTTTGACCAGATCCTGATGGTCGCCAATGGCGAAGACATCAAGATTGGCGTTCCATTTGTTTCTGGTGGCAAAGTTAAGGCTGAAATCGTTGCTCACGGTCGTGGCGAGAAAGTAACTATCGTTAAGTTCCGTCGTCGTAAGCATCATCGTAAGCAGCAGGGTCACCGTCAGTGGTTCACTGATGTTAAGATCACTGGTATCAGCGCTTAATTCTAGGAGAGCAGATTAATGGCACATAAAAAGGCTGGCGGCTCGACTCGTAACGGTCGCGATTCAGAAGCTAAACGTCTGGGCGTAAAACGCTTTGGCGGCGAAGCAGTATTGGCAGGTAGCATCATCGTTCGTCAACGTGGTACTAAATTCCACGCTGGCAACAACGTAGGTTGCGGCCGTGACCACACTCTGTTTGCTTTGGCTGACGGTAAAGTCAAGTTCGAAGTTAAAGGCCCGAAAAACCGTAAGTTCATCAGCATCGTTGCTGAATAAGTTTTTCGCGTCTAAATAGATGTAAGGCCCCGCAATAATCTTGCGGGGCTTTTTTACGTTTAGGGCCAAATCAGGCCAAGGATGCTGAGTATGGAAAGCAATCAGAACGTCAAAGTGGGCATATGTCTTGCTCTCACTACGGCGGTTTTCTGGGGCGCATTGCCAATCGCAATGAAGCAGGTTTTACAGGTGATGGAACCTTACACCATTGTCTGGTATCGCTTTTTAATCGCTTCAGTTGGATTGTTTTTCATTCTTTACTCACGTAAGCAACTGCCGCCGATGCGTGTTTTTAAGCATCGACGCTGGCTGGTTCTGCTCATTATTGCGACCTGCGGCTTACTGGGTAACTTCGTTCTGTTCAGCAGTTCGTTGCAGTATTTAAGTCCTACGGCATCACAGGTCATAGGCCAGCTATCTCCCGTTGGGATGATGTTTGCCAGTGTCCTGATTTTGAAAGAAAAGATGCGCATTACTCAGGTAATCGGCGCATGTGTGTTGATTAGCGGGCTGCTGTTATTTTTTAACGTCAGCCTGAAAGAAATCTTTACCCAACTCACGGCCTATACGCTGGGCGTTATTCTCGGCGTCGGCGCTGCGACCGTTTGGGTAAGCTATGGTGTCGCTCAGAAAGTGCTGTTACGGCGATTAGCTTCACAACAGATCCTTTGGCTGTTGTACACTTTATGTGCGATATGTTTATTTCCGTTGGCGAAGCCAGCGGTTATTTTTCAGCTGGATGGCTGGCAGTTAGCCTGCCTCATATTTTGTGGTGCCAACACGTTGATTGGTTATGGCGCGCTAGCAGAAGCTATGGCGCGCTGGCAGGCAGCTCAGGTCAGTGCGGTGGTGACGTTAACCCCGCTGTTTACCCTGATGTTCTCTGACTTGTTAGCTTTGGTATGGCCAGATATGTTCCTTCCTCCTTCGTTAAATGCGGTGGGGTACATCGGAGCACTTGTGGTGGTAGCCGGAGCAATGTTTTCCGCGGTGGGTCACCGTTGGTGGCCGCGTCGGGCCGAACAAAACTAGCTAACAGCTTACACAGCTAGGTTGCTCAGCTTAAGCAGCCCGGTAAATGATTTACGGAGACAGTAAATGAAATTTGTAGATGAAGCAGCGATTCACATCGAAGCCGGTGATGGCGGCAATGGCTGCGTCAGCTTCCGTCGTGAAAAATATATTCCGCGTGGCGGCCCAGACGGCGGCGATGGCGGTGACGGCGGCGATGTTTATCTGCTGGCCGATGAAAACCTGAATACCCTGATTGACTATCGTTTTGAAAAGTCTTTCCGTGCAGAACGTGGTCAGAACGGCCAAAGCCGTGACTGTACTGGTAAGCGTGGTAATGATATTACGGTCAAAGTTCCAGTCGGAACGCGCGTTGTCGATTTAGATACCGGTGAAGTCCTTGGCGATATGACTCGTCACGGTCAGAAGCTGATGGTCGGTAAAGGCGGTTGGCATGGACTGGGTAACACCCGTTTCAAATCATCCGTAAACCGTGCTCCACGTCAAAAGACGATGGGGACCAAAGGCGACAAGCGCGATCTGAAATTAGAACTGTTGTTGCTGGCCGATGTGGGCATGCTGGGCTTGCCGAATGCGGGTAAATCCACGTTCATTCGCGCCGTTTCTGCTGCAAAACCGAAAGTTGCTGACTATCCATTTACCACGCTGGTTCCAAGCCTTGGCGTTGTGCGTATGGACCACGAAAAAAGCTTTGTGGTTGCGGATATCCCTGGTCTGATTGAAGGTGCCTCTGAAGGCGCTGGTTTGGGGATCCGATTCCTCAAGCATTTGGAACGTTGCCGCGTGCTGTTGCACCTGATTGACTTAGCACCTATCGATGAAAGTGATCCTATCGAGAATGCGAAAGTGATCATCAACGAGCTGGGCCAATACAGCGAAAAACTGTCCCAAAAGCCACGCTGGTTAGTTTTCAACAAGATCGACATCCTTGATCCTGAAGAAGCCAAACAACGCGCACAGGCGATTGCAGACGCTCTGGGCTGGGAAGACAAGCACTATCTGATTTCTGCGGCTAACCGCGAAGGCGTTAACGCGCTGTGCTGGGATGTTATGCACTTCCTGGATACACAGCCACGTGACGCTGAAGTGGAAGAAGAGAAAGAAAAAGCCAAGAAAGCCGAGTTCATGTGGGATGACTATCATCGCGAACAGTTGGAACAGGCTGAAGCCGAAGCCGACGAAGACTGGGATGATGATTGGGATGAAGATGACGACGAAGGCGTCGAAATCATTTATCAGAAGTAATCCTGCTTAGTCTGCTTGTTAAGCAAAAGGCTGCCAATGGCAGCCTTTTTCATGCACGAAATCTAATACTAGCGAGCTAGAATGTCATGGGGTAACCAGCAGTTCGCGATGAGCCCTGTGCCGGTTTCAACGTTTTTGAGCGTCAGTTTTCCTTGATGCAACTGCATGATCCTAATCACGATGTTTAAGCCTAATCCACTGCCGCCGTAGCGTTGATCCATGCGACGAAATGCCTGTGTGAGTTCGCCAGCCTTAGATTCATCAATTCCACATCCCTGATCGATAACCTTAAGTTCAACGCCTTTTTCATTGCTGACCGTTTTGATTCGAATGGTCGAATGTTCAGGACTATAGCGATGGGCGTTCTCGACGAGATTACGTAGCATCAATCGTATCAGTACGGCATCACCAAGAACCTGTGCAGGCTCTGGCGTGTCGATCTCTAAGGTTTGATGCCTTAGTGCCAGCATTTCGGTAAGTTCGCTTTTGAGCGGCGGAATAACATCTTGCGTCAGATCGATGGTTTGATAATGACCGCTGGCAAAATTTTGCCCCGCGCGCGACAGCATCAGCAATTGCTCAACGGTATGCATGAGCTGGTCGATGCGAGTCACTAAAGCACGTGCTTCAGCCACACCGCCTTGCTCTAACAGCTCTAGGTGCAAACGAATACCGGCTAAAGGCGTGCGTAATTCATGCGCCGCGTCAGCGGTAAATAATCGCTCTTGCTGAATGGTGTGACTAAGACGGGCAAATAACTGATTCAACGTTCCGGTAACTGCCGCAATCTCCTGCATATTACTATCAATGATAATCGGTGTGAGATTGTCTGCGGAGCGTTTGTCGAGTCTCCGTTGCAGCTTATTGAGGGGGGCGAATTATCCAACTGATGGCAATGGCAGATAAAATTAACGTGAAAGACATCATGACCAGAGAAGGAACCAGCAGCGAAGCGATTGCTTCCCTGATTTCCTTTTCCACGTGTGCATCACGTGCTTTGGCACTGAGCGTTTCGTTGACGAGAAAACCGATTTGCTCGCGGCTTTCATGCCAAAGCCAGAGCGCGCTTGCGAGTTGAGTGACTAGCAGAATCAGCGCCAGCATGATTAATAGACTGCGCCGCATGCTGATCATAATTGGCTTTCCAACCGATAGCCCACGCTGCGCACTGTTTTAATGCGTTCTTTACCCAGTTTGCGACGAAGATTGTGAATATGGACTTCTAGCGTGTTAGAACTTAAATCGTCCTGCCAAGAATAAAGATCCTGCTGCAAGATCTCGCGATTGACCGTTTGGCCAGCGCGCATCATCAGGCGAGATAATAGGGCAAACTCTTTCGGTGTGAGCTCAATTTGCTGGCCTTCGAAAGTCACCTGCTGGGTTGAAAGGTTGAGAACAATGTTCTCAACCTGCAGCAGATTATCGCTATGGCCCTGAAAACGACGAATTAGTGCGCGAACACGGGCCTGAAGCTCAACCAGAGCGAAAGGTTTTACCAGATAGTCATCTGCGCCGGCGTCTAAACCACCAACGCGATCTTCAATTGCATCGCGTGCGGTGAGTATGAGAACCGGTATGTCAACGCCGCTGCGTCGCCATTGGCGGAGCAGCGATGCGCCGTCTTGATCGGGCAATCCAAGATCAAGAATGATTAAGCTATATTGCCCAACTTGCACCAAACTTTTAGCTTGCGCCGCCGTAGCGGCACAATCACAGGCGTAACTTTCGTTAGCGAGGGCTTTTGCAAGCCCCTGCTGGATGAGTTCATCATCTTCAACAATCAGTATTTTCATAGCACTTAGCTTCAAATAGCCTGTTATTTAGATATCACTAATTGTTTTGGTATATATCTCGATAAAGCCGACTTTCAAAGCGAACCAGCGGTGCACGGCGGATTTTTTGATCCTGTGGTGGAACAGCATAACCCGAAAGATATTGTACGAATGCCATTCGCTGACCGCTTGCCGTCGTAATAAAGCCAGCTAAATTATATACCCCTTGCAGAGAGCCGGTTTTCGCTGAGACTTTCCCATCGACCCCTGCCTCATGAAGACCGCCGCGGTACTGTAAGGTTCCGTCGTGACCTGCCAAAGGCAGCATTGAGATAATGTTCAGTTGCTGATCGTTTTGCGCAATGTATTGCAGAACTTGCATCATGGTGGCGGGTGAAATCAGATTGTGGCGAGACAAACCAGAGCCATCGACCAAAATCGTATTGCCCAAGTTGATCCCTGCTTTTTGGCGCAGGATCTGTCGCACAGAGTCAGCGCCTGCCCGCCATGTGCCCGGAACGCCTAAGCGTTCATGGCCGATAGTGCGGAAGACGGTATCGGCAATCATGTTGTCAGATTTTTTCAGCATCGTATGCAGCAAGCTGCTCAGCGGGGCTGATTGGGTCTGAGCCAAAATAGTCGCAGCGGTGTTAGGCGTTGTTTGGCGGCGCAGGTTGCCATCAATTTGAATTTCAGACTGACGAAGTTCATCTTTTACAATAGCACCGGCGTAGCTCGCGCCATCTTGGACGGCAAATGCCAGCGGTAGTGGCTCAGAACGCTGAGTCAGGCAGCCCGTAACGGTAAAGCGGTTTAGCTCTCCCGGAACAACGTCCAGCTCGCAGTATTGCGCGTCAGGCGAGCCTTTGGCCAAGGTGCGCACTTCGCTAAACATATGTACGGGATAATACGACGCGACGCGGATAAACGCGGTATCACCAGCTTTCGGCGCGCTATAAAGTGAAATCGAGAAACAGTTGCGATCGACAATCGCTGCCGCAGGCGGCGCACTAAAGCACTGGGTCATGTCATTCCATGGCCATCCGGGAGCTTTGTCATGGCTGGCAAACACGGAGGTATCGATCAAAATATCCCCCGTAATTTCATTGATGCCCTGTTTTTTCAGCGCCGTTACCATATTGCGGATATGCTGGCGCCGCAGCGTTGGGTCACCGCCAAAGCGAACGATTAAGTCGCCTTTCAGTTTTCCGTCGCTAATAGAACCACGGGTTTCCATGGTGGTTGAAAAACGATAGTCAGGCCCGAGCTGAAGCAGTGCCGCTAGTGCAGTGATGACTTTTTGCGTACTAGCAGGCAACGCCATTTGCTGCCCATGAAAATCAATGGCAGGGGTCGGTGAGCCTATTTTTTGAACCAAAAGGGCTAAGTTAGCGCCATCTGGCAAATATTGGGTGTAATCTTGGACGGGCGCAGCTTGAGTACTAAAAGCTAAGGCACAAGCCAATCCACTGATAATTCGTGAAAATTGCATAATCCCGGGATAACTACAGAGTAACGTGCCTGTCATACTACGGTGCATCTAGGGTTAAAGTAAACGATGATACTTGCTGAACTCTACGTTAAAATAGCCGTCAAAATGCAAAATCGATTTTAACTTGGGTTTTTTGGCCCCGAGTTAATATTTTTTTATTCAACGCCAAGGTCTGAGGGCGCATTTTCGAACCTTCAGCCGATCGCTTCCGGCCATCGAACGATGGCGTCAGGATGAGGGCGACTTAAGCAGAATAGATTTTAAGGTGACTAAATTATGAACCAGATTCCTATGACGTTGCGTGGCGCAGAAAAACTGCGTGAAGAGTTAGAGTATTTGAAAGGTACTCGTCGTCCGCAAATCATTGCCGACATCGCCGATGCGCGCGAGCATGGTGACTTGAAAGAGAACGCCGAATACCACGCAGCTCGTGAACAGCAAGGTTTCTGTGAAGGCCGCATTCAGGAAATCGAAGCGAAG
The DNA here is from genome assembly GCF_001586165.1 of Obesumbacterium proteus. NCBI lineage: Bacteria > Pseudomonadati > Pseudomonadota > Gammaproteobacteria > Enterobacterales > Hafniaceae > Obesumbacterium > Obesumbacterium proteus. The sequence goes on along the minus strand of NZ_CP014608.1, from coordinate 4,892,283 downwards.
CTTTCAAACGCTAACGTGATTGATGTTACTAAAATCCCAAATACTGGCCGTGTGATTTTTGGTTGTACGGTGAGCGTTGAGAATCTCGACACTGAAGATAAGCTGACTTATTCGATTGTTGGCGATGATGAGGCTGATTTTAAACATAACCGCATCTCGGTGAACTCACCGATTGCACGCGGCCTTATCGGTAAAGAGCAAGGGGATATTGTGGTGATCAAAACCCCTGGCGGTGAAGTTGAATTCGAAATTCTGAAGGTCGAATACATCTGATTTTTCTGAATATTGCTGAGAGTTTGTACAATCGGCAATAAGTTTTGTAAAGATAAGAAAAAGGCCGCAATGCGGCCTTTCTATTAGGGTGAGAAAGCATCTCAGTTTGTGCTATATCTTTTCTTTATACGAAAAGGTATTAACGCGGTAAACTGATCTTGCGTTCTTGGCTTGGGCGGTAAATGACTAATACGTTACCGATCAGCTGCACTTGACACGCACCAGTTTCTCGGACGATGGCGTCAGCAATCAAGGTTTTGGTATCGCGCTCTTCAGCGGCAATTTTCACCTTGATGAGTTCATGATGCGTTAGCGCCTGTTCAATTTCAGCGAGAACACCTTCAGTCAAACCATTGTTGCCTAACTGCACAACAGGTTTGAGCGGATGGGCCAAGCTTTTTAGGTGCTGTTTTTGCTTGTTATTCAGATTCATCGTCTTTTTTGCTTAGGTTGGGATTGAAAACGGTACATTCTACCGCCATCTCCAGTGTATCACCAAATCGGTCTTACATAGTCATGGACACTCCGAAGCAACTGAGTGGATGAAACTGTTGTTTAGAGAGTTAATATCAGATGGGTAAAAAACGTTCCGCCAGCTCAAACCGCTGGATGCACGAACACTTTAGTGACAAATATGTAATTCAGGCGCAGAAAAAGGGACTTCGTTCTCGTGCTTGGTTTAAACTTGATGAAATACAAAGCACTGACAAACTGTTTAAACCAGGGATGACCGTTGTCGACTTGGGTGCTGCGCCGGGAGGGTGGTCACAGTATGTGGTCACACAAATCGGAAACAGCGGGCGAGTGATTGCCTGCGATATTCTGCCTATGGATCCTATCGTTGGTGTCGATTTCCTTCAGGGCGATTTTCGTGATGAATTAGTTCTCAAAGCGCTGACCGAACGCGTAGGCGAGGATAAAGTACAGGTTGTGATGTCAGATATGGCTCCCAACATGAGTGGCACGCCGTCGGTAGATATTCCACGCTCAATGTATCTGGTTGAATTAGCGCTGGAAATGGCCAAGGATGTTTTAGCCCCTGGCGGTAGTTTTTTGGTGAAAGTGTTCCAGGGAGAGGGCTTTGACGAGTACCTTACGCAGATCCGCTCCCTGTTTACGAAGGTTAAGATTCGTAAGCCTGATGCATCCCGAGCACGTTCGCGGGAAGTATACATCGTAGCGACAGGGCGGAAACTATAGTACCCTGATGCTTATTGTTAACACAGTTGTAATATGAGGTTAATCCCTTGAGTGACATGGCGAAAAACCTAATCCTCTGGCTGGTCATCGCAGTAGTGCTGATGTCTGTGTTCCAGAGCTTTGGGCCCAGCGAATCGAACAGCCGTAGGGTGGATTACTCTACGTTCCTAACTGAGGTTAATCAGGATCAGGTACGTGAGGTCCGTATTAATGGACGTGAAATTAACGTAACCAAGAAAGATAGCGGTAAATACACGACCTACATTCCTGTTAACGATCCTAAGCTGCTGGATTCTCTGTTAACGAAGAATGTAAAAGTGGTTGGTGAACCGCCGGAAGAGCCAAGCTTGCTGGCTTCAATCTTCATTTCTTGGTTCCCAATGCTATTGCTTATTGGGGTTTGGATCTTCTTTATGCGTCAGATGCAGGGCGGCGGTGGCAAAGGTGCCATGTCGTTCGGTAAGAGCAAGGCTCGCATGCTGACCGAAGATCAGATCAAAACCACTTTTGCTGACGTCGCCGGTTGTGACGAAGCAAAAGAAGAAGTTGCTGAATTAGTGGAATACCTGCGTGACCCAAGCCGTTTCCAGAAACTGGGCGGTAAGATCCCGAAAGGCATCTTGATGGTTGGTCCTCCAGGTACCGGTAAAACCTTGCTGGCGAAAGCCATTGCGGGTGAAGCTAAAGTTCCGTTCTTTACTATTTCCGGTTCTGACTTTGTTGAGATGTTTGTCGGTGTGGGTGCATCCCGCGTTCGTGACATGTTTGAACAGGCGAAGAAAGCGGCTCCATGTATCATCTTCATCGATGAAATTGACGCCGTAGGCCGTCAACGTGGTGCAGGTTTGGGCGGTGGTCACGATGAACGTGAACAAACCCTGAACCAGATGCTGGTTGAGATGGATGGTTTTGAAGGCAACGAAGGTATTATCGTTATTGCCGCAACTAACCGCCCAGACGTACTGGACCCTGCGTTACTGCGTCCAGGTCGTTTCGACCGTCAGGTTGTGGTTGGTTTGCCAGATGTGCGTGGTCGTGAGCAGATCCTGAAAGTTCATATGCGTCGCGTGCCATTGGCAACAGACATTGATGCATCTGTTATTGCACGTGGTACTCCGGGCTTCTCCGGTGCTGATTTGGCTAACTTAGTCAACGAAGCGGCCTTGTTTGCTGCCCGTACTAACAAACGCGTTGTATCGATGGTTGAGTTTGAAAAAGCCAAAGATAAGATCATGATGGGCGCAGAGCGCCGTTCTATGGTCATGACCGAAGAGCAGAAAGAATCTACCGCGTATCATGAAGCAGGCCATGCGATCATCGGTCGTCTGGTTCCTGAACATGACCCGGTACACAAAGTCACGATTATTCCGCGCGGTCGTGCGTTAGGTGTGACCTTCTTCCTGCCACAGGGCGATGCTATCAGCTACAGCCGTCAGAAACTGGAAAGTATGATTTCCGTTGCTTACGGTGGTCGTTTGGCTGAGGAACTGATTTACGGCGTTGAAAACGTTTCTACTGGCGCATCACAGGACATCAAACAGGCGACCACAATCGCTCGTAACATGGTGACCCAATGGGGCTTCTCAGAAAAACTGGGTCCATTGCTGTATGCGGAAGAAGAAGGTGAAGTATTCTTGGGCCGTTCTGTTTCTAAGACAAAACACATGTCTGACGAAACTGCACGCATCATCGACCAAGAAGTGAAAGCATTGATTGAACGTAACTATGCGCGCACGCGCCAGTTGCTGGAAGACAATATGGATATCATGCATGCGATGAAAGATGCATTGATGAAATATGAAACTATCGATGCTCCACAGGTTGATGATTTGATGGCTCGCCGCGAAGTTCGTCCACCGGCTGGTTGGGAAGAAGAGCAAAATAACCGTTCAGACAACGGTGGCGCTCCCCAAGCTCCAGTGAACAAGCCTGCGGAAGAGCAGCTGAATACGCCATCTTCTGATGACAACATCACGACTGGCAATACCGGCGAGAAGTAATCGCGCTGGCTGATGTAGCCAATATCGTGTGCTGACAGACAAACCCCGACTTGCTCGGGGTTTTTTTTTGCGTTCAAATACCCACCTCAACAATAAAAATGATATATGGAGACTGCATGCAGCTGAAAGCGCAAGGGTTAACTCTGGACCTGACTTATCCTCAAGTGATGGGGATTCTGAATGTCACGCCGGATTCATTTTCCGACGGCGGTAAACATAATGGATTGGATGCCGCTTTACGCCATGCAGAAGCGATGATCAGCGCAGGGGCAACCATCATTGACGTTGGCGGTGAATCGACTCGCCCCGGTGCCGCAGAAGTGAGCACCGAAGAAGAACTTGAACGCGTGGTACCTATCGTTGAGCTGATTGCTCGCTATTTCGACGTTTGGATTTCGGTGGATACGTCTAAAGCTGAAGTGATTACCGCTAGCGCTCAGGCGGGTGCAACGTTGATCAATGATATTCGTTCTCTGAGTGAGCCCGGCGCGTTAGAAGCGGCAGCACAATCGGGTTTGCCGGTATGCTTGATGCATATGCAGGGCGATCCAAAAACCATGCAGCACAAACCTGTGTATACCGACGTGGTTGCCGAGGTAGATAGCTATCTGACATCACAAATTGAACGATGCACCGCGGCTGGCATCGATAAAAGCCGCTTATTGATTGATCCCGGTTTTGGTTTTGGCAAGAATCTGGAGCATAATTACCAACTTCTGGCTCACCTAGCGCATTTCCATCATTTTGGTCTACCGCTTCTGGTCGGTATGTCTCGTAAATCAATGATTGGTCAGCTTCTGAAAGTTGGTCCGACACAACGCGTGACGGGAAGTGTGGCATGTGCAGTGATTGCCGCAATGCAAGGAGCCCATATTATTCGGGTTCATGATGTTAAAGAGACAGTTGAGGCGATGCGTGTCGTCGAAGCTACACTTTCAGCGAAGGGATAAAGATTTATGAGCGAGCGCAAATATTTTGGTACGGACGGGATTCGCGGAAAAGTGGGTGACTGCCCGATTACTCCTGATTTTGTGTTAAAGCTCGGCTGGGCTGCGGGTAAGGTTTTGGCGCGTCACGGTTCGCGTAAAATCATCATCGGTAAAGATACCCGTATTTCTGGTTATATGCTGGAGTCTGCTTTAGAAGCAGGCTTGGCTGCGGCGGGGCTATCGGCTTCTTTCACAGGGCCAATGCCAACGCCAGCTGTCGCTTATCTCACGCGCACTTTCCGCGCTGAAGCCGGTATTGTTATCTCCGCGTCGCATAACCCTTATTACGATAATGGGATTAAATTCTTCTCCATCGACGGTACTAAACTGCCCGATGAGGTTGAAGAAGCGATTGAAGCCGAAATGGAAAAACCATTGACCTGCGTAGAGTCGGCTGAGCTGGGTAAAGCGAACCGCATCGTAGATGCTGCGGGCCGCTATATCGAATTCTGTAAGAGTACTTTCCCAACGGAATTAAGCCTGAGCGGGCTTAAAATTGTTGTCGATTGTGCCAACGGTGCAACTTACCACATCGCGCCTAGCGTGCTGCGTGAGCTCGGTGCAACGGTGATTACCATCGGCTGTGAGCCTGATGGTATGAACATCAACAAAGAGTGTGGCGCAACGGATGTCCGTCAGCTTCAGGCTCGTGTTTTAGCCGAGAAAGCGGATGTTGGTTTGGCATTTGATGGCGATGGTGACCGCGTCATGATGGTTGACCATTTAGGCAATAAAGTTGACGGTGACCAGATCCTTTATCTTACCGCGCGTGAAAATCTGCGTCAGGGCAACCTGCGCGGCGGTGCAGTAGGCACGCTGATGAGCAATATGGGCTTAGAACTGGCACTGAAGCAGCTGGGTATTCCATTTGCACGTGCGAAAGTCGGTGACCGTTATGTGCTGGAAATGATGGCCGCTAAAGGCTGGCGTTTAGGCGCTGAAAACTCAGGCCATGTGATTATCCTCGACAAAACAACCACCGGTGACGGTATTGTGGCGGGTCTGCAAGTGTTGGCTGCTATCGTGCGTAACCACATGACTTTGCACGATCTGTGCAGCGGCATGAAGCTATTGCCACAGGTTCTGGTCAACGTGCGCTTTGCGGGCAATCATGATCCACTGCAAACAGAAAGCGTAAAAGCGGTGACGGCAGAAGTTGAGGCTCAGCTTAATGGCCGTGGCCGCGTCTTGTTACGTAAATCAGGTACCGAACCGTTGATTCGCGTGATGGTGGAAGGTGAAGATGATGCGCAAGTGACAGAAATGGCGAACCGCATCGCTGACGCCGTGAAAGCAGCAGGCTAACTAACTGCCGAGCAATTTTGTCAGTGTAGTTATGTGATGAAAAACCAGTGAATCTTGATGTTTTGCTGGTTTTTTCTGCAATCGCACCACACATCATAAATTGCTCTTGCACGCCTTGGCGGCATTGGGTAGTATTCACACCCGCTTCAGTAGACTTATTTTCGTCTGCTTTAATGGTTGAAGCTTTTGGCTGCGGAAATCCCGCAAGGAAACAGGTACGACTATGTATGAAGCTCTTTTAGTAATTTTCCTGCTGGTATCAATTGGCTTAGTTGCCATGGTTATGCTGCAGCAAGGTAAAGGTGCTGATATGGGCGCTTCATTCGGCGCTGGCGCATCTGCAACTTTGTTCGGTTCCAACGGCTCTGGTAACTTCATGACCCGTACAACAGCTGTCCTAGCGACGTTGTTCTTCGTACTGAGTCTGGTTCTGGGTAACCTGAGCGGTCAGCAAGGCAAGAAAGGCAGTGAGTGGGAAAATCTGGGTGCGCCAGTGAAAACTGAGCAGCCTGCTGCACCAGCAGCTCCGGTAACCCCAAGTAGCGATATTCCTCACTAATCGCACTAGCTCGAAGCCGCAGTAACCAAGAAGTACAGAATTCAGCAGTAAAGTTTTTAAAAGCTATCTTTTAGAAACTGAAGTAAAAGGTGATAAGTTTTGAATACGGCTTATCACTTTCGTAATGCCGAGGTGGTGGAATTGGTAGACACGCTACCTTGAGGTGGTAGTGCCCAATAGGGCTTACGGGTTCAAGTCCCGTCCTCGGTACCAATCCTTGATAACTTGTTTTTTCAACGTTATTAGAGTAGTATTCGCCACGATTCGGACGCGGGGTGGAGCAGCCTGGTAGCTCGTCGGGCTCATAACCCGAAGGTCGTCGGTTCAAATCCGGCCCCCGCAACCACTTTCCTAAAGTATCTTTTTTCAAATATACTGTTTACGTTCAGCCAACGACTCAAACGGGTGTTTTGAAAAAAATATTGTCAGAAAGCGGCACTGAATTCGTTCGGCAGTATATGGGGTCCAGTTGCATAAAGCCCCGATTTTTCGGGGTTTTTTGTTATCTGACAACAGAATCACTGGGCTATTTAGCCCTTTTTTTATGTCTTGGGGGTGGGCTTGTCCACATTAGAGCAAAAATTGACAGAGATGATTTCGGCGCCGGTTGAGGCATTAGGCTTCGAATTGGTTGGTATTGAGTTCATCCGCAGTCACCATTCAACGCTACGCATCTATATTGATAGTGACGAAGGGATCAATGTTGATGATTGTGCTGATGTCAGCCACCAGGTCAGTGCCGTTCTTGACGTCGAAGATCCAATTACGGTTGCATATAACCTGGAAGTTTCATCTCCTGGCCTTGATCGTCCGATGTTTACCGCTGAACACTACGTCCGTTTTATGGGCGAAGAAGTTTCTTTGGTATTGCGTATGGCGGTGCAGAATCGTCGCAAATGGCAGGGTATTATTAAAGCTGTCGAAGGCGAGATGATCACGGTTACTGTAGATGGAAAAGACGAAGTGTTCGCGCTGAGCAACATCCAGAAAGCGAACCTGGTACCCCACTTTTAAAGTTTGGATGAGGCCACTAGGATGAACAAAGAAATTCTGGCTGTTGTTGAGGCAGTTTCCAACGAAAAATCGCTTCCTCGCGAAAAAATTTTTGAAGCACTGGAAACTGCACTGGCGACTGCCACCAAGAAAAAATACGAACAAGAAATCGACGTTCGTGTTTGCATCGATCGCAAAACTGGCGATTTCGATACTTTCCGTCGCTGGGTTATCGTTGATGAAGTTACTCAACCAACCCGCGAAATTACTCTTGATGCGGCTCAGTTTGAAGATCCAGCTTTACAGTTGGGTGAGTATGTAGAAGATCAGATCGAATCTGTAACCTTCGACCGTATCACGACTCAAACCGCAAAACAGGTTATCGTACAAAAAGTACGTGAAGCTGAACGCGCGATGGTGGTTGATGCATTCCGTCAACACCAAGGTGAGATCGTCACCGGCGTGGTTAAAAAAGTAAATCGCGACAACATCTCATTAGATCTGGGCAGCAATGCCGAAGCCGTTATTGGCCGCGAAGACATGCTTCCGCGTGAAAACTTCCGTCCAGGCGACCGTATCCGCGGTGTGCTGTATGACGTGCGTCCAGAAGCACGTGGCGCTCAGCTGTTTGTGAGCCGTTCACGTCCAGAAATGCTGATCGAGCTGTTCCGCATTGAAGTGCCGGAAATCGGCGAAGAAGTCATCGAGATTAAAGCCGCAGCCCGCGATCCGGGTTCCCGTGCGAAAATCGCGGTGAAAACCAACGATAAACGTATTGACCCGGTAGGGGCGTGTGTGGGTATGCGCGGTGCGCGTGTTCAGGCCGTTTCTAGCGAACTGGGTGGCGAACGTATCGACATCGTATTGTGGGATGACAATCCAGCACAGTTCGTTATCAATGCTATGGCGCCAGCCGACGTGGCTTCTATTGTTGTGGATGAAGATAAACACACAATGGACATCGCGGTTGAAGCAAGCAATCTGGCTCAGGCAATTGGGCGTAATGGCCAAAACGTTCGTCTGGCAGCTCAACTGAGCGGCTGGGAACTGAACGTAATGACCGTTGATGATCTTCAGGCTAAACATCAGGCCGAAGCTCACGCAGCTATCGATACATTCACCAAATATCTCGATATTGATGAAGACTTCGCAACTCTATTGGTTGAAGAAGGCTTCTCTACTCTGGAAGAACTGGCTTACGTTCCTGAACAGGAACTGCTGGCCATTGACGGTCTGGATGAAGATACGGTAGACGCTTTGCGCGAGCGCGCAAAAAATGCGTTAACCACTCTGGCTTTGGCTCAGGAAGAAAGCCTGGGTGACCAAAAGCCAGCCGACGACCTGTTGGGTCTGGAAGGTTTAGACCGTGGTATCGCCTTTAAAATGGCCGCTCGTGGGGTTTGTACGCTGGAAGATCTTGCCGAGCAGGGCATCGACGATCTGGCAGATATTGAAGGCCTGAATAGTGAAAAGGCCGGCGAGCTGATTATGGCCGCACGTAATATTTGCTGGTTTGGCGATAGTGAATAATGAACTGTAGCGGGAAGGAACAGCATGACAGAAGTAACCGTAAAATCACTGGCAGCAGAGATACAGACTTCCGTTGATCGCCTGGTACAGCAGTTAGCTGATGCAGGGATTAATAAGTCAGAAAATGATTCTGTGAGCCCACAGGAAAGAGAAACATTATTAGCTCATTTAAATCGTGAGCATGGCAGCGCATCAGGTAAACTGACGCTGCAGCGTAAAACACGCAGCACATTGAATGTTCCAAGCACTGGCGGAAAAAGCAAAGCCGTGCAAATTGAGGTCCGCAAAAAGCGCACTTATGTAAAAGGCGATGCGGCAGCTGAACAGGCTGAAGCAGAAGCACAGGCACAGCGTGAAGCGGAAGAGCAGGCTCGTCGTGAGACTGAAGAGAAAGCAAAACGTGAAGCAGAAGAAAAAGCGAAGCGTATTGCTGAAGATCAGGCGAAACGTAACCTGGAAGAGCAAGCCAAACGTGAGGCCGCTGATAAAGCTAAGCGTGGCGCAGCGGAAAGTGAAAAAGTGACGAATCAAAATACCGACGAAAAAACCAAAGCTGCGCATGCTGAGAAAGCGCGCCGTGAAGCCGAAGCTGCTGCACTGAAACGCAAAGCCGAAGAAGAAGCACTGCGTAAGCTTGAAGAAGACGCTAAGCGTGTTTCTGAAGAAGCTCGCAAAATGGCTGAAGCTAACGAAGGCAAAGCGCCAGAAGCAGAGACCGCAGAAGATACTTCTGACTACCACGTAACCACTTCTCATCATGCTCGTGAAGCAGAAGATGAAAACGACCGTCAGGTTGAAGCTGGTCGCGCTCGTGCACGTACCGCAACCAAAGCGACTAAGCAGAAGAAAGGCAATAAACTGTCTGAATCTAAAGCCGATCGTGAAGAAGCGCGTGCTCAGACCCGTGGTGGTAAAGGCAAACGTAAACCAAGCACTCTGCAGCAAGGCTTCAACAAGCCTGCTCAAGCGGTTAACCGTGACGTCATCATTGGCGAAACCATTACCGTTGCAGAACTGGCTAACAAAATGGCTGTTAAAGGCTCCCAAGTCATCAAAGCAATGATGAAGATGGGCGCTATGGCTACTATTAATCAGGTCATCGATCAGGAAACTGCTCAGATGGTTGCTGAAGAAATGGGCCATAAAGTTATCCTGCGTCGTGAAAACGAGCTGGAAGAAGCAGTAATGAGCGACCGTGATACCGGTGCAGCCGCTGAGCCACGTGCTCCAGTTGTAACCATCATGGGCCACGTTGACCACGGTAAAACTTCCCTGCTGGACTACATCCGCTCCACGAAAGTGGCATCGGGCGAAGCAGGTGGTATCACTCAGCACATCGGTGCTTACCACGTAGAAACCGGCAACGGTATGATCACCTTCCTGGACACCCCAGGTCACGACGCATTTACTTCTATGCGTGCTCGTGGTGCTCAGGCTACAGACATCGTGGTTCTGGTTGTTGCTGCCGACGATGGCGTGATGCCACAGACTATCGAAGCAATCCAGCATGCTAAAGCGGCAAAAGTGCCGGTTGTTGTTGCTGTGAACAAAATCGATAAGCCTGAAGCTGATATGGATCGCGTTAAAAACGAACTGTCCCAGTACGGCGTAATGCCAGAAGAGTGGGGCGGCGAGTCTCAGTTCATCCCTGTATCTGCTAAAGCGGGTACCGGTATTGATGATCTGCTGGACGCTATCCTGTTGCAGGCAGAAGTTCTGGAATTGAAAGCAGTTCGCAGCGGTATGGCGAGCGGCGTTGTTATCGAATCCTTCCTGGATAAAGGTCGCGGTCCGGTTGCAACTGTTCTGGTTCAAGAAGGCACGCTGAACAAAGGCGATATCGTTCTGTGTGGCTTCGAGTATGGCCGTGTGCGTGCGATGCGCGACGAAATGGGCCGCGAAGTGACCTCTGCGGGTCCTTCTATCCCTGTAGAAATTCTGGGTCTGTCCAGCGTTCCTGCTGCCGGTGACGAAGCGACCGTTGTTCGTGACGAGAAAAAAGCGCGTGAAGTTGCTCTGTATCGTCAGGGTAAATTCCGCGAAGTTAAACTGGCTCGTCAGCAGAAATCTAAACTGGAAAACATGTTTGCGAACATGAGCGAAGGCGAAGTTTCTGAACTGAACATCGTACTGAAATCTGACGTACAGGGTTCTTGCGAAGCGATTTCCGATGCATTGTTAGGCCTGTCTACCGATGAAGTGAAAGTGAAAATTGTTGGCTCCGGCGTGGGCGGCATCACTGAAACTGACGCGACTCTGGCCGCTGCCTCTAACGCTATCATCCTTGGCTTCAACGTCCGTGCCGATGCTTCTGCGCGTCGCGTGATTGAAACTGAAAGCTTGGATCTGCGTTACTACTCCGTCATCTATAACCTGATTGACGAAGTTAAGCAGGCGATGAGCGGTATGTTGGCGCCTGAATATCGTCAAGAAATCATCGGCTTGGCCGAAGTTCGTGACGTGTTCAAATCACCTAAATTCGGTGCTATCGCAGGCTGTATGGTTACTGAAGGTGTCGTTAAACGTCACAACCCAATCCGCGTTCTGCGTGACAACGTGGTTATCTATGAAGGCGAGCTGGAATCTCTGCGCCGCTTCAAAGATGACGTTAACGAAGTTCGTAACGGCATGGAATGTGGTATCGGTGTTAAGAACTACAACGACGTTCGCACTGGCGATATGATCGAAGTATTCGAAATCATCGAAGTTAAGCGTACCATTGAGTAATTAGGTAAGCGCTCAGCTTATAATATCTTTGGGGGGCTTAATGCCCCCCAATTCGTCTGGGAGGAATCCAAAATGGCAAAAGAATTCAGCCGTACTCAGCGTGTATCTCAAGAGATGCAGAAAGAGATTGCGATCATTTTGCAACGTGAAGTTAAAGATCCACGCATCGGTATGGTGACGGTATCTGGCGTTGAAGTATCCCGCGATCTGGCTTATGCCAAAGTGTTTGTCACTTTCTTGAATGATAGCGATCCAAACGCGGTGCGAGTGGGTCTTAAAGCGTTGCATGAAGCTTCTGGCTTTATCCGCATGTTGATTGGTAAAGCAATGCGTTTGCGTGTTGTACCTGAACTGACTTTCGCATACGACAACTCTCTGGTTGAAGGTATGCGTATGTCTAATCTGGTGACCAGCGTTGTGAAAAATGACGAAGAGCGTCGCTCAGCGTCAGGTGATACTTCAGGTAACACTGAGGAGGAATAATGTCACGACCTCGCCGTCGCGGCCGTGATATTAACGGCGTTCTGTTATTAGACAAACACCAAGGTCTATCCTCAAATGACGTTTTGCAGAAAGTAAAACGCATCTATAACGCCAATAAAGCAGGCCATACCGGAGCGCTAGATCCTTTAGCAACCGGTATGTTGCCTATTTGCTTAGGCGAGTCGACCAAATTTTCTCAGTTCTTGCTGGATGCCGATAAACGCTATCGCGTGATTGCGCGTTTAGGGCAAAGAACGAATACCTCGGATGCCGATGGCGAAGTGGTTCAGGAACGTCCTGTGGAATTTACTCAGGAACAACTGGATGCGGCGCTGGAGCAGTTCCGTGGTGATAGCCAACAAATCCCATCGATGTACTCTGCGCTTAAACACCAAGGTAAGCCGCTGTATGAGTATGCGCGTCAGGGCATTGATGTACCACGCGAAGCTCGTGACATTACGGTGTATGAACTGCAGTTTATCCGCTGGGAAGGCGATGAGTTAGAGTTAGAAATCCACTGCTCGAAAGGTACTTACATCCGAACCATCATTGATGATTTGGGTGAGGTTTTAGGCTGTGGTGCACACGTCATCTATTTACGTCGTGTGCAGGTTTCTAATTATCCGTCGGAGCGCATGGTTTCTCTGGAGCAATTGCAGCAAATGGTTGCCGCTGCCGAAGAGGCTGGCGTTGAACCTAGAACGGTTCTCGATCCGCTGCTGCTGCCGATGGATACCGCTGCATCTCATTTGCCGGAAATCAATCTAACCGATGTGGTTGCCGCCTATGTTCTTCAAGGACAGCCGGTGCAGGTGCAAGGTTTGCCTGCTGAAGGTATGGTGCGCATCAATGTGGGTGAGAAACGTCGATTTATCGGCGTTGGCGAAGTGGATGACCAAGGACGCTTGGCACCACGTCGCCTAGTAGTAGAAGAGCGCGTTCCTGAAGAGTAAGGTGCACTGAGGTCGATAAGGTGCTTTGTTGCGATCTTATTGCGCTCAGAGTAGAATAGCGCGGCTTATGTATTGGGCAGCTGAATTAGAGATCGGCGCCCGCCTTTTTAATCGTTTTATGAATTTGGAGTTCTATAATGTCTCTAAGTGTTGAAGCTAAAGCTCAAATCGTTGCTGACTTCGGTCGTGACGCTAACGACAGCGGTTCCACCGAAGTTCAGGTTGCTCTGTTAACTGCACAGATCAACCACCTGCAAGGTCACTTCGCTGAACACAAAAAAGATCACCACAGCCGTCGTGGTCTGCTGCGTATGGTTTCTCAGCGTCGTAAGCTGCTGGATTACCTGAAGCGTAAAGATGTAGCTCGCTACACCAGCCTGATCGAACGTCTGGGTCTGCGTCGCTAGTCCAAACGATTTTCAGAAGTAAAGGGGCCTAGATTGGCCCCTTTCTTCTAGGAAGCAATCGCAAATCAGGTTAATGTATTGTAGTTAACTCAAATTCGGTTGTTAAAATCGTTGTTGTTAAAGAAGTAAGCGTTAAAACGAGAGTCGGTTAGACTGTTGCTGATAACGCATGCCGAGTGACGATCCTTTTTGCAGATGTTCGCGCGGCTAATGCAAGTCTCTGGATGACCAGTGATTTCCATTAGTCGCGAGAATGCAACGAAGTGATCGAAGGCAAAAGCGTGATGGTGTTTTGATGACGCCATTAAACTTATAAAGATAAGGAAAATACTTTGCTGAATCCTATCGTTCGCAAATTCCAGTACGGTCAGAATACCGTAACGCTGGAAACTGGCATGATGGCTCGCCAAGCCACTGCTGCTGTAATGGTTACCATGGACGACACTGCGGTATTCGTTACCGTTGTTGGTGCTAAAAAAGCTAAAGAAGGCCAGAGCTTCTTCCCTCTGACCGTTAACTATCAGGAGCGTACCTACGCCGCTGGTCGTTTCCCAGGTGGTTTCTTCCGTCGTGAAGGCCGTCCTGGTGAAGGCGAAACTCTGATTGCGCGTCTGATTGACCGCCCAGTTCGCCCACTGTTCCCAGAAGGCTTCCTGAACGAAGTTCAGGTAGTTGCTACCGTTGTTTCTGTAAACCCGCAGGTTAGCCCAGACATCGTTGCGATGATCGGTGCTTCTGCTGCCCTGAGCCTGTCTGGTATTCCATTCAATGGCCCAATCGGTGCAGCCCGCGTTGGTTACATCAACGACCAGTATGTGCTGAACCCAACAACAGATGAGCTGCAAGAAAGCAAGCTGGATCTGGTTGTTGCTGGTACCGAAGGTGCAGTACTGATGGTTGAATCTGAAGCTCAACTGCTGAGCGAAGACCAGATGCTGGGTGCCGTTGTATTCGGTCACGATCAGCAGCAGGTTGTTATTGAAAACATCAAAGCGCTGGTTGCTGAAGCTGGTAAACCACGTTGGGAATGGACTGCTCCGGCTGTAAACGAAGCGCTGCACGCGCGCGTTGCTGCTCTGGCTGAAACCCGTATCGGCGATGCATACCACATCACTGAAAAACAGGCTCGTTACGCTCAGGTTGATCAGATCAAAGCTGACGTTATCGCTGCTCTGCAGGCTGAAGACGAATCTCTGAGCGCTGGCGAAATCGCTGATGTACTGGGCTCTCTGGAGAAAAATGTTGTACGTAGCCGTGTGCTGCGTGGCGAGCCACGTATCGATGGCCGTGAAAAAGACATGATCCGTGGTCTGGACGTTCGCACTGGCGTACTGCCTCGCACCCATGGTTCTGCACTGTTCACTCGTGGTGAAACTCAGGCTCTGGTTACCGCAACTCTGGGTACAGAACGTGATGCTCAGAACATCGATGGCCTGACCGGCGAGCAGACTGACCGCTTCCTGCTACACTATAACTTCCCTCCGTACTCCGTAGGGGAAACTGGCATGATGGGCTCACCTAAGCGTCGTGAAATTGGTCACGGTCGTTTGGCGAAGCGCGGCGTGCTGGCAGTAATGCCTAAGCAAGACGAATTCCCGTACACCGTTCGTGTGGTTTCAGAAATCACCGAATCTAACGGTTCTTCTTCTATGGCCTCTGTTTGTGGTGCTTCACTGGCACTGATGGACGCAGGTGTGCCGATCAAAGCTGCCGTTGCTGGTATCGCTATGGGTCTGGTTAAAGAAGACGAAAACTTCGTCGTTCTGTCTGATATTCTGGGTGACGAAGATCATCTGGGCGACATGGACTTCAAAGTTGCAGGTAGCCGCGAAGGTATCACTGCGCTGCAGATGGATATTAAAATCGAAGGCATCACCCGCGAAATCATGCAGGTGGCTCTGAATCAGGCTAAAGGTGCACGTCTGCACATTCTGGGTGTAATGGAACAGGCGATTAACGCGCCGCGTGGCGATATCTCTGAATTCGCTCCACGTATCCATACCATCAAGATCAATCCTGAGAAGATCAAAGATGTCATCGGTAAAGGTGGTTCTGTTATTCGTGCATTGACTGACGAAACTGGCACGACTATCGAAATCGAAGATGATGGCACAATTAAAATTGCAGCAACCGACAACGAAAAAGCGAAACATGCTATTCGTCGCATCGAAGAAATTACTGCTGAAATCGAAGTTGGCCGCATCTATCAGGGTAAAGTAACCCGTATCGTTGATTTCGGTGCATTCGTTGCTATCGGTGGCGGTAAAGAAGGTCTGGTACATATTTCTCAGATCGCTGACAAGCGTGTTGAGAAAGTGACCGACTATCTGCAGATGGGTCAGGACGTTCCTGTTAAGGTTCTGGAAGTTGACCGTCAGGGTCGCGTCCGCCTGAGCATCAAAGAGGCAAGCGCGCCAGAACAGGCCGCTGCTCCAGCTGCTGAATAACAAACCGTTCAGTATTACGGCTTCCTGCATAGGCGGGAAGCCGTTTGTTACGCAAATACAGGATGTATTTGCTTATATGGATGATAGGAAATCAATCCGATGTTGGTCTTCGGGAGTTGGGAAATGAAGCCTATCTTGCGCTGGTGTTACGTTGCGACAGCAATTCTGCTGGCAGGATGCAGCAACCTTGATTGGCGTAAAGACGAAGTACTAGCAATTCCGTTACAGCCTTCGCTGCAACAGGAAGTCATGCTGGCGCGCATGGAACAAATCCTTGCTAGCCGTGCATTGACAGATGATGAACGCGCACAGCTTTTATATGAGCGCGGAGTACTGTATGATAGTCTAGGACTGAGAGCTTTAGCGCGTAACGATTTTTCGCAAGCGCTGGCTATTCGTCCTGATATGCCAGAAGTTTTTAACTATCTGGGGATTTACTTAACGCAGGCTGGCAATTTTGATGCCGCCTATGAAGCGTTTGATTCTGTACTAGAGCTTGATCCAACTTACAACTACGCGCGTTTAAACCGAGGCATCGCACTGTATTATGGTGGTCGATACCCGTTAGCGCAGGATGATCTGCAGGCGTTTTATCAAGACGATCCCAATGATCCATTCCGTTCGTTATGGCTTTACCTTGTGGAACGTGAAATCGATCCAAAGAAAGCCACTGCCTCGCTGGAACAGCGATATAACAAGGCGAACAGGAATCAATGGGGATGGAATATTGTCGAATTCTACCTGGGCACCATCAATCAGAAAACATTGATGACACGCTTACAGGAAGATGCAACGGATAACACTTCGCTCGCTGAGCATCTCAGTGAAACTGACTTCTATTTAGGTAAATATTACCTGAGTCTGGGGGACAAGAGCAGTGCCTCTGCGCTGTTCAAACTGACGGTTGCCAACAACGTACATAACTTTGTTGAGCACCGCTATGCACTGTTGGAATTGGCGCTTTTGGGCCAAGAGCAAGACGACCTATCAGAATCGGACCAGCAATAGCTGACGAACAACTACGCCTATACTTTTTTAATTGCTTTATCACCTCCTTGAGGTGAGGGCTTTTTGTTCGTTATTTAATCTAATTTGAGCCGGTTCACACTTTTCAATGAAAATCATTGTCCATTTTCTAGACGAGTTATGTAGACTGGCCGCCATCAATGAGGCACGTGTACATGGCTGAGTTCGAAACTTCTTTTGCTGACCTAGGGTTAGCTGCACCAATTATCCAAGCCCTGACCGATCTGGGCTACGAAAAACCGTCTCCTATCCAGGCGGAATGTATTCCTCACCTTTTAAATGGCCGTGACGTTCTGGGTATGGCTCAGACCGGTTCCGGTAAAACAGCTGCGTTCTCTTTGCCGCTGCTGCACAATATTGATCCAAGCCTGAAAGCACCACAGGTGCTGGTTCTGGCTCCAACTCGTGAGCTGGCAGTTCAGGTTTCTGAAGCGATGGCTGACTTCGCTAAACACATGAACGGCGTAAACGTTGTTGCTCTGTACGGTGGCCAACGCTACGACGTACAGCTGCGCGCTCTGCGTCAGGGGCCACAAATTGTTGTGGGTACTCCTGGTCGTCTGCTGGACCACCTGAAACGTGGCACCCTGAACCTGTCTAACCTGAGCGGTTTGGTTCTGGACGAAGCGGATGAAATGCTGCGTATGGGCTTCATCGAAGACGTTGAAACCATCATGGCGCAGATCCCAGCACAGCACCAAACGGCGCTGTTCTCTGCAACTATGCCAGAAGCTATTCGTCGTATTACCCGTCGCTTCATGAAAGAGCCACAGGAAGTACGCATTCAGTCAAGCATTACCACGCGTCCAGACATCAGCCAGAGCTACTGGACTGTGTTCGGTATGCGTAAAAACGAAGCGCTGGTTCGTTTCCTTGAAGCTGAAGATTTCGATGCTGCAATCATCTTCGTACGTACCAAAAACGCCACTCTGGAAGTTGCAGAAGCGTTGGAACGTAACGGTTACAGCAGCGCTGCACTGAACGGCGATATGAACCAGGCTCTGCGTGAGCAGACTCTGGAGCGTCTGAAAGACGGTCGTTTGGATATCCTGATTGCAACTGACGTTGCTGCACGTGGTCTGGACGTTGACCGTATCAGTCTGGTTGTTAACTACGACATCCCGATGGACTCAGAGTCTTACGTTCACCGTATCGGTCGTACCGGTCGTGCTGGCCGTGCAGGTCGCGCATTGCTGTTCGTTGAGAACCGCGAACGTCGTCTGCTGCGCAACATCGAACGCATCATGAAGCTGACTATTCCAGAAGTTGAAATCCCGAATGCAGAATTGCTGGGTCAACGTCGTCTGGCTAAGTTTGCCGCTAAAGTTCAGCAGCAGCTGGAAAGCAGCGATCTGGACAAATACCGCGATCTGCTGACTAAACTGCAGCCGGAAGATGAGCTGGATATGGAAACTCTGGCCGCAGCATTGCTGAAAATGGCACAGGGCGAACGTCCTCTGATCCTGCCACCAGATCCAGTAATGGAACGTCGTCCACGTCGCGAATTCCGTGACCGTGACGATCGCAACGAACGCGGCGGTGACCGTTTCGCTCGTCGTGGCGACCGTGAGCCACGTGAAGCTCGCGAAGGCGCAGCTCCACGTCGTGAACGTCGTGAAGCCGGTGATATGGAACTGTACCGTATTGAAGTTGGCCGTGATGATGGTGTTGAAGTTCGTCATATCGTTGGCGCTATCGCTAACGAAGGTGATATCAGCAGCCGTTACATCGGTAACATCAAGCTGTTTGCTTCTCACTCAACTATCGAGCTGCCTAAAGGTATGCCAGGTGATCTGCTGTCTCATTTCACCCGTACCCGTATCCTCAACAAGCCGCTGAACATGCAGCTGATGGGTGATGCTCCGGCACGCGAACCACGTCGTGAACGCCCAGCTGGCGATCGCGGTGGCCGCAACTTCGGTGGTGGTCGTGAAGGTGGTGAGCGTCGTAACTTCGGTGGACGTGATGGCGCACCTCGCCGTGATGACCGTCGTGGTAACAGCGATCGTAGCGCAGCACCACGCGGCCCACGTCGTGATGATGCAGCACAGCCGCCACGTCGTCGTACTCCGACTAGCAACGACGCATAATCGCGCTGTTCTAAACTAGAGCATACTAAGCCAACCTTCGGGTTGGCTTTTTTTTTGCTTTTTAGTTATCTGATTTTCTCTATCTGGCCTGTTTCTGAGAGGTTATTTCCATAAGTTTGTTTCTTGCCTTTGAAATACGTTTTATCGGCGTATCATGCTTGGCGATTGAGGGTGACAACCTCAAGACAGTTCCCCGGTCGGGGGCTGCAATAACAAGGGGATACTTCATGTCTTGGTTAAACTTCAAACAGCAATACCTCATAAAATTCTGGGCACCGCTCCCTGCGGTTATTGCCGCAGGCATTTTATCGACTTACTACTTTGGCATCACCGGCACGTTTTGGGCTGTGACAGGGGAATTTACCCGCTGGGGCGGTCATGTATTACAGCTATTCGGCGCTCATCCTGAGCAATGGGGCTATTTTAAAGTGATTGGGCTCGAGGGCTCACCGCTGGATCGCATTGACGGCATGATGGTCATTGGCATGTTTGGTGGCTGTTTCGCCGCCGCGCTGTGGGCTAATAACGTCAAACTGCGCATGCCACAGCATCGCATCCGTATCTGTCAGGCCGTATTGGGTGGAATGATTGCCGGTTTTGGTGCACGTTTGGCGATGGGCTGTAACCTTGCTGCATTCTTTACCGGAATTCCTCAGTTCTCTCTTCATGCATGGTTCTTCGCGTTAGCAACGGCGGTGGGCTCCTATTTCGGTGCTCGTTTCACTCTGCTGCCGATGTTTCGTATTCCGGTTAAATTACAAAAAGTCAGCGCGGCGTCTCCGTTAACACAGAAACCGGCTCAGGCTAAACGTCGTTTTCGTCTGGGTATGATCATTTTCTTGGCGGTGATCCTTTGGGGCGGTTTAACCGCGATGAATGCGCCTAAGCTAGGGTTAGCCATGCTATTTGGCGTAGGCTTTGGCTTGCTGATCGAGCGTGCTCAAATCTGCTTTACCTCAGCATTCCGCGATTTATGGATCACTGGCCGCACTCATATGGCCAAGGCCATCATCATTGGTATGGCGGTGAGCGCTATCGGTATTTTTAGCTACGTACAAATGGGTCTACCGCCAAAAATTATGTGGGCAGGGCCAAATGCGGTGCTGGGTGGTCTGCTGTTTGGCTTCGGTATTGTACTGGCTGGCGGCTGTGAAACAGGCTGGATGTATCGTGCCGTTGAAGGGCAGGTCCATTTCTGGTGGGTGGGTTTTGGTAACATTCTAGGCGCAACCATTTTGGCTTATTACTGGGACGATTTGGCTCCATCGTTAGCAACGTCATACGACAAAGTAAATCTGCTGCAAACCTTTGGCCCGCTGGGTGGATTGCTGGTGACTTACCTTATGCTGCTGGCGGCATTTTTGTTGGTTGTCGCATGGGAAAAACGTTTCTTTCGCACGAAAACTCAGATGAACAACGCCGTTAAGGAGATCGCATGAAACACGCAGAGATTATTCCAGACTATCGTTTAGATATGGTCGGCGAGCCGTGCCCGTACCCTGCGGTCGCCACATTAGAAGCGATGCCCAATCTTAAACCGGGTGAGATTTTAGAAGTGGTGAGCGATTGTCCACAGTCTATTAATAACATCCCGTTGGATGCCAAAAATCACGGTTACACCGTGCTCGACATCCAACAAGATGGCCCAACCATTCGCTATCTCATTCAGCGATAAACCTGCGTTGGCTAAGGCAGGTCAGCTGCCTTAGCCAATCAGTTCAGGAATGCTCAGACGGGGTTTGATGTCGGCCACGATTTCAAACGATCTAAGGCGTGCCTGATGATCGAAAATCTGCCCGTTAACCATAATTTCATCCGCCTGAGTCTCTCGTAGTAACGCTTCCAATCCGCTCTTCACCTGAGTGGGATCGCCCACCACCGACATGCTAAGTGCCTGCTCAACGCCGTATTGCTCGCCGCCGCTCCAATAGTCGGAGATATCTTGTACTGGAGCAGGTAAAGGCCCCGGTTTGCCACGACGAAGATTAATAAACTGCTGCTGCATTGAGGTAAACAGGAAGCGTGCGTCGCGCTCGCTATCGGCGGCGACCACGTTGATGCAGACAATAGCGTATGGCTTAGCCAACGCTGCCGATGGTTGGAACTGGCTACGGTAGAGCGCTAATGCCTGATGCAGCATATCGGGAGCGAAATGTGAGGCAAAGGCAAAAGGTAATCCGAGCTTAGCGGCCAGCTGTGCACTGTAAAGACTTGAGCCCAACAGCCAGATAGGGATGTGTAAACCTTGTCCTGGAACGGCTTGTACATGCTGGTCATCGGTCACTTCACCAAAGTAACGCTGTAGTTCGAGCACGTCTTGAGGGAAATCATCAATTTCGCCGTGTAGGCTACGACGTAGAGCCATCATGGTTCTCTGGTCGGAACCGGGGGCACGGCCTAGCCCCAAATCAATGCGTCCCGGATAGAGTGACTCGAGCGTGCCAAACTGCTCGGCAATCACCAATGGGGCATGGTTTGGTAGCATTACGCCACCTGATCCAACGCGAATAGTTTTAGTTCCGCCAGCGATGTAGCCAATCAGCACCGACGTGGCGGCGCTCGCGATGCCGGTCATGTTGTGATGCTCTGCCAACCAGTAGCGATGAAAGCCCCAATTCTCAGCATGCTGGGCTAGACTCAGCGAGCGATGAAATGCATCACGAGCCGTTTCTCCTGTCGGGATTGGAGAAAGGTCGAGAACTGAAAAGGGTACGGAACGAGAAGTCATAACATTATTCCTATAAATAGACCAATCGGTCTGGTTTTAGGTTGATGTTAATCATATGTGATAATTAATCAATAGCTGGTTGTGGATTAGCGTGCTATTTCAATGGATGAGTTTGAGCCAAAATCGAAGCCTAAACCGCCTATTCAGAAAATCTAGTTTAATATTCCAATCGTTTTCATTTATTCAACAAACTACAGAGTAAATGGCTGATGCGAGAGTTCTTATCGTTTATTGTGTGATAACCATCATATTAGTAGGGCTTTATTCTTTGTTTTTCCACTCATGCCAGCTTGCTGTATATCACAAAAATTTCCTATGTCGTTAAGGCGTTACATCCCTAGTGAAGACGCATAAAATGAAATTTCTATATTATTCATATGATTAGGATTTTTCATATTTGCATTCAGGTCAGTGCTTTTATAAAACTGTATTTTTAGAGTTAAATTTTTAGTTTTATTCTCTTTTTGGAGAATATTTTTCTCATGAGCCGCCATTATGGGGGACGTAGTTGAAAAAATATTCTCCCTTTACCGGCGTATCATTTCTGCATAATAAAAAGCCTGCATATTACGTCTGTACATTAAAAAGAAAATAAAACCTACACATAAAATTACCCAACATATTAAAAGCTGCATTGAGACGGTAGTGAACTCTCACACTTAGCAATAATGCAGTTTGAGGTATGGCTGGGATAGGGCGAGCGAGAATTATTATGGAAACAGCATCAGAGAATAGCAGTGTCGTTGTGAACGATCTTTCTGCCAATAGCCGTGGGGGCATGTCTGAAAGCGAATGGCGAGAAGCCATTAAGTTTGATAGCACGGATGCCGGTTGGATCATTATGAGTATCGGCATGGCAATTGGCGCCGGTATTGTTTTTTTACCGGTTCAGGTTGGACTAATGGGGTTATGGGTTTTCTTACTCTCTTCCATTATTGGCTACCCTGCGATGTATTTATTCCAGCGTTTATTCATTAATACCTTAGCTGAATCGCCAGAGTGTAAAGATTATCCGAGCGTAATCAGCGGATACTTGGGTAAAAACTGGGGTATTTTGTTAGGCGCATTATATTTCGTCATGTTGGTTATTTGGATGTTCGTTTATTCAACGGCGATTACTAATGATAGCGCTTCCTATCTACATACTTTTGGCGTGACGGACGGACTTCTGTCTGAAAATCCATTCTATGGTCTGGTACTGATTTGCATTTTGGTTGCCATTTCATCTCGTGGTGAAAAGTTATTATTTAAGCTCTCCAGCTTTATGGTGCTTACAAAGCTTTTAGTGGTAGCCGCGTTAGGTGTCTCCATGGTGGGTATGTGGCATCTGTACAATGTGGGTTCGTTACCGCCGATGGGGCTGCTGATTAAAAATGCGATTATCACGCTGCCGTTTACTCTGACGTCTATTCTGTTTATTCAAACCCTTAGCCCGATGGTGATTTCTTATCGTTCTAAAGAAAAATCACGCGAAGTTGCCCGCTTTAAAGCACTGCGTGCAATGAACATTGCCTTCGGTGTTCTATTCGTTACGGTATTCTTTTATGCGGTGTCTTTCACCTTGGCGATGGGCCACGACGAAGCGGTTAAGGCCTACGAGCAAAATATATCGGCTCTCGCCATTGCCGCGCAGTTCTTCCCTGGAAGTTGGGCAACGGTAGTCAGCGTTATTCTGAATATCTTTGCCGTAATGACCGCTTTCTTTGGCGTCTATTTAGGTTTCCGTGAAGCAACTCAGGGTATTGTGATGAACATTCTGCGTCGTCGTATGCCTGCCGAAAAGATCAATGAAAAATGGGTTCAGAACGGAATTATGCTGTTCGCCATTCTATTGGCTTGGAGTGCCATCATTCTTAACGCACCGGTATTAAGCTTTACCTCCATCTGTAGCCCGATATTTGGGATGGTGGGGTGCTTAATTCCTGCTTATTTGGTCTACAAAGTGCCTGCTTTACATAAATATAAAGGCACTTCGCTGACCATTATTATCATTACCGGGCTGCTGCTATGTGTTTCTCCATTCCTAGCCTTCTCCTAATAAATTAAAACTGAATATTTTTGTAGTCTTGTTATTAAGGTCTGAATTATGAGCAAGTATGAAAGCGAAAATCTGTTGTGTACCGAATCACGTGATGAATTGTGGAATGAGTTTATCCGTGCGGTGCAGCAAGAAGTTAAGCCCGCGGTAGGTTGCACAGAGCCAGTCTCTTTGGCATTGGCTGCCGCCGTTGCCGCTTCATATCTTCCTGAATCCGTTGAACGTATCGAAGCACGCGTTTCGCCTAACCTAATGAAAAATGGTATGGGCGTTACCGTGCCAGGTACGGGGATGGTTGGGTTGCCGATTGCCGCGGCTGTCGGGGCAATCGGTGGTGATGCCAGCGCAGGGTTGGAAGTGCTCAAACATGCAACGCCGGAGTCGATAGCGGCAGGGAAGTCGCTTCTGGCGAGTGGCGCTGTCTCCGTGGGTATCCAACAGCCGTGTGAGCACATTTTATTCTCTCAGGTCACGGTGTTTGGCCCAACGGAGTCAGTCTGTGTCACGATTGCCGATGGCCATACCAATGTGATTAAGATCGTCAAAAACGGTGAGGTGCTGTTTGATGCTTGCCATAGCGCAGAGAACAGCGACGAAGCGCTTTGCCAAGAAGGTTATTGCCTGAAAAAAGCGTCGCTAAAACAGGTATTCGATTTTGCGGTTAACGTGCCGTTGGAGCGCATCCATTTTATTCTAGAAGCCGCCACGTTGAATAAGGCGCTGTCGCTAGAGGGTCTAAGTAACCAATATGGCTTGCATATCGGAGCGACGCTACAGCGCCAGCGCGAACGCGGGTTATTAGCGCGTGATTTACTCACCGATATCATGATCCGTACTTCTTCGGCTTCTGATGCGCGTATGGGCGGCGCAGTAATGCCGGCCATGAGTAATTCAGGATCGGGCAATCAGGGCATTGCGGCCACCATGCCGGTGGTGGTGGTGGCTGAGTACCTCGGTGCCAGCGAAGAGCAGTTAACCCGTGCGTTAATGCTGTCACATCTCACGGCAATCTATATCCATAGTCAGCTGCCAACGCTTTCAGCACTTTGTGCCGCAACCACGGCGTCAATGGGGGCTGCGGCGGGGATCGCATGGTTGATTGAAGGGCGCTATGAAACGGTAGCCATGGCAATTAGCAGCATGATTGGTGACGTGAGCGGCATGATTTGTGATGGCGCATCGAATAGCTGTGCGATGAAAGTATCAACCAGCGTGTCTGCTGCCTATAAAGCCGTGCTGATGGCACTGGACAACAGCTGTGTAACGGGCAACGAAGGTATTGTGACCGACGATGTTGATCGTTCGATCGCGAATCTTTGTGCGTTAGCCTGCCACTCGATGCAGCAAACGGATACGCAGATTATTGAGATTATGGCTAAAAAAGCATCGTAATAACGAGTGAGAAGTGAGAATAGTCAGTATAAAAAATGGGAGCCTTGGCTCCCATTTTTGCTGATCAACAGAGGGTTACTGAACCAGTTCAAGCCCAGCAACGCGCTGCCAATAGCCGTTACAGTCGGCGCGATTTTCCAACGTTAATGGCTGAGTGCCTCGTTCATTTGCGCGGAATTGGCTCAGCACGCTGAGCGTATCCATACTTTCTGGCGATAAACGCACGATGTCGACCAGTCCCTGCATTTCTAGCTGGTTATTGCCGAGGTTATAGCAATATCCACTCTGGGTCTGAATGCCGTTGAGTACGAAAACCTGCTGATTTTCTTGCGATAGCACGCGGCGACCTTGAGGGTATTTGATGCAGCAAGTTTCACACTGATCTTTAGGCAAATCTTCCGAACGCGCGGTAAAGCAGCGGGCAGAATAGGCTAGAGGTAGGTGGCCATAGCTCAGCACTTCTACTTCAAACTTATTGCGAATGCCCAGATCTTCGCACTGCGCCATCACGTTTTTCAGCCAGTCGTGAGAAAGCTCAACCGGCATACACCAACGCATCATGCCCTGTTTGTGCAATAAACGTAGCGTGACGGCGTTGTAACAGTTCAACGCATGTCCCGCCACAAACGGTAATTTGCGTTCGGCGGCCATGTTTACTGTGCCCAGATCGTTGGCTTCAATCAGGAAATCACCGTTTTCAACATAGCGCTTCAGCTCATTAAGCTCGGAAGGCGCCTGTAATAACGCAAGCGTAGAGATGACAACCTGTTTACCCGACTGCGCCACCTGTTTGGCAACGTCTAGCCAATCAGCCACTTTCATTTCACGGCGCTTCGAACACACGGTTTCACCGAGATAGATAATATCGGCTTCGCTTTGCGTCGCGGCCTGGTAAAAACGTTCAATTTCGGCTTTTGGCCAGTAATAGAGCACGGCTCCTAGAGAATATTTCATGCTTTCAGCTCCTTACTGCCATTTCCGGTGATAGGCACCCAGCGTGGTTTGAGTTCCTTCGGCCATTGCGCCAAGGCTATCCATCCAGCTTTGTTCGGCTTTATAGCCTTCGGGATCTTTCTGGCAGCGATCAATAGCCTGACGCCATACTTTCGCCACTTGGCTTACATAGGCAGGGCTACGCTGACGGCCTTCAATTTTCACCGAGGCAATATTCGCTCCCAGTAAATCAGGCAGAAGCTCAAGGGTATTCAGGCTAGTAGGCTCTTCAAGCGCATGATATTTCTCGCCGTCCACCAGATAACGACCCTTACACAGCGTGGGATAACCGGCGTTCTCGCCATCTTCATAGCGATCGATAAGCACGTCATTCAGGCGTGATTCCATGCCTTGAGGGGTTTGCTGCCAGCGCACGTAGCGAGCCGGAGAGCAGGCTCCAACGGTATTTGGTGACTCACCGGTGAGGTAAGACGACAGGTAACAGCGTCCTTCAGCCATAATGCACAGGCTACCGAATGCAAAGACTTCCAACGGAACTTCGCTGGTGCGTGCCAGCTGTTTCACCTGATGAATCGACAGCACGCGCGGCAGCACTACACGAGATACGTCAAAGTGTTGTTTATAGAAACGGATAGCTTCGTCATTGGTTGCTGAGGCCTGAACGGACACGTGACGTTCCACGTGAGGATAGCGCTCGGCGGCATATTCGAGCATGGCGAGATCGGCCAAAATGAGCGCATCGGCTCCCAGCTGCGCAGCCATATCTACGGCACGTTCCCAACGGGCATAGCCGTCAGGGTGGGCAAAAGTGTTAATCGCAATGTGCAATTTGCGGTTGTGGCGGTGCACATAGCTAACGGCTTCCTGAAGTTTTTTCTCGGTGAAGTTCAAGCCAGCGAAATGCCGTGCATTGGTATCATCTTTTAAACCGATATAAACGGCGTCGGCGCCGTTATCGATCGCTGCCTTCAGAGCAGGTAAGTTTCCGGCGGGGCAAAGCAACTCCATATATCATTCCTGAACAAGCCACGTTAGCGATGAGTGGCAATTAATGACAACAGGTGATCGGTTGAACCCTGAGTGATAATTTTAATGGCGATCATTCTAGATAACCCATTCATCAGCCGTTTTGATTTGAGGCAGTTTCTCGCGTGTTGACAGCAGCAACATGGCGGTTATTCTTTACCCAAATTATTTTCGCGCTCTATGCGTGCCAGACTAATAAGGGTTCGTTTTGTTGATATAGCGCGCTGTCTTGCGCTGTTAATGTGGCAAAATACCTGCACCCGTATCAAAAGGAGTCACTCCAGTGTTGGAAAAATTACGAGCACGTTTAGTGCGTCAAGGCCCGGCGTTTTTAAGCGTCCCGTTAAAATTCACGCCGTTTGCTTTACAACGACAGGTGCTGGAACAACTGCTGGGCTGGCAATTTCGTCAGGCGCTTGAGGATGATGAGCTTGAGTTTCTGGAAGATCGTTGGCTGAAGGTTGAAGTACGCGATCTGGGCTTAAAGTGGTTTGTCACCGTTAACGACGGCAAATTACAGGTCAGCCAGCATCAAGAGGCCGACGTAAGCTTCAGCGCAGATGCCAACGATTTGATTCTGATTGCGGCACGTAAAGAAGATCCTGATACGCTGTTTTTCCAACGCCGCTTACGTATTGAAGGTGATACTGAGCTTGGCTTATATGTCAAAAACTTGATGGATGCGATAGATTTAGACGCTATGCCTAAGCCGCTGCGTTTTGGTCTGTTACAGTTGGCCGAATTTGTTGATGCAGGCATGAAAGAAGCATCACCGCCCGCTACCCAAGAGGTTTCACCATGCTAATTCGCGTTGAAATTCCCGTTGATGCTGCTGGTATCGATCAGCTGCTGCGCAACGCGTTCCCAACCAGTGAAGAAGCGGAGCTTGTACATCGTCTGCGTGAGGATGGCCTGTTAACGCTAGGTGTTGTTGCCACCGATGAAGAGGGCGGCGTGGTTGGATACGCGGCTTTCAGCCCGGTTTATGTTGATGGTGAAGACCGCCAATGCGTAGGTCTGGCACCGGTGGTAGTGGATGAGGCTCATCGCCGTCAGGGGCTGGCAGAAAAAATCATTTATGAGGGATTAGACTCTCTGAATGAATTTGGCTATTCCGCCGTTGTCGTGCTCGGTGAACCGGCCTATTTCAGCCGTTTTGGTTTTCAGAATGCGGCAGAACATGGCTTGCATAGCAAACTCCCGGGAACAGAAGCGTCGTTTCAGGTTTACCCATTAGCCGATGGTGAAATGGAAAACTGCAAAGGGGTGGTTGAGTATTCTGCCCCGTTTGGACGTGGCTGAATTTGATATCTCTGGATACTCCCTATTTTCAGGGAGTATCCAGCGTTGATGAGGCAAAATTAGGCGGTTCCTGTCTCTACGGGTTTTTGATTGCGATTGACCGCGACTTTAAACAGCCAATATATCAAGCTGGCGGCAAGCAACGAATTGATCGTTGGAATACCCCATTCGGTAACCAGCCCCACAATACTGCCAACAATACTGGCGATAATAGCAGCCCAACCAATAACCGGCGTTTGGCTGTCATCCGGCAGTTTCCCTTCTGCACGAGTCTTATCCAAAATATGGCGATGCGAACGCAGGATAAAATAGTCCACCAGCATAATGCCGATAATTGGCGGGAAAACGACGCCTAACACGGTAAGAAAATCAACAAAGCGATCCAGAATACCCAGCACAGAAAGCGTGGTGCCCAATACACCAATGACCAGCGTGGTAGAGATGTATTTCAGCTTCTTGCCGGTAAGTCCTTCGACCGCATTCACGATGCCGAGTGAAGACGAGTAGAGGTTGAGATCGTTAACTCTTAACGTTGAGAACACGACAACCAGCAGACCGGCCCCCCCGCCGCTTGAGCCATGATGGTGACTACGTCCGCGGTGCCTAAGGTTTTGGCAATCAGAATCGCCAACCCATTGATGATAAATTCCCCGGCAACGATGGTGGCGATAGTGACGCCCAAAACATGCTTTTTGTTTTTTGAGTAACGCGTTAAATCGGGAGTCATTAGACTGGCGACAATCGCGCCACCCACGACGATAGTAATACCGGCGCTGATAGATAGTGGTTCACCATGCGGTGCCAGTTGCATGATTTCAGGCAAGTTATGGCCTGATAGAACATTAATCGAAATGTAGGCGACCAGCAGAATAAACATCGGTACGGCGATTCTGGCTGCAATGCGCAAGGCCTTGAAACCAAATGCGACTAATATGGTGAGGAAGCTGCCGGATAGGGCAGCGGCCCAGCCAAAGCCTAGCTTGTGGCCGAGAGCAAAGTCCAAAGATTTGGCAAAAATGGCATTTTGAATCCCAAACCAGCCGAGCAAACTAACGGCGACCACCACGCCGATCAGCACCGACCCCAAACGACCAAAACCACACCAGCGCGCTAACAGGCTGCCGGATATCCCTTCGCGCATCCCCGCCAAACCCAAGCCGTAGGTGACAACGCCAAATATAACGCTGCCGATCAAGATGGCCGTAAATGCATCCGTTAGCGACATGGAATTACCCAATACCGCGCCAAGCATGAACTGATCTAGCGCGGTCAACATACCCATATGAACGATAGCGACGCTTAAAAATGAAACCCTTTTATCCTGTGGCACTCTGCTCAATGGATAATCTTCAATTTTGATCACGATAAGGTATACCCTTGTTGTTTAGATAAACTGAATCCCTTTTGCCACTAGCCGATCGGGAATATAATTATCCAAGTGCGCAACCTTGCAAAATTCCTCAAACTGTTGCTGCGTATGGACATCAGATTTTTGGTAAATGGTATATATTCTGTTTTCTATTGTTTTGGTGCTGATGTTATATATCTTTGCAATTTCTTTAACCGAGCGTCGTTGCAACATTAAAAAGATAACGTCTAATTCAGAACGAGTGAACGTTGTATTATTAATTTCAGTGGTAAGAACGCTGGGCTTTTGTTGGTTTATATATTTGAGCGGAGATAAACTATTAAGCGGCTTGGCATTCCACATTACGCCGATTAATTCTTTTTTATCATTAAAAATAGGCAATTTTTCGCTGATATAAGGCATGAGGAATTCTTTCCCGTACCAGTAATGTGTTTCTATTACTGTGACGCGATCTTGAGATTCTTCAGTTCTTTTATCGTGCTCTATAAACTCAGAAGAGAGTTCTGCCCAATGGGCGGGAAACTCATCGTCTCTTTTGCCTTCGATGTCAAAATCAAGGGGGGTATTGGTATAGAGATAAGCTGCCTGATTCATATAGATATGGCGAGAATGCAGATCTTTGATGCCCCACGGCTCACTCAAGTGTTCCATCATGGCAATCAGGCCCTTGAAATAAATGTCATTATTTTTGTCGGGCAAATCCATGGCAACCTCTCCGCTCAATAATGCATTAGAGTTCTTTTGCCAGATAGTGCCGCGTAAATCTGTGAGCATATCCGCCTAAATCACCATATACACGATAGCCTAATTTTTCATAAAAACCTCTGGCCTGAAAATCGAAAGTATCGACATAAGCCATGTGGCAACCGCGCTTTAGCGCCTCTTTTTCAGCATTTTCCATCAGTTGACGGCCATACCCACTTTTACGGTATTCGTCGCTGACCCAAAGATATTGAACTTCAAGTCCGCCCCACCAAGTTCTTGCCACCAAACCCGCAACGATTTTCCCTGCATCGTCGGTGACGGTTAAAAATAGCGGATGAATATCGACGGCTTCGGTTTTGCTATTGTGCGCCCAGAGACTGTCAATGACATACTCTTCATCCTGCGGGTTTGGCGCATCCGTAATATTGATGTTCATGGTGAAAGATACCTTTGCGTGTAAATAATTAGGATTGTAATTAAAAGAATTGAGCTAAACCAATTTTAGTATCACTTTTATTAAAGTGTTACAAGGGTGGTTTTCACCCGTTCACGGATTGATGCTCAGTGTTTATATTGAATGTGACAGAGTTAAACAAATAGCTATGTGCCTCGTAAACCTTAGCTGTTTGTTGCGCTCTGTCTGAAGATGCTGATTTCGCCTCACCAGGGCGCTACTAAGAAAAACCAGCCATTCTTTACGGCTCCACCGATAGAGCAACAATAAATTGCCAAAGGGGAGCCGCATATTTTTTTCGATATTAATAAATTTTCTTGTTTAATTACGCGATCCCAAACCATTTCTCGAGCAATTGTGGGCTTTCCGCCACTAATTTTTCTTTCTGAGCTTTATTAAGCTGTTTGATTCGATATTCCAAGCGCAAAGCTTGCCCTCTCTCACCCACGAAGCATGAAAATGCCAACTGCAATGGCCCCTTACCGCGTAACGCCTTCGCGCCTGTACCATTCTGATGCTGCTGATAGCGGCGTTCTACGTCGGTGGTAATACCGGTATAAAGCGCGCCTGATGCGGTGCGTATGAGATAGAGATACCAGCGGGTTTCATGAGGTGCAGTGGTCATTAGGATTTAATTGGTTAGCCGTTTCATGACATTATACCCTCATCCATCACGGCCTGTGAGACTAACCCATGACGACTGATAAAGAGCATATATGCCGCTTCCTGCACGCCCAGCATGTGTTAACGCTCGGAACCTGTTGGGAAGGCGAAATGTGGTGTGCCAACTGTTTTTACGTCTTTGATGAAGAGCGTATGGCGCTCTATTTCATGACGGAAACGCGCACCCGTCACGGTGGAATGTTGCTTAAAAATCCTCGGGTCGCGGGAACCATCGCACATCAAACCAAAACTATTGCGCTGATCCGTGGGCTGCAATTTTCGGGTGAGGCCATAATATTAGAAGGTGAAAATGAGCATCTAGCCCGTAGCCGCTATTATCAGCAATTCCCCGCCGCCCGTTTAATGTCTGCGCCTATTTGGCAGCTTTCGCTCAACCAGATAAAAATGACGGACAATAAATTGGGCTTTGCGAAAAAAATTCGCTGGGAGCGAACCCCTGCGCAGGAATAACGGCGACATAATCATTATGACGACGGAAAAGTTAGATATATATCACTGAAACTAATTGCTTGAAGTCCTTACCTCCCGCTTTTCTCGCGTTATACTCAAGACAGGGAGGAAAACGGATGAAAATTTTATTGTTAGGCGCGACGGGTTTAGTCGGAAGTGAATTACTCAAACTTCTAGAACAAGATTCAGGCATCAGCAAAATCTATGCCCCAACGCGTAGGCCTTTACCGCCGTCAGAAAAACTGGTCAATCCGGTTGCAGATGATTTATGCGCGACGATGGCAACATGGACGACCCCTATTGATATCGCATTTTGTTGCTTGGGTACCACGCGCAAAGATGCCGGCAGTGATGCCGCATTCCGCTATGTAGACTATACGCTGGTGGTTGAGTGTGGGTCGGTGGCGCTAAAAAATGGCTGCCAGCACTATTCAGTAGTGAGTGCGCTTGGCGCGAATCCACAGTCAACATTCCTCTATAGCCGCACGAAAGGGGAAATGGAGAAAGCGTTAGAGCTGCAAGCATGGCAACATCTCACGATAGTGCGTCCATCAATGTTACAAGGCGACAGGCCAAAACCACGATTGTTAGAGCAAATTTCAGAACCCATATTTAAGCTGCTGCCCGAGAAATGGAAAGCCGTTGAGGCTTCAGCCGTAGCGATGGCGATGCTGAAATCTGCACGTAATCCAGCGCCTTATCGCTTGCAGATCATCGAGTCAGAACAGATTCAAAAATATTCTCAATAATAGCCACTCTCATCTGCGGTCAGCGTTAATCCATCTCTGGCCGCTTCAATACCTTCGGGCAGCGAATTCTCTAGCATCCACGCATCAAACTGATGGCTAATGTGGGTCAGCCAAATTTTCTCGCAGCCTATCCGCTGTTTTAACGCTATCACCGTATTGAGGTCGCTGTGGTTTTTCGGCGTGCTTGGACGTGGCTCATGGCTACAGTCGATAATCATGATTTCCGGCGGTTGCTGGCACAAAAACTCTGCGGTAGCTTCGGGCAAGCCTGCGGTATCCGTCAGATAGGCGATTCGATGATGGGGCGTTGTGAATAGATAACCAAAAGTGAGTTTCGAATGGTTGAGAGGAAGCGGTGTGATGCTCAATCCTTGCAGTTGGATGGTTTCAAACGCCGTGAGCGTATGGTTGAAATCAAGTATGCCGGGATGCTTAAACAGATCGTCACAGCCCATTTCATCCGGTGGCCCATAAACGGGAATGGACCCACCCACGCCCCAGCGCAGCGGGAATAATCCCTGAACGTGGTCCATATGGTAATGCGTTAGCAAAAACTGGCTAATTTGCTCAGGCGTAAACCGTTCGGTGAGGTCGTGCAAACCAGCATCAATCAGCGTTCGGCTGCCGTTATATTCCAGCATGGCGCTACAGGGTTTTCGCCGATATTGCGGCTCTTCTCGGGCGCGCAGACAGACCATACACTGACAGCCAAAAGCGGGCACCTGCTGTGCTCCGCTGGTGCCTAAAAATGTGAGAGTAAGCTTGGACATCGTTACTGATCCGATAACGGCTTAACGAAGCGAAAATGTGTGTGAAGATAGCCTTCACGCTGATAAAAACGATGCGCGTCATAACGCGTTGCGCGGGTGGAGAGCTCGGTCTGCTCCGCCCCTAATTCACGCGCTGTATCTTCTGCCCAACGTAACAACCGTTTACCCACGCCAGCTCCACGCGCCTGTGGCGTAATGATCAGCTCCTGAATTTCGGCAATCCAGTTTACGTGATGCAGATGATATTGCAGGTGAAGGCTAATAAATCCCAGCACCTCGTTATTCTGTGTGGCTAACGCATAGTGCATATTCGGATTGGCTAAATTGAGCGCATAGCCTTTGGCGAAAGCGAGGCGGTCAAACTCACATTGCTCAAGCTCACACATCAGGTGATACACCGTGTCTTCATCCTGCGCGGTGGTGGGGCGTAAAATGATATGGGGAGAAGTCGTCTCTGGCATACAGAACCTCTACGTGATGACGAAACAAAAAATTAAACGGAAACAGCAATAGTGCGTTCTACGAGGCGCAAAAACTCCCGCAGCGTGTGCTGCAAATCATCATTATTATTCAGATAGTCACAGCGTGCGTTTTCCGGTAATTGATAATCCTGTGCACGCTGCAAACGCTGCTCTATTTGCAGCGGCGTTTCGCGCCCACGCGCCAACAATCGCTGGCGCAAGGTCGTTTGAGAAACCTGCAAACACACGGCCTGCATTCGATCGCCATAGCGCTCGCGGGCGATAGGCAGATGGGCGCGAGAACCGTTGACCACCACGCTAATCCCCTGAGTCAGCCACTGATCTATTTCTATACCCAACCCATAATAATGCTGATTAGCCTGCCAGTGCAGCGCAAAAAGTCCTTGGCTGCACCGCTGCATAAACTCGTTTTCACTGAGTTCGATGTGATTTTCCGAGCCTGCATGGCAGGCCCGAGTAATATAGCGATGGGCGACGAGCAACGGCGTGGTTTGCTGCTCGCGTAACGCCTGAAGCAAACTGTCTTTACCTGAGCCCGACGCGCCAACCAGATAAATTAATTTTGCCATTAGAACACCCGTATCCCTTCGCGCCACACGTGATTCACATGAATATGCTCGCCGTGGCGTTGTGCTAATACCAAATCCGCTCTTTTGCCTTCTGCAAGCACGCCGCGATCGGATAATCCCAGTGCTTTCGCCGGATTGCGCGTCACTAATGACATCGCCTGAGGCAGCGTAAACGTATTGTGCTCGCTGGCGGCGACGCAAAACGCGGCATCCAACAGGCTAGCGGGATAATAGTCGGATGACAGAATGTCCAAGACGCCGAGCGAAGCCAATTCATGAGCCGCAACGTTACCGGAATGCGAGCCGCCTCGCACAATATTGGGAGCGCCCATCATCACCTGCAAACCGCGCTGATGTGATGCATGTGCCGCCTCTACCGTGGTGGGGAATTCGGCAATCACGCTGCCTAACTGATGCGATTCATCGGCATGTGCTTCGGTGGCATCATCATGGCTGGCGAGTGCAATGCCGCGCGTGCGGCAGAGTTCAGCGATGGCATGGCGATTAGGTTGTGACCAGCGCTCAGCATTCTCCAGCTGTTCACGTTCATAGGCATCCATCTGCTCATCGCTGAGATGGTATTTGCCCTGAAAGTATTCGCGATATTTCTGCGGGTTTACGAATTGGCGCTGGCCAGGAGAGTGATCCATCAATGACACCAGAGACACGCCGCGTTTCTCCACCAGTTGTTGGAACAGGGGAAGGGTGCTGTGATGGGGGAGTTCGCAGCGCAGGTGTAGGCGATGCTCTGCGCGATTGACGCCGCGCTGCTGGCTGTCAATCACCGCGTTGATCATTTTTTCCAGATTATCTAAGCGATCGCCACCGTCGCGCACGTCACCCAAGGCTACGGCATCAAGCACCGTGGTGATCCCGCTGGCAATCATCAACGCATCGTGGCTGCTCATGGCAGAATGCGCAGGCCAGCTGACTTTGGGACGCGGAGTGAAAAACTTGTCCAAATTATCGGTATGTAGCTCAATCAAGCCCGGCAGCAGCCAGCCGCCGTTGCCATCGACGGCTTCGGGCAAACGGCTATCGCTGTCGGCAAAGGCGCGGATCACGCCGTCTTGAACCTCAAGCGAACCTGCCACCACTTCATTTTCCAGCACCAGTTTTACATTGTTCACGATCATGGTTTTGCTCCGCTATTCAGTCATCACATGCAGACGATCTGCAACATGGTCGCGCACGGCTTCATCATGGAAGATCCCAACGATAGCGGCACCACGTGCTTTGGCTTGATCGATCAAACTCACCACCGCGGCGCTATTGGTGGTATCGAGCGACGCCGTAGGTTCATCGAGCAACAAAATCGGATAATCAACCACGAATCCGCGGGCGATATTTACGCGCTGCTGCTCGCCGCCGGAAAAGGTGGAAGGTGCCAAATGCCAGAGGCGTTGGGGAACGTTGAGATGGGTTAATAACGCCGCCGCTTTTTGTTCGCAGGCTTGACGTTCGTAGCCCAGTTCAAGCATCGGCTGCATCACCACGTCTAATGCGCTAATGCGTGGGATCACGCGTAGAAACTGACTGACCCAGCCGATCGTTTTGCGACGCACAGCGAGGATCTGCCTTGCTGGGGCTTGCACCATATCCAGCCATTCACCCTGATGTTGTACCCAGATGCTGCCTTCATCGGGCAGATAGTTAGCATAAAGCGATCGCAACAGCGTTGATTTCCCGCTGCCTGAATGACCGTGCAACACCACGCATTCACCGGCGTTCACTTCCAATGACGCGTCTGAAAGCACCGGCAGACGAATACTGTTTTGGTGATGCAGTACAAAGGTTTTACTCAGATTCTCTACGCGCAAGCGTGTTGTTATGGTCATGATTTTCGCTCAATTTTGTAAAACGGAAGAAACCAACAACTGGGTGTACGGATGATGAGGATCGTCCAATACGCGATCCGTCAGCCCGCTCTCAACCACTTTGCCTTGCTTCATCACCAGCAAACGATGCGCCAACAGGCGAGCCACGCCGAGATCATGGGTCACGATCACTACGGCTAACTGAAGCTCGACCACCAACGTGCGCAGCAGATCGAGCAGGCGCGCCTGTACTGAAACATCGAGCCCGCCGGTGGGTTCATCCATAAACACGACGCGCGGATGAGTCACCAAATTGCGCGCTATTTGCAGGCGCTGCTGCATGCCGCCTGAAAACGTGGTGGGTAGATCGTCAATGCGCGTGGCTGGGATCTCCACGTCTTCCAGCCAACGCATGGCTTCGGCGCGAATATTGCCGTAATGACGTTGCCCTACGGCCATTAAGCGCTCGCCGATATTGCCACCGGCCGAAACGTGCGGGCGAAGCCCGTCGAGCGGATGCTGATGCACCACGCCCCATTCGGTACGTAACAGGCGACGGCGGTCGCTTTCGCTCATGGCGTATAAATCCTGAACGCCTTGGGCGCTCAAATAGCGAATCTCTCCCTGCTGCGGGGTGAGACGTGCAGAGATGGATTTCAGCAGCGTTGTTTTACCGGATCCCGACTCTCCGACGATCCCCAACACTTCGCCCGGATAGAGATCGAAAGAGACATCGCTAAAGCCTTTGCCCGGCGCATACAGGTGGGTCAGATTGTTCACGGAAAGCAGCGGCAGATCGTCGGCTGGCGCTGAGAAGATCGAGTCTGTGGCGTTCATTGCGCATTGGCCTCGCTGTGCTGGCGGCAAAAATCAGTGTCGGAGCAGACGAACATTCTGGAGCCTTGATCGTCGAGCACCACTTCATCCAAATAGCTGTGCTGCGATCCGCAAATCGCGCAGGGCTGATCCCATTGCTGCACGCTGAACGGATGATCGTCGAAGTCGAGGCTTTCCACTTTGGTGTACGGGGGAACGGCGTAGATCCGTTTTTCGCGTCCGGCACCAAACAGTTGGAGCGCGGGCATCATGTTCATCTTGGGATTATCAAATTTTGGAATGGGTGAAGGAGCCATCACATAGCGATGATTGACCTTTACGGGATAATCATAGGTAGTTGCGATGTGGCCAAAACGCGCGATATCTTCATACAGTTTTACCTGCATGACGCCATACTCCTCCAGCGCATGCATTTTTCGCGTTTCGGTTTCACGCGGTTCGATAAAACGCAGTGGTTCAGGCATCGGAACCTGATAGATGATGATTTGATCTTGGCGCAGCGGCGTTTCAGGTATGCGGTGGCGAGTTTGAATAAGCGTAGCGTCGGCGGTCACTTCGGTGGTGTCAACGCCGGTAACGCGCTGGAAGAAACGGCGAATCGATACCGCATTGGTGGTGTCGTCTGCGCCCTGATCGATCACTTTTAAGGTATCAGCTTCACCAATCACGCTGGCGGTGAGCTGAATTCCGCCGGTTCCCCAGCCATAGGGCATCGGCATTTCTCGTCCGCCAAAGGGCACCTGATAGCCGGGGATCGCCACGGCTTTGAGGATCGCTCGGCGGATCATACGTTTGGTCTGCTCATCGAGATAGCCGTAGTTATAGCCCGCTAAGCTGTAACCGGTTAGCACGTTAGTCATGTGCATTCTCCTGACGGTCATTGAATTCCTGTTGTAAACGATGGAGCAATTCCAGCTCGGCTTGAAAATCAACGTAGTGCGGTAATTTAAGGTGGGAGACAAAACCGGCGGCTTCTACGCTATCGGCATGCGCCAGCACGAACTCTTCGTCTTGAGCGGGGCCGTTGATCTGCTCTTGGTAATCGGGAGCCTGAAGGGCGCGATCGACCAGCGCCATCGCCATCGCTTTGCGTTCGCTCATGCCAAACACCAAGCCGTAGCCGCGCGTGAAATGCGGGGCATCATCGGGTTGGGCAACAAAGCCGTTGACCATTTCGCATTCGGTCAGCAACAGCTCGCCAATTTCAACGGAAAAGCCCAGCTCTTCAGGCGTAATACTTAGGCTGACATAGCCGCTGCGAATTTCTCCTGCAAACGGGTGGTTGCGCCCATAGCCGCGCTGAGTGGAGTAGCCCAGCGCCAGCAGATAGCCCTCATCGCCACGCACCAACTGCTGTAAACGTGAAGAACGAGAGCAGGGATAAACCGGCGGTGTGCGGGTGATGTCGTCGGGTTCGGCGCCGCTGTCGTGTTCCGCACGTGCCAGCCCTTGCTGTGCCAACATGCTGAAGACGTGCGGGCTATGCGATTCGTTCATCGCTTCATCGCGGTTTATTTCTGGCGTTTCGCCGTTGGCTAACAGCGTGAAATCTAACAGCCGATGGGTGTAGTCATAGGTGGGGCCGAGCACTTGGCCACCGGGCAGGTCTTTATACACCGCCGAAATGCGGCGCTCTAAACGCATATCCTGCGTGTTCAAGGCATCGCTGACCGCCAGACGCGGTAGGGTGGTGCGATAGGCGCGCAGTAAAAAGATGGCTTCGACCAGATCGCCGCTGGCCTGTTTGATCGCCAGTGCGGCAAGCTGTCTATCGTAGATCCCGCCTTCGGTCATCACGCGATCGACGGCTAACGTGAGTTGCTGATCGATTTGATCAACGCTGAGCTCATTGAGCTGGGTCGATCCGCGGCGCTTCTGTTCTTGCAAACGGTGGGCGGCGGCGATGGCTTTTTCGCCCCCCTTAACGGCTACGTACATCGAACACCTCCACGAGCGTAGTGCGTGGTATGGCAAGCAGACGTTCGCCGCAGGTAAAGATGAAATCGCAACCCAGCGGGAAGCTGTGCGAACGTTCGGTTAAAGCGTTGAGCACGACGTCTGAAATCTGAGGCGCAATCATGCGCTCTTCTAAAATGCCGGGGCCGGTCAGGCGCAACATGTGGCCACCGCTGAGGCTTTTTACCTGCACAATCACGGTGGCGCTGGTTTCCGGTGAGACATCTTCACCTTGTGCGAAATCAGTCAGTTGTTCAGCGGTAACCTGTTCATTCACGACCGCAAAGGCTGCCAGTGAAGGTTCGACGGCCAGCGGAGCGCCGGTATGAAAGCGCAGATTTTGCTGCGCGGTTTCCGAGCTTAGCTCGGGCGTGAGCCATACTGGCGTATCTTGATCACTCAGGGTTAACAGCACGCTGGTGGTGGCGCTGTTGAGCGGCAGCCAGCCTTCCGGCGTGTTATTCAAATTCACGATCACGCCGGGTTCGCTCATGGCTTTCAGCAGGCGGCGAAAATGGTTTTGTGCATCATGCACGGGCAATGTAAAAGCGGTCATTAACGTCATTAGTTATCTCCGCGAACCAGAGTGAAGAAGTCCACTCGGCTAGCTGCAATTTCTTGGGCGCGCTGCTGGTGTCGTTCTTGTTGCAGTGCGGCGAGTGGGTTAATCAGGTTTTCCAGCAAAGTCATGTTGTGCTCGCGTTCTTGCAGCAGGGCGTCGATTAACGCGCAGCGCTCGGCGTGAGATTTGTCGCGGCCAAGCTGATAACTGTAGCCATAGGTGCCGCTGCTGAGCTGAATGACTGCGCGAGTGAGCGTGGCGTCGCCGAGGAAAAAGCGCTGACCGCTTCCGCCGGTACGCGCCTGAATTTGGGTGAGGCCGGTTTCTGCGGGACGAATATTTTTCCACTCCAGTGCATTGAGATGCAGGGCATCCCACAGCGGATTAAGGTCGTCGGGCTGGCTGTGCGCCAGCGTTGCCATCCAGCGTTGGCGCTCAGCGATTGAAAAATGAGAGTGAGACGGTGTGGCGTCCATTTAGTGCTCCATGGTCAGTTCGATCATGTCGGCACGCGTCAGGCTAACGGAATACTCCGCAGGCTGTGACTGGCCTTCACAGTGATTTAAGGTACGAACACACATCAGCGGTGCATGAGTGGCGATTTCTAACAGTCGGCTCTCTTTGGCCTGTGCGCAGCGTGCGCTAATGCGGGTTTGAGTGCGACTGAGTTCACGGCCAAGATGCTGTTGGATATAACCGTGCAGCGAACCGCTGGTGAAGTTTTGCAACGTGCCCCACCAGCTGAGATCCGGTAGGAAATGGTCGATAACGCAGACCGGCACGCCGTTGACTCGGCGCAGGGTGCGCAGATGAATAACCTGTTGCCCTTCTTCCATCCCTAGCGCATCGGCAATATGGCTAACCGTAGGCCGAAGAACTGAGATCAACCGCTCGCTGGTGGGATGGCTACCCTGTTCCAATAGGTTTTGGCTAAAGCGAGCCTGTGAGTGCAGCGGATAATCAAACGGGCGCATCAGCACTAAAACGCCTACGCCTTGACGACGTTGCACCCAGCCTCGAACGACTAACTCATCAATGGCGCGGCGCAGAGTGTGGCGATTTACCTCATAACGTTCAGCGAGCTGATGCTCTGCGGGAAGATAGTCTCCGCACTGGTAATGCTGGCGTAGGTCTTGTTCCAATAACGCCGCAATCTCTTGATAGCGGGTGGGAAAACTGGTCGGATGTCTAGATAAGTGCATAACAAACAAAGCCTCTTTAATCAGATGAAGTGCTTGCGTAGACGCTGAGACATGAAATCCAGCAGGCTGACCGTGACGATGATGAACACCATCAATGCGCAGGTTTGCTGGAACTGAAATCCGCGGATGGCTTCCCACAAGGTGACGCCGATACCACCGGCACCCACCATGCCCACCACGGTGGCGGAGCGAACGTTGGATTCAAAACGGTAGAGTGAATAAGAGATCCACAGCGGCATAACCTGGGGAAGGACGCCGTAAATGATCTCTTCCAGCTTGTTGGCACCGGTGGCTTTAACACCCTCAATGGGGCCCGGCTCGATGGCCTCGACTGCTTCAGAAAACAGCTTCGCCAAAACACCGGTGGTATGAATAAATAGCGCCAGCACGCCAGCAAATGGGCCAAGACCGACAGCCACCACAAACAGCATGGCGAATACCATTTCGTTAATGGCGCGGCAGGCGTCCATCAGTCGGCGAGTCGGTTGGTAGATCCACCAAGGCACAAGGTTTTCAGCGCTCATTAGCCCCAGAGGAATGGAAAGCACGATGGAAAGCGCGGTTCCCCAAACGGCGATCTGGAGGGTTACCAGCATTTCGCCAAGATATTGCTGCCATTGGCTAAAATCAGGTGGGAAGAAATCAGCGGCAAAGGTCGCCATATTGCCAGCATCACGAAACAGCGTGAGCGGGGCCATTTCCGCGCCATGCCAAGACCAAGCGAGAACCGCAAGTAGAATGGCGCCGGTGAAAAGGCTAAACCAGCTACGCTTTTGCTCGGGCACTAGGGCTGCGGTGGATTGAGTGGTTTGCATCTGTATCTCCAATTTGGTGTCACTTTTCTCCTAGCTCAGCTTTTCTGCATGCAGAGCTAGGAGGCGACGGCCAAATTACTGAGTGGCTGTTTTCAAACTGTTCATGGCGTTAAGCGCCGAGCTCAGACGATCGAGATCGTCCATTTGAGCCTGTAGCGCAGCGGTTTTTGTGGCTTTGTCGGTTTGGCTTAAGCCGTCGTTGGCTTTGATCGTCTGAGTTTGTTTAAACAGGGAGAGCTGGCGGATGGGAACCAGTTGAAGATCGCTGGATGGGCGGAACGGTGCCCAGCTCAAGCCTTTGAGAACCTGTTGTTCTTCCGGCGTTTTGCCGTAATTCATAAAGAAGCCGTAGATCTTTTGTTTGGCATCTTCTGGCAGGTTTTTACGCCATACGATCGGGTCGCCGGGGATCAACGGTGATTTCCAGATCACTTTCAGATCTTTGAATTTCTCCGGAGCCGTGATCTTTAGACGATCGAGGTTTTCGGTATTGTTGGTCGCCACATCTACCTGCTTGTTCGCCACGGCGAGCGCGTTGGTTTCATGGTTGGCGTTCACGGTGCGTTTAAAGTCGCTGGCGGCGGTATTGTTCTTGGCGAAAACGTAATAGCCAGGGACTAAATAACCGGAGGTAGAGTTGGGATCGCCGTTGCCGAAGGTAAGATCTTTCTTCTTGGCCAGCATCTCTTGAACGTTGTTGATCGGGCTGTCTTTATTCACGATCAGCACGCTCCAGTAGCCAGGTGAACCATCTGCGGCTACGGTTTGCGCAAAGACTTGCCCGTTGGCGCGATCCACGGCTTCCATCGCCGAGAGGTTGCCATACCACGCGATATCGACTTTGTTAAAGCGCATGCCTTGAATGATGCCCGCATAGTCTGGAGCGAAGAAGGCATTGACCTTCATACCCAGCTTTTTCTCCATATCCTTCAGGAACGGGTCCCACTGCGGTTTTAGGTTTTGTTGTGATTCCGTCGAAATAATGCCGAAGTTGAGCGCCGGAGCCTGTTCTTCAGCGTGTGCTGTGCCAAGCAGGGTACAGACGCTGAACATGCTGGTGAAAGCCAGCGCGGCTACCGTTTTGTAAGTCATGTGATGACTCCCTATGAGCATGTTGAAGGTTCGAATTAAGCCGCAACGGCTTCGGTTTCAGGGGTAGAAACATTGACGCGGTTTACGCCGCGATAGAGATGTTCAATTTGCTCGCGTGCTAAGTGCGCGCTTTCACCGTCGTAGAAAACATGCCCCTGACGCAGCGCTATGACGCGCTGGCAATAGCGCAGGGCGTAATCCACCTGATGCAAAGTGACCACCACGGTGATGCCGTCTTTTTGATTAATATCGAGCAGGGTTTCCATCACGATGCGGGCGGATTCAGGATCCAGTGACGCAATGGGTTCATCGGCGAGAATAACTTTGGCTTTTTGCATCAGCGCACGCGCAATGGCAACGCGTTGCTGCTGGCCACCGGAAAGCGTGGACACACGCTGGTGGGCGAAGGAGGCCATGCTCACGCGAGTGAGAGCCTGCATGGCCTGCTGTTTTTGTTCTTGAGTGAACCAACCGCAACAGGTACGCCAAAATGGCGTTGCGCCTAGCGCGCCAATCAGCACATTTTCGAGAACCGTCAGGCGATTCACTAAATTGAATTGCTGAAAGATATAGCCAATATCGCTGCGGCTACGGCGAATATCAGCCGCGAGACGTCCCTGCTTTTGAATGGTACGGCCTAATAATTCGATGTGGGAGTCATCATGGCGGTCGCCGGTGATAAGTCCGCTTAGATGACGAAGCAGCGTGGATTTTCCTGAACCAGAAGGGCCGAGCAAGGCCACCATCTGTCCTTGTTGAACCTCCATGCCAACGCTGTGTAGCGCCTGCTGACCGGCGAATGTTTTACTGAGGTTGGTAACTCGGATAATCGACATGGCGTAACCCTCTTTAGTGAGGTGGTCAAAATTAAGTTGCGCTCATGGTGCCGATTGAAAATGACAAAACGGTTGTTTATATGTTGCAGAAATATGAATAGTTGAAGGCGTTAGGATGACAGCCGCGAAGAGAAGAGGTGCGAAGCGGATTGCAAAAATAGTGTCGTTGAGCTGTATTCAGCTGCGCATTTTGGACAGCGTCATACAGTTTTGACAAGACATTGAAAACTCATAAAGACAGGCGTTGGGTATTTTTATATAACACGACGTGTGGTTGTTATTTGCACGATAGGATTGTCGACTGTAGGTCATAGGTCTATATTAAGCATAGACGTATGGCTAAGTAGCAGGAGGCAAGTATGCGTATGTTCACACCCGCTCAGCAGCGAGATGAAAGCACACTTTGGCACGTAGTGAGTTTTCCGCCAGAAGGTAGCATTCAGCTGCTTGAGTTGCTTAAACAGGGATTACCCACCGACGTGATTGAAAATATTCACCAATGGACGGGGATTAATAAGGCCGATATCGTCCAAATCGCGGGGATCAGCGGTCGTCAGGTTTCTCGTAGAAAGAATGGGCCTAAAACGTTATCGCCTGAGCAGAGTGAAAGTATTGCTCGTTTGGTGAGGGTGATGAACGCGGCGATTGCCCTTTTTGAGGATGATAAAGAGCAGGCTATCCACTGGCTAACACATCCTGTGCGTGCACTGGGACAGACTGCTCCAGCGAGTCTCATCAGCACGGAGAGTGGAGCCATTGCGGTATTGAACCTGATCGGGCGCTTGGAGCACGGTGTATTCTCATGATGGGCTATCGCATTGTTAAAACCAAATTTGCAAACAGCGCATTCACGGGGCAGGGAGCAAAACAGTTTGGCGGGCGTTGGAACCGCATGGGTAGCCCAATGGTGTATCTGGCCAGTTCTATCTCGCTTGCGATGCTGGAATGTTTGGTTCACCTCGAAAGCGCACGGCTAAC
The DNA here is from genome assembly GCF_001586165.1 of Obesumbacterium proteus. NCBI lineage: Bacteria > Pseudomonadati > Pseudomonadota > Gammaproteobacteria > Enterobacterales > Hafniaceae > Obesumbacterium > Obesumbacterium proteus. Next base: position 4,847,534 of record NZ_CP014608.1, on the reverse strand, counting down.
TGAGTTTTACTCGCTTTTTTCGATAGAAATTGACGACCGTGATATTAGCTCGCTAGATGTCAGCGTATTGCCTGCTCAATGGCGTCAGGATGAAATCTCATCGGTAACTGCCGATATGGGGTCACAGTGGATAGCATCGAAGGTATCCGTAGGATTACGGGTGCCTTCGGTGATTGTGCCACAGGAAAATAATCTTTTACTGAATCCGCAGCATCCAAAATTTGAACGCTATCTAACCACGGTGGCTGAAGTGCCGCATGCTTTTGATGAACGACTGAAATGAAACGATCAGCGCAGCTTGTGAATAACCTGATTCGCACTGCCTCGCCAGATGAGCATCGGATCCTTGAGGTCTTGTACGAACTTGCCATCGATGAGCACGTTGATCAAATCCACGACTTCACGCTGTGCATCGCTCAGTTCGTCTAGCTTATAGCCTGTCCAAACCCAGATATCTTTGCCCTCACATTCCGCACGCACGCGTTGTACGAGCTTCAGAATAAACGGCACATTTTGCGGATGCAGCGGATCGCCACCGGAAAGGGATAAACCCTGACGCGGAATACGTGTGTCATTCAGATCGGCAATGATCTGATCTTCCATTTCTTGCGTAAACGGCATGCCTGAATTCAGTCGCCATGTACTTTTGTTATAGCAACCGGGGCATTCATGCACACAGCCGGCAACGAATAACGTGCAGCGAGTACCCGGCCCGTTGACGACGTCTATGGGGTAATATTGATGGAAATTCATATCTGCTTATCTATAAGAAATGCGGAGGGAAGCCCCCTCCCAGCCTCCCCCTTGGCAGGAGGCGGAGCGGATCGTTATTCATCCGCTCCGAACGGTTCCCTCCCCTGTGAAGGGGAGGGTTAGGGTGGGGTATTCGTTGTATTTAACCAATCTGCCCGTTGTTCAAATGCTTAACGCGGCGTTTAACTTCTTCTTGCTTACCGGCGTTGAACGGACGCGCATCAGGGCTACCCAGATAGCCACATACACGGCGGATCACGGAAACCTTAGCCGAATCGTGATTACCACATTTCGGGCAGGTAAAGCCTTTGCTGGTACACTCAAACTCACCGGTGAAACCGCACTCGTAGCACTCATCGATTGGCGTATTCGTACCGTAGTAAGGGACACGGCTATAGCTATAATCCCAGACGTCTTCCAGCGCTTTCAGGTTGTGCTGTAGGTTTGGATATTCGCCGTAGCAAATGAAACCGCCGCTCGCCAATGGCGGATATGGCGCTTCGAAATCCAGCTTGTCGTATGGGTTAACTTTTTTCTCAACGTCCAAGTGGAAGCTGTTGGTGTAATAACCTTTATCGGTCACACCTGGTACAACGCCAAATTCAGCGGTATCCAAGCGGCAGAAACGGTCACACAGGTTTTCGCTTGGCGTGCTGTATAAGCTGAAGCCGTAGCCGGTTTCTTCTTTCCAGCTGTCGGTTGCCTGCTGTAAACGTGCAACAATCGCCACGGCTTTCGCACGCAGGGTTTCATCATCGAAGACGTGAGTTTGGTTGCCGAACAGCGCATTCATCGTTTCGTGAATACCGATGTAGCCCAGCGAAATTGACGCACGTCCATTTTTGAAAATATCAGCAATATTGTCGTCGGCTTTCAGGCGAACACCACATGCACCTTCCATATAGAGGATCGGTGCAACGCGTGCTTTGATACCTTCCAGACGAGCAATACGCGTCATTAATGCTTTCTTAGAAAGCTCTAAACGTTCGTCCAGCAATTTCCAAAATGCAGCTTCGTCACCTTTAGCTTCTAAAGCGATACGCGGCAGGTTTAGGCTAATGACGCCGAGGTTGTTACGCCCTTCGTGGATCATCTCACCATTTTCTTCATACACACCCAAGAAGCTACGGCAGCCCATTGGTGTTTTGAACGAGCCGGTAACTTTAACTACTTGATCATAGTTAAGAATATCTGGGTACATACGCTTGCTAGCACACTCTAGCGCCAACTGTTTGATATCGTAGTTCGCGTCGCCAAACTTGTGGTTTAAGCCATCGCGAATGGCGAAGACCAGTTTAGGGAACACGGCAGTTTTACGATTTTTACCCAAGCCTGCGATACGGTTTTTCAGGATAGATTGCTGGATAAGACGAGATTCCCAGCTGGTTCCCAAGCCAAAACCGAAGGTCACAAATGGGGTTTGACCGTTAGCGGTATGCAGCGTGTTGACTTCGTATTCCAGAGATTGGAATGCGTCGTAGCACTCTTTTTCGGTGCGGGTTTTTGCATAGCCTTCTGCGTCTGGAATGTTCCATTCGTCAGCGGTTTTACGATGTTTTTCAAAGCTTGAAGTGACAAACGGCGCCAGAACTTCGTCAATACGGTTAATCGTGGTGCCGCCATAAATATGGCTGGCGACCTGAGCGATAATCTGTGCGGTCACGGCGGTGGCGGTCGAGATAGATTTAGGACGCTCAATTTCTGCGTTACCCATCTTGAAGCCGTTAGTCAGCATGCCTTTAAGGTCGATCAGCATGCAGTTAAACATTGGGAAGAACGGAGAGTAATCCAGATCGTGGTAGTGAATTTCACCACGTTCGTGCGCAAGCACCACGTCACGCGGCAGAATGTGCTGTGTCGCGTAGTGTTTTGCCACGATACCCGCCAACAGATCGCGCTGGGTTGGGATAACTTTACTGTCTTTGTTTGCGTTTTCGTTCAGCAAAGCGGCATTGCTTTGCTCAACCAGGCCACGGATTTCCTGATTAAGACGGCCGCGTTGTTCACGAGACACGTCACGGTCGTGACGATACTCAATGTATGCACGCGCAAGCTGCTTATAGTTGCCTGCCATCAGCTGGTTTTCTACTGCGTTTTGAATCACATGGATATCAACACGCTCGAGATCGGCCATCTGCATAGCGACTACGCGGGCTACGGTTGCACAATAATCAGTATCATCAACGCCTGCCGCTCGGGCAGCACGCACCACAGCTTCCTTGATTCGCTGTTCGTCAAATGGTACCTGACAACCGTCCCGTTTAATCACTATTGGTTTCACCGCGTCGCTCCTTTTTCCCGTTTTGTATGTTATCCACAGCCACAATCCGCGTGCCATAAGGCTTGACGCAGTCTTGTGGATGTTTTGTGGATAACTACTACATATGGGTATGTTCTAAAGTGAGACACACTATATATGGTATTTGATTTGAGTTAAAGCGCAGTAGTTTGACATAGCGCAAAGATTTTTATTTTCGGTAGAAACGTTATACAAACCGAGAGCGAGGTCGTTTTTCTTAATGCAATAAGAGTTGTTTGCAGGCGGTGAGGGATGGTTAATGGAGTGTAGTCAGGGAGGAAAATACGTGATCAACCTGTTCACAGATGGCACCAGCAGAACGAATATTTCAGCCGTTATTTGAAAATAAATTGGTAGTTAACAATATAACTGCCAACGCGATTAACTCGCGCAGTCACCCACACAGCATCCATCCCTTGTTGTCGCTTATTTCCGATTTTCAGTTCTTCTTTTGAAGTACGCAGCTCAATCCAGCGTGAAGTATGAATATCTTTCAGCCGCACACCAGCCTCGCAGCGATACCTCCCTCGGTATGGGCCGGGAATAGAAACATCATACTCACTGGCATAATAAATTGTTTTATCTGGAAATAGATAAACGTAAGCATCCAGCGCATTCAGCGATAGGGTTAACCCTATCAGCCCGCCAGCGATGAACATACTTAAGATAAAAATACAGTCATTTCTAGTACGTGGTATAGCAGCCAGCCTCACGGCACTGATTCCCGCTGCTGTAGCCATCATGCCAATGACAATGAAAGACAGTTTAACTTCAGCACCTGATTTTATAAGAATGGTGTTGTTTGAAATTCTGGATGCCCACGATATATAAAAAATAAATAAAATGAAGAAGATAATGGAAATAATAAGTTTGCAGTCTTTTTTGATGTATCTATTTGTTTTTATCTTATTCATATCAGTATCCTTCTGATAAGTCGTTTTCATTATTCAATATTAGCAATAAGTATTGGCATATTATTCAGATGGCTATCTGAATAGCCAGAGACTGTAATGACATGAATTATTAAGTTTTCCTTAACTGCTCATTATATTGATTTGTACTTAATACATAAGCGACGATGAGATATTCATTGATAGAACAGCAGAATTAATATGCGTTTTTTTAGACGGCTAGAACAATTTGATGAGGTTCTGACGCGGAGTTATGAGAGAGGGGGACATTGGTTTTGGCGTATATTATGGATTTTAGTTGTCCCCCTACCTGCGGCTTATTTTTTGTGGCTAATACTATGGATTGGTTTTACCGAGATCACAGTCGATATACAAAACAACACTGATGTGGAGCGACCATTACTCAAAGTGAATGTAATTGATTCATCAGGTAATGATATGCAATCAATGGGCGCTTGTTGTTATTGGGATAAGCAAAGGCTCGTTGAGGTTAATTGGGTTTTTGGTGCGTATAAAGATCAGCGGGTTAAGGGAATTAAAGAAGAAATTCGACATAAAACGGTATTATTGCCGGAACGTAAACTGGGAGCAGTGTATCTGCATGTTCTTTTGCTGCCAAAAGATGAAGTGAAAATCTGGTGGGGTCCAGAAAATAACTTCTCCCAACTATCTTGGAATAGCTCCAGTAGTTCGCATAAAAGACATTGGTGGTCATCTAGGCATAGTTGGGGAGGGAGTATCTGGAAACATACGCGTTGGTGATGGCCTTCCCCCTTAAACCAAGAGGGAAGGCAAAAATCACACCGGCAAATCAATCACCAGTGCGCGCAGCGGTGTGACGGCGGTGAGGGTTAGGCTTTCTTCATCATTGATAAAGGCACCGTCGCCGCAGGCTAACAGCTCGGCGCTATCCTGCGTTTTGTAGCTTCCGTGGATCGACTGCACATAGGCACGCGATCCGTGCAAATGTAACGTGTGCTGCTCACCCGGTTTAAGATCCAAATGATGGATCCACACCTGCTGGCGCAGTTGCAGGCTGCCGTTGTCGCCTTCGGGCGAAGCGAGCAAGCGGTAAGGCTCTTCTACGAGCGTGAGGCGCTGGATCTCGTCGTTTTCTCTTTCTGGGCATACATTTAGCCATAGCTGCATGCGAGTAAGCGGTTTATCACTATTGAGATTATGTTCGCTGTAGCTGATGTTCCCCTGCGTGGCGAGTAACACCACATCGCCAGTATGGGCTTGTGTATGGCTGCCTTCGCTATCTCGGTACTCTACGTCACCATCAAGAATAATGTTCAATACGTCGACGCGTGGGAAGGTGCGTGGCTGTAATGACGCACCGGGTGCCAATACATCCTGATTGAGAACGCGCAGTGACGCATATCCCATCAGCTTAGGATCAAAATAGTGGCCGAAGGAAAATGTATAGCGGGACTTGAGCCAACCATAGTCAGCGTGTCCGCAGTTTTGGGCTTTTCGTTGTGTAATCATGGCGCTCAAGGCTCTTAATAATCGATATAACCATGGTAAGCGTCTGGACGTGAGATTGTTAGCCAGTTAATCTGGTCGCCATATTCAAATTTCCTGAATAGAAGGATGCTATGAGTAAAGATCGCGCGCTGACATTGGAAGCATTGCGGGTCATGGATGCCATAGATCGTCGTGGAAGTTTTGCAGCGGCGGCAGACGAATTAGGCCGAGTGCCTTCAGCTTTAAGCTACACCATGCAAAAGCTAGAAGAAGAGCTGGATGTGGTGTTGTTCGACCGTTCTGGCCACCGCACTAAATTTACCAATGTGGGACGCATGTTGCTCGAACGTGGGCGCATTCTTCTTGAAGCGGCCGACAAGCTGACGACAGATGCCGAAGCGCTTTCGCGCGGTTGGGAAACGCACATTACGGTGGTATGCGAGGCTTTGGTGCCCGCCACACAGCTTTTCCCGCTGGTGGATAAGCTTTCGAAAAAAGCCAATACTCAACTGTCTCTCATGACCGAAGTTTTAGCGGGTGCATGGGAGCGCCTTGAACAAGGGCGTGCGGATATCGTGATCGCGCCAGATATGCATTTTCGTTCTTCGTCTGAGATCAACGTGCGTAAGCTCTATAAGGTGATGAGCGTTTATGTTGCCGCCCCTGAGCATCCTATTCATTTAGAGCCAGAGCCTTTATCCGACGCTGTTCGGGTGAAATATCGCGGCATTGCCGTAGCGGATACTGCGCGTGAGCGCCCCGTGTTGACGGTTCAACTGCTTGATAAGCAACAGCGTTTAACCGTGAGCACTATTGCGGATAAACGTCAGGCGCTTATTGATGGGCTGGGCGTTGCAACTATGCCTTATCCGTTGGTCGAACAGGATATTGCCGAAGGTCGCCTGCGGGTGGTGAGCGCCGAATACAGTCATGAAACCGATATTATTATGGCGTGGCGTCGCGATAGCATGGGCGAGGCAAAATCTTGGCTTCTGCGTGAGATCCCTAAGCTGTTTATGAACCGCTGATCCTTCAGCGATTTTTTGAGGAGTGAGCATGGATCGTCGCCGTGCGCTATGGCTGATGCACGGGGCTACCGTGCTATTTGGCATTTCAGGTATCTTTGGCAAACTCATTGCCAGCAGTGCCGCCGTCTTGGTTTTTGGCCGTGCGATTTTCGCGTTAGCGGCCATGTCGCTGTTATTGATAAAACTAAAACGCCTACCGTGGCGTGAGCTTGATGCTCGCGGCGTGGGGCGTTTGTGCGCCTGTGGCGCGCTGCTGTGCGCGCACTGGGTCACGTTTTTTATCGCGGTGAAAGTGGGTGGGGTTGCGGTCGGTACGCTAGGTTTTGCCTGTTTCCCCGCCTTTGTGGCGATTCTGGAAGGGCTGCTGTATCGAGAGAAGCTGTCGTCAGCGGAGTACGTGTTAATTCTGCTGGTAACTGTAGGACTGGTGTTGGTGACGCCGAGCTTCAACTTCGAGAACAGCGCAACGGAAGGGCTGCTGTGGGGCATTTTATCCGGCCTAATTTATGCAATTCTGGCGTTGGCGAATCGACATTCAGCCGCCAGCGTGAACGGAACTCAGGTCTGCTGGTGGCAAAACCTTGCCGTTATCGTGCTGCTATTTCCGTTTACCTATCATGAGCTGCCGCTGGTCAGTGCGATGGATTGGATGTGGATTGCCTGCTTGGGGCTGATTTGCACGGGATTAGCATACAGTTTGTTTATCAACAGCCTACAGGCGCTGAAAGCGCGTATGGCCGCGATGATTATTGCGCTAGAACCGGTGTACGCCATTCTGATTGCATGGGCGCTGTTCCATGAGGTACCAAGCCTGAGGATGGTTTCAGGTGGCTTGCTGATTATCTTTGCGGTGGCTTGGTCTGCAAGGCGCAGAAGTTAACGGCTCTAAGCAAAAAAATGCCCCGGAAAATCCGGGGCATTCCGTTTAACGGTTATTCACTTTGTGATTTCAAACGGTCGTTGCGGCGGTTAACAAAGACGTTAATCACCAGCGTCAGCACTAAAATTCCAGCCACTACGCTTAACGATACTGCGATTGGGATGTGGTACAGATCCATAATCAGCATCTTAAAGCCGATAAACACCAGAATTACTGACAGACCGTATTTCAGCATTGAGAAGCGTTCTGCCACGCCCGCCAGCAAGAAGTACATTGCACGCAGACCCAAAATCGCAAACAGGTTAGACGTTAATACCAAGAACGGATCGGTGGTGACCGCGAAGATTGCTGGGATGCTATCTACGGCAAAGATAACGTCGCTAAGCTCAACCAGAATCAGCACCAACAGCAGCGGTGTGGCAAACAACACGCCGTTTCTGCGAGTAAAGAAGTGCTCGTTTTCAATCTTGTCGGTCATGCGCAAATGGCTACGGATCCAGCGCACCAGCGGTTTGTCGCCAATATCGCCGTCGTCATCCTTCGCCAAGGCCATTTTCACGCCGGTAAACAGCAAGAAAGCACCGAATACGTACAGGATCCACTGGAACTGGGTGACTAACCAGCTACCGGCGAAAATCATAATAGTACGTAACACGATCGCGCCTAAAACACCGTAAACCAGTACGCGGCGTTGCAGGTTCGGCGGCACCGAGAAGTAGCTGAAGAGCATCAGCCAAACGAACACGTTATCGACGGCCAGCGCTTTCTCAATGAGATAACCGGTCAGAAACGCCAGTGCCTGTTTGTCGGCAACGACGCGCCCCATGGTTTCGCTGAGATACCACCACAGACCTGCGTTGAACAAGAGGGATAAGCTGACCCATACGAGCGACCAGATGGCGGCTTGGCGCAGCGTCATGGTGGTTGCACCGCGACGCCCCTGCAACAGCAGATCGACGGCGAGCATAATGACGACGATGACGGCAAAACTACCCCAGAGCAGGGGAGAGCCAATGGAATTGATCATGGGAGTATCCTTCGTAACACTCATTAAATACAAAAATCACGATGACGGAGGACGACAGCGACGACTCTTGTCTGAGTTTTAAGCGCACCTCGCCTTCCGGCAAGGTCTCACTTACAACTCGATACCTGCATCATCATGCGACAGCGGAATTAGCCGCGCTCAATGATTCTGGTATACATCTAAGCAGGGCGCTTAGATACATTTTAGTGTAAAGCCAAAATGCGTTGCCTGGCAACCGGGTACGCAGCACGCACCGTAATGACGATTAACCAGCAATGAAGTTACTCCCCTTTGCATGTAAGAAAATAATGCAAAATATTTCAAAGGTCAATGTTTGGCGTGGTTTAACAAAGAGAAAACTTGAGCCATGATTTTACATCTTGTAAACCATGGCTCGTTTAAATTTATAAACCGCGAACAAATTCACGCAGTAATGATTGGCTGACGGGAGTATTGCTAGTACGGCGCTGAATATCGAGGTATTTAGCCTGATGCTGCGGTTCTAGCTCAGCAATCCAACTCATGTAGCAATGCATCACCGGCCCGTTAAATTCAGGATGGAACTGCGTACTAATCACGTTATCGCGATAGCGGATGATTTGATGCGGATCTTGCTGTGAGCGGGCTAAAGCGACCGCGCCCTCAGGCAAGCGAAGCACCGATTGCGAGTGTATGAGATTGGCATAGAAGCGCGGTGGGTAGTTTTGCAGTGCCGGATCCTGTTGAGCTTCTGGCAACAGCTCAATTTCCAATGTGCCAATTTCCAGCCCTTCGGGATGATAACCCACCTCGCCGCCGAGCGCGTGAGCCAATAGCTGATGACCATAGCAGGCTCCGAAAATAGGCAGCCCCATACCGATGGCGTCGCGTAGCCACATCGCAGCGTATTCACTCCACGGCAGTAGTTCGGTCACCATCGCCGCTGAACCCGTAATCACCGCACCGCGATAATGTTCGGGGCTGAGCAGTTGTTCGCCTGCAGGAAGATTCACAATCACTACGCTGGACGGATCAATATCGCCCTGCTGCAAAAACATATCGGTAAAACCGCCGTGCTGATGGCGAATAACATCCGGTGCATCACCGGTTTGTAAAATGACTAAGGGTTTTGCCTCAAACTCCGCCATAGAATCTCCTGAGTACCGCCGCCGTTGGATATTTTCAAATTTATTGAAGCTTTCAAATTAGACGCTTTTCACACATTTTTCTAATGCCGTTGTGAAATATAGAAGGTGGATATAAGAGAGAGTAATGAGATAATGGCATTAGTGATAATAAGCACGATTGATAATGATTAGGACATCAAAATGGCCGTAGCAGGAAAAGCCGATCCGTTGGCGTTTGGGGGATTGGTATTATTAACGCTGATCTGGAGTTATAGCTGGATCGCGATGAAGCAGGTCACGCTTTACATCGGCGCCTTTGATTTTACCGCGCTGCGCTGCGTGTTCGGAGCCTTATTACTGTTGGTGGTGTTAAAACTGCGTGGTCGCGGGATGAAACCAACGCCTTTTGCTTACACGCTGGCGATTGCCGTGCTGCAAACCTGCGGCATGGTTGGGCTGGCTCAGTGGGCACTGGTGAGCGGTGGAGCCGGTAAAGTGGCCATACTGAGTTACACCATGCCGTTTTGGGTGGTGATCATGGCGGCGCTGTTCTTGGGTGAAAGAATGCGTCGCGTACAGTATTTGGCAATCGTGGTGGCGGCGATTGGGCTTTGTCTGGTCTTACAACCGTGGAAGCTGACGGGTGAGTCACTGCAAAGCGCGGTGCTGGCCATTCTGTCTGGCATCAGCTGGGGGGCGAGCGCTATTGTCGCTAAACGTTTGTACCAGCGTCATCCTAAGGTTGATTTGCTGTCGCTGACCACATGGCAAATGGTGTACGGCGCGATCATTATGAGCGTGATTGCGTGGCTGGTTCCCGAGCGCCCAATTGTGTGGGATCCCTATGTTTATTTCGCATTGTCATACAGCGCCATTTTGGCCACCGCGCTGGCGTGGACGCTATGGCTATTCGTGTTGAAGAACTTACCGGCGGGCATTGCAGGCCTGAGCACCTTGGCAGTACCCGTATGTGGCGTACTGTTCTCTTGGTGGCTGCTGGGTGAAAATCCGGGAGCGATTGAAGGAGCGGGCATTGTGTTAATCGTGCTGGCGCTAGCAGCATTAAGTTTCGGCGGTAAACGCGTGGCGAAAGCCCAAATTCAGCAGGTTAAGCCTGTTCGTTAGTCAAAAGGCCTCTGATGACAGAGGCCTTTTTTCATGATCATCCGCGAGTATTCGGCACAACCACGGTTTCCGGTGGAATAGCGGCATCGGCCGGGAATTCAACCCCGGTCAACGCGCGAACCTGCGTTAAGATCTTCGCCGTGCTGCGTGATACGTTGATCCCCGCATGCTCAATACTTTGATATTGCACCAGTTTGGCAAATACTTCCGCTTCGTAATACATGGTATTTTCTTGCTGGGCTTGGCTGATGACTTCAGGCTGCCCACCGCGCGGTGTAAATGTCACTTTCTGGCATTCAGATATTTTTTCGATAACTAACGTGCCGTCTTCCCCCTGAATCTCGCTTGGGATATCTGAATTGCTGACCTTGGAGTGGAAAAGAACCACGTCGAATCCGTCGCCTGCGTGGTGACCTGCGTAGTTCATGCTGACGTGCCCATGGGCATCCACACCGGAATCTAACAGCGTGGCGCTGGCGTTAAGGCTGTCCGGTTCGCCAAACAGAGACACTGCGCTTGCCAAGCAATAGTAGCCAATGTCCATAATCGAACCGTTTGAAAACGCGGGATTAAAGGTATTTGGGTTTTCACCGTCTAAATAACGCTGGTAGCGCGAGGAATATTGGCAGTAGTTCAGGAACACCTTACGCAGTTTGCCCAAACGCGGCAGCGCTTGCTGGATCGCAGAGAAGTTAGGTAGGTATGCGGTTTTAAAGGCTTCAAACAGCACGACCTGATTCTCATGCGCGCAGGCGATCATACTTTCGACTTCATGCACGTTAGACGCCAACGGCTTCTCACAGATGACATGCTTTTTATGCTGCAACATCGCCAAGGTGTGTGGATAGTGGAAAGAGTTTGGGCTGGCGATATAAACCGCGTCAACCTGAGCACAATTGCCGAGATCGTCGAGCGAATCGAAAAAATACTGGGCTTTATTTGGCTCGCCAAAAGCGTATGCCTGCGCTAAATGACGTGAATACACAGCGGTCAGCTGCATTTTCCCCGTGGCATGAGCGGCGTCGATAAAGCTCTGGGTAATCCAGTTGGTTCCAATAACGGCAAAGCGAATCATGGGCGTCTCCGATTGGGAAAATAAGATTTTTCACAGAGTAGCATTTCTTGGATTAATTCGGCGACGCTGGGCAAATTAATACAGCGCGCCAACCAGTTCTAAATGCGTGAGATACATGCGGGTATCGAACTCAAGCTGGTGGTAAGCGGGTTCCATATGGCAGCACAGGTTGTAAAACGCTTTGTTGTGTTCTTTCTCGCGCAGGTGCGCCAGCTCGTGAACGACGATCATACGCAGAAAAGCCTCGGGCGCATTTTTGAAGACGGTCGCAACACGGATTTCAGCTTTTGCCTTTAACTTGCTACCCTGCACGCGCGAAATGGCGGTATGTAGCCCTAATGCATGTTTGAGAACCTGAATTTTGCTGTCGTAGCCCACTTTATTAATTTGCGGTGCATTACGCAGATACTGATTTTTGAGATCGGTAGTGTATTGATAGAGTGCGCGATCGGTGGTGAGCTGGTGTGGCTGCGGGTAACGCTGCAATAAAACAGTCCCCAGACGTTGCTGGTCGAGCAACTGGCGAACCTGCGTTTGCAGATGTTCAGGATAGCCGGCCAGATAAGTCAAAGACGTCATATTCAATTCCTTCAGGTACAATAGCGGACTATTGTACGTCATGCGCGTGACATAACAATTCTTGAGCACGGTGCTCGGGCGGTGAAGACCGTCACATCTGCACGATAATTTATTTTATTCTTCCGCTTAATCAAGCGGATAGATTTTGGAGGGGCGATGAGCCAACTCGAACCGATCTCCGGTTTTTTTGAAGAAAATGGCCTTGAGCTAGAACGCTACCCACAGCAGTCTGATGATCCAACGCTTCAGGCGTGGGAAGCCGCCGATGAATATCTGTTGCAGAGTTTCGATCTGTCGCAGGCAGAAGGTCGTCCGGTGATTGTGTTCAACGACGCCTTTGGCGCGTTGGCTTGTGCGCTGCATGGTCAGCGGTTATACAGCGTGAGTGACTCTTATGTGAGCCAGTTGGCAACGCGTCATAATCTTGGCCTGAACGGCATGGATGACGACACGATCACCTTGCTTGATAGCCTTGCGCCCCTGCCGCAGGCGCCTGCGTTGGTACTAATTAAAGTGCCAAAAGCGTTGGCATTGTTGGAGCACCAGCTGCGTGCGCTGCGTGAAGTGGTTGCGCCAGATACCGTGATTGTTGCGGCGGCAAAAGCGCGTGATATTCACACCTCAACGCTACAGCTGTTCGAAACTATTCTGGGTGATACCCATACTTCGTTGGCATGGAAAAAAGCCCGTTTGATCCACTGCCAAGTGGCCGAACGTAGCCCCGCGCCTGCGCAGCCAACAACCGTTTGGCCTCTGGACCTTTGCGGCACTGACGAGCCTTACCAGATGCATAACCATGCATCGGTCTTCTCCCGTAGCAACTTAGATATCGGCGCTCGTTTCTTCCTTGAGCATCTGCCGAAAGATATCGAAGGTTCGATTGCGGATCTGGGCTGCGGTAACGGCGTTATTGGCCTGAAGGCACTCGAGCTGAATCCAAACGCTGATATGCTGTTTTGTGATGAGTCATACATGGCCGTTGCCTCAGCGCAGATGAACGTCGAAGTTAACCGTCCGCAGGATATGGATCGCTGTGCGTTCCGCGTGGGTAACGGTTTCTCTGGCGTAGACGGCGGCAGCCTAAACGCGGTGCTGTGTAATCCTCCGTTCCATCAGCAGCATTCCATTACCGATCAGGTGGCGTGGGATATGTTCGTCGGGGCGAAACGTTGCCTGAAAATTCACGGTACGCTGTATATCGTGGGCAACCGTCATCTGGATTACTTCCACAAACTGAAACGTTTGTTTGGCAACTGCACCACCATTGAAACCAACAAAAAATTTGTGGTTTTAAAAGCGACTAAACTCCCACCGCGTCGTTAATTAAATTCGCTATATTTGAATTTATAATCACAAAAAGTGCATAATATATTGTGTTATGCACTTTTTCTCGGTTATGCTCAGTCCTACAGCCGTTTCCGGCTGGTCAAAATAACGCTTCTTAAAATAAATAATGTTGCTGACAGGGACTTTGCCATGGATCGTCGTACTCTTCTTAAATCTTCAGGTGCTATTCTCGGTGGGTTAACGCTCAGCGGTTTGATTAATCGCGCGCAGGCGGCCACTCCGGCAAACGCTGCCGTTATTTCGTTTCCGACTGAAAAAAATCCGCTGTTATTAAATTTCAATGAAAACTCATTGGGGATGTCTGCGCAGGCCAAACAAGCGGTTGTGGACTGTTTGCCGACCGCCTTTCGTTACCCTGATGCGGCACGCGCCGAGCTGATTGAACAGATCGCGGCACATTTTGGCCTGAAGAGTGAAAATATTACTTTGGGCAATGGCTCATCGGAGACGATCCAAGCCGCGGTTCAGGCGATTGTTTTGCAGGCTCAACAGCAGCAGAAAAAAGTGCAGGTGATCGTGCCCGATCCGACTTTTAACTATGCGGAGCTTTACGCCAAGCCGCTGGGTGCTGAAATTGTCAAAGTACCGCTGAACGCGAAACTTGAGTTTGATCTGGCGACTATGCAGGCAAAAGCAGCAGGCTTTGCGGGTAAATCTATTGTCTACCTGTGCAATCCAAACAACCCAACCGCGACGATTACGCCAGCCGCTACTATGGATAGCTGGATAAAAAGTGCGCCAGCTGACACATTCTTTATTGTCGATGAGGCCTATGCCGAGTTTGTTAACGATCCGGCGTTTAAAAGCGCTATCGGTCTGGTACAAAGCGGGCAAAAAAACCTGATCGTGACCCGTACCTTTTCCAAAATCTTCGCTTTGGCGGGGTTACGTATTGGTTATGGTATCGCGGCACCTGAAGTCATTGCTCAGGTGGAAAACTTTGTCTCATTGGATAACACCAATACCGCCGGAGCGGTAGCGGCGTTGGCCTCATTGAAAGACAAAACCTTTGTGGCCATGAGTCGCAAATCAATCGATCTGTCGCGCCAGATCGTGACATCGATGCTTGATGAACTGAATTTAGAATATGTACCGTCGCAGGCCAACTTTATCTTCCATAAAGTGAACGGCGATGTGAAAACCTATCAAGATCGTATGAAGCAGCAAAATATCTACGTTGGCCGTGAATTTCCACCGGCGGTGGGTTGGAATCGCCTAACCTTAGGCACCCCGCAGGAAATGCAGGTGTTTGTCAGCGTGCTGAAATCGTTTAGTGCGAAAGGGTGGGTGTAAGTATCGCTTAATGCCTCCCTTCGGAGATCTGCCCCCACCCCGGCCCTCCCCCTCGCAGGGGAGGGGGCTGAACGGTGTTGCTAGATAAATTGCCATCAACCTTTGCTTTGGTATGTGCAGGCTGGCGATGGCGTGGAATACCGTATGCTCCTCCCCCTTATGAAGGGGGAGGCTGGGAGGGGGTCTTACATCGTTCTCGTTACCATCTGACTTCCACCCTAAATCCCCCATTTTCCCCATCGCTAAAATGCGTGGTCATGCCGTGCAGTGTGGCGATGCGTTGCACGATAGAAAGGCCTAAACCGCTGCCGGTTTTTTCTTGCCCTGGTGGACGGAAGAAGCGCTCGCCGATGCGTTTTAAATATTCAGGGCTAACGCCGGGGCCGTTGTCTTCCACGCTAAAACTGTGGGCATCTAAGGTAATTTTGACGGTGCTGCCGCGTGGGCTGTACCGAATGGCATTATCCAATAGATTACGCACCAGCAAGGCGAGTAAAAGCGGCTGTGCCCGCCGAGGCGGTGGCGTTTGGCGAATATCCAGCATCAGTTCTACGCCGCTGGTTCTTGCTTTGTGGTAATGGTCCATTACGCCGGTTTGTAGAACGTCTTGCAGAGCAATATCTTGCACATCGTCCAAGCCAGACAGCGAATCCAGCCGCGAAAGCGTCAGTAACTGATCCACAAGACGAGTTGCGCGTTCTATGCCTTCCGTGAGGTTGGTTAATGCATGCTCGCGCATTTCGGTATCGTCTTGCGCGAGCTGTGCGACTTCGGTTTGTACCTTGAGCGCCGCGAGTGGGCTGCGCAGCTCATGTGCTGCATCGGAGGTAAAACGACGTTCGCGCACCAGCATATCTCCGGTACGGGTGAAGAGGCTGTTAAGCGCCTCAACCAGCGGTTTTACTTCGCTAGGAATCGCGTCCAGCGGGAGCGGCGTTTCGTCATCGGGGCGACGCTGATACAGGCGTTTGGCTAACCTTTTCATTGGGGCTAATTCACGAGTGACGAGCCAAATCAGCAGTAACACCATGATCGGCAATGCGATTAACCACGGTAAAAGCTGAGCCTTCACAATGTCGATGGCCATCTCTTGGCGATAGTCCCATTCTTGACCAACCACCACGCGATACTTCCCATCAGGCGTGGTTAGCCATACTAAACGCCAGAGATCTTTATCATCTTGTAGCGTTCCTTCGGTAAAGCCGTCGCGTCGATAGTGATACTGTAAATCGGGGCCGTTATCGCCATCGTTCAACACCATTTTCCCCTCTACGGTAAAAATAGCGAAGGCCAGCGCGTCGTCATCTAAGTCGCCGTGGCTATGGCGCACCATTTTTTTACTACGCGGTAGTTGAGGGCTTTTAACCGCCAGATCGTCAATATTAAGCGCGGTTAGACGCTTGGCGAATAGCATTTGCTGGGTATCAAATAGCTCATCGACGGTGTCGCGGGTTTGATTCCACGCTAATGCGCTGGCGCAAACCCACGTAATAACGATGAGCACAATGAAACCTAAAATGAGCCGCAGCCTAAGGCTAAGCGTTAGCGCCTTCATGACGCTTCTCCTAGCGTATAACCGATGCCATGGACGGTGCGGATAAAGCTACTGCCGAATTTTTTCCGCAAATGATGGATATGCACCTCGATGGCATTGCTGGATACATCATCGTCCCAGTTATAAATTTTCTCTTCGATCAACGGGCGAGGCAGCACGCGGCCTTCATTGCGCAATAACAGCTCCAGCAACGCAAACTCTTTTGGTTTCAGGTATATCGGTTCGTCGTTATAGGTCACGGTAAGATTGATGGGATCGAGTGAGACTGATCCGTGATTCAACGTTGTTTGCACCTGCCCATGACGGCGGCGGATGAGCGCCTGCAAACGTGCGGCAACTTCAATCAGCGCAAATGGCTTACATAGATAGTCATCAGCCCCTTGTTGCAAACCGGCCACGCGCTGTTCTAGCGCATCGCGAGCGGTGAGAATCAGCACCGGCTCATCATGGCCGTTTTGACGCCACGTGCGCAGAATATCGAGTCCATCCATGCCGGGTAGGCTAAGGTCGAGCACGACGGCGTCGTAGGGAGCAGAATCCAACGCGCTGAGCCCCTGTTTCCCTTCGGTGAACCAGTCCACGCTGAACCCCATTTTAATCAAACCGGCTTTAATGCCGTCGCCGATCAGTTTGTCATCTTCAATGAGTAATACCCGCATAACTGCGTCCTTTATGCTGTGCTGTATGGTTTTATCTAACTATTTGGCAAGGGCTTTGTACAGCGTAATACCGTGCGGATCCAGCACCGTAGGCAGTTTTAAAAAATAAAGTTGGTTAAACTACGAGCTTAAGATCTTGTTAAGAACTCTTTGGTGTAATGCATTCCGAAGAGCAAAAACAGCTAACTGTTGATGCTGACATTAATCCCATTAAGAGAGAGAAAAATAATGAAAAAAGTAGCCGCTCTAGTCGTCATTCTTGCCGTTTGCAGTGCTCCTGTTTTAGCGCAAAACGGTGGTTTTTCTGACCCGAATGCTCCCGCAGTTCAAACGATGCAGACGCAAGCTGCCGGTGGATTCAATGGCCCAAATGCCGGCGCGATGACGGTCGAGAAAGCCAAAACCATGAGCGATGATACTTGGGTTACCCTACGCGGGAACATCGAGCAGCGTATTGGTGGTGAGCACTACACTTTCCGTGATGCTACCGGCACCATGAACGTAGATATCGACCATAAGCGTTGGAATGGGCAGACCATCACCCCGAAAGATACCGTGGAATTGCAGGGGAAAATCGATAAAGACTGGAACTCGGTTGAGTTGGACGTCAAACAGATCACTAAAGTGAAATAAGATTCAAATTCCAAGGTACTTGGCATTCGTCATCCTCGCGGAAGTGAGGATGACGAATAGATGCGTTTAAATTGCCAGCGCGAGTCGGGTTCCTTGGTCTATCGCACGCCGTGCATCGAGCTCGCGTGCGACATCTGCGCCGCCAATCAAATGCACGGTTTTACCCATCTTCTGTAATGGCGCCAGCAACGCCTGCTGCGATTCTTGCCCCGCACAAATAACGATGTTGTCTACCGGTAGACATTCAATCTGTCCATCGCGCATCAGATGCAGGCCTTGCTCATCAATATGATGATAATGGGCGCCGTTTATCATCGTCACGCCGCGTTTTTGCAAACTGGCACGATGTATCCATCCGGTTGTTTTTCCAAGACCTTCGCCCACTTTGCTGGTTTTACGCTGCAGTAAATAGATTTTGCGTGGGCTATGCGGGGAATGCATTCCGCCTGCGGCTAACCCTCCACGCTGTTTTAACTGTAGATCGATGCCCCATTCTTCGGCAAAGGCGACGCTGTTTAGGCTGGTAGACTGACCGTACTGGCTGAGATATTCGGCGGTATCAAAACCAATACCGCCAGCGCCAATAATGGCCACGCGTTTCCCAACCGGAAGTTTGTCACGTAAAACCTGTGCATAGCTCAGGACGTGGGGCATATCGCTACCGGGTAAATCTAAATAGCGCGGGATAATTCCCGTCGCCAAAATAACTTCATCGAATTCAGCCAGATCTTGAGCCTCAACGCGTTGGCCTAGCCGCTGTTGAATATTATGGATAATCAACAAGCGCTTAAAATAGCGTAGCGTTTCATGAAACTCTTCTTTGCCGGGGATCTGCTTGGCGATATTAAATTGACCACCAATCTGATTGTCTGCCTCAAACAGCGTGACGTGATGGCCTCGCTGTGCCGCGGTGGTCGCAAACGCTAAACCTGCGGGGCCAGCGCCCACCACGGCTAGGCGTTTAGGTTTTTCTGCGGTGGTCAGCACGAGCTCGGTTTCATGACATGCGCGTGGGTTGACCAGACAGGATGTGAGTTTGTGCTCAAAAATTTGATCAAGACAGGCCTGATTACAGCCAATACATACATTGATTTCATCGACGCGACCGCTAGCCGTTTTTTGCACAAATGCCGGATCGGCCAAAAATGGTCGCGCCATAGACACCATATCGGCGCATCCGTCCGCCAGCACGGCCTCGGCAACGTCGGGGTGATTAATTCTATTGGTGGTGATGAGAGGGATGGAAACCTTGCCCATCAAACGACGTGTAACCCAGCTAAATCCTGCGCGTGGCACCATGGTTGCGATGGTAGGAATGCGCGCCTCATGCCAGCCAATACCGGTATTGATAAGCGTCGCACCGGCATGTTCCACCTGAATCGCCAGCTGTTCAATCTCTTTCAAATCAGAGCCTTCCTCAACCAGATCCAGCATCGATAGACGATAAATGATGATGAACTCTTGCCCAACGGCGGCGCGCACGCGGCGCACACACTCCACGGCAAAACGCATGCGGCGCATGAAATCGCCGCCCCAATCGTCGTCGCGCTGGTTGGTTCTGGCGGCAAGAAACTGGTTAATCAAATAGCCTTCAGAGCCCATGATTTCAACGCCGTCGTACCCAGCGTGCTGCGCCAAACGCGCACACTGGGCGAAGTCAGACAGCGTTTGCTGAATCATATCTTCGGTCATTTCTATCGGCGGATAAGGGTTGATAGGGGCCTGTATCGCAGAGGGCGCGTGAGGCTGCGGTTGATAGCTGTAGCGCCCCGTATGCAGAATTTGCAGCGCGATTTTCCCACCGGCCTGATGTACCGCGCTGGTAATGATTTTATGATGCGGGATCTGGTTTTCGTGATCCAATACGGAAGCGCCAGCATGCACCACGCCATGCTGATTTGGCGCAATGCCTCCCGTCACAATGAGCCCAACACCGGCCCGAGCGCGCTCCGCGTAAAATTCTGCCAAACGTCTGCTGCCGTCAGGATGTTCTTCTAACCCCGTATGCATCGATCCCATCAGGACGCGATTTTTTAAGGTAGTAAACCCGAGATCTAATGGTGCGAGCAGATGAGAGTATTGATTCATTCGGGCTTTCCTTGTTAGCACAGGCTGAAGCAGCAGTTTCTGGTCGGATGAGTTTCTTAAATCTAGTCTCTCTGCGGGGCTTTGAAAGTAATATGTTAATGAACTGTGATTTACCGCAACATTGTGCTGGTAGAAAGCTGAGAAGCGTGACTTAGTTTGGATAATGAAGGGGGATTTTCTGGGGGTACTGTTTACAAAAGCATCTAACCTAATCGGCAACAAGCCCATTTTTTATCAATGTTTTCAGTTTTGTTATGCGACAAAGTATCTATTCCACTTTGGTTATAAAGTTATTTATGTTTCTGAATACCCAGTCTGGCAGCTATCGTGAACCGTTCAGCGAGTCGGACATCAAGAGCGCGCTAGCCTTTCTTAATGTCCTATTCTGTTCATCCAGACGGCGAACCTGCTTTTCCAACTCACGGATGCGCTGGTGTTCTGGAAAGATGGGGGGCGCAGAAACTAATAAAGCACTGGCGAGTTATACGTTGCTCCAGCGGCTGTCTAAGTATTCAAACGAGGGTTTTTTGTTATCATTTCTTTTCCGTAAGCGATTCCCGTTTAAACTCCAGTACTCTGTATTTTTGAGTGATTTATCTAAAGTTATTTTTAACGCTTTAGGTGATATCTTCAATAAATGTCTGTCGAAAAGAATATGGATGTCAGCTCTTAGCAGAAGGGCGTTTTCAGAATGGTTAATTCCGCTTTCAGCATGGCTCATAATGTGTGCCGCTTCCAGAATCTCTAAAATATCACACCCTGTCACGCAGCATTTAGCATCATAAACCTCAAGGAGTTTTTGCTTTAATGCCGCTTGCCCTTTTCTTATACGCCTGCGTTGTGCTTCATACTCATTACTGTCATTGTTTGCTTCATTATGCGTAGTACAAGGGGGATTTACGTTTAATTTTGGCAATCCATGACCATCAAATACCGAAGTAACTAACGTTAGTAGTCGTGTCGTGAGTGTATTCCATGATGCATTGGATAAAAAATCAAACCCATTTCTGGGCGTGTTTACGCCGGATGACAGCGTTTCTTTTAACTTTTTTACTGACAAAGTATATTCATCAGGCAGTTTTATGATGCCAGATAACATTTCATTCACGACATTAAAGGTTGTTTTGTTCTGTGGAGATTTAAGATACCAGTCATAAACATCATCACTACAAACAATCATTGATAGATCCAGCTCGAAAATGTATTTACCTTTATTGTTGAATAGCACGATGTAAAAAGGCATGCCTCCGTATCGCCATTTTGTAAAATGAATTGAACAACCATTCTCTAATTTTAATTGTTGATAACAACCTTTGTCATTAATGTCATATAAATGTGAGCCAGTGAAGTTCTCATGCAAGTGTTGCATGATCTCATAGCCTATATTTTTATGGATCGCTGTGGCGGTGTTCATTAAATATCCTTTTTTAATTCCGCATGAAATAGCATTATCTCCCTCGAACGAAAATCATGCAGCTAATAACCGGGTGGACGGTTTCAGCTCGATGCGTTCTTTCCGCGGATAGAGTCTCAATATAAAAAATAAGGGTCCGTGTTTTCACACCGATCCTTAATCATTTTATATCTTTTTGAATTCTTACGCAGCAGCTCCGCTTCGATGATTAATACGGAACACGGCAACAGCTTCGCTCAGGCGGCTGGCCTGTTCTTCCAGTGCCGTGGCTGCGGCAGCGGATTCCTGCACCAAACCGGAGTTTTGCTGAGTCACGCGATCCATTTCGGTTACTGCGAGGCCAATCTGGTCGATGCCGCGGCTCTGCTCGTCTGATGCAGACGCAATTTCGCTCATGATGTCCGTTACGCGGGATACTGCTTTCACAATGTCACCCATTGTTTCCCCTGCGCTTTCAACCAGTGTGGAGCCGGTATCGACTTTGCTGACTGACTCATCAATCAACTGCTTAATTTCTCGTGCCGCCTGTGCACTGCGTTGTGCCAGATTGCGCACTTCACTGGCCACGACGGCGAAACCACGGCCTTGTTCACCGGCGCGTGCCGCTTCGACTGCCGCGTTCAGCGCTAGAATATTGGTCTGGAAAGCAATGCCGTCAATAACATTGGTGATGTCAGCAATCTTCTGCGAACTGCTGGCAATTTCTGTCATGGTGTTAACAACGTTATCCACCACTTTTCCGCCGTGACGGGCAACGTCAGAGGCACTTAGCGCGAGCTGACTAGCTTGTGACGCATTCTCAGCGTTCTGTTTCACGGTTGCGGTCAGTTCTTCCATGCTTGCTGCCGTTTGCTCCAGTGAAGCAGCCTGCTGCTCGGTGCGGGAAGAAAGGTCGGTACTGCCGACTGAAATTTCGCTTGCGCCACTAAAAATAGCTTCTGCGCCGGAACGAACATTCCCGACGGTGCGTGCCAGTGCTTCCTGCATATGACGCAGGGACTCGGCAAGCAGACCCATTTCGTTACGTCCTTCAACATCAATTTTATGGACGAGATCGCCGTCAGCAATTAAACGAATTTCTTCGATCAGTCTGTTCAGTGGATTAATCAGTGTGACTTTCGTACCTTGCCAAACGACAACCGCGATCGACAGAGCAATAATCAGTGATGCGGCGGTGAGCCAGGTTGCTTCACTAAATGATTGCTGACTGTCAGAAAGCGCTTCGCTATAAAAATCATTATTCTTTGCAGAGATACGCGCATAGGTATCAAAAAACTTATCCTGATAGGATTGCGTATCCTGTGCATATACGGCAGTCATATTATTCGTTTTGATATAGTTCAACATATCAGAAAGTGCATTATAGTATGCGGTATAAGCGGCTAAAATTTCCTTATTCGAGCCTGCTGCTTGAGTACTCTGATACTCGCTCCAGCTCTTTTTCACCTCTTTCAGCGAGTCGCTGGTTTTTATCAATGATTGTTTGAGGTAAGCGGCCATCTCCGGTTCAAGATCTTTTCTTGAGTAGTAATGCGCGGCAAGAGTGACATCATTTCGTGCCTGCAATAATGCAGTCCAAGAGGAGTCTAGTTTGGACTGCTCTTCGCGAACTGAATTAAGCTCGGTCAGATTATCCTTATCCGTATTTAGTGATTTAAAGAACAGCCCAGCGGATGTGAGCTGCAATAAACTAAATAACCCCAATACAATAGCTAAACTGGTAACAATTTTGACGTTGCGAAACATAATATCTAATTCCTTTAGTTGTCTATATTTACTATCGGCTGAGGCAAGAAAAACATTTGGCAAAATAATGTATTATTGATGGATAAATTTAATAACATTATCCGTGGACAATAAAATCTGAACCAGATTAAGACCTCGCTCTCATATTTTTCTTATTGCTTTAAGATGCACACTAAATTTCCCCGTTGATCTTCGCCAATATCCCATTGTGAGTCCTGCGAGTTTTCTATGGCTCGGACGTAAAGCGCCACCAGCCAGTCATATAAATAACTGGCATTACCCTGAGCCTGACGCTCGCCAAGCTGTGTCAGGCGCATGGCGGCATTAGCCTGATGCGGTGGGGAAAAAATAGCCTGACCTTTATTTATCCTGCTGGGTGGGCGATTTTCTTGTGGTACGTTTTGATAGCCGAGCCAACCGATGAAGTCGTTAAGGATATTACCGGCGCACGTTGGCATTAATGATGAATGACTGTCGCGATGCTGTAGTGCCTTTTCCAGTTCACTGCCCAGATCAATCCGGTAACTGGTATCAATGAGCAACTCGCACAACGCCTGAATTTCCTGCGCTGACAGGCCAAGCTGCGCGGCAATATGTTTGCGATAGCCGAGCTGACGCAAATAATTAATCCAGCGCTTATGTAGCTGGCGAGAAAAGTTATTTTCATCAATGGCTGTTGGCACCGGATCTTTTTCGACAGCAAAAAGGTCAATCTCAAAGGCCGACAGCATCGGTAGTGGACGATGCTGTTGTTCGCAACGCTGCCAACACTGACGGATCATTTCGCGTGGCAGCGTGAGCTGATCCAACAACTCTCCCTGACGTGCGGCCTGAGATTGCAGGGTGCGGATCAGCGTTTCAGCTTCTTGTGCAGGCGTTTGCGCCTGACCACTGGCAGTACGAATATGGGCGAACTGAGCTTGCACGTCTTGGCTGAGACGGTTCTGCAAAGCCTGATGGCGAACACGGCGGTTAGTGGGGCTGATCGCACTGGCAAGCCATTCCTGTAACCGATGCATACTGTGACTTTCCAGCGCCTGTAGCGTCCCCCATTTTTTACCTGCTTGGGTGAGCAAATGCTGTACGTCATTATCCAGAATCGTTTTTTGGGTAAAACGCGGATCATAAGGCGTAATGGCCCAAATCAAACGCGGTAGCCCTTCATCGGCTTCGCTTTGGGTTTGTTCCAGCCAGCGGTTTAGCGTGCTGGCGACCGGCACGACTTCCAACGAGGACTCAACCGCATTACAGACCATCAGAATATCGGGCTGAAGCGTTGCGGTATAACGGTCTTGCTCATGGCGTGGGATGTCGACGATATCAATCTCACCCAGATTTGTGGTGGCGCTTAACGTGAGCACGACTTCCGCACAGACTCGACGAAGAGACTGCTGAGCCACATTGACATGTGTCAGTGGCTTTCCGTCACGCAGCGTGCAGACAATCACATCGATGTTTTCGGCCGTGTGAGCCTGTTCCGGCAGAACAAGAAAACCCTCAGCAGGAAGCAGAAATTTATCAACGATCAGGCTGGCAGGGGCCAGAACTTGCTCTGCACCTCCCAATAAATGTAAAACCTGTGCCTGCTCCAGCCAGTCTTGCGTCAGGGTTGGCTCTTCGCCCCAGAACAGGGCCAGCAACGTGGCGCGATCGTTTACCGTTAGCCACGGAGCTAGTTCAGTCATCTGCCACAGCAGGTCATCGTCTGGGTAATGCTCGCTGTGTACCTGCTGCTGATAGCTGTGGGCAATGGCAGCGAATTGTTCCCGGCTCATTCCCGGCACTAGCTGCTTCTGGCGCTGCTTTTGTAAGGTGCTCAGTTTTTTATACATCGCACTTTCAGACAGCAGACGTGGCTCGCCGCGGGCGTGGTAGCGCTGCACCAGAGGGATCGCCAGCTGGTCTTCAGACAACATATTAAGCAGCAGCGGGTAGTTTTCTACCTCTGGAGGGAGGGTCGATGTCAGGCGTACCGCGAGGGCAGTTAGTGCCGTAGGGGGATTGATATGCCGCAGATAGTTTAGCGATTTATCCCCGAGCTGCACGGTGATGTGGTCAAGCCCCTGAGCCAGCAGTGTCCGTAGCAAATGAGCTTTCCCCGCCACGGAGGCACTATACAGCCCCAGCGTTAAGGGAGCGTGAGCCAATGCATCGATTTTCTGCTGGCGTGCAGCAAACTGAGCCAGTCTGCCTAACAGGCTGTTGGCCTCGTTTTGCAGGGTTGAAGAGTGGCTGCGGTTACTCTGAATCCACTCTTCCAGTTCGCGGATCGTTGTCGAAAACGGTTTCATTTAGGGTATACGCTCCCGCTGTCTATCCAGTAGTGAGTGACCCCGCGATAGCTGTCTGCAAGGGTGTTGAGTTTCAGACTAATTTGGTCGAGGGATACCGGTGAGCCATCCTGCATTTGGGCTGCAACGATGGCGAAGCCGCCGTTTTGCGTGTCATATTGCAGGCGAACGGAGAGGACGCCATCACCCGCGATGGCTTTCGCCAGTTCCGGAGATGTAATCTGTACCAGATACAAAGGTGAGGCAGGCCAGTGAACATCGGCCAGTTGGCGGAAGCCAAGGCAGGCGTTGCCGCGCAGCGGGAAATAGAGCTGGGTGTCCAGTTTGCGCGTCGTATCGTCGAGACACAGATCGTGATACCAGACGTTTTCGTCACGGAGGATATTACTCCCGTCCAGAATGCCGAGATGGCGTATGGTGGAGTAGGCCTGAATATCTGCCGCATTAAAGTTAAACCCGGGCAGGCGTAAATCCAGCGCTAGGCTGCACAGCATTGCGCCCAGCGCGGCAGTTGATTTCGGGCTGCTCAGATAGCCATCGTGCCCCAGTGGGAAGCGTTCGTGAACCGGGTAGTTATGCAGCCAGACAATACGGTTAGCGGGTACGGCTTGCAGATAGCGCAAGAGCGCCTGTACGCCGGGTAAACCGGTTGGACGACCGGTCATCAACAGCACATCACAGCAATAATGATTCACCACGTCACTGAGCGCCTTGAGCGGGGCGGTAAGCGTAAAGCGACCACTCAGCATCGCCTCTTCAAGGCTGGCCATATTCACCCGCAGCGTCACATCCAGCAAACTGAATGCCTGATTATCTGAAGGAAGTCGCGGCTGAATTGCCTGATCGAGATAACGTATCACCGGAAGAGTGGGGCGCTGTGGCAGGAGCTCATCCAGTTTGGCTTCAAACTGGCGACTCTCATCTTGTGGGTTACTTTTTTCCCAGAAGGCCAGAATAGCCTGAGCCGCGGGGATCAGTATTTGCAGAGTGGCTTGCTGGCGCAGAATGTTTTCATTTTCATTCTGGTTGCCTTCCCCGAATAGCTGCATCATGACGCTTTTCGCGTCCGTCAGGCCGTTTGTCAGCAAGGCTTTTTCCAGACATGGCAGCACCCACTGCTGGATCACATCCAGCAAAATGTCATCGCCGGCCACTTTGAAACCTTCGCGGAACAGCAGATGTGGCTTGAACTTGACGTTACTGCCGATCCCCCCGTCCAGTTGATATTGCACGATAGCCATATCCGTGGTGCCACCACCGATATCTATTGATGCGACACGCAACGTGGTACCCGTCGGTTCGTCTAGGGCGAGCTGGCGGTCCGGACGCGCTAGGTTCTGGAAAAATACGCCGCTTTGCCCGGCATAATTAATCAGCGCTTCGTTGTACAACCAGACCAGTTGACCGCAGGTGGCTTCATCCCACTCCATCTGAACTTTAGGTACCGGAACGGTACTGAACTCTTCACTGCGCATTTCGTAGAAGGCTTCATCCTGCGGATGCCAGCCCATCGATTTCCACACCAACCCAATCGCCTCTTCCATGCGCTGGCGGAATATTTCCCGTTCCTGTTTTGGCATAGCGGAAGGCAGGGTGAGGATAATATTACGCAACTGACGCGGGGCATTGTGGTGGCCCATATTTTGTCGGTGGCTGGCGCTGTTTATCTGTGACAGCGCCTGTGCTAGCAATTCGCACAGCATTAAGGTCATCAAGCTGCTGCGGCTGTAGTGTGGGGTAAAGACCGGTAGACGTTCGTCCATAGGCAAGCTAAAGAGCGGCTGGCCCTCATCGTTCATCAGATGTGTTAATGGAAGCGCCATGGCACGGGGTTCGCGCTGGCTTTTTCCGCGCGGCTGGCTGAAGCGCCATGCCTGATTAACCGGCGAGTCATCCCACAAATAGCGGCGGGGGCTGGAGAGGCCGCTGCTGCCTTCCGTGCCCTGATGTTGCTGAGCCAGAGTGAGTGCTTCTTCGCCCACGCGCACGATAGAAGGCCACGTGAAAGCATCTTCACGGCCGCTTTCTACCGAAAAGTGGTGTTTCCCGAAGCGCGCTTCGCTGAATTCCAGACGGCTGGAGAACAGGGCTTCGCTGAATTCCTGTGGGCGTGATAATGAACGGATATGCAGTTCGGTACTTTGGCGTAAGCCTTCATTTCCGGCCCCGTGATCTTCAGTCAGCACGCCGCAGGTGTGGCTGTTGCCGACGTCCATCACCAGATCCACGGCAATGGCCGGAGACTGGAGCGTCTCGGTGACTATCTGGATCTCTGGCACCTGAAGGTGTGTGCTGAGCATTTCCAGAAGGTTCAGGTAGTGCGCCTGATACTCAAACAATTTCAGGGCGAGTGCTATTTCCCGTTCACTGCGTTGTTCATGGCGGGTGGCGTACTCGACAAAAACATCACGCAGCCAGCCATCTACCCAAGTCTGATCCAGAAATTCGGCTACTTCGTGGTTACGCCATGCCAGAGCGAAACGGGCTCCGTTGCGCACGTCGGAAAACGTCGGTGCAAGGGGCGTGGAAGATGCGTCATCTGCCACGATTTTGGTGTCGAAGGCCAGAGTAAGACGCACTGTATTTCCCAGTGAATCAGGCGTTGGCAGGCGCTGAACCTGCACACGAGCCCAGTTATCCGGCCCGCCGGAAAAGACCTGTCGCGCATTCACTCGCAGAAAAGGTAGCGGGAGCCAGAGGGTATCTAGGGCTGCCAGAGACTGCTCAAGCGTGATCGTGGCTTCCGGGCGAACAATCTCCGGCATACCGCCGTTTTCACCCGGCAGGGTAAACTTTGCCAGATTTTCATCGTAGTCCAGACGGAGCAGCGGGCCGTTGGCGCTTTGACGAACAAAACTACCGCTGTTGCCCGTGCGTGTTGCCAGACCGAAATCCAGAAACTGCACGCCGCTATTTTTAATCAGAGTGATATTGGCTTTATAGCCGATAAGGTTGGCCTGCATGGTTAGTACCTCACTCGTTTAAACTTAGCGGAGATCGTAATGTCATTCTCATAGAGGGCAGAACACTGTGCTGCACCGGTAAGTGCCTGCGAACAAACGATTTCTGGGATACGAACGCGGCTACCGTCGGCGCATTTTGCTCGGGAACGGGGTTTAATCATCAGATTGCCGGATTGCATCAGCCCAGAATAAATGTCGCCACGACAGACTCGGTTATCTTTCATCACCAGCCGTGCCTGACCCTCATTTTTGCTGATCTGGTAACGCATACTGCTCGGAAGGTTGGCGATCGCGTCATTGGCTTCCAGCGAGACTCGCCAGATACCATCCAGAAACTCAGTGGTGCCTAATTTCACGGCTTCGCTATGTAATACCAGCGCATCGATTGGTGGAACTTCGGGCTCTGGCTCCACGACTTTTACTGGCTGAGTCGGTGCTGGCGGTGTTTCTGTGACTACAGGCGGCTTTGCAACCACTGGCGGTTCTACTGGCTTAGCAGGGGTAATCACCGGAGGCGCAATCGGCTTTGCGACGACGGGCGGTTTGACCATTTTGGCCGGTGGCGCGGCAACCGGTTCGGCGGCAGGCTTAAAGTGAGATGAAAGCCATGGCCACGCCAGCAGTCCGGCGAGAACCACCGCGAGAGCCAGCACGCTCAGAATTTTTTTGCGCCAGGAACGAGTGCGCGGTGCAGGCGGTTCGTCGATTTCCGGCACAACTGACGGGGCAACCTCTGGCGTTAATAACGGTTTATCCGGGGTGCTCAGTGTGACAACCACCGGTTCTGGGTCATCAACCTGAATGGGTTCATATTCCGGGACGGGCTCAGGCAATACCGGTGGCGCAACGGGAACCGGTTCGGGCGCCATGCTTGCATATAGGCAGGATAATGCGTGCTGTTCGGGCGATGCGTTGAGATCGGAAAAACCCCAGAAGGTGAGTACCGGTTTATCATCAACGAGGTACACATGCTGGCTGCCCGGAAAGCGGATCGCGTTCTGAAGCAGGATGCCAAACAGCTGTTCGGCGCTTTTTTCTGACTTCAGGCTACGCTGACTCATTTCTGAGGCCGTTAGCAGGCAGTTATCCAGATAGCGCAGGGCCTGCGTGCGTTGTAATTCGCTGGCCATAGACCAGGGCGTCACGGTACCGGAATACGGCGCGTACCAGTCGACTTTATCCTCTGCATCATTGGATTGGGGGATAGCCAGACAGTCCGCCAGCATCTGCTGTTTTCTTAATCGTAGCGTTTCACGTATTTGCCGTGCGGAATCAAAAATAGACTGTCCATTTTCGCCCAGCGCGAGGAAGTCACCGGAATAACCGCTGCGCAATAATATCTTTGCCAATTCTTTAACCTTTATCCGTCTGGTTTATTTCACCATATGCTAATTGCTGACTATTTTAGCGGCTTTCAGGGTGAAAAAGTGTTTAAGGAAATGGGTAAAAAGAAGATGGAAGTGTCGGCTTTTAATGCAATAAAAAATGACCGCAGATTAAATTGCAGTTAATTTGTTAATCTTGTTGCATTAATAAAAATAATGTTGCTGGCGTAGTAGCAATTAAGGGCGGTAGGTAAAAAAAATGAGCTTCCCTTCCGAAGAGAGAAAAAAGAAGCTCAAATGCCTTTGTCACATAAAAGGCAACAGACAATGAACTAAATACTGATATTGTAGATTTTACCTGATGCAGCATCTCGAGATGTTCCATCCTGACCGTAGGTTGCACTTATGCCACCCACCTGATTCATCATTTTCTTTAAGTCATTATTCTTTTTCAAATGCATATTAAGCAACGTCGCAATATGCTCATTTAATGCATTAGAACTGGCGACTCGTTCGATAATACTTTTCCATGTCCGGGAAAATGCGGCGTGCCCTTCGTAGGGAGCGACAAGACCAAGACGACGCTCTTCTTTGGTTCGAATTTCATCATAATAGCCGAGAGTTGAGAGCAATCGGCTTTTAGTATCAGAAATAATCTGTAGTGACACTGGATTAATCTGCGGGCGACCTAACTGGCTCATTTCTTCCGCAAGAATTGATTCAAGTGTCCCAATAGATTCGAGCATTTTGACTAAAGTTGAGCGTAAGTTATCCATTATTATAATTCGGTAATTTTTTATTAAAAGTTAAGCATATCTTGCAGCAAGGCATGCGCAATTTTATCGGTATCGATATGTAGTTCTCCGGCATCCATCGCTGCTTTGATATTAGCCAGTCTCTCCACGTTGATGTCTTTAGTGGTATCGTTCTGAATGGCTGTTGTCTGCTTGAGAATACTCACTTGGATACCTATGACCTCGTCGCTGGGAGCGGAACTGGTGCTTACGCTTTGGGTTCTTGGGCGTACTGCTAGGTCATGCTGAGCATTACTGGGTGAAATAGGTTGTGCTCGGTTTATGCTCATAATTCCCTCGTCAATGTTGAATCAAGTCGCTACTGCATATAGAACTATGAATCGGTGATATTTGAAAAAACTAAAGCAATTTGCCTCAATCTTTAATGAAAATACTGACTTTCCCTTCTGAAACGGCTTTTCCCGAGACAATTTGACCCAGATTTGTTTTCACGCGTAGGGTGTCACCCTGTGCTGCATTGTCGATGGCTTTGCCCCGAGAACGGATATTAAAACCGGGGCCAGGGGCCAATAACTCCACATTTTGCCCGGCAACTATCGTCCAGCGTTTTCGTAGCTTACTCTCCACAAAAGGCTGATTAGCGCCGATCATGCCTTTGGCGACTTGGCCTACAATGTCGTCTTTATTCAGTATGACACCGGCTGGGAGGCGTGCCATTGAGCCGCTCCTTTGCTTAAGGTCGTCCGCCTGAATAGGCGTGCCAGGTTTCAGGGCACGGTTTGTCACCCACCATGTTCCTTCGGCCTCGATTTTAATCTGAATAAACTTTTTATTGCTGTCACACTGCGCAATCACGCTACGGTTACCGGTTAAGCGTGCATCGTTGCCGGAAACAGAAAGTATGGGATCGCTACACATTTCCGCCAGCTGATTGGCGGGGGTCAGAATCGTTACGCTGCGTGTCACCTTGCTGTCTGAATCTTTGTTTAATAACTCAGTAATCTTACTGGCTAATTTATTGGATTCAGCGTGCGCAGCATTAGGAATTAAGAATAACTTGCCGTATAACAGCACAAGAACGAAGCTGCTTAACAGACGGGGTAACCCTGGCATGATAATTCTGGCCTTCTATTAACTATCGTGAGTAAATTAAATTTCTTAATCTCGCTATATGAATATATAAGTATATTCGAGGAAGTGGCATTTTCATTATCTTAAATGGCGTTACTTTTGACGCCATATTAGGAGATAAAAACAAATTTTTTTGTCAGTGTTTTTTAAGGTTTTAAAAGCAACGATTTCTGTTCGGTTTTTGCAGTATAGAATTGACCTGTTCTATTTTAATATGTGCAGGTGACTATTCTTATCTTACCTAGCAGAGGTCAGTAAAAACATGCTTGATAAACTCGATAATTCGATGCGCTTTCAGCAGCAAGCTTTAAATTTGCTGACTAAGCGGCAGGATATTTTAGCTTCGAATATCGCTAATGCTGACACGCCTGGCTATTTAGCTCGTGATATTGATTTTTCTCAGCAGTTAAAAGAATCAATGGATAAAGGAAAAATGGCGACAGGACCATTGTCTTTAACGTTGACGGCTGGCAGTCACATTCCCGCAAGTGCACCTGCGATGAATAATCAGCAAATATTATATCGCATTCCCGATCAACCGAGTGCCGATGGTAATACCGTCGATATGGATCGTGAGCGTGTGAGTTTCATCGATAACAATATCAAGTATCAATCCAGCCTGACGATGCTTGGCTCCGAAATTAAAGGCATGATGAGTGTCATCAGTCAGGGTTAATTATTGATATGTCTCTATTCAGTATTCTAGATATTTCCGGTTCCGCTATGGCGGCTCAGTCCAAAAGATTGAACGTCGCCGCCAGTAATATGGCTAACGCCGATACGGCGGTTGGCCCAGATGGAAATCCCTACCGTGCAAAGCAAGTTGTTTTCCAAGTTAACGCTGCGGCAGGTCAACAAATTGGTGGCGTTAAGGTCACTGACGTCGTGGAAAGCAGCGCGCCAGATCGCATGGTCTATGAGCCAGGGAATCCTCTGGCGGACGATAAAGGTTACGTGCGGATGCCGAACGTGGATGTGGTCAGTGAAATGGTGAACTCCATCTCTGCCTCACGTAGCTACCAGGCGAATGTGGAAGTGATGAACAGCGCGAAAACGCTGATGCTCAAAACACTGACCCTGGGTCAATAAGGAAGAGTGACATGGCCGTTTCCGCGGTAATGAACGACAACAATGTAGCCCGAACCAGCAGTGGCAGTAACAGCCTTGGGGACAACGTTGATGATTTGATGAATAACTTCATGAATCTTCTTGTAGCCCAGATGCAGAACCAAGATCCGACTAACCCGATGGATAACAACCAGCTGACGTCTCAGCTGACGCAATTCCAGACGGCGGCCGGGGTTCAGCAGCTCAACGGCAGCGTGAATTCATTGGGCATGCTGGTCACCAGTATGCAGCAGATGAATGCAACCCAGTGGGTTGGCCATAAGGTGCTGACAGAAGGTGACACAACGATGTCCACCGCTGATGGTGGAAACTGCGAAGGTGCGTTTTCCATTAACAATGATGCCGACACTGTCAGCGTCATTCTCACGGATGCGCAGGGCAACGTGTATACCGCTGAGATGAAAGATGTGAAGGCGGGCGTACACCAGTTCAATCTTGATGATTTAACTAATTTCCAGCCAGCCGATCCGAGCACTATCGCAGACGAGACATTCAAAGTGTCTTACTCCGCCAGCAACGCCGATGGCGACACGCCAGAAATTGTCTCGTTGAAAAAATCGACGGTAGAAAGCGTGTCGTTTACCCCAACAGGAGCTCTGCTGCAGCTGGGACTCAATGGAACAGCGACGCTGGGCGAAGTCTATCTCGTTGAATAATTGCTTTTAATTTTAGCTTTCAGGAACATTAGTCATGGGTTTTTCACAAGGACTTAGCGGATTAAACGCCGCTGCTCAGGCGCTGGACGTCGTCGGTAACAACATTGCCAACTCCCAGACCGTCGGTTTTAAATCGGGCAGCGTTTCGTTTGCCGATGTTTTTGCCGGATCGCAGATTGGTATGGGTGTGCAGGTGTCTGGCGTTAGCCAGAACTTCACCGGTGGTGTGCTGGGTCAGGGCAACAGCGCTCTGGATATGGGGATCAGCGGCGATGGGTTCTTCCGTCTGGTGAATGAAGCCGGCAGCGTTTTTTATAGCCGTAACGGGCAGTTTAATAAAGATGCCGATGGTTTTATTACCAACGCACAGGGCATGTACCTGACCGGCTATCAGGCAACCGGTACTCCGCCAGCGATTCAGCCGGGCGCAGCCATTGGGCCGATTCAGGTTCCAAGCACTCAGATGCCCGCGAAGGCATCTGACAGCGGCACGATGAACGGTAACCTAGACTCCGGTAGCGAAGTGATTGATACCACCGCTAACCCGTTCGATCCATCAAACAGCAAAAGCTACAACTCCGTGACGCAGGTAGATGCCTACGACAGCTTAGGCAACAAGCACACGGTTAACGTCTACTACGTGAAGACGGCAGATAACAAGTGGACAGTGTACTCCAGCGATACCACGGCACCGAAGTTGGATGCCAATGGAGATACGGTGTACCAGCAGCAAAACATCGAATTTGACGCCTCCGGTCAGTTGACCACCACTCCGGCGAAGATCAACGTGCAGGGCTCCCCTTACAGTGGTGGCAATGCGTTGGACTTTGATATCGATATGGATGGTATGACCCAGCAGGCGACCGATACCGCGATGAATAGCCCAAGCACCACAGGTTATCCGCCAGGCGCTGTGAACGGCTATGTTGTCGGTGATAGCGGCGAAATTATTGCTAACTACAGCAACGGCCAGAAGCAAACGCTGGGTCAGGTTGTTCTGAGCAACTTTGCGAACCCCGCTGGCCTGACGTCCGAAGGGAATAACGCCTGGTCCGAGACGCCTGCTTCCGGGCAGCCGGTTAACGGCATTTCTGGCACCGGTAACCTAGGTACGCTGTTCGGTAACCGTCTGGAAGCGTCGAACGTGGATCTGAGTCAGGAGATGGTCAACATGATCGTCTACCAGCGTAACTATCAGTCCAACTCGCAAACTATCAAAACGCAGTCTGAGCTTCTTCAGATTGTCACCAACCTCGGTTAATAGCAGGCCTCTATGGATCGTGCAATTTATACCGCAATGGGGGCAGCAGGTGCTGCCCTTAATCGGCAGGCGGTTACCGCGAACAATCTGGCTAATGCGTCAACCCCTGGGTTTCGTGCTCAGCTGATGGCCTATCGCGCGGTGCCGGTTAACGGCCCGTCTGTTCCGACCCGCACGCTGGTGACGGAATCCACGCCATATCATGACAACACCATGGGCGCGATTAACCAGTCCGGACGCAACCTCGACGTGGCGTTACCGCAGGATGGCTGGTTGGCGGTATCGCTGGCCGATGGTTCTGAAGCCTACACCCGCGACGGTAATATCGAAGTGGATAACGAAGGGCAGCTCCGAGTGCGTGGTTTTCCACTGCTCGGTGACGGCGGCCCGCTGACCGTACCACCACAGTCGGAAGTCACCATTGCGCCAGACGGTTCTATTACCGTGCTCGGTGCCGGAGATGAACCGACTGCACTGGCACAGGTTGGGCGACTGAAAATGGTTAACGCGCCGATTCAGACGCTGCGCAATGGCGACGATGGCTTTTTTCATACGACAGCGCAGAACGGGCAGCCACTGCCTGCTGATCTGGAAATGAAACTGGTGCCCGGTGCTATTGAAAGCAGCAACGTTAGCCCGGTGAAGTCTATGGTTGACATGATTTCCACCGCCCGCAGTTTCGATATGCAAATGAAGGTAATCAGCGCCGTTGACGACAATGCGAAGAATGCTAATCAGCTGCTGAGTATCTCCTAACGCCGTAACAAGGAAATTCTTATGATCCGTTCTTTATGGATTGCCAAAACAGGTCTTGAAGCACAGCAAACCAATATGGATGTGATTTCAAACAACCTGGCTAACGTCAGCACGAATGGTTTTAAACGCCAGCGTGCGGTGTTTGAAGATTTGCTCTACCAGACGATCCGCCAGCCCGGGGCGCAATCTTCCGAGCAAACCACGATCCCGTCCGGTTTACAGCTTGGTACGGGTGTGCGTCCGGTCGCCACCGAGCGCATCCACAGTCAGGGTAGCCTGACGCAGACCAACAACAGTAAAGATGTGGCGATTGACGGTAGCGGCTTCTTTCAGGTGCAGCTTCCAGATGGTTCTACTGCCTATACGCGTGATGGTTCTTTCCAGTTTGATCAGAACGGCCAGTTGGTAACAGCCAGCGGCTATCCGATTCAACCGGCGATTACCATCCCTCAGGATGCGAATACGCTGACGGTGGGCAAAGATGGTCTGGTTAGCGTGAGCATTGTTGGGCAAACCGCCCCGCAGCAGGTCGGGCAGCTCACACTGGCAACGTTTATGAATGATTCGGGGTTGGAAAGTATTGGTGAAAACCTGTACCGCGAAACTCAGGCTTCTGGTGCGCCAAACGAATCGACGCCAGGGTTGAACGGAGCCGGTAGCCTGACGCAGGGCTATGTCGAAACCTCCAATGTGAATGTCGCTGAAGAACTGGTCAATATGATCCAGACGCAGCGCGCCTACGAAATCAACTCTAAAGCCGTTTCAACATCCGATCAGATGTTGCAGCGCTTGATGCAGTTATAACGGTACTGCCGTTCCTTTTTTGGGAACGGCATCTGCCTTACCGCAGTGAATGAAATGAAAAAGTATCCCTTTTCCGTTATGACCAAGCCGCAGACCGGCCGGACGAAGACCTTATGGATTCGGCTTCTACTTGTATTACCCCTAGCGGGCTGTGCCTATATTCCGCACAAACCTTTAGTGGAAGGACATACCACCGCCAGCCCAGCGCCGGTTGCACCTGCAATCGTCAATGGATCGGTATTTCAAAGCGGGCAGGCGATGAACTACGGCTATCAGCCAATGTTTGAAGACCGTCGTCCGCGCAATATCGGTGACACGCTGACGATTGTGTTGCAGGAAAACGTCAGTGCCAGCAAAAGCTCGTCGGCTAATGCCGGGCGCAGTGGCTCAACCGGCCTGACCTTTGAAGCCATGCCCAGCATGATGAACAAATGGTTTGGTGGCGATAAAGCGAATACCGCCATCAACGGGAAAAACGATTTCACCGGTAAAGGTGGGGCGGCAGCGCAAAACACCTTTAGCGGCACGATAACTGTGACGGTGAAGCAGGTGCTGGAAAACGGCAACCTCAGCGTGGTTGGCGAGAAGCAAATTGCCATTAATCAGGGAACGGAATTTATTCGTTTCTCCGGGGTTGTGAACCCACGCACCATCAGCGGCAGTAATACGGTGATCTCGACGCAGGTCTCCGATGCCCGCATTGAATATGTTGGCAATGGCTACATTAATGAAGCGCAGCAGATGGGTTGGTTACAGCGTCTGTTCCTTAATCTTTCTCCTTTTTAGTCAGCCAATATGAAAACTACCTTGTTCACGTTCTGCCTCAGCCTGCTTTGTATCGGGCTGATTTTTTCTCCGCAGCGGGTGGCTCATGCTGAACGTATTCGCGATCTGACGTCGGTTCAGGGGGTGCGTAGCAATGCACTGATGGGTTACGGCCTGGTCGTCGGGTTGGATGGCACGGGTGACCAGACGATGCAAACACCGTTCACCACCCAGAGCCTGAATAACATGCTCTCCCAGTTGGGGATCACCGTTCCGTCAGGTACCAACATGCAGCTTAAAAACGTGGCCGCGGTGATGGTCACGGCAGAACTGCCGCCTTTTTCTCGCTCAGGTGAAAAAATTGACGTGGTGGTTTCCTCAATGGGTAACGCCAAAAGTCTGCGTGGGGGCACGCTGCTGATGACGCCGCTGAAAGGCGTGGATAGCCAGATTTATGCCCTAGCACAAGGCAACCTGCTGGTGTCTGGTGCAGGGGCATCATCGGGCGGAAGCAGTGTACAGGTTAACCAACTGAATGGTGCCCGTATCAGCGGTGGCGCCATTATTGAGCGTGAAGTACCGGTGAACTTTGCCGGGCAGACGCGTCTGTATTTGCAGCTTAACGACGGTGATTTCGCCCTCGCACAGCAAATCAGCGATGAAATTAACCGTAATTTTGGCGGCGGTACCGCCATGGCGGAAGATGCGCGCGTGATCAAACTCTTTGCTCCAGCAGACAGTGCGGCGAAAGTGCGTTTCTTGGCCAACATCCAGAATTTACCGATTCGCCCAGGCCCGATGGAAGCGCGAGTCATCGTTAACTCCCGTACCGGCTCTGTGGTGATGAACCGCCATGTCACGCTTGAAGCTTGTGCTATCGCACAGGGTGACTTGACCGTTGAAGTGGCGCGGAATAACGCCGTTAGCCAGCCTGATACCCCGCTTGCCGGTGGGCAAACCGTGGTGGTTCCGAATACGGAAATTTCACTGCGTGAACAAAACGGCGCGCTGCAACGTGTGAATACCAGTGCCGATCTGAACAACGTGGTACGTGCTCTTAACAGCCTAGGAGCCACACCAAACGACCTGATGTCCATTTTGCAGTCGATGAAAAGCGCAGGTTGCCTGCGTGCTAAATTAGAGACCAACTGATGAACAGCAATTCTGTTTTAACGCAGGGCGCGGCGTTTGATATCCGCAACCTCGATGCGCTGAAGCGCACCGCAAAAGAAGATCCCCAGCAGGGATTAAAGGCGGCGGCGAAACAAATGGAAGGGCTTTTCGTGCAGATGATGTTGAAAAGCATGCGCAATGCCTCCTTCAAAGACGGGTTGTTTAATAGCCAGCAGTCCGAGATGTTCACCTCCATGTACGATCAGCAGATTGCGCAGAATATGGCCGATCGCGGCAGTCTGGGGCTGGCCGACATGATGGTGAAACAGATGGGTGGCGAAGTGGAAAATACACATGCCACGACGAGAACCGCGCAGGTTCCTCTATCACTGGATACCGCATCGTTTAAGCGCATTCCACAGCGCTTAAACGCCGACGATATCGTCAACCAGCAAACTGCCCGAGAAGCCGGATTAGGTGGCAGCAGTCGCGACTTTATTTCACGCATGTTGGCACCTGCCATGGACGCGTCTCAAAAAAGCGGTGTACCACATCAGCTTATTATTGCTCTGGCGGCGCTGGAATCCGGTTGGGGTGAGCAAGAGATTCTGACGAAAGAAGGCAAACCGAGCCATAACCTGTTTGGTATTAAAGCCACGGGGAATTGGAAAGGTAAAACTACAGAAATAACCACCACGGAATATATAAACGGTATCAAGCAAAAAGTTAAAGCTTCATTCCGTGTATATGAATCCTATTCTGACGCTTTATCAGATTATGCATCATTACTTACAAATAACCCTCGTTACGGAAATGTTGCTAATGCATCATCGGCGGAAAGTGGCGCGCGCGAGCTACAGCGCGGAGGGTACGCAACTGATCCACAGTATGCAAACAAATTAATATCAGTTATTAAACAAATTAAATTAAATGTTAATAATGCATTAAGCGCATATAAAGGTGATATATCGTCATTATTTTAGATCGCGCGTTTCAGTTTATTTTTCTCATGCCGATATATCTTACATAAGATGGGAATTTTCTTGGTTCATTAAAATATATGTACCAAATGTAGAGATGAAAATTTATGAATCTACTTAATCTGGCCCAGTCAGGGTTAAGTTCTGCACAGTCAGCATTGAATGTTGTTGGTAACAATATTACTAACTCGATGACCTTCGGTTACAGCCGCCAAAGCATTATTTTGGGTGAGGCGGGTGGAAGGACGACCAACAACGGTTACTTCGGTTACGGGGTACAGGTTGATGGAGTACAGCGAGCTTATGACAGTTTTATCAATAATCAGGTACGCGGTTCGGCGACCGAATATCAGTCGCTGGTCGGTCGTTACGAACAGTTAAGCCAGATTGATAACATGCTGGGCGATGACACCTCAAATATCTCCGTCACGCTGGGCAGCACCTTTGGCGCGATGGAGAAAATGAGCAGCGACCCGGTTAGCGCAG
This sequence comes from Obesumbacterium proteus, assembly GCF_001586165.1. Taxonomy (NCBI): domain Bacteria; kingdom Pseudomonadati; phylum Pseudomonadota; class Gammaproteobacteria; order Enterobacterales; family Hafniaceae; genus Obesumbacterium; species Obesumbacterium proteus. The sequence goes on along the minus strand of NZ_CP014608.1, from coordinate 4,808,132 downwards.
CGGCGCGTCAGGAAGCGTTTTCCCAGTTTAAAGCCCTTTCATACCAGTTCCAGAGCAACAGCAAAACGCTGAATGGTCTGGAGAAAAGTACCAACACGCAGATTTCGCAGACCGTGGACAACATTAATGCCAGTGCCAAGCAGCTGGCACGTCTGAATGAAGAAATCGAGAAGATCCACAATCAGGGTGGCTCACTGCCGGCTAACCTGCTGGATCAGCGCGATACCTTGCTGAATTCACTCAACGACCAGATTGGTATCCGCGTGACGGAAAATGCCACCACTGGCCGCGTGGATGTCACGATGGCTAACGGCCTTCCGCTGGTGAATGGCAATCGCTCTTATGGGCTTGTCGCAGAGCCATCGTCGGAGAACCCGGCAAAAAGCGTCGTCGCGTATGTGGATGCGTCCGGCAACTCACTGCCATTAGATGAAGACAAAATCACTACCGGTAAGTTGGGTGGCCTGTTTAAGTTCCGTAACGAAGATTTGGTGGATGCGCGTAACCAGCTCAACCAGCTTGCGCTGCAAATGGCTAACCGTTTTAACGAAGTTAACCAGCAGGGCTACGACCTGAACGGCAACCCAGGCGGGGACATCTTTAATATTGCTGACCCAGTCGCCTTAGCCAACCGGAACAACAACGGCAACTCGACGCTCGATGTGTCGTATAGCGATGTTAGTGCCGTCACACCGCAGGACTACACCATTACCTTTATTGGCCCAGGATGGGAAGTTAAAACCAGCGCCGGAAGTGTAGTTCCCACCACCGTGGGGCCGAACGGTGAACTGGAATTTGATGGTCTGTCTATTTTGCCACAGGGTAACCCGCAGGCTAATGACTCCTTCGTGCTTAACTCGGTTGCCGGCGTAGCGGATAAACTGGAAGTGGCGCTAACGGACGGAAATGAAATTGCCGCTTCAAGCTCGTCAGACCCCACAGATGAGAGCAACAACGAGAATATTAAGCTGCTGATTGGCATTAAAGATGAAGCGCTGATTGGTAAGGCAACATTAACTGAAGCTTATGCAAGCCTGGTCAGTTCGGTCGGTTCTTCCGTCACTGCGCTGAAAGCCAGTGCCAGCACCAGTGGGAAAACACTTGATGCGCTGTTGTACCAGCAGCAGAGCGTTTCCGGGGTAGATCTGAACGAGGAATATGTGAATTTGACCATGTTCACGCAGTACTACCAAGCAAATGCACAGGTGTTGCAGACAGCGAATACCTTGTTTGATTCGCTTTTAAGCCTTCGATAATTACTAGCACCTCCCCCGGAAACGCGGAGAGTTTAGACGTTAAGGACAGATGATGCGTTTAAGTACTAATTACATGTTTCAAAACAACATTGATAGCTTATCCAAAGCCATGGGTGAGGGAAACGATGTGTATATGCGTTTATCCGCTGGACAAATTTTGCTGAAACCGTCTGATGACCCGGCGGGGGCTTCACAGGCCGTGGTTTATCAGAATGCACTGTCGACCATCAGCCAGTATGACACGGCGCGTATGTACGCCAATGATGCCTTGGGGCAGGAAGATACCGTCCTCGGTTCTATCTCTAATCTGTTAACAAAAAACCTGTCAGAAAAAATCGTGGCGGGTGGGAATGGCGCGTATGCCGATGAAGACCGTCAGTCGCTGGCAGTAGAATTGCAGGGGATCCGCGATAACCTGATGGATCTGGCGAACAGCAAGAACTCCAACGGACGTTATATTTTTGCGGGCTATAAAACCGGCGATGCACCGTTTGATGTCGATGGCAACTACTTGGGTGGCGATGTGGCGTTGAACCAAACCGTTGCTGACAGTACAACGCTTGCTGTCGGACATACCGGAAGCGATGTCTTCATGAGCGGTACATCGGATGATATTTTTGCCGCACTGGATCAAGCCATCGATGCACTCAAGCAACCGATTGTGGATGATGCCGATCGTCAAGCGTTGCAAAATGTGTTGGACGGCGTCAACGTTTCTATAAAACGCGGCATCGACAATCTGGGTAAAATTCAGGCTGAAGTTGGGACCAATCTTCAACAAATTGAAGCGCTGGGTTTTAGCTCAGATGCGCAGAAGATCACCCTGCAATCACGTTTGCAACAGACTGTAGGTTCTGATCCGGACTCCATGATCACACTCGTGTCGCAGTCAAAAATGAGTGAATTCGCGTTGAGTTCGTCGATGATGGTCTTCCAGACGATGCAGCAGATGTCACTGTTTAATATGGTTCGCTAAGCCAATATTATTAATCTGCTTTTAATTTGACCATAACCATCATTATTAAGAAGAACTATAAATTAAAAGAAATCCATATATGGTGAAGGTTAATGTCAATTAATCGTAGGAGTAATATTAATATAGTGATTAATTATCAATTAAACATCGTTTAATGTGCTCTGATTGTTCAATCTATGCCCCGGCATTTGACCTTCTGAAACATGAAGCATTATGCATATGTTTATTTACGTACTGCTGACAATTATTTTCATATAGAGGAAATGCTCCATTTAGCATTTCCTCGTATTAGTGAATCTATAACGTCTTCAAGACACAAAATAATAATTGGCTAATTTGATAACTTGCTAATTTACTAGTTTGCTAATTAGTTGGCGGAAAAATCTGAATATGAACAGTATCTATAATTTGAACGGAGTGATAGGTAAGAATGAATTGTGGGTAAAATATGCTTCTCTTGTTCGCCGTGAGGCTCAGCGTTTGCAATTTCGCTTACCTGCAAGTGTTGAACTTAACGATCTTATTCAAGCAGGTTCAATTGGATTACTTGCTGGGATTGACGATTTCGACCCGACGAAAGGCATTACGCTTAGCAACTATGTTACCCAGCGTATTCGCTGGGCATTAATTGATGAACTTCGAGAGCGGGACTGGGTGCCACGCCGCGTGCGCAGCAACAGCCGAGATATTGCCGCGGTGATCCAGCGTATCGAGCAGCGCACGGGCATGGCAGCCACTGAGATAGAAGTCGCCGAAGAAATGGGGGTGACTATCCGTGAGTACCATAAGATGTTAGCGGATACGAACAGCAGCCAGCTCTACTCGCTGGAAGAACTCCAAGAAGAGTATTCGGATGGCTTTGAGCAGCTCAGTTCGCAGCATGAAAAGCTCGACCCGCTGAATGATTTGATGAAGAAGAAATTACTCGGTCAGATCTCAACGGAAATCAGTGCATTACCGGAAAGAGAACAACTGCTTTTGAACCTGTACTATCAGCAAGACCTGAACATGAAGGAAGTTGGGGTATTACTGGGCATTACGGAAACACGTGTTAGCCAATTACATAGTCAGGCAATAAAAAGATTACGTGCTCGATTAGACTCTACGAAATAATTACCAGAGTTAATATTGTTTGCCTTTTTATATTAAGGCGAATACATACCCGATCGTATAATTGTCATATTTTGATAGTGTGGCAGAGAGATTCATATTCACTCCCTTGTGTGGATGTAACCTGGGCTGAGAAAAAAATGCACCTCGACGAAAAATTGCAAAGTATCCATGACATTAATTTGTCTTATCTATTATTGGCGCAGCAGCTTATAAGGGAAGACAAATTTGCTGCTGGGTTTCGCCTCGGATTAACCGAAGCAACTATCGATATGCTAAAGGAACTATCGCTTCCACAGCTAATTAAGCTCGCATCAACTAATCAGCTTATTTGTCGTCTTCGCGTAGATAATGAAACAGTCATTGAACACCTAACTAAAGAGTCGCGTATAGAGGCCTTACAGCAGGTTCATACCGGCATCATCTTATCAACTAATTTGCTTAACTCGCTGACGGAAGAAAGTATTCCGCCTGCATGATGGAATTTTGACAATGACGGATAAAAGCATTTTAGAGGAAATAAAAGAAGCTCAGATTGCGATGGAGCTTATTTCCTTTGGCGCTCGTATGCAGGTTCTGGAAAGTGAGACGAGCTTAAGCCGCAGAAGATTGCTTAAGCTGTACAAAGAACTACGCGGATGCCCACCACCGAAAGGTATGTTGCCCTTCTCGGAAGATTGGTTCATGTCATGGGAGCAGAATATTCACTCTTCCATGTTCTACAACATCTTCCTGTACCTGAGCAAAACGGAAGTGTGTCGTCCGGTTGAAGCGATGGTGAAAGCCTATCGTTTGTATCTGGAACAGTGTCCGATGCTGCTGGATGAAAAACCGGTACTGGGGCTGACAAGAGCCTGGACTCTCTTGCGTTTTGTTGATTGTGGAATGATTCAACATACCGAATGTTGTGTCTGTCAGGGCCGCTTTGTGGCCTCTAATGAACAGGCAAAAAAACCGTTTACCTGCAGCTTATGTAGTCCCCCATCACGTGCGAAGAAAAAGGTTGCTCACGATGTTGCTCAACTGAGCATGTCTGCCGTTAGTTAAAAATCGCAAACGAAAAGCCTATTGCGGCCCTCAACGCATTATTACCAGGATACTGAAATCCTGGTAACTCGTCGCATGGATGGGGAAGGGGTTTATTTTAGTAAGGAGTTCATGTGCTAGTCATTGTTGGTTATATGGTAGTTATGCTGACCGTATTTGGCGGTTTTGCTTTATCTGGCGGTTCATTTGCCGCTTTGTTTCAACCCCTCGAACTGTTGATCATCGGCGGGGCTGCGGTAGGTGCCTTTATCGTTGCCAATAACGGTAAAGCGATTAAAGCCACCATGAAGGCATTCCCCCACATGATGCAGGGCTCCCATTACACCAAAGCGTTGTATATGGACCTTATTGCTGCGATGTATTTACTGCTCAGCAAAGCCCGACAGACCGGCATGATCTCGCTGGAAAACGATATTGAAGACCCAGAGAACAGCACCATCTTCTCGGCGTATCCTCGCCTGATGAAAGACAAAGTGCTGTTGAACTTCGTGCTCGATTATCTGCGTTTGATGGTGAGCGGCAGTATGAATTCGTTCGAGATGGAAGCCTTGATGGATGAGGAAATTGAAACCCTCGAACATGAACACGATGTCCCAGCCAGTGCCCTGAACGGTGTAGGTGATGGCCTGCCCGCCTTCGGGATCGTGGCGGCCGTGATGGGCGTGGTGAATGCTCTGGCCGCAGCGGACCGTCCGGCGGCGGAGCTGGGCGAACTGATTGCGCACGCGATGGTGGGGACGTTCCTCGGCATCCTGCTGGCCTATGGCTTTGTTCTGCCGCTGGCGTCCTTGCTGCGTCAGAAGAGCAGCGAGCAGATTAAGATGCTGCAATGTATCAAAGTGACGCTTCTTTCCAGCCTCAATGGTTACGCCCCGCAGATCGCCGTGGAGTTTGGCCGTAAAATTCTCTTCACCACTGAACGTCCAAGCTTCATGGAACTTGAAGAGCATGTTCGTGAGGTTAAATCCTCAAGTAACAGCAGCGCGTCCTCGGCGGACAACGCCTCATGAAAAACGACAAGGCGACGATTGTTGTTCGCAGGCGTAAATCCCATAAGCACGCTCATCATGGTGGCTCATGGAAAATCGCCTATGCGGATTTCATGACGGCAATGATGGCCTTCTTCTTGGTGATGTGGCTACTGGCGTCTTCTTCGCCGTTGCAGCGCCACCAGATTGCTGAATACTTCCAGATGCCGCTGAAGGTTGCGTTAAGTCAGGGCAATAAAGAGAGCCTGAGCAGCAGCACGATCCCCGGTGGCGGTGAAGACATGATGCATCAACAGGGGGAAGTCTTTAAGCAGGTGCTGAACAAAATTGACCGTGACAAAAGCACCATGAATTTAAAGCGTGCCCACGACAAACTGGAAGATCTGATTAAGAACGACCCGCGTCTGAGTGACTATAAATCCAACCTGCGTTTGTCGCTCACCGATGATGGTTTGCTGATCCAAATCCTCGACAGTTCAGACCGTCCGATGTTTCGTGTGGGCGGCATCACGCTTGAGCCTTACATGCGCGGCATTCTGCAAAGTCTGGTGCCGGTGCTGAATGAATTACCGAATCATATTAGTCTGACTGGACACACGGATTCACTGCCGTATGCCGGAGGTGGATCGGGTTACAGTAACTGGGAGCTTTCAGCCGATCGCGCCAATGCATCACGTCGCACCATGGTGGCTGCCGGGCTTAGCCCAGAGAAGTTTATGCGCGTAACAGGAACGGCAGACATCATGGTGCTGGAAAATACCCAGCCCGACGCTCCTTCTAACCGCCGTATCAGTATCTTGGTTTTAAGCCAAGAGAAAGAGAAAAGTATCCGCCACGAGTACACCTCACAGAGCTCATCTTCTACGCCTCCTTCGTACCCTCAAAAAGAGCAAATTGAAGCTGCGTTGCAGGAGAAATTCCCTCAAGAGGCTGAAAAGGCACTGCATGCAAAACCCGACGTAATTAACTCAGGAGAGAGCTGAACAACATGGATGTAAGTGATTTTTATCAGACTTTCTTTGCCGAAGCTGATGAGCTTCTGGCAGATATGGAACGGCACCTTCTGGAGTTAGATTACCTTTCGCCAGACAAAGAAATGATGAATGCCATTTTCCGCGCCGCCCACTCGATTAAAGGCGGTGCTGGGACATTTGGTTTTACGGTGCTCCAGGAAACAACGCATTTACTTGAAAATTTACTCGATGATGCCCGCTGCGGGGAACTGCAGTTAAACAGCGACATTATTAATCTATTTTTGGAGAGTAAGGACATTATGCAAGGCCAGCTCGACGCGTACCAGTCATCCCAGGAACCTGATAATGACAGCTTCCGCTATATCTGTGATGCCCTGCGCAAGATAGCGGAGGAAGCAAAGCAGGGGAGTACAGAAGTCGCAGCACCGGTGCAGGCCGCCGTGGTCGCGCCAGTGGCGCTGGCCAACAACGGTATTCCGCAGCTGACGGTGACGCTCAGCGGCGTGAAGGCGTCTGAAGCGCCGGTACTGGTTGAAGAGCTGGAAAATCTCGGTGATGTGCTGAGCCATGAAGTTGTGGATGACTGCATCGTGGCACAACTGAGCACTACCACCGATCCGGACGATATCCTCGCGGTGCTCTGCTTTGTGCTGGAACCTGAGCAAATTGACATTATCGAGACGGTCACCAGTGAACCTTCGCCAGCCGTCGCGACCGTCACTCAAACGCCGGTTGCCACCGCAGCAACCGACAGTGACGTCAGCGTCGTACCGAGCAGCAAGGCTGTCGCTCGTCAAAAGCCGGTTGCGCGCGCGCAGGCGACCGAAAGCAGTATTCGCGTCGCGGTTGAAAAGGTCGATCAGATAATCAATCAGGTGGGTGAACTGATCATCACTCAGGCGATGTTAAGACAGCTCTCCAGCTCGCTCGATCCGGCGGTGCACGACACGCTCATCAGCAGCATTGCACAGATGGATCGCAATTCGCGTGACTTGCAGGAATCGGTGATGTCGATTCGTATGATGCCGATGGAATATGTCTTTAGCCGCTTCCCGCGTCTGGTGCATGACTTGGCGGGCAAGCTCGACAAAGAAGTGGAACTGACGCTGCGCGGTGGTTCGGCTGAACTGGATAAGAGCCTGATCGAAAGGATCATCGACCCGCTGACGCATCTGGTGCGTAACAGCCTCGATCACGGCATCGAATCGGCAGAGATCCGCCGAGCGAAAGGCAAACCGGAAAAAGGCAACCTGATCCTCTCCGCTGAACATCACGGCGGCAACATCGTGATTGAAGTGATCGACGATGGTGCAGGTCTGAACCGTGAGAAGATCCTAGCCCGTGCAGAATCACAAGGGATGGGGCTCAGCGACAACCTGAGCGATGAAGAAGTATGGATGCTTATCTTTGCAGCCGGCTTCTCCACCGCAGAAAAAGTCACCGATGTCTCCGGCCGTGGCGTTGGCATGGACGTGGTTCGTCGAAACATTCAGGAAATGGGCGGTCATGTTGAAATTCGCTCTGAGCAGGACAAAGGCTCGACCATCCGAATCATCCTGCCACTGACGCTGGCCATTCTCGACGGCATGTCGGTGAAAGTGGGGGAGGAGATCTATGTTCTACCGCTCAGCACGGTGATGGAGTCGCTCCGACCAGCTGAAAACGCGCTGTACCGTATGGGGGGGAATGAACGCATGTTGCAGGTGCGCGGTGAGTATCTGCCGCTGATTGAGCTGCATCAGGTCTTTGATATCAAAAGCGACGTGGTGGAACCACAGCAGGGGGTGGCCGTTATCGTACAAAGCGCGGGGAATCGTTATGCGCTGTTGGTCGATCAACTGATTGGCCAGCATCAGGTGGTGGTGAAAAACCTTGAGCTTAATTATCGCAAAGTGCCGGGCATTTCTGCGGCCACCATTCTGGGGGATGGCAGCGTGGCGCTGATCCTCGACGTTGCCGCGCTGGCTTCATTTTCCAAAAACCACGGCTGATTAAACCCGCTGGCGGATTGAATACGATTTAGTAAGGTGATCTCATGAACTACTCAGTATCAGAAAAACAATACGACGAGAAAAATATTGGTCAGGAATACTTGGTATTTACTCTCGGCGCTGAAGAATACGGCATTGAAATTCTCAAGGTGCAAGAAATTCGTGGCTATGAACGCGTTACGCGTATTGCCAATACCCCGGACTTTATTCTTGGCGTGACGAATCTGCGCGGCGTGATTGTGCCAATTATCGATTTACGCGTGAAGTTTGATTTCCCGACGGCGGATTTCAACGTTAATACTGTGATTATTATTCTTAATCTTTCCGAACGTGTGGTCGGTATTATTGTGGATGGCGTTTCTGATGTGACGTCACTGACGAACGATCAAATTCGTCCAGCACCTGATTTCTCGGTTACGCTGTCAACGGAATATTTATTAGGTCTGGGGACGGTGGACGATCGTATGCTTATTCTGGTAGACATAGAAAAACTGCTGAATAGCGAAGAGATGCAACTGGTTGAATCTATGTCGAAGACAGAAATCGCCTGATGAGATAATCTTCTGTAGCCATACCTGCCGTTATATTATTTAACGGCAGGTGATGATTTATGGAGATAATATTTAAGCATATATTACTGTGATTAATACGGGATATATTGCCAAATAACGCAAGAACCACACTCATAAAATCTGCCCGCTTTTATCTCCCGCGTTACCGTTACCATATTCCTCAGGATACATAGTTTGCATAAAATATTTCATCGTCAGCGGTGGTGAATAGTGGCGGCCCTGCAACATATGAACTCCACGCTCCAGCAGTAACTGTGCTTGGTTTTCACTCTGCACGCCTTCGGCTGCCAGCTGCATATCCAGCATGAATGCCAGGCCAGACAAACCATCAAGGGTTTTTTTATAGACCAGCTCGCCCTGATGAACCAGCGTTAAATCGCGGTTGAGTTTAAGCAGGCAGAACTCCATATTTTCTAAGTACTTCAGGCTGGAACTGCTGGTGCCAAACTCATCGATAGCAAACTGAATACCTTCATTCATCATGTCTTGAATAATATCCAGAGTGTTATCTTCCATGGCCTCAAACGAGCTTTCACTGATTTCCAGCAGCATATTAAAGCTGTCCGAAAACGTGTAGATGGCATGTCTCAATGCGGGCTGGGTAATCTGTTTCGCACAGAGATTAAAGGTAAAGAAAAAACCTTCTGGGAGTTTGCTACGCAATGGCAGGAAAAACGTGTGAATTTCTTCAATTAATTTTACGGTGAAGAGGTTCGTCAGCGGGGCGGTTTCTAATTCTTCTATTCTGGAGTTAGGCGGAAAATAATTTCCGCTTCCGTCATTAAAGCGCAGTAAAACTTCCGCCCCAATCAGACGCTGAGTGGCGGAACACATAATGGGTTGAATATGGGGGCAGATCTTCATCGCCGTAAAATTCTTTAGACGATGTTTTTTAACCGGCTTATTCATAACGTCAACCATGCTTTTGGCGGTAACGTTGATTTTATTCATGGCCCAGAGGTAAGGTTGCAGCATAATTTTGTCTTTTTAGATTAATTGCTCTTATTATACTTTTTGAGCTATTTTATGTACAACCGATCGATGGTGGAATAAGAGGGCGTTAATGGGGTTATTTGCAATAAATATATAAAAACCGGCTCATGATTAATGAGCCGGTTGTATTACGGTTAATTAATAAAAATTAACGCAGCAGAGACAGTACGTTCTGTGGAACCTGGTTAGCCTGAGCCAATACGGAGATACCCGCAGACTGCAAGATGTTCGCACGGCTCATTTCAGATACTTCGGAAGCGAAGTCTGCATCAAGGATACGTGAACGAGATTCAGACAGGTTGTTTACGGTGCTGTTCAGGTTGCTGATAACAGAATCGAAACGGTTCTGAGTTGCACCCAGACCGGAACGCAGTTCATCAACCTGTGCCATTGCATCGTCAACAGCAGTCAGCGGGTTCGCAGCGGTTTTTAACTCACTGATTTTCGCAGCATCTGTTTCATCAACACCAGCCCAAGTAGGTGCTGCACCGGCACCTGGGAAGGTTGGGGTCAGAGTGGAGACGACTTCATCACCTGCAGCATTTTTGCCGATCGCGACGTAAGAGCCATCATCCATTGTATAGATTTCACCTTCGCCACCTGCTTTAAAGGCAGCAAGTTTCATCGCATCGATGTCAGCATCTACCAGCTGATGGGAATCAGTACCATCAGTAACAGTTTGGCCAGCACTAACTTTGGTCGCCATTTTGCTGATATCGAAAGTAGCCATACCCAGGGTGTCAGAGTTCATCTGGCTCAGGCTGATATCGATGGTCTGGCCATCGTTAGAACCAACCTGAATGCTCAGGGTCTGGTCTTTGCTCAGCACTTTCACGCCGTTGAATTCAGTCTGTTCGGAGATACGGTTGATCTCGTCCAGACGTGCGTTGATTTCGTCCTGAATGGATTTACGGTCAGAATCGGAGTTGGTGCCGTTCTGTGCCTGAACGCTCAGACGACGAATGTTCTGCAGGTTGTCGTTCACTTCATTCAGCGCGCCTTCAGTGGTCTGCGCGATGGAGATACCGTCGTTGGCGTTACGAGAGGCCTGAGTCAGACCGGTAATGTTCGCAGTGAAACGGTTGCTGATAGCCTGACCCGCTGCATCGTCTTTAGCGCTGTTAATACGCAGGCCAGAAGACAGACGCTGGATAGAAGTACCCAGGGCGCTCTGAGATTTGTTCAGGTTATTTTGAGCAACCAGGCTCAGGGAGTTGGTATTAATTACCTGTGACATATTCATTCCTCTCTTTATAAAATCAGCAGCACATCTATGTGGTGCTATGTTTTATGCGTTAGTTTGTTCGCATAATAAAAATATCGGCGCGAAAAAAATTCTCTAAAAATTTTTTTTAAAATTTTATGGCGTTTGCTTGGAATTTACACAAATGGCAATTTCTTTCTTTATAGTAATAGTAAAAATATGCAATCAGGTAAAATGAATGCATTAGTGTAAGCAATTTTACGGTTTGATTTTGGTGCAGCAAAAACAACTTGGCGGCGTATTTTTTATTCATCGAAAAGACGGCGTAATTGTATTAATCGGTCAGGAAGAGTTGTGCCTGTTAATGCAAAAAATTAAACTTTGTGCAGTAAAAACCGATAGGTATTAGTGAACAGAAAAAATAAAGTACTGGCATAAGGAGATAACATGGCTAGCATATCATCACTGGGTATCGGTTCGGGGTTAGACACGGAAACGATGTTGGCGCAAATTAAGGCCGGCGAGCAGACGCGTTTATCGCCATATACTGCATTACAGACCAGCTATAAATCAAAAGTATCGTCCTGGGGGCAAATTTCTGCGGCGCTTTCTGCATTACAGAAGCCAACAAAGAGCCTCACGAACGATGCTTTTAACACCTTAAAAGTAAGCAACAATACCGCGTTTACCGCAACCGCTACGTCGGACGCCCGCGCTGATACGCACTCCGTGACGGTGGAAAAACTCGCCACCGCACACAAGATTAGAACGGATGCGGAGAATAGCCAGGACACACAGCTGGGAGAGTCGACCAGCGGTAATTCACGCACCGTAACCATCACGCAAACCGTAAAGCAAGAAGACGGCACGGATAAACAAGTCACCATGGAAGTGGATCTGAAGGATGACGAAACATCCCTAAGGCAGATTGCCAAGGCGATCAACCGTGAAGGTGGTGATGTTTCGGCTTCCGTGCAGCGTACCGATAACGGTTATCAGCTGGTATTAAGCTCGAAAACCACGGGTAAAGACGGGGAAATGACCGTTAGTGTGTCGGGTGATACCAAACTCGATGGTGTGCTGAACAGCAATGCTATGACCCAGGTGTCAGCGGCGGAAGATGCAAAACTGACCGTAGACGGTAGTACTTACACCCGCTCCAGCAATAACATCTCCGATATTCTTGATGGAATTACGCTGTCTCTGACTGCGGTGTCGGAAGCGGGCAAACCGGCTGAGCAGCTAACGCTGACTCAGGACACCAGCGCCATCAAAACCACCGTGCAGGATTTTGTTAAAGCCTATAACGCCTTAATGACCCTGACGACCAACGCCAGCAAGTACGTGCCGTATGATGCGTCCAGTATTAGCGACGATCAAACCGCCACCACCAACGCGGAAAATGGCGCACTGATGGGTGATTCTACCCTGCGTGGCATGATAAGCGAGGTGCGTTCCTCGGTGAACGGTATGTACGGTGAAAGCGACAGCGACTACTCCGCATTAGCCGATCTAGGCATCAAAATTGACGCCGCTACCGGGCAGATGACGCTGGACGAGAAGAAACTGGATGAGGCGATTGCTGATAATCCGAATGATGTCGCGTCGATGTTCACCGGCAAAGGCGAAGATGTGCCAGGCCTTGCAAACACGCTGAACGATATTATCACCAAGTACGTGGGTGATACGGACACGAAAACTGATGGCATCATCAAAACGTCCACCAAAACCCTGACTGAACAGTCCGAGCAGATGCAGAAGCAAATCGATAAAACCCAGCGTTTGATCGATGCTTCCGTTGAACGCTATCGCGTACAGTTCCAGAACCTCGACACCACCATGTCGAAGTTAAATAGCATGAGCTCGCAGCTTTCCGCCATTCTGACTTCGCTGGGTTAACGACTTTTTTTACCAGGCAAGAGGGATGCTACCTCGAGCCTGTTTATCACGGAGCCTATTATGTACGCGAGTCGAGGCATTCAAGCTTATGCTCAGGTTGACCTACAGAGTCAACTAGCAGGAGCAACACCTCATCAGCTTATTACCATGTTGTACGATGGGGCGCATAATGCAATTTTACGCGCAAAGATTTATTTCGAGACCGGTAATGTTGCCCGGCGTGGAGAGATGATTTCCAAAGCCATCAACATTATTGATAACGGGCTTCGTGCATCGCTCGATTTTGAGAAAGGCAAAGGGATCGCCGAGGAAATGGAGATGCTCTATGACTATATGTCGCGCACTTTATTGGAATGCAATTTACGCAATAATCCAGATGCGCTTCCTCATGTCGATGAGCTATTAATGAATCTGGCTAATACATGGAAAGAAATCGACCCTCAGCAAAAACAGGTGAAAAATGTCTGATACCATTACCAATCAGTATGAAGTTATTTATCAGATGAGTCTGACTATGCTGAAAATGGCCAGAGAAAGTGAGTGGGAGGGTTTTGTTGAGCTGGCAGAGAAATATATTATTACGTTGCAACAAACGCTGAGCGATCACCCTGAAGTATTACAAGAAAGTGCGGAAGGGAGAATTGGTTATATCATTAAAGCGCTGGTTGATAATGAAGCGGAAATAAGCCGAAATTTAAAAGGCCGCCTAGATGTACTCCAGTCGGATATTACGTCGTTGAATCGCGGTAGAAAATGTAATCAGGCTTACGCGTCAAGTTTTACCACCACCCTTCAGTAGCCCACGGTGATAAGGCTGTTTTATTTTCTCAGAAAATAGCCTTTCTCTTTTTTTATTTTATGCCGTACTTTTCTGGTTCTGTTTTTCTTTCTTACCCAGTTTTCCGTATATTCCCCGCGAAAAAAAAGAGTCACTCTGGCAGATAATCAGAGTGACTCTTTTTTCGAGAGGGTATTAGCGATAATTCACCGTTAACTGATTGCTCACCACCCGCACAGGGGGCACAACCTGCCCACGATGTGCCACGGCATAGACAAACCGGAACGGGCCTTGTGCGGAAATTGCTGTGGTGAACCGTTTTTGCCCTGAAAGGCTGTCCAGCGCGAAGCAGGCTGTGGCAGTGCATAACTTGATTTGCAGCCCCGGCGGCTGTGGAGAAAGCAGTGTGATACGCCATGAAATTTGCGTCACCGTCGCTGACGCCGGGATGCTGCCGGACGGCGCTAACCGTGAGCCGGGCACCGCTTGTTTCCCGACGCTAATCACGCCGCTTGCCGCCGTTTGGCTCCATGAACCGCTGATTGCACCTGCCGTCAGCGGAAAAGCCAGCAGCATCGCTATTAGAACGCCAGACTTCATTACTCCTGACCCCCAATCATCGACGTCATACGCACGGTGCGGTTATTGCTGATTTCCAGATTCGACAACACCACCAGCTGAGGATAAATACGGCGCAGGAAGCGAGAAAGCATCATCCGCAGCGGCTGATTGACCAGCAGCACAGGCGGTGCGCCCAGCGTTTCCTGCTGCATCAGCGCTTTCTCCGTCTGACGAATAATATTCTCGGCAATGCCGGGTTCAATCGCGCTGCCGTTCTGACTTGCCTGAATCATCAACCTTTCCAAATTGAGATCCATGCCGATCACCTGAATTTCATCGGTGCCAGGGAACCACTGCTGGGTGATTGCTCGGCCGAGGCGAATACGCGTCTGGGCGGTTAACTCGTCCGGATCAGTTTGCACTGCGGCAAACTCGGCCAGCGTATCGACAATGGTGCGCATGTCGCGAATGGAGATCCTTTCCGCCAGCAGGTTTTGCAGCACTTTATGGAAAGTCGTGAGCGAAATAAGGTCGGGGATCAGACCCTCCACCAGCTTCGGCATATCTTTCGCTAAGCGATCCAGCAGCAGCTGCGTTTCCTGACGACCAAACAGCTCATCGGTATGGGTGGCGATCAGGTGATTAAGATGGGTGGCGATCACCGAACTCGGATCCACTACCGTATAGCCGAGGATCTGCGCCTGTTCACGCATCACTTCATCAATCCAGATCGCCGGCAGACCGAATGCGGGTTCGCGACACGGCGTACCCGGCAGCTCACCTTCGGCACAGCCGGGGTTGATTGCCATCCAGCGTTCCGGCATGGTTTCACCGCTGCCAATTTCTACCCCTTTCAGCAGAATACGGTAGCGGGTCGGCGACAGATCAAGGTTGTCGCGGATATGCACGGCGGGAGGTAAAAAGCCCATCTCCTGAGCGAATTTTTTACGAATGCCACGAATACGGGTCAGCAGCTCACCGCTCTGCTCGTTATCCACCATCGAGATCAGTCGATAGCCCACTTCCAGACCGAGCACATCTTCCATCTGCACATCAGACCATGAGGCTTCGCTGACTTTCGTCGCATCGGCCTGCGCTTTCGCGGCGGCTTTACCTTCTTTCGACTGTGTGCCGCCCGAGCCCTGTTCTTCTAACTCTTTACCACGCATCCACCAGGCAATCCCCAGCAGCGAACAGGTAAACAGCAGGAACACAAAGTTTGGCATTCCGGGGATCATCCCCAGCAGGCCAATAATCGCGGCAGAAAGCACCATTACGCGTGGGTTGTTGAACAGCTGGCTGACCATCTGTTCACCGACATCTTGCTCGGTGGAGACACGGGTCACGATAACACCCGCCGCCGTTGAAATAATCAGGGCAGGGATCTGAGCGACCAGACCATCACCGATGGTCAGAATCGTGTAGGTTTCTGCGGCAGCACCGAAAGACAAATCATGTTGCAGCATCCCGATCAACAAGCCGCCGATGACGTTTACCGCCATGATCAGCAGACCCGCAATGGCATCGCCGCGCACGAATTTACTGGCACCGTCCATTGAACCGTAGAAGTCAGACTCTTGGGTTACATCGCTACGACGACGCTTTGCTTCGTCTTCCCCAATCAGACCGGCATTTAGATCGGCGTCGATCGCCATCTGTTTACCTGGCATCCCATCGAGGACGAAGCGTGCACCAACTTCGGCGATACGTCCTGCACCTTTGGTGATAACCATAAAGTTGATGATGATAAGAATGGCGAAGACCACGATACCAATCGCGAAGTTACCGCCCACCAAGAAGTGACCAAATGCCTCAACCACTTTACCGGCGGCGCTTGCTCCGGTGTGACCATCCATCAAAATAATACGCGTGGAGGCGATGTTAAGCGCCAGACGTAATAGGGTTGAAAACAGCAGGATCGTCGGGAAGGCCGAGAACTCAAGCGTCTTTTGGGTGAACATCGCCACCAGCAAGATCATCAGCGAGAGAACGATATTAAACGTAAAAAGCAGGTCGAGCAGAAACGCAGGCAATGGCAGTACCATCATGGCCAGAATCAGCATGATCAATACCGGCCCTGCCAGTATTTGCCACTGCGTCTCTTTCAGATTGGGGATACGCAATTTTTCGGCGTAATTGGACATTACTCTTTACTCTCTTGTGCAAAATCCAGAGCCGCAGGCACCGGAAGATTTTCAGGTTTTTTAGGAACAATACCGCCACCGAGTCGCCAGCGTCGCAGGCCATAAACCCAGGCGAGGACTTCAGCAACTGCGCTGTAGAGATCGGCAGGAATCGGCTGACCAATTTCACAGTGGCGATAGAGCGCACGCGCAAGGGGGGGGCGCCTCGAGCATGGGAACATTGTGTTCTTGTGCAATTTCTCGAATGCGCCGCGCGACCTCTCCTGCACCTTTTGCCACGACAATCGGTGCTGCGGTGCCACCTTCCTTGTAGCTCAGGGCGACGGAGTAGTGCGTCGGGTTATTGATGATGACGTCGGCAGTCGGTACATCGGCCATCATGCGTTGGCTGGCAGCTGCACGCTGTAACTGCTTAATTCGGTTTTTGATGTGCGGGTCGCCTTCGCTTTGTTTAAATTCATCACGAATTTCTTGGCGACTCATGCGCATTTTCTTCAAGTTGCTGAAAATCTGATAAAAAACGTCGTAAGCGACCATCGGGAACAGGGACATAATCACGATTAACAGACAGCCTGAAATCAGGTCACGTGTATCCCCCAGACCATCGGCCAGCGAGCCGTGACCGAGGGCGATAAAACGGGATTTGTTGCTCCAGATAAACAGCCCGCTGGCGATACCCACCAGTACCACTTTGAGAAGACCTTTGATCAGTTCAGAGACGAGCTGCGCGCCAACCATTCGCTTAAGGCCCGGCAACGGGTTGATACGCTTCATATCGAACTTGAACGATTTACCGCTTAGCTGAATGCCCCCGAGGATCGCAGGGGCGGATATGCCGGTAAGAAACAGACCAAGTAAAATCGGCAAAACCGAGGTGGCCGCCATCAGCAATAGATGGCGTAACTGGCGGATCATCGACGTGGTATCGAGGATAATCATCCGGTCAAAGCTCAGACCGTTTTGCAGAACCAGCGCCAGCTTACGCGCGACGACATCTCCGCCAAACAGGATCAGGCTCCAGCCCACTAACAGCATCAGCAACGAGGTCAGCTCTTTTGAACGGGGAATTTGTCCCTCTTCACGTGCTTTCTCTCGTCGCTGGGGTGTGGGCTCCTCAGTTTTTTCTACATCACTCTCTTCAGACATCGGCTTTCATCATGCGACCAAGAGATTAAAAGCCTAGGCTTTCAAGAAGATCGTCAACCTGACCTTGTGTGGCGACAACACCAGCGCCTTCCTGATCAATTTGCGGACCATTCTTTAACTGCGGCGCTTTTGTCGCTTCCACTGCCTGAGCTTGTTTCTCTGGCATGTTGTCGATCAGGACATGGAACAGCTCTTTCTCGATGTTCTCGATAAGGTGCATCATGCGCTGGATAACCTGTCCGGTCAGATCTTGGAAATCCTGTGCCATCATGATTTCCATGAGCTGCTCGTTGGTTTTTGCCGCCATATTGGGCGTCTCTCGCAGGAAGCTACGGGTGTTTTCCACCAGTTCCTTTGCCATCGGCAGTTCGATTGGGTTTTCAAACCACTCATCCCAGCGTTGAGTCAGTTCGGTGGACTGTTTGCTCAGTGAATCCTGAAGCGGGCGGGCGACTTCCACGCAGGTTAAGGCACACTCGGCCGCCTGCGAGGTTTTCCCCACCACGTAAGAGAGGCGGTCACGGGCATCGGGAATGGCTTCGGCGGCATCCATGATGATCTGGTCGAGGCCCAGATTTGTCATGCTGTCGCGCAGCAAACGGGTCAGATGCCCAATGCGGGAGAAGATTTCCTGAAAATTCTGTGCTCCGGGATTGCTACTTTTATCGTCCATGATTTACCACCCAAGCTTTTCAAATATTTTGCCCAGCTTTTCTTCCAGCGTGGCGGCGGTAAATGGCTTCACCACATATCCGCTAGCACCAGCCTGAGCGGCGGCAATAATGTTTTCTTTCTTCGCTTCGGCAGTGACCATCAACACCGGCAATTTGCTCAGGTTCGGATCTTTGCGGATCTCAGATAGCAGCTCAAGACCGTCCATGTGTGGCATGTTCCAGTCAGTAATGACAAAGTCGAAGGTCGACTCACGCAGTAGGGTCAGTGCATTTTGACCATCTTCCGCTTCATCTACTTTATTGAAACCTAAGTCTTTTAACAGATTACGCACGATGCGACGCATGGTAGCGAAGTCATCAACGACTAAAAAACGCAAATTCTTGTCTGCCATGTTTATTCCTGATTGTGTATGTCCCCGCAGGGGGAGTAATGAAACGTCAAATTAAATACGGCGCGCCTGTCCGGTCACGCCGTTCAACATGTGCTGGGTGATGTCGTTCAAATCGACTACTTCCACCGCCGCATTTAAGAGAATGGCTTCTCTGGGCATCCCAAAGACCACGCAAGTTTTTTCGCTTTGCGCAATGGTGTGTGCTCCCGCTTTGCGTAAGTCGAGCATCCCCTGAGCGCCATCGTTGCCCATACCAGTAAGGATGGTTCCGACGGCATTTTTCCCCGCGCTAAGCGCCACGGATTTAAACAGCACGTCGACTGACGGACGATGGCGGTTAACAGGGGGAGCATCGGTAAGCTTGATTTGGTAGTTGGCGCCGTTACGCACCAGTTCCATATGGCGCGCACCGGGGGCGATATAGGCATGCCCCGGCAGGACGCGATCGCCGTCTTCGGCTTCTTTCACTGAAATTTCACACAGCTTGTTGAGGCGTTCGGCGAAGGAACGGGTGAAGCCCGGCGGCATATGCTGAGTGATGATGACGCCCGGGCAGGTTCGTGGCATCGGCACCAGCACTTGGCGCAGCGCTTCGGTTCCTCCGGTGGAAGAACCAATAGCGAAGATTTTTTCACTGCCAACCAGCGGGCTGGTGATTGCTTTGGGCTGGGGAGTATGGCTGCTGCGACGATAAACCTGAGCCACTGCGGCTGTGCGAATTTTCTCGGCAATCAGCTCGGCATACTTTTCCATGCCTTCCCGCAAACCCACCTGCGGTTTGGTGACGAAGTCGACGGCACCGATTTCTAGGGCGGTCAGGGTGATCTCTGACCCCTTTACCGGTCAGAGATGACACCATCACGACCGGCATTGGACGCAGGCGCATCAGGCGATCAAGGAAGTCCAGCCCGTCCATGCGTGGCATTTCAACGTCAAGCGTCAACACGTCCGGGTTAAGGCGTTTAATCAAATCCCTGGCGATAATGGGATCGGGTGCGGTAGCCACCATTTCCATATCGGGCTGTTGATTAACGATATCAGTCATGATGTTGCGGATCAGTGCAGAATCATCAACACAGAGGACTTTAATCTTGCGCATTATTTCTCCTGAGACAGAACATATACCGACTGGCCAAGCAGGCGGAATGCCCCGTTCATAGGGCCAAAATGTTCTGAGTGACCAGTAAATAAAAGCCCGCCAGGTTTGAGAAGGCTAGCGAAGCGCTTCAGTAAGTGTTCCTGAGTCTTTTGATCAAAATAGATCATGACATTGCGACAAAAAATAGCGTCAAACGGCGCCGGAACATCCCAGTTCGAACTCAGCAGGTTGAGCTGCTCATAATGGATAGAATCGAGCAGTTCCTTTCTGACTTTTACCCGGTTTTCTTGCGTGCCTGTGCCGCGCATAAAGTAATTTCTTTTTTGCTCAGCGCTTAAATTATCTATATCGGATAAGCGATAAACACCGGCCATGCCTTTTGAGAGAACTTCGGTGTCAATATCCGTGGCCCAGATCCGTGGGCCACTCATACTTTTACCCAAGGTTTCATTCAACGTAATAGCGGCAGAAATGGGCTCTTCTCCGGTCGATGCCGCAGTACACCATATTTTATAACCCGCTTTACGCTGGCGTGCGTGCTCCGCCAAAATAGGGAAATGGTATGACTCTCTAAAAAAGGAGGTCAAATTAGTGGTCAATGCATTAATAAATGATTGCCATTCATTGCTATTCGGGTTGGTTTTCAGGTCGTTCAAATACTCGCTGAAAGTCGATATTCCCTGATCACGCAAACGGCGCGACAGGCGGTTGTAAACCATGTCACGCTTCTGTACAGAAAGAACTATTCCTGCACGTTGGTAAATAAGTTGGCTAACGGTCTCTAGTTCTTTATCAGAAATTCCAGACTGAATGCGTAGTTTGTTGCTTGTCATTTTAATTTTGTCGCACCCAATACTCATATATGGATATTACATCCAGGCGATATTTATGATCGCCTTGTCATGCTCATACGATGCGCATGCACTGCATATGAAAAATAGTGTTATTAATATTGCTGTTGCCCCGTGGGCAATGCGGGATTAGCGTTGTGAAGCCTGATAATGAATGCAGGATTCTCGGTTATACCGCCATGTTCATGATTTCTTGGTAAGCACTGACCATTTTATTACGTACCTGGATGCCCAGATTGAGCGCAATAGATGACTTTTGCATCGAAACCATAACATCGTTCAGGCCGATATCTGATGTGCCCTTAATATAATCCTGAGCCTGCGTTCTGGCTGTACTGCGAACATCATTAATATTATTGATGCTGTCAAATAATAGTGAGGAGAATAAAACTGAATCGCTATTACTTTGTGCGGGTTTTAGTGGGTTGCTATTGCCGGTGGCGGAAATCTGTTGCGCCTGAAACTGAATCTGTTCCAGAATGCCACCCATTGATTGAATAGACATTAATAATCCTATTATTTTCCAGCAATAATCTGCTGGCTGTATTTCCCTTGTTAGTATTAGTTTATCACGGCACTGCAAGTTCGAAATAAACTAATAAGTCGACAGAAGTTTCAGCTTATTGGAGGTTAAGAATATCCTCTCATACCCTATAATGCGCGGTTGAAACATCAGTGGGTGAGATATCTCGCCGCAGCATTTTCTGTGAAAACCAAACCGGAATGCTTATTCGCAATATTGCGTCCACATTGCGTCATTTTTTTACAGGACTACGGCATGAATGCCACCACGAACGGTATTAAAAAAATAATATAACGAATGTTATGACTGCTTTTGAGCGCATTCGTGCCAATCCTAAAATAGCGTTAGCTGTTTCTGCGGCGGCAGCTATTTCAATTATTGTTGCATTCACTTTGTGGATTCAATCGCCAAGCTATCGTGTGCTGTTTAGTAATATCAGCGATCAGGATGGCGGCGCTATTGTCACTCAGTTAACACAGATGAATGTGCCATATCGCTTTGATGAACGTGGCGGTGCCATTATGGTTCCTGCCGATAAAGTCTATGAAGCGCGTTTACAGCTTGCCCAGCAGGGTTTGCCAAAAGGCGGAGCGATTGGTTTTGAATTGCTGGACCAAGAAAAGTTTGGTATCAGCCAATTCAGTGAGCAAGTGAACTTCCAGCGTGCACTTGAAGGCGAGCTTTCACGAACCATTGAAACCATCGGTTCTGTGCGCAGTGCGCGTGTGCATCTTGCGATGCCGAAACCGTCATTATTTGTGCGTGAAGAAAAGCAGCCGACCGCCTCCGTGACTGTCCATTTGGATAATGGCCGCACTATGGATGCGGGGCAGGTGAGCGCCATTTCTTATCTCATCTCTAGCGCGGTTCCGGGCCTGAATGCCGACCATGTCACCATTGTCGATCAGACCGGGCGTCTGCTGTCGCAAAAAGGTGATCAGGTGCAGCAGACGTCGCGCTTGAAATATACCAGCGAAGTCGAAACCGATTTCCAGCGCCGTATTCAGGCCATTCTGACACCGATTGTTGGCAGCCAGAACGTGCATGCGCAGGTGACCGCACAGATTGACTTCACCACCCATGAACAAACAGCCGAGCAGTTCCAGCCGAACTCCGCTCCGGAAAAAATGTCGATTCGCAGCCGTCAGACTAGCGATGCGCAACAGGGCGGCGCGAGCAGTGTCGGTGGTGTCCCAGGCGCATTAAGCAATCAGCCACCGACACCGGCGGCGGCCCCTCTGACGCAACCTGCAGGGACGGCAACCCCACCGGCTGGAAATCAGCCAGCGGCGGGCGCGGGTAATACTCCGGCGGCAACGAATGCACCGGCCACGACTATCCCGTTCAACTCGAATAAAGACGCGACCACCAACTATGAGCTGGATCGCACGCTGACGCACATTAAGCGCAGCACCGGCAGCATCGAGCGCTTATCCGTGGCGGTGGTTATCAACCATTTGCAGGATAAAGACGGTGCGCTGGTGCCGTTAACCAAAGATCAGATGGCGCAGGTCAACGCTCTGGTGAAAGAAGCGATTGGCTATTCCGAAGCGCGCGGTGACACGCTCAACATCGTGAACTCAGCCTTCAGCACTGCTGATGATGAGATAAGCCCGCCGCTGTGGAAGCAGCCGGAAATGATCGACCTGTTCTTCGCCATCATCCGTTATTTGCTGATTGGTATTGTCGCCTTCATGTTGTGGCGCAAAGCTGTGCAGCCAGCTTGGCTACGTCATCAGGAACTGGCATTACAGCGCCTTGAACTGGAGAAAGAAGCACGCCAAGCCAAGATTGATGAACTGGTTCGTAAGAATGAGAGCAGCGCAAAAGCGAAAGCTCAGGCGCGAGTGGATACGGAAGTCGGTTCGCAGAATCTGCGTGAAATGGCAGAAAAAGATCCGCAGACAATCGCGCTTGTTATGCGCCAATGGTTGAATAAGGAACTGAAAGCAGAATGAATGCCTCAGAGAAAAGCGCCGTCGTCATGTTGACGTTGGGTGACGAACGGGCAGCGGAGGTGTTTAAACACCTCTCTACCCGCGAAGTGACCCAAATCAGTACCGCGATGATCAGCATGAGTGGCTTTACCTATGAGCAGCTTTCCAGCGTGCTGGGTGAGTTTCAAAACGACTTCAGCGAAGTGGCTGCACTCAACCTTAATACCAACGAATACCTGCGCAGCGTGCTGGTTAAAGCGATGGGCGAAGAGCGTGCGGCGAGCCTACTTGAAGACTTGCTGGATGTGGAAGATGGGAACAGCGGTATTGAAGCGCTCAACTTTATGGATGCGCAGGCCGTTTTCGACCTTATCCGCGAAGAGCACCCGCAGATTATTGCCACTATCTTGGTGCATCTGAAGCGCAATCAGGCTGCCGATGTACTGGCGAAATTCGACGAACGCGAGCGCAACGACATTATGCTGCGTATCGCCACCTTTGGTGGTGTACAGCCAGCAGCACTTCATGAACTGACGGAAGTGCTGAACAATCTGCTTCACGGCCAAAACCTCAAACGCAGCAAAATGGGTGGTGTTCGTCCTGCGGCTGAAATTCTCAACCTGATGAAATCGCAGCAGGAAGATGCTGCCATTGAAGCGGTACGTGAATTTGACAACGAGCTGGCACAGAAAATTATTGATGAAATGTTCCTGTTCGAAAACCTCATCGAAATGGAAGACCGCAGCATTCAGCGTATCTTGCAAGAAATTGATAACGAGATGCTGATCGTCGCCCTGAAAGGTTCGGATCAGCCGCTACGCGACAAGTTCTTCCGCAATATGTCGAGACGTCAGGCGGATATCATGCTGGAAGACCTCAACTCCCGTGGCCCGGTACGTATGTCTCAGGTCGAAGGCGAACAGAAAAACATCCTGTTGATTGTTCGTCGTTTAGCGGAAAGCGGCGAGATTGTGTTGGGTGGCGGGGAAGATATCTATGTCTGATAAAACGCTACAGTGGAAAAGCTGGCAGCCTCAGGATCTACTGAACGATTTTAATCCGGTAGAACTGACCGTCGCAGAACCGATTGCGCCGGAAAGCAACTATCAGTCCGATGAGTTACTGCAGGCGGAGTTGGCGCGTATTCGCCAGCAGGCGGAACAAAAAGGGTTTGCTCAGGGGCAGGCTCGTGGCTTGGAAGAAGGCAAGCAGCAGGGGTATCAGGAAGGGCTGGCGCTCGGTAAAAAAGAGGGCCTGGCGCAGGCGCTGCAACAGCAGAACCAAACCGTTACCCGCATGACCAATCTGTTTGAGACGTTTAAAACGGCGCTGGATAATCTCGATAGCGTGATCCCATCGCGGTTGGTACAGCTTTCTCTTTCGGCGGCGCGCTCTATCGTGGGGAAAACCATTGCCTATGACAACACCATCCTGCTGGAGAAGATTAAACAGCTGCTCAAAGAAGAGAGCCTGCTTAAAGGTGAAGTTCAGCTTTGGGTAAGTGAAGACGACTTGGCGCTGGTGGCGGAACATCTTCGCTCCACCTTAGATTCACTGGGCTGGGAGCTGCGCGGCGATGACGATATTTTACCGGGCGGCTGCCGGATCACCTCGGTGGAAGGTGAAATTGACGCTACGGTGACTACACGTTGGGAAGAGCTTTGCCAGATAACCAGAGAGGACTATCTCTGATGGCAGCTCGCCTGAAAAAATGGCTGGAATCTATCGACAGCCAAGAACAAAAAATTACCACACTTCAGCCTAGCCGACATTACGGCAAACTGACTCGCGCGGCGGGTCTGGTGATGGAGGCCATTGGCCTGCGCTTGCCAATTGGCACCTTGTGCATTGTCGAGCGAGATACCGGCACCAGCATTGCCAAAGTTGAAAGTGAAGTGGTGGGGTTTAACGGTCAGGTGCTTTATCTGATGCCGCTTGAGAACGTCGACGGCATTTTACCCGGCGCTCGGGTTTACGCACTGGAAAGCGGTGTCGGGCTGAGACAAGGCAAGCAGTTGCCGCTCGGACCGGAGCTTCTGGGCCGCGTTCTTGATGCGAGCGCCCGACCGTTGGATGGGCTTCCTGCCCCTAGCCATCAGCACCGTGACACTTTATTTACCGCTCCGATGAACCCACTGGCGCGCGATCCGATTAAAAATGTGCTGGATGTGGGCGTGCGGGCGATCAATGGCCTGCTTACCGTCGGACGCGGTCAGCGTATGGGCCTGTTTGCCGGTTCCGGCGTAGGTAAAAGCGTCCTGCTGGGCATGATGGCGCGTTACACCAAAGCCGATGTGATTGTCGTTGGGCTGATCGGTGAACGCGGGCGTGAAGTAAAAGACTTTATCGATAATATCCTCGGCAAAGAAGGTCTAAGTCGTTCCGTGGTGGTTGCGGCTCCGGCGGATGTTTCTCCGGTTTTACGTATGCAAGGGGCGGTCTATGCCACGCGTATTGCAGAGGATTTTCGCGAACGCGGCATGAACGTCCTGTTGATTATGGATTCCCTGACCCGCTATGCGATGGCGCAGCGTGAAATCGCGTTGGCCATCGGTGAGCCACCTGCCACCAAAGGCTATCCGCCTTCCGTATTTGCGAAGCTGCCCGCGCTGGTGGAACGTACCGGTAACGGCGAGAAAGGGGGCGGCTCGATCACTGCTTTTTATACCGTGCTGACGGAAGGGGACGATCAACAAGATCCGATCGCTGACTCCGCACGTGCCATTCTGGATGGCCACATTGTGCTTTCGCGCCGTCTGGCGGAGTCGGGGCATTATCCGGCTATCGATATTGAAGCATCCATCAGCCGTGCGATGACGGAGCTTATCGACGAAGAGCATTATCGAAAAGTCCAAAACTTCAAACAGTTACTTTCTGCGTATCAACGTAACCGTGACCTTATCAGCGTCGGAGCCTATGCCGCAGGCAGCGATCCTCTTCTGGATAAAGCCATTGCCCTTTACCCAGAGCTTGAAGCTTTCCTCCAGCAGTCTATTCACGAAAACTGCGGCTACGAAGATTCTACCGAGCAACTGGAAAAGATCTTTTCTTCGTGCCCCAAACCCTAAGAGGGAGATGAATACATGGCCACGATCAGCCCGATGGATGTGTTACGCGACCTTGCTCAGCAGAAACTCGACGACACGACCAGCCATCTGGGAAAAGTACAGCAGGATTACTCACGTGCGGTGACGCAGCTCGAACAGCTGGAAGCGTATGAGCTGGAGTACCAGCAGACCCTGCAATCAAACATGGCCAATAAAGGCATTTCGGTGGTCGACTGGGTGAACCATCAGTCGTTTATTGATTCGCTTGGCAAAGTGGTGTTTCAGCACACAGGGCATGTCACGCAGTGCAAGAAATCGGTGGATTTAGCCCTGTCGTCTTGGCGCAGCGATAAGCAGCGTTTGAACTCGTTTGACACGCTAAAAAGCCGAGCAGAAGAGGTACGGACTCTGAAAGAGAACCGTCAGGAACAAAAATTGATGGATGAGTTTGCGCAGCGCGCCAGTCTAGGGAAGAAAGTTTTATGATAACCAATATTTTATCACTGCCAACGGCCGGAAAGGCGACGGCGAATCAGCCTGCATCCGGGGCCGAAGCTGGCGGTGATTTTGCCTCTTTGCTTGAAGGGCAGATGAAACCGTCCCGCAAACCGGCACATCACGAAACCACGGCCCAGCCCGCCCCGTTGCCGGAAGATGCTCTGGTAAATGTGCTGCCTGCGTTACCTGAAGACATGATCACGTTGCCTAGCGAGCTGCCGGGTAAACCGCTGCAGGAGGGTAGTGAAGATCCTACCGTGGGGCAGATTGACCTCCCAACGTTGCCTGTTGATTCACGGCTGGCGCATTTGCAAAACCTCGTGATGCAGGTGGATACCGCCGCTGCTGGACAGGAGCTCCCCGCTGCCGGACAGGAAACCGCCATGGCTGTTACTGATGTCGAGGGAAGGAAAACCGCGCTGTCGGAGATCACTCAGGCGATGTTTACCACCCGACAGAATACCCGTGCGGGCGCTGGCGGCCCCCCTACCGCTGCGGCGCTGGCTAAAAACGTGTCACAGGTTGTGATCCCGAATAATAAAGAAGAGGCTGAACCCGCTGCTTTATTGGTTCCGACGAAAGTTGAAGAGTCTGAGCCGCTGGCTACGATGTTTAAACCTGTCGACATGCCTGCGGCAACCGGCGAGCGCTCCTCATCGTTTGTGCCTGTAACGAGCGTCACCCATACCGCACCGACGATGCAACAGGCGTCTCATGCGACGGCGACCCCGGTGACTACGGTGCCAGCACCGGTGTTAACACAGGAACTGGGCTCTCCCGCTTGGCAGCAGGCATTAAGCCAGCAGGTCAGCATGTTCACGCGTAACGGAATTCATAACGCTGAAATACGCTTAAATCCGGCGGAACTTGGCGTGATAAAAATTAACCTGCGTATGAACAGCGATCAGGCAAACTTGCACTTTGTTAGTGAAAACCATCAGGTTCGTGCGGTGCTGGAAGCGGCAATGCCACAATTACGGACATCACTTGCCGAGTCGGGCATTAACCTCAATGCGGGCAGCGTGGGCAGCGACTCAACACAGTCGTGGGACGGTTCCTCGCACTATAACGAGGCGCATGGGCAAGCCTCTCGTGACGATAAAATATCTGATGACCGACACGTTGCAGAGGATGATCGAGAGGTTCATTCCCCGGTTATTCGACTCAATAGCGGAATAAATACATTTGCCTGATGATTAATTTTATTCGTCCGCTTGCCGTCACTAATTTCACTTATTCACTGAATTGTCCCAGTGTCTGTCTGTAATAGAATACCCCCCCTCATTCGGGTAGTCTGTTTCAGGACCATAGTTTTTTTACAAGGGTTTGCATAATGTCAAAAAGGAATAAAAATGACGCTGGTTCTGGGAAAAAGAACACTTTAGTTATTTTTCTTCTCATGCTGCTGGTCGTCGGTGCTTGCGGTATGGCGGGTTATACGTTTTATGAAATGAATAAAATGAAAAAAGATGATGGCGCGGGAGAAGTTAAAAAAGTTGTCGTCGCTGTTCCTATGTATATCCCATTAGATACGTTTACCGTCAGTCTTAAACCTGTGGCTCGTCAGCCCGATCGTGTTCTTTATATTGGTTTAACTCTGCGGGTGAAAGATGATGACGCAAAAGCGTTAGTCGAAAAGTTTTTACCTGAAATTCGCAGCCGCTTATTAATGCTTTTCTCGCAGCAAACATTTGACGTTTTATCTACCGATGAAGGCAAACAACACCTGACGATAAAAATTAAAGATGCTGTCAACCAGCCTCTTGCAGCTAATCACAGTGCAGGCGTTACTGATGTTCTATATAACGCATTCATCCTACGGTAAATTCTATGTCTGATAGTATATTGTCACAGGCGGAAATTGATCGCCTGCTGAACGGCGGAAGTAATAGCGAAAGCGAGGATAAGGTCGAATATTCTACGCTGGATGAAGGAATTAAGCCTTACGATCCTAATATTCAGCGCCGCGTAATTCGTGATCGTCTGCAGTCTCTGGAAATTATCAACGAGCGCTTTGCACGCCAGTTCCGTATCGGGTTGTTTAACTTGCTACGTCGTAGCCCGGATATTACCGCTGGCAATATTAAAATTCAGCCTTACCACGAGTTTGCACGAAACCTGTCGGTGCCGACCAACCTAAATCTCGTGCACATGAATCCGTTACGAGGCACTGCGCTGTTTGTGTTCTCGCCTAATTTGGTATTCATGGCCGTTGACAGCCTATTTGGTGGTGACGGTCGTTTTCCAACAAAAGCCGATGGGCGTGAATTTACGCCGACTGAACAGCGCATTATCGAACGTATTCTCTCGATGGCACTGGAGGCATATGACTATGGCTGGAGTTCAGTTTACAAACTGAAAACAGAATATGTCCGTTCGGAAGTGCAGGTTAAATTTACCAATATAACTTCATCACCAAATGACATTGTTGTAACGACACCGTTCTCGGTGGAAATTGGTGCCCATGTTGGTGAGTTCGATATTTGTATACCCTTTAGTATCATTGAGCCTCTACGTGAATTACTGACGAATCCGCCGGTAGAGAATTCAAAGCAAGAAGATGCTCAGTGGCATAATATCTTGGTTGATCAGGTACGGAATACCGAATTAGAAATGGTTGCTAACTTTGCAGAGATTAATACCCGGCTGTCACGTGTTCTCAAACTTAAAGCAGGCGATATTATTCCAATTGATAAGCCAGATACCCTCGAGGCATTTATTGATGGTGTGCCAGTGTTGTCGGGTAAATATGGCAGTGTGAATAATCAGTACGCCCTTAAAGTAGAACGCATCAAAAGCACCACTTTAGCGAATTTTAAAAAGGAGTAGTACCTAATGAGTGACACCACACCATCATCTGACGCTGACAAACAATCCATAGACGATCTGTGGGGCGATGCCATGAACGAGCAGCAGTCGGCTGAGAATAATGGCGCGGCGCCGCTTAGCGCACATGATCACCTAGCTGCACATCTATCTCAGGATCTGGATTTAATTCTGGATATCCCGGTTAAAATGACCGTGGAATTAGGCCGAACTAAAATGACCATTAAAGAATTACTGCGCTTAAGCCAGGGTTCGGTCGTTGCACTAGAAGGTTTGGCCGGTGAGCCGCTGGATATTTTGATCAATGGTTATTTGATTGCTCAGGGCGAAGTTGTGGTTGTATCGGACAAGTTCGGTATTCGTATTACAGACATTATTACGCCGTCTGAACGTATGCACCGTTTGAGCAGATAATGAATCCGCAGAATACAACCGCTATCCAAACCACGCCCTCAACGATCGACTCAGGTACGCCGGGTTCCATTCTCTTCAATGTCGGAGGCTCGCTGGCTCTGGTATTGCTGTTGATTGCCGCGATCGCTTGGGTTGCCCGCCGTGCCGGATTCCGCACTCAGGGCGGTAAATCATCGGCGCTGCTAACGGTTAAATGCAGCCAGTCGCTGGGGCAGCGTGAGCGCGTAGTGATTGTTGAAGCCGACGATAAATGGTTTCTCCTTGGCGTCACACCCACCAATATCAACTGCCTTGCCACGCTGAACAAGCAAAGCGACAGTGACGAAGTGGCTAGCTCGCCGTTGTCCGGTGATTTCCAGAACGTATTGCTGAATATGCTGAAAAAACGCAAACCGGAGTCGCCACAATGAGCGTGCGTCGTTGGACGACTTTATCCCTCGCGGCGCTGCTGGGTTTAGGCTTGCTGGCTCCGGTACACGAGGCTTGGGCCGCGAACAGCGATTTATTGATCTCGCGTTCTGGGAACGGTGAAAACTGGTCGCTGCCGTTACAAACTCTGGTGCTGCTCACCTCATTGACGTTTTTACCCGCCGTATTGCTGATGATGACCGGTTTTACCCGCATCATCATCGTGCTGGGGTTGTTACGAAACGCACTGGGTACGCCTTCCACTCCACCGAATCAGGTGTTGCTTGGGCTGGCGCTGTTTTTAACCTTCTATGTGATGTCGCCGGTATTCAATCAGGTGTACAACGATGCCTGGCTGCCGTTATCCGAAGATAAGATCAGTATGGAAACCGCGCTGGAAAAAGCGGCGGGGCCGATGCGTACCTTTATGTTGCAGCAAACGCGTGAATCGGATTTAGCTCTCTATTCACGCCTAGCGAAGGCCGAGAATTTTGCCACGCCCGATGATGTTCCTATGCGTATTCTGCTTCCCGCCTTTGTCACCAGCGAACTGAAAACAGGGTTCCAGCTTGGTTTTACGGTATTTATTCCGTTCCTGATAATCGACTTGGTGGTTGCTAGTGTGCTGATGGCGCTGGGGATGATGATGTTGCCGCCTGCGACAATTTCTTTGCCGTTCAAGCTGATGCTGTTTGTCCTAGTCGATGGCTGGGGGCTGTTGATGGGCTCGCTTGCCCAAAGCTTTTTTAGCTGAGCAGAATAAATTATGACACCAGAAAGCGTAATGGCGATGGGGTTTCAGGCGGTGAAAGTTGGCCTGATGATTGCGACACCGTTACTGATGGCTGCCCTGTTTACGGGCTTAATCATCAGTATTCTTCAGGCGTCTACGCAAATTAATGAAATGACCCTTTCTTTTATCCCAAAAATTCTAGCCATTATTTTGGTGACGATTATGCTTGGGCCGTGGATGCTAAGTATTTTCCTCGATTATATGCGGACACTATTTAGCAACTTACCGTATATCATCGGGTAATTATGCTGCCCATTTCCGTTGATAGTCTCTATTCCCAAATTAGCCATGTCTTTTGGCCAGCGCTAAGAATCTTAGCGCTGTTCACGACGGCCCCCATTTTTAGTGCCACCGAAATAAATAAAAAAACTAAAGTGGGTTTGGCGTTAATCATTGCATTTTTAATTAGCCAAAACTTGCCTGACAGTCATCATATTATTTTCGCTTGGAGTGGTATCGGATTAGCTGCACAGCAACTGATTATCGGTGCGGCAATGGGCATCACCGTACAGCTTATTTTTGTTATGGTGAGAACCGCCGGTGAAATTATGGGGCTGCAAATGGGGCTATCGTTCGCCACATTTTTTGACCCATCCGGCGGACAGAACATGCCGGTGATTGCCAGGATATTAAACCTGCTGGCCACGTTACTTTTTCTCTCTCTCAATGGGCACCTATGGCTATTAACCATTATTAATGAAAGTTTTGTGGTTTTGCCAATAGGTGGCAGTACATTGAATAGTGAGGGTTTTTTCTTCTTGGCACAAAGTGCAGGGTTGATTTTCAAACACGGATTAATGCTCGGTTTACCGATTGTTACGCTGTTATTAGCGATCAACTTTACGTTGGGTTTGCTTAACCGTCTTACACCACAGCTTTCTATTTTCGTCATTGGTTTTCCGCTGACGCTGACGGTAGGTATGGGCGCTTTGGCGTTGGAAATGTATACCTTTGCACCATTCTTTGAAAATAGCTTGAGAGATATTTTCGATCTTCTTTCTCGCATTATTCTGATGTTTGCTAGTCGTTAGTATCTGCTATTTCATGAAATTGTATGTGATGAGTTAAATAGGTTGCTAAGCGTCGGTAACCAGTAAAGGTTTAGAAGTAAATAAAAGTAAAAATTATCATTTTTGTATCAATGTAAATAATTTATCCAACAGTTTTTTTTTCATCATCCGATATTAGTTATATGTCCAACAAGGAGGGGTGCATTATGCTATCTCGAGTCAGTATAATTAAGTGTTTCATGATTTCTCTGGTTGTGTTTGCTGTACTGCAAATTGCATCAGGTGGGTTTGTTTTTAATATTATTACTAGCGCTGAAGATAGTTTTTCTACACAGCAAACGATTAATAATGAAGAGTCAGAGCTTAATGCATCCTGGATTTCACTGCTGCAAATGAGAAACACATTGAATCGTGCTGGCTCTCGTTTTTTAGTGATGCAAAGCGGTGGGGCTGCGACCGCAGTTTCCGTCAATGAGTTGATGGTAGAAGCAAAGAAACATCTGGCTGCGGTTGATAAAAGTTGGAAAACTTATCAGTCGCTGCCACGCGGTTCAGGGCAAAGTGAGAATCTGTCGAGTGATATTGATCGCGCATATGACACTTTCCATGCCGCACTGGTTGAGCTGGTCCAACTGCTTGAAGCGGGCAATATTACCGCTTTCCTCGATCAGCCTACGCAAAAATATCAGGACGATTTTGAGCGTACCTATATGAATTATCGGGCTGATAACAATCGTATCAACGCGGAAGCGATTGTTGCCAACCAAAACTCTCATAGCCTGGCGACCACCATTTTACTTTCGGTGATCATCGCGACTGTCACCATGACGATTGGTATGTGGTTTGGGATGCAGAAAATCTTGGTTGCCCCGCTGAAAAGTCTGCTTGGCAGCATTCTCTATGTTGCCGATGGCGATTTAACCCATGAAGTTGAAGTTGAAGGTACCAACGAAATGGGGCAGCTTGCAGCTGGCCTGAGAGATATGCAGTCAGCTCTGGTTAAAGCCGTGAGCAACGTGCGCAGCAGTGCTAATTCGATCTACGCGGGTGCGAACGGGATCGCCGTAGATAACACCAATTTGTCCTCCCGTACTGAGCAGCAGGCTGCGGCGTTAGAAGAAACGGCCGCGAGCATGGAAGAATTGACCGCGACGGTGAAACAGAACGCCGATAACGCTTCGCAGGCTAGCCAGCTTGCACTGAGTACATCCGAAATCGCCCAGCGTGGCGGCAAGGTTGTAGATAATGTGGTGAATACCATGAACGGTATTGCCCAGAGTTCACAGAAGATCGCCGATATCACGAGTGTTATCGATAGTATCGCTTTCCAGACGAATATCCTGGCACTGAATGCCGCGGTGGAAGCGGCTCGTGCCGGTGAGCAGGGGCGTGGTTTTGCGGTGGTAGCGAGTGAAGTTCGTAATCTGGCACAGCGTAGTGCAGAAGCCGCGAAAGAGATCAAAGCGCTGATTGACGATTCTGTCGAGAAGGTAGAAGTCGGTTCATCACTGGTGGAAACCGCCGGTGAAACGATGAGTGAGATTGTCGGCTCCGTGACCCGTGTTACCGATATTATGAGTGAGATTGCTTCCGCTTCTGATGAGCAGAGCCGTGGGGTTGAGCAGGTTGCCCAAGCGGTATCTGAGATGGATCAGGTCACCCAGCAGAACGCCTTGCTGGTTGAAGAATCCGCGGCAGCGGCAGCGGCACTGGAAGAACATGCAGGCCGACTGATGCAGGCTGTTTCGGTGTTCACCCTCAAGGATAACCAGCGAGTTCAAATGCCAGAGCCAAAAGTGGTTAAAGCAGTGGTTAAACCGAAGCCGAAGGCGGAACCTGTGATGGAAACACGCCCAGCGAAAGTGGATGACAATGAGGAGTGGGAGACGTTTTAACATCCCGTCTCTGCTACTGCTCCAGTTTGCCTGGTGGGTATTGCCCGGTGGCGTTTCGCTTACCGGGTCTACCCCCCGATATCCTATCTTCACTCTGCTGTAGGCGGGATAGCAAAAAATGTGCTGGATGTAGAAAAAAAGCCGCTTAGCGGCTTTTTTTTCGCCCTGAGAAAGTGGGGGATGCCTGTCATTAGAAGGGACAAAATAAAATGGGCGGACAAAAAGGGGACACTACCCCCCTAGAAACAAAAAAGCCACCTCGAAAGAAGTGGCCTAACTGACTGAATCTAAAACTAAAATTTGGTGGCCCCTGCTGGACTTGAACCAGCGACCAAGCGATTATGAGTTCCTACTGTAACAACGAATAATCAATACTTTACTTTATTTATCATTTAGATAGGTTGAATTTTTTGCCGGAGATTACCTGTTTTAGCCATTTAATTTATATTGCCACTTTATCGCCATTTAGCTATGCCTAAACAACTCTCACCTCTTATCTAACTAAGAGGTGAGAGAACTCAGTGTTAACCCCTCTTTTTTGTGTATAAGAAAGGGGAAGGGGTTATTCGAAAAAGCTCCTTATCTCTTCGATCCACGCTGGTGTAGGAGTATTTATACCTTTTTTCTCTTTTAGATATTTATCAATGGAGATATATTTTTTCGCAAAAGCATATTTTATACCTTCTGTATTGAAAAACTTATCTAATATAATCTCTTCTTTAGGGCGTAAATCCATAGTGTAATAAGAATTTAAATTAGTTTCAGAATCTTTCTCTCCTAATAATAGCTCATCTAAATATTCAAATTGCTCATGATTGTGTATAAAGTGTAGCAAAGCGCTAATAAAAATTGAGCCATTAAGGCAATTTTCAATTTCTGTCGGTGGAGAAACTTTATTGGAGTGTATATCTACTAGTGTTGTAGTGTTTGTCACCGGATCGTTAATGACGCGCTTGCATTTTATTTTTTCTATTTGATTTACGTGATAGTTTATAAGCTCCCTATCAGTGTCTGATAGCAAAAAAACTTTCCCTTTGATATCCTTTCGAAGATCATCATGGCTAGCCTCTAATAATTGAAATATTTTTTTTACTTCTTTAGCACCGCCAACAGGTACTATTCTCAATTTTTTTGTTTCAACTAAGTCACGAAGGTAATAACCAAGATACAGTTTTTCTGTCGAACCTTCACAAATTAACCAATTATATGGCTCTTCTGAAAGTGTACTAGATATTATTGATTGAATTAAATCATTTGTACTCTTTAACCGGATATCATAAGGCATTCGATTTTTTGATTCAGTATTTTTCTTTTTTATTTCTTCACGATAACCAGCTAAATCATATAATGCAAAGTGATGGGTGAGGTTTTCTTTTATAATCGATGTTGAACATCCATCCTCTACTGTAGGTAGATATCCATACCAATGCGTTGTAAATATCAATTGGCGGCAATTTCTGCTTATTTGATATAAATTATCAAATTGTTCAAAACATGCTGACATATGGAGGGAACACTCAGGTTCATCAATGCCTATTATTAATTTGTCTCCATTTTCACGATGGTTTGTTAAAAAACCGTGAGCTATATCAATGATGGCTCTTTGTTTTTCACCAGAGCTTAATGAGTTTATTTCGATCCAATTCGATGAGTCTCTTTTGTTAAG
This sequence comes from Obesumbacterium proteus, assembly GCF_001586165.1. NCBI lineage: Bacteria > Pseudomonadati > Pseudomonadota > Gammaproteobacteria > Enterobacterales > Hafniaceae > Obesumbacterium > Obesumbacterium proteus. The sequence continues at coordinate 4,772,459 of NZ_CP014608.1, read as the reverse complement.
TTTTCTTATTCTAAAAAATGCATCGATAATTAAGTTATATATATCTCTTCTTTTAAGGTTTTGCTGTCTATCGCCTGATGTTCTATAACTATATACTTGTAGTTCATTTTCAATTTGAGATATAAATGAATTTAACTCTGTATTTATTTTAGATATTATATCACTAGGGATTTTTTCCTTGATAATCTGCTCAAGGCTTTCGCCCATAAGTTTTTGTATCTCACTAGTTTCAAGTTTTGTGAAAGTTTCAGGATCTATATCTTTTGGTATATAAATAAATTCGTATTCTTCTTTTAGAAACATTGATAATGCGTAAAAATTATGAATAAGACCTATGGTTGTTAATCTATTATTTTCAATGTATTCCTCATCGAGGTTCAGCATTTCCGTAAGTTGCTTGCAATTTAACATTGAGATGCTTGGATTTCCCGATGAATCATGCCCCAAGGGAATGATGAAAAAATCATCTACCTTATTGTTTCTTATTATTTTATCTATATGTTCCATGAAGGCATTAACAAGCGGTCTGGTTGTTGGTGTCATTGGTGTGCCGCTACTTTTTTCATCAAAATTAAGTGTGAGCTCCGTTAAACGACTTGCTGTTTCATGAAACCTTTCTGGTAGTTCCTCCTTTCTAATCATAAATACTGGAACTATATGAGAGCCTGCCGTATTTGCTGATGCCTTTTTTAGTCCAGTGTTAATATTCCAGCTCTTTCCGTTAAAGAATGAGTCTAATGATTCTAAAATTGAACTTTTGCCTATCCCATTGTTTCCGATTAATCCGCAAAAATTGCTCCCACTAGAAAGCGGAATATAGTTTGTACCACTGTATGTTTTAAAGTATCTTAAAAAAATTCCAATTATCATTATAAAATCTCCAATATTATTTTTTCACAATTCAGCTGTTAGAGTCGTATGTGCAGTAGCCATTGATGATAAAGGATTTAACTTTACCGCATCTTCTAAATGATCAGGAGCAAAGTGTGCATATCGCATGGTCATTTTAATGTCTGTATGGCCGAGTACACGCTGTAAGACCAGAATATTACCACCATTCATCATAAAGTGGCTGGCGAAGGTGTGGCGCAATACGTGAGTAAGTTGTCCTGCTGGTAATTCGATGCCTGTTCTTTCCAATGCAGATCGGAACGCGCCATAACAATCACTAAATAACCGACCTTTTTTATCATCAGGCAAAGAGTCATAAAGCTCTTTGCTAATGGGTACGGTGCGGTTTTTTCTACCTTTTGTATTGGTATAAGTGATCTTGTATTTTGCGAGCTGGCTTTTCCTTAGCCCTCAGACCAACGTGCGCCGGTGGCAAGGCAAATTCTAACTACCATTTCTAAATCTGGATGGTCATGGCGTTTGCACTCTGCGAGCAGCAGTGCAATTTGTTCTTGAGTTAGCCAAGCCATTTCTTCGGTGCGGAAAGGGCGCATATTTTTTAGCGGATTTTCACCTTTCCACTCTCCGAGGTGATTTAGCTCATTGAACACAGCCCGGAAGTAAGCTAGCTCAAGATTCAACGTTCGAGGTGATACCTCTTTTACCCTATTTGAACGGGCGTATTCACCTTTTAATCTTTTTTCCCGATATCTAAGCAAAAATACAAAGAGCGCTATCATCAGTGCCAGAATATTAATTGTAGCTGTACCTTTATCACTATGGAGAGCATGGAACGATTTATCGTGACGTTAGGAAACATAAATCCTGCTCCACCGCATCCTGTTAGTGGTGCAATAGACCGCCATTTTACCGTCACTGAAAAGTAGATACAAAAAAGCCACTTCATAAGAAGTGGCTTAAATGACTGAATCTAAATCTAAAATTTGGTGGCCCCTGCTGGACTTGAACCAGCGACCAAGCGATTATGAGTCGCCTGCTCTAACCACTGAGCTAAGGGGCCGAGTGGCGGGGATTATAGAGTAAAAGCGGGCATGAGATCCAGTAGCTTTGTGGCGGTTGCAGCTTTTTTGAGCATAGCTAGATCATTGTAATTTCTGTAAGATCTTAGTCATTCGTAAATTGAATAGGATGTAAGACAGATGCTTCAGGACATAATAGCTCCCGACCTTCGTGTCATTTTTTGTGGGATTAACCCGGGATTAAGTTCGGCGCATCAGGGATTTCATTTTGCTAATCCGACAAATCGCTTCTGGAAAGTTATTCATCTGGCGGGATTCACTCAGCGTCAGCTAGCTCCACAGGATGAGCAGCATTTATTGGATACCGGCTGTGGTATCACGGCGTTAGTTTCTCGCCCAACCGTCACGGCCGCGGAAGTGACGCGTGAAGAGCTACGTGCGGGCGGTGACGCGCTTGAGCAGAAGATCTTGCGCTATCAGCCGCAATCTATCGCCATCCTTGGTAAACAGGCGTACACGCAGGCATTTGGCATTCGCAAGGTGGAGTGGGGTCGCCAAGAGAAGACGATTGGGAAAACTCAAATTTGGGTACTGCCAAACCCGAGTGGATTGAGCCGCATCACCGTTGATGAACTGGTGGCGAGCTATCGGGTTCTCAATGATGCGCTTGGCCAATAAGCGATGATATTGATGCAATAAAAAACCCGCACGAAGCGGGTTTTTATGTTTAACGCGATGTGGAAGAAATTAATCGTCCAAGAAGCTGCGTAATACTTCAGAACGGCTTGGGTGACGCAGTTTGCGCAGTGCCTTCGCTTCGATCTGACGAATACGTTCACGGGTAACGTCGAACTGTTTACCCACTTCTTCCAGAGTATGGTCAGTATTCATATCGATACCGAAACGCATACGCAGGACTTTCGCTTCACGCGCGGTCAGGCCAGACAGAACGTCACGTGTTGCAGAACGCAGGCTCTCGGAGGTTGCAGAGTCCAGCGGCAATTCAAGCGTGGTATCTTCAATGAAATCGCCCAGATGTGAATCTTCATCATCACCGATTGGGGTTTCCATTGAGATCGGCTCTTTTGCAATTTTCAGCACTTTGCGGATCTTGTCTTCTGGCATCATCATGCGTTCAGCCAGTTCTTCCGGCGTCGGCTCACGGCCCATCTCTTGCAGCATCTGACGGGAAATACGGTTGAGTTTGTTAATCGTCTCAATCATATGTACCGGGATACGGATGGTACGCGCCTGGTCCGCGATAGAACGGGTAATCGCCTGACGGATCCACCATGTTGCGTAGGTGGAGAACTTATAACCACGGCGATATTCAAACTTATCAACCGCTTTCATCAGACCGATGTTACCTTCCTGAATCAGATCCAGGAACTGAAGCCCACGGTTGGTGTATTTCTTCGCGATAGAAATAACCAGACGTAAGTTCGCCTCAACCATCTCTTTCTTCGCACGGCGTGCTTTAGCTTCGCCGATAGACATACGACGGTTGATGTCTTTAACCTGCTCGATAGTCAGACCGGTTTCTTCTTCGATCTGATGCAGTTTTTGCAGGCTGCGTTCAACATCTTCACGCACGTCTTTCAGCTTCTCGCCCCATGGCTTAGCCATAGCCAGCGCTGCTTCGAACCAAGTTGTGTTGGTTTCGTTGCCGGTGAACAGGGTGATGAAGTTTTTCTTCGGCATTTTGCTCTGTTCAACACACAGCTTCATGATCAGACGTTCTTGTGTACGAACGCGATCCATCATCTGACGCATGTTGTTGACCAGATAGTCAAACTGCTTAGGCACTAAACGGAACTGTTTGAAAACTTCAGAGAGATTCAGGATCTCTTCTGCTGCTTTCGCGTGGCTGCGGCCATGAGTTTTGATCGCAACACGTGTTTTTTCATACTGCTCACGCAGTTCAGAGAATTTCTGACGCGCCAGTTCAGGGTCGATGCTGTTGTCATCTTCGCTGTCGTCGTCTTCGTCTTCTTCTTCATCGTCGTCATTCAGATCTTCTGAAGAGAGCTCAGAACCGACGTTGGTCGCGGTTGGCGCCAGATCTTCTTCTGCGTTAGGGTCGACAAAACCGGTAATGATATCGGACAGACGCGCTTCTTCTGCCTCGACGCGATCATACTGTTCAAGCAGATAAGTAATTGCTTCAGGGTACTCGGCAACAGAGCACTGAACCTGATTGATACCGTCTTCGATACGTTTAGCGATGTCGATTTCGCCTTCACGGGTCAGAAGTTCAACGGTACCCATTTCACGCATATACATGCGGACGGGGTCAGTCGTGCGGCCGATCTCGGATTCTACGCTTGATAATACCTGCACAGCAGCTTCGGCAGCATCTTCGTCAGCAATGTTTTCTGCCAGCATCAAATCATCGGCGTCAGGTGCTTCTTCCATCACCTGAATACCCATGTCATTAATCATCTGGATGATGTCTTCGATCTGGTCGGAGTCGACGATATCTTCCGGCAGATGGTCATTGACCTCAGCATAGGTCAGGTAGCCTTGCTCCTTGCCCTTGGTAACAAGAAGTTTTAGCTGTGACTGCGGGTTTTGCTCCATAAGACGGTATCCACACTTCAGAGTTTAAATCGGTGTTGGGCAGCAGAACCGCCAACAATAACTGACACGGGTTTTTTTCATTGCGCGCCGCTCCCCGGTATTGCGGCATTATACGGGGGCTTGTCCCCGCTTTTCATCGGCACTTAAGCCGTAATTCAGTTTTTAATCGTTAACCTAATGTGTTGTCGGTTTGGGAAGTGTTTGCCATTCCTCGTTCACACTGGGTGGTACGATTAAAATAAATAGGTAATTTTGCTGATTAACTCTTTTTTGCTAATGCTTGGTTGAGTGCCCATAGTTCTCGTCGTTGATCGGCGTTTAGGCCTTGGGTTCGATCCAACGCGATGAGTTCTTCCTGACGTTGCTCGAGCATGGAGTCATACAGACTGCCTAATGTATCGACGAACGTTTGGTGAACCATGTCCTCAATAACCATGTGGTTCCAGGTTGCTAAAGTTTCAAGCTGTTGGGCATATTTATTATCACGGTATAGCTCAATCAACTGACCCGTTGTTAATCCTGGCTGCGCTAGGCAGGTTTCAACCAATTCTATAAATAATGGCAATCCAGGCAGTTGATGTTCCCTCAAGCCTTCAAGCGTAGGGACTTCAGCCGCCAGTGATGGATTTTGTACCAGTAATCCTATAAGTATACGCATAGTCGTGCGTTTTAGCTGAGGCTGCTGGTAACTATTTGCTGACTCGGCCTGCCGTGGCAGCAGTTTTTCAAGCTGGCTATCATCGAGAATGCCTAACTTCTGACCTAAAAACTGCCGTAGGTACAACCTTAGGGTTTCACCTGGGATCTGTCCAATCAGCGGCAAGGCCAAAGCACTCAGCTTAGTACGCCCATCGGGAGTACTCAAATCGACCTGCGGCATCAGCGTATCAAATAAGAATGCTGACAGCGGCTGGGCCTGTTCAATGCGTTGTTCAAATGCTGCGGTGCCTTCTTTGCGCACCAGCGTATCCGGGTCTTCACCATCGGGCAGGAACATAAACTTCAACTGCCGACCATCGGATAAAAACGGCAGCGCGGTTTCCAGCGCCCGCCATGCGGCTTCACGTCCGGCGTTATCGCCGTCGTAGCAGCACACCACGGTATCCGTGGTGCGGAACATCAGTTGAATGTGCTCGGATGTTGTCGAAGTCCCCAGCGAAGCGACGGCATAATCAATGCCGAACTGCGCGAGTGCCACCACATCCATATAACCTTCAACAACCAGCAACTTAGCCAATTCTGGATGGCGTTGCTGTGCTTCATACAGGCCGAAAAGCTGGCGACCTTTATGGAAAATATCTGTTTCGGGGGAGTTTAAGTATTTTGGCGTACCATCGCCCAATATACGGCCACCGAAAGCAATAACGCGTCCACGCTTATCGCGGATAGGGAACATCACGCGGTCGCGGAAGCGGTCGTAAGTTCGGCCATTGTCATTATTAACCAGCATACCGGCATCATTAAGCGCTGTGCGGCTTGCGAGATCGCGTCCAAAGCGTTTAAGCGCGTTATCCCAGCCCGGCGGTGCATAGCCGATAGCAAAGTGGTCGATGATTTCTTGGCTCAGTCCGCGCTGCATTAAATATTGCTGCGCTGATTGGCTGCTTGGTTGACGTAAAGCCTGCTGATAAAAAGCGCTAAGGCTATCCATCAACTGATACAGATTTTGACGCTGGTGACGCTCAATCTGGCTTGGACCGGTTCCTGCTTCGTAAGGAATTTCCAAACCTGCCATAGTGGCCAACTCTTCAACGCTCTCAACAAACTCAAGTCTGTCGTAGTTCATCAAGAAGTCGATGGCGTTACCATGGGCTCCACAGCCAAAGCAGTGGTAAAACTGTTTGTCCGCGTTCACGGTGAATGAAGGGGTTTTCTCGTTATGGAATGGACAGCAGGCATGATAGTTCTTGCCTTGCTTTTTTAACTTCACACGCGCATCGACCAGATCGACAATATCGGTCCGAGCTAGCAAGTCATTTATGAATACACGTGGGATTCGTCCTGCCATAAGCCCTTACATTTAGTCTGTTTGCGCGACTGCAAAAACCGCCAGCAGCGTTGACAATTTTTCAGCCTATAAACGAGAACAAGCCGCGCATTCCTTTCGGAAGGCACGGCCTTCGTATGTTACTGCACATCAAAATAGAGCTACTTAAAACACTACTCCGACAGACAACAACATGGTCTGTGGACCATTTGTTGGGGCTTTCACCCCGAACAAACTAGTACAGACGGGTGCGACGTGCGTTTTCGCGAGCCAGTTTCTTGGCGTGACGTTTTACTGCAGACGCTTTTGCGCGTTTACGTTCGGTAGTCGGTTTTTCATAGAATTCACGACGACGAACTTCAGCTAAAACGCCCGCTTTCTCGCATGAACGTTTGAAGCGACGCAGAGCTACGTCGAACGGCTCGTTTTCACGTACTTTAATTACCGGCATGTGCCTCTCACCTCGATATAAATCGGTCTTTTCGCTGACCTAGTGTCAGCTGTTCAAAAATGGTGCGGAATTTTAATCCGAACAGCACCGCTTTGTAAAGCAATGATGCGCTAATGTCCACAGGATTCTGACTATCAAGTTGTTAAACCAAGGATAGCAGGTGGTTTTTAGTCGGTTAATTTGCCACAGCACGAAAGCGGAACAGTATAGCCGAATTGTGCTATTATGCGCCACCTTAGTTGTTGGAGAAAAGTTGTTGGAGCCGCCATGCGCATTCTGGGCATCGAAACATCCTGTGATGAAACCGGTATCGCCATTTATGACGATGAACAAGGTATTTTGGCTAACCAGTTGTATAGCCAGATAAAACTACATGCTGATTACGGTGGCGTTGTCCCTGAACTGGCATCTCGCGACCATGTGCGCAAAACAATTCCCCTGATTCAGGCCGCATTAAAAGAAGCTAATTTAACGGCAAAAGATCTCGATGGTGTAGCGTATACCGCCGGTCCTGGGCTCGTTGGGGCTTTATTAGTTGGTGCCACCGTTGGGCGTGCGCTGGCTTTTGCGTGGGATTTACCTGCGGTTCCTGTTCATCATATGGAAGGCCATTTGCTGGCGCCGATGCTGGAAGATAATCCGCCTGAGTTTCCTTTCGTCGCACTGCTCGTTTCAGGTGGTCATACCCAGCTGATTAGCGTTACCGGTATGGGTCAGTATGAATTGCTGGGCGAATCCATTGACGACGCCGCTGGCGAAGCATTTGATAAAACAGCCAAACTTCTTGGATTAGACTATCCTGGCGGCCCGATGCTGTCGAAAATGGCGCAGCAAGGTGAAGCAGGGCGCTTTGTTTTCCCGCGTCCAATGACCGATCGTCCTGGACTTGATTTTAGCTTCTCCGGTTTGAAAACATTTGCGGCAAATACGATTCGTAATAACGAATCCGATGATCAAACCCGTGCCGATATTGCCCGTGCATTTGAAGATGCCGTAGTAGATACGTTGGCAATTAAGTGTAAGCGCGCCTTAGAACAAACCGGTTTCAAGCGTTTGGTTATGGCGGGTGGCGTGAGCGCTAACCGTACTTTGCGTGCTCGTTTGGCTGAGATGATGAAAAAACGCGGTGGCGAAGTCTTTTATGCGCGCCCTGAGTTTTGTACCGACAACGGCGCGATGATCGCTTATGCGGGCTTGGTGCGTTTGAAAAGCGGCGTGAATGCGGATTTAAGTGTCTCGGTTCGTCCGCGCTGGCCTTTGGCTGAATTGCCTGCGGTGTAACCCCAAAAATAAACATGAAAATGGCGACCCTAGGGTCGCCATTTTGCTATTTGTCGCTCGGTTTTTCTTCCTGAATTTCTTCTGTCGCTGGGGTAGCGGCTTTTTTGCGGTTCCTGAGCTTCTTCCAGATCTTGGTTTCTTGCCCGCGCCACAGGCGCTGAATATTGTCGTGATGGCGCATCAAAATTAAGCAGGAAAGCATCGCCACTGGGAACGTAAACTGTGGCTTGAACCACCATACGTAAAACGGAGCAACCAGCGCGCTAACGATGGCGCCTAAGGAAGAATATCCACTCAGCACAACGGTCAGCAGCCATGTTACCGTCATTAGACCGGTGAGGTCCCAGCCAATTGGCGCGATGGCACCGAACGCCGTAGCCACGCCTTTCCCGCCACGAAAATGGAAGAATACCGGATAGATGTGGCCTAAACAGGCCGCAATAGCAGTTAACCCGAGATAAAGCGGGGCAACATCAAACTTATAGGCGAGCCAAACCGGCAACATGCCTTTAAGCACATCAAAAATTAGTACCGCGGCGGCTGCGGCCTTACCGCCAATGCGTAACACATTGGTGGCTCCCGGATTTCCAGAGCCGTTCTCACGAGGATCGGGCAAGCCTGCGACACGACAGACCATAATAGCGCTGGAAATGGAGCCGCACAGATACGCGAGAATAATCATGCCTAACGCAGTCGCACTCATAACTCAGCTCCGTCTTATGTTGTTTTGTCCCCATCACCCTTCAAGTTACCGTTGCGATGTCTATACTCTTCGCTTGCCGTTTTCTGAACTCGAATGATTTAGGGTATATATCAAAAGATATAAAAGGGTATAAAGGGCAAGGGTCGTTTTAACAACCATATCTGTGGATAATACGCACATTCAAACAGAAGTGGTATCCAACCAAAGGCAAAAACAGAGAATCACGTGATGGACATCGTATTTATTGAAGAATTAACCGTCATCACCACAATCGGTGTTTATGACTGGGAACAAACCATTCGCCAGAAGCTTGTATTCGACGTTGAGCTGGCGTGGGATAACCGCAAAGCGGCGTTAAGTGATGATGTGTCAGACTGCCTTAGCTACGCCGATGTGAGTGACGCTATCATTAAACATGTTGAACCTAACCAGTTTGCGCTGGTTGAACGCGTGGCTGAAGAAGTCGCGATGATGCTGATGGATAAATTTAATAGCCCTTGGGTTCGCATCAAAGTCAGCAAACCGGGTGCCGTAGCTCATGCGAAAAGTGTCGGCGTGCAGATTGAGCGTGGAAAGCGAGTTTAATCAATCAGCTCAATGAGATTTAAATGTCATATTGGCGAAACTTTATTGATTTAGCCTAGTCACAGTCATACTTCATAAGTGACGCTCTTGCGTCACTTTTTTGCGTGCGTAGCGCTTTTGAAAAGGGTAGTACTTTTATGGATCTGCATTTGCTGATCAATGCGTTTATTCTTGGGGTTGTTGAAGGTGTTACAGAGTTTCTGCCGGTATCGTCGACGGGGCATATGATTATCGTCGGACACTGGCTTGGATTTGAAGGTGATAAGGCAAAGACCTTTGAAGTCATCATCCAATTAGGCTCGATTTTGGCGGTTGTCGTGATGTTCTGGCGTCGTCTCTTTGGTTTGATTGGCATTCATTTTGGTCAGCCACCGGTGCATGAGGGCAAAACCCAAGGGCATCTGACATTAGGCCATATCCTGCTTGCGATGATCCCTGCGGTGGTGTTGGGGCTGGTGTTCCACGATGCGATAAAAACCTTGTTTGCGCCGCGAACCGTAGTGTACGCGCTGGTCGTCGGTGGTTTCCTGCTGCTGGCGGCGGAATGGCTTAAACCAAAGCAGCCTCGTGCGGTTGGGCTAGACGATATCACCTATCGTCAGGCATTTATGATTGGTTGTTTTCAGTGTTTGGCTCTTTGGCCGGGATTCTCTCGTTCAGGCGCGACCATTTCAGGCGGGATGTTAATGGGCGTAAGCCGCTTTGCCGCGTCTGAATTCTCATTCATTTTGGCGGTGCCAATGATGATGGGCGCAACCGCGTTAGAGCTGTATAAGAGCCTGCCGTTCCTGTCTATGGCTGACTTACCGATGTTTGCGGTTGGTTTTGTTACGGCGTTTATTGTGGCATTAATTGCGATCAAAACGTTCTTGAGCGTGATTAAACGGATCTCTTTTGTTCCCTTCGCGATTTACCGTTTTATCGTTGCCGCGGTGGTTTACATGGTATTCCTGTAAAAAGGTGTACTGAGTGACTAAAAAGGCCTACGGTTTTTACCGAGGCCTTTTTTGTGGGCGTTAATCGCGGTTTTCTTCTTGCGGAGAGACGTCTTGCTTCCACTCTTTGAGCGCATTTAAACGGCGCTGTTGCAGCTCCTCACGGATTTGAGGCCCTTTGAAACCGGCATCAACAACTTCACGAACAGATACGCTTTCTGCCACTTTGCAGGCTGCACGCAGGTAATCGCCTTGCGGGTAGGGATTATTTTCAAATCCAGTACGCCCTCGGGCATCAGCTTCGCTGGACATAATCATTTGTTCCAAACGCTGTGGCTTGCGCCAAACGTCAATAGAATCAAATAGCTTAAGCAGCGTGACGGGCCGCAATTTCTCCACGGTATGGATCAGATCGTGATACTCGGCGACGATTTTTGCCAGTTCACGAATGGCGTTGGGGACGCGTAAACGTTGGCAAAGCGCTTCAACCAATTTCACGCCCGCAGGCCCATGACCGTGGTGATGTGGCCAATACTCTGGCGGCGTTAATCCCTTGCCTAAATCATGCGTTAGCGTAGCGAAACGCACGTCGATCTCATCGGTAAGCTCGGCTGCGATAGCCAATGCCATCAACGTATGAATCCCCGTATCAATTTCTGGATGCCATTTTTCGGGGGCCGGTACGCCAAAGAGATTGTCGATTTCAGGGAACAATACGGCTAACGCGCCGCAGTCACGCAGCACTTGGAAATAAACCTGTGGGCTCTGCGTGATTAACGCTTTTTCTGTTTCGCGCCAAACTCGCTCAGGCGTCAGATTTTGTAGCTCATTATCCGCCGTCATCTGTGCCATCAACGCCATTGTCTCCGGCGCGACGTGAAAGCCCAGATGAGCAAAGCGAGCAGCAAAGCGTGCAACGCGCAATACGCGCAGCGGATCTTCGTGAAATGCATCTGATACGTGGCGTAGAACCTTGTTGTTAAGATCGTTAAGGCCACCGTAAGGATCGATGAGCGTTCCGTCAGCGCTTTCAGCCATCGCATTGATGGTGAGGTCGCGGCGCAACAAATCTTGCTCTAGGGTCACGTCAGGTGCGAAATAGGTGACGAAACCGGTATAGCCGTGGCCTGATTTACGCTCGGTGCGTGCTAGCGCGTATTCTTCGCGGGATTTCGGGTGCAGAAAAACGGGGAAGTCTTTACCAACCTGCTGAAAACCTTGTGCTATTAATTCTTCAGGTGTTGCACCTTCGATGACCCAATCACGGTCATAAACGGGTAAATTCAGCCGCTTATCGCGGACGGCTCCGCCGACCAAAAAAATCTTCAAACTCACTTCCTCACAGACGCCTTTCACATTCTTCGTGATTGGATAATCCGAGAGGTGAAAGGCATAACACAGTTATTTGGATAAGATGATTTGTTAACTATAGGTTATGACAAACAGGTTACGACAAACGCACCGTGCACTGAAATAAAAAAACGCCGCAAGCGGCGTTTTCTATGAATAGATTAGTTCATCCAACGATCTTTTTTGCGTCGTGGAATTAAACGAGGCAACAGTAAGCCTAGCAGTAAGCCGCCACCGGCAACGCCGCCGCCGTATAAGAACCACTGCATAATGATGCCGCGCTTTTTATCATCTAGCTGAGTGTTGATGGCGCTAACGCTTTTCTGTGCGCTGGAGAGTTGTTCTTTCAGCTTTTGATTTTCTGATTTTAGGCCGTTGATAGTGCTGTCGCTGTTGGCCACTTTTTGCTGCATTTCCGCGGTACGCTGGTTCCAGCTGTTATCGATATTGGTCAGTTTGTCGGTCAGCGTTTTGACCTGCTGCTCTAATTCTGGCACGCGGCTACGTAAGCTCGGCTCAGTGCTCAGCTGCTCCATCGGCAACCACACGGTACGGCCTTTGGCATCGCGCACTTGACCATATTTGTTGTCCGCGTTAACGCTCAGTAGTTCAACTTCCTCACCCGCATTTAATGTTCCAACGATACGATACTGATTACCTGGGCCGCTGTGAACGTAGGTATTCAGCTCATCGGAAATGTAGCGCTTCTCTTCAGCGTGAGCATTCAGCGTGAAGCAGGTGGCGAGTAGTGTTAAACAAACTAAGCGAAATTTATGCATCTGATTTTCATTTTTAAGTGGGTGAAGAGACAAAATAGTACGGGGAACAGTGTGGCGACGCAATGAAAAATCCGAAATGGGAACTATCTGACTTCTAAAGCGGGTCGCTACACTGTTTGGAATGCATGGCTAAAAATTAATGGGCCTGATAATTGCTTATCAAGCCCGATGTTTCATCTATTTATTTGGCTTTCATCGACGGTTTGACGAAAAGCACGAATTAGCCAAACAGTGCCTGTAAAATATAAAACAGCACGATAGATAGCCCCGCGCCAGCTGGCAGGGTAATAATCCACGAAGCCACAATGTTGCGTACCACGTTAAGATTTAACGCCGCAATACCACGAGCGAACCCCACGCCTAACACCGCACCCACCAGCGTTTGCGTGGTGGAAATCGGTAATCCGGTTCCAGAGGCAATCACAACGGTAGACGCAGTCGCAAACTGAGCGGCAAAGCCTCGGCTCGGGGTAAGATCGGTGATGCCGCTGCCCACGGTTTCCATCACGCGTCGCCCCATTAATGCCAGCCCAACCACGATGCCTATGCCGCCTAGCGGTAATATCCACCAGACGATAGGTGACGTGGAGGCGAGCGCTAAGGGATCGTGCACAATGGCTACGATGGCCGACAATGGGCCAATCGCGTTGGCGACATCGTTTGAACCATGGGCAAATGCCATGGCACACGCGGTAATCACCATCAGCAAACTGAAAACTTTCTCTACGCCTCGGAAATGGTCTTCCTCATCGGAAGTATCGGTGAATGATTTACGGGATAGGTAAAAATAACCACCGATCATCACTAACAGAGATAGCGCAATCGAGATGATCCATGTTTCACCGTTGGTCAGGTGCAGCCCAACGTGTTTAAGGCCCTTTTTGATGGTGACCAACAGAATAACCAATGAGGTCAAAAACATATAAATCGGGCCATAGCGGCGTGCATTGGCGAAAGGATTATCGGTATTAAAGATTAAACGCTGGGCGCTGAGGAAAATACCGTAAGCCACCACGCCAGAAATCAGCGGAGTAATAACCCAACTGCCCACGATACCTTTTACGCCACCCCATTCCACGGCGTCTGGCCCAACGGAAACACAGGCGAAGCCAATAATAGCGCCAATGATGGAGTGCGTGGTTGAAACTGGCCAGCCCATCATTGAGGCTACGATGAGCTAGATCCCCGCCGCCAGCAATGATGCCATCATGCCGAAAACCAGCACGTCTGGCTGTGCGCTGAACGCGCTGGTATCAATGATGCCGTTGCGGATGGTCTGAGTAACTTCTCCACCGGCCAGATAGGCTCCGGCAAATTCAAAAATCATGGCGATAATAATCGCCTGACGGACGGTGATTGCGCGAGCGCCAACGGAGGTGCCCATTGCATTTGCAACGTCATTAGCCCCGATACCAATCGCCATCAGCAGGCCGAAAAATGCCGCGATGAAAATCAGCAAAGTGCCGTGGTCAGCAATAATTGCCATTTGTGTTAGTCCAAAATATCAAAAGATTAAAATTAACAGTGAGAAACCCATGACTACGTGCGAGCTAACATAAGCTCAAGGCGTGACCCCACGCGCAGTGATTCATCGGCAAGGCTGCCGATCCATTCCATGACCTGATACAGGCACATCACATCGATAGGGTTATACTGTGGCTCGAGCGCCAACAATGCCTGACGCAGCAAGATTTGTTGATGGTCGGTATCATCTTCAATGTGATCCAACTCCATCACCATTTGCTCAACCAATGATGCTTCGCGCCCGCGGAAGCCGGTTTCTAACAGTTCGTCCAGTTCGTGGATCACTTTATTGGCCTGCGTGGTAGCATCTAGGCAGCGCTGCAAATAAACCATGAAGTCGGTTTGCATTGATTCCGGTACCATGAGATGGCGGCCGATAACTCGGCCAGCAATATCTTTAGCGCGATTAGCTAAACGATCTTGCTGAGTCACGAGATCGAGCATATCGGTTCGATCCACCGGTAAAAACAGTCCGCGTGGTAGCTTGAGGCGAATTTCTCGTTTTAGCGCATCAGCCTGTTTTTCCAGCATGGAAATTTGCTCGCGAAGATGTTGAGCATTTTCCCACTGTTGTTGAGCCGTGGCTTGAAAGAAAGGGACGAGCAGCGAGCAACATTGGTGCACGCTGCTGGCATGTTCCTGAAGTGGTTTCAGGGGAGACTTGGCAAACAATCCTAATATAGTATTTACTGGCATCACTCATGCACCTTTTGATGGTTTTCTGCGCAAAAGTTGTCAGAAGGGTGCGCATGTTAACTGATGTGTTTTATGTTGCACACCATTTTTGTATTTCAGCCTGAACTTATTGATATAGTTCGGTAAAACCTTAATGTGAACCAATTATGACCGAAGCTATGAACGTCGAAATCGAACTAAAATTCATCGCTACTCCTGAAGTAGCGGAACAACTTTCTCAGCGTTTGGCTCCGTGGCCAAATGTTCATACTGCGGCGCAAAAACTCACCAATATCTATTATGAAACTGCCGATAACACCTTGCGTAGTTATGACATAGGTTTGCGCATTCGCGGATACGGCGATCGTTACGAAATGACGCTTAAAACCGCGGGCAAAACCGTGGGAGGGTTGCATCAGCGCCCTGAATTTAACGTTGACCTCAAGGCCGCTGAATTAGACATTCATTTGCTTCCTGCGGAAGTATGGCCAGAAGGCTGCGATCTTCAGGCGCTTCAAGCTGCGCTTTCACCGGTGTTTAGCACGCATTTCACCCGAGAAAAGTGGGTGGTTACTTACCGTTCGAGTGAGATTGAGGTGGCGCTGGATCAGGGCGAAGTGAAAGCTGGTGAGCTCAGCGAGCCTTTATATGAAATCGAACTGGAGCTGAAATCAGGTAGCCGCGAAGATTTGCTCTCTTTTGCCCAAGAACTCACGGCAGAAGGTGGTCTGCGTTTAGGTAGCTTGAGCAAGGCCGCACGTGGTTATCACTTGGCAAAAGGCAATCCGGATCGACAGATCGTTCCATTAGGCATACTAAAAGTTGCGCCAAAGGCTAGCGTTGAACAGGGCATGAGCGATGCCTTTACCTTCGCGCTGCGCCACTGGCAGGCTAATGAAGAAGTTTGGCTGCACGGTGACCGTAAAGCCCAAAAAACCGTGCTTGAGGCAATCGAGCTGCTACGCCAGATTTTTGCGTTATTTGGCGGCTTGGTGCCGCGTAAGGCGAGCACTGCGCTGCGCGCGGGTCTTACCGAGCTAGAAGAGCAGTTGGCAACGCCGCGTCTCGACGCTAAAAAAGTCTGCTTTAGCCCGCTGTATCTGAATACCCAGTTAGCGCTTACTCGCTGGATAGCTACCGCAGAATGGCGTTCTTTCGTTACTGATAAAACGCAAACCAAGCTAAATGGCTCGTTCAAACGCTTCGCCGATATCATGCTGGGGCGTACCGGTGCTGAATTGAAAGAAGCCTTTGAACATGTACAGCACGGCGGCGAGTATCAGGACAAATATGTGCGTTTGGTTCGTCAGTTGCTGCTGTTCCATGTGCTTTCAGGGGCCTACCCTGAAGAAGCTGTAGCGGAGTATTTATCTGGCTGGCAAACGCTGCAGCAGGCGATTATTCAGAAGCAAGATGCCTACATTGAATCTACACGTAAGCATGCAATGGATCAGCCTACATTCTGGTTAAATGGTACTCAAAAACCTTCCGTCAACGACTAGCTGGATAGGCTAATTGGCTCTCCTCCCTGAGGCTAGGGAGGAGACAGAATAACTTACTACATCATCGTTTTCGTCTGCAAATAGGCGTTTATTCAGGGAGTGTTTATGTCTGAGTCTGCTTCTCGCGTGCTTCCCCCTTTGCTTGAGGCTCAGGCCGCGCAAATCTCGGAGCGTTTGGTTATTTCCTCTTTTGAAGACCGCAGCGCGCTGGCGCTGAGCGATTTCATGAGTGAAAACTTTATCGCGCATCCCGAATGGTGGCAGCAACTGCATGACACTCCCCCCAGCCTGATGAGTGGAAAAATTATGCTCATTGGTTGGATGAACAATTAATCGACGCTAATGATGAAGTGAGTTTGATGCGCGTGCTACGGCTGTTTCGGCGTCATATGCTGTCACGAATTTCATGGATGCAATCGCTTAAACTCTGTGAAACGGGTGATACGCTGCGCAAATTAAGCGAACTGGCTGAAACGCTGATTATTACTGCGCGCGATCGTTTATATCAAACCTGCTGTGCTGAATGGGGTACGCCGTGCAACGTGCAAGGTGAACCACAGCCCTTGTTGATTTTAGGCATGGGGAAATTAGGCGGCGGTGAGCTGAACTTTTCATCGGATATCGATCTGATTTTTGCTTACCCTGAAAGCGGAGTGACGCAAGGTGGACGGCGTGAGTTAGACAATGCCCAGTTTTTCACCCGCTTGGGACAGCGTTTGATCAAAGCGCTCGATCAGCCCACGGTAGATGGATTTGTTTATCGTGTTGATATGCGCCTGCGCCCGTTTGGAGATAGTGGCCCGTTAGTGCTGAGTTTTGCCGCGCTTGAGGATTACTACCAAGAACAAGGGCGTGATTGGGAACGCTATGCGATGGTCAAAGCGCGTCTGATGGGCGGCAATGAAGACGCCTATAGCCAAGAGCTACGCCGTACTCTGCGCCCATTTGTCTTCCGCCGTTATATTGATTTCAGCGTCATTCAGTCGCTGCGCAACATGAAAGGCATGATTGCCCGTGAGGTTCGCCGCAGAGGCCTGAAAGATAATATTAAGCTGGGTGCTGGTGGTATCCGCGAAATTGAATTTATCACGCAGGTTTTCCAACTGATTCGCGGCGGGCGTGAACCGTCTTTACAGCAGCGCGCGCTCCAGCCCTCTCTGTTGGCAATTGGTCAGCTTGGCTTACTCAAGACTGAACAAGTTGCAGAACTGACTGAAAGTTATCTGTTTTTACGCCGGTTGGAAAATCTCCTTCAGGCTATCAATGACGAACAAACCCAAACGCTGCCCAACGATGAACTGAATCAGGCTCGCTTAGCTTGGGGAATGGGCGTTGCGGATTGGGCACAGCTGATGGCGCAGCTAGAGCAAAAGATGTTGGCTGTGCGGGCTATTTTTAACGAATTAATTGGCGATGATGAGAGCGAAGAAGAAAGTGCGGAAGCACCGCGTGAGCAGTTTGCCGCTCTGTGGCAAGATTTGCTGGATGAACGCGATCTCGACCCCTTCACGCCGCAGTTAGAGAGCGAGTCTCGGCAGCTATTGCTGCGTTGTATCAATGACTTCCGCAGCGATGTGGATAAGCGCACCATCGGACCCCGTGGTCGCGAAGTGCTCGGCCAACTGATGCCAGCGCTACTTGGTGAGGTTTGTGCCAGAGAGGACGCGGTCCGCGTGCTGCAACGTTTAACTCCGCTATTGCTCAACATCGTCACGCGCACCACGTATCTGGAATTGCTGGTGGAGTATCGCGCAGCGATGAGTCAACTGATTCGCCTGTGCGCGGCATCGCCGATGGTCGCGACGCAGCTGGCACGCTATCCGCTGCTGCTGGATGAATTGCTCGATCCGAACACCTTATATCAACCTGTTCCCCAAGATGCCTATCGTGATGAGCTGCGCCAATATTTGATGCGGGTTCCGGCTGATGATGAAGAACAGAATCTTGAGGCGCTGAGACAGTTTAAACATGCGCATCAGCTGCGAATTGCTGCCAGCGATATTTCAGGGGCACTGCCGGTGATGAAAGTTAGCGATCATCTCACCTACCTTGCTGAGGCGATGATTGATGCGGTAGTGCAGCAGGCATGGACACATATGGTTGGGCGTTATGGTCAGCCGACGCATCTACAAGGGCGTGAAGGGAGAGGGTTTGCGGTGCTCGGCTACGGAAAACTGGGCGGTTGGGAGCTAGGTTATAGCTCCGATCTCGATCTTGTTTTCTTGCTCGATTGTCCTGCTGATGTGATGACCAGCGGCGAGCGCAGCATTGATGGCCGTCAGTTCTATCTGCGCTTGGCGCAGCGCATTATGCATCTGTTTAGCACGCGGACTTCATCAGGGATTTTGTATGAGGTGGATGCCCGTCTTCGCCCCTCAGGGGCCTCTGGTATGCTGGTGAGCACCGTTGAGTCCTTTGGCGAGTACCAGAGAAACGAAGCGTGGACGTGGGAACATCAGGCCTTGGTACGTGCTCGTCCTGTTTATGGTGACGTGCAAATCCATCAGCAGTTTGATGCGATCCGTCATGAGATATTGTGTCGTTCAAGAGAAACGAACACCTTAAAGACTGAAGTCCGTGAAATGCGTGAAAAAATGCGCCAGCATCTGGGCGGCAAGCATCGCGACCAGTTTGATATTAAAGCCGATGAAGGAGGCATTACGGATATTGAATTTATCGCTCAATATCTGGTGCTTAACTATGCCTCGCAAGAACCCCGACTCACGCGTTGGTCAGACAACGTGCGTATTTTTGAGCTAATGGCCAACTACAACATTATGTCAGACGAAGAAGCGGCGGCGCTGACGCAGGCCTATGTGACGATGCGTGATGCGATCCATCATTTAGCTCTGCAAGAGCAGTCGGGTGCCGTCGGGCTGGATGCATTTGTTGCTGAGCGTGAACAGGTGCGCCGTAGCTGGGCGACGTGGTTAGAGTAGAGAATAAAATCTTTGCGAAGCTGTGCGCAAATTTCAACCGTTTCTCTTTTTGTTGCTCTATAATGCGCATAAATTATGCGCATGGAGTTTCGTGATGAAACGTAGAACGCTTCTGACGGGAAGTAAAAAGGCGGTGAATGTGAGCATCGATCAGGGACTGATTCAGCAGGCTAAAGCACTCAACATCAATTTATCTGCCGTGATGGAAGAGGCTTTGCAGCAGGTTGTCATCGCAGAAGGGCAGCAACAGTGGCTTGATAACCATCAACAAAGCATTGCTGCCTATAATCAGGATGTTGAAGAGAATGGCGTATTCAGCGATGGCCTGAGGTCTTTTTGATGAGCCAGTTTGCCGTCTATAAAAACCGAGATCGGACTTCTGCTAAACGATTCCCGTATCTGTTGGATGTTCAGCACGACTTTTTATCGTCGCTGGCGACCCGAATGGTTATCCCATTAGGGCTAAAAACCGCATCATCGTTGGCTGAACAAGAGCGACTGATCCTGAGCTTTAAGATCGAAGAACATGAGGTGTTATTGATGACGCCGCAGATGGCTGGAGTCGCGCTGTCGCAGCTAGGAGAGCAGGTCGATGATTTGGGGTATTGCCGAGACGATATCGTGGGCGCGATGGATTTTCTAATATTTGGTTATTAGTGGTTTCTTCCCTGAAACCTATCTTCTTTGAAATCTATTTAAGCAATAAGCTTGAGTTCTCTGAGCTAGTAGCGTGAAGGCATGTCTTTGGGGCGAGTCTTAAAGCGGCGATGCATCCACATGTATTGGGTGGGCGCGCGTAAGATCTCTTGCCCGACGACTTTATTCATAGCGATAGCGGCGACGGTTTCGTTTTCCAATGGGAAATCTTCTAACCGTGGCTGAATCACCATGGTGTAGCCGCTGCCGTCTTCTGCTCGAACTGCGTTAAACGGGATAATGGCCGGTTTGCCCATGCGAGCCAGAATGTAAGTGCCGGTTGTGGTGGCAGCTTGTTCAACGGCAAACAAAGGCACAAAAACGCTGCTACGTGGGCCATAGTCATGATCGGGCGCGTACCAGACGATCTCACCCTCTTTGAGGGCGCGGATCATGCCCTTAACGTCTTTACGATCGAGCATATATTTATTGGAACGCAGGCGTCCCCAAGTTTGCATCCAGTCCACAACTTTATTGTCGTTAGGACGATAAACACCGACGCCAGGATTATGAACGCCAAAAATACGTGCGCCCAATTCTAACGTTAGGAAGTGCAAACCAATCAGCAATACACCTTTGCCTTCTTGCTGAGCTTTAGCGATGTTTTCTAGGCCTTCAGCTTTGCACCAGCGATTAATGCGCCACGTTGGCCAAAACCAAGCCATACCGGTTTCAATGAGCCCCATACCAACGGACTCAAAATTTTTGGCAACTTTTGCTCTACGCTCAGCGTCACTCATTTCGGGGAAGCAAAGCTCTAAATTGCGTAGAGAAATTTTTACCCGGCGTTTCATAAATTTCATCGCGGTTCTACCTAACCACGTTCCAAATTTATACAGCCATGGATAGGGCAGAAGCACTAAAATATATAGCACTCCCAACCCCAACCAAGTTAACCAGTAACGTGGGTGCAGTAATTCGCGCTCGAATTTCGGGTAAACATGATTGTCAGCCATAACGGGGAAATCAGAACCTCGCTGAATGAATTGAGATTCTATTGTATACATAAATTACGTGGAGTTGCAGTCAGCGAGCAGCTACACCCCGCAAGAAGGGTGTAATAGAAATAGCGCTGGGTGTGATAATATCGCGCACAATCTTAGTCTTTTTTGGAGTCCGGGGATGAAAGTAACCCTACCTGATTTCCGTCATGCCAACGTGCTGGTTGTGGGTGACGTCATGTTAGATCGCTACTGGTATGGACCTACTAGCCGTATTTCACCTGAAGCACCGGTACCGGTGGTTAAAGTGGATACCGTCGAGGAGCGTCCAGGCGGTGCGGCCAACGTGGCAATGAACATTGCGTCGCTTGGCGCGAATGCTCGTTTGGTGGGTTTAACCGGTATCGATGATGCAGCAAGAGCGCTAAGCGCTAAGCTGGGTGAAGTTAACGTTAAATGCGATTTCGTGTCTGTGCCGACGCATCCAACGATTACTAAACTGCGCGTTTTATCGCGTAATCAGCAGCTGATTCGTCTCGACTTTGAAGAGGGTTTTGGCAGCATTGATCCTCAGCCAATCTTTGAAAGAATTCAGCACGCATTGCCAAAACTGGGTGCGTTAATTTTATCCGATTATGCCAAAGGGGCATTAAATTCGGTTCAACAGATGATTCAATTAGCGCGTGCGGCGAACGTGCCTGTGCTGATTGATCCTAAAGGTACCGATTTTGAACGCTACCGAGGCGCAACGCTGTTAACGCCAAATCTGTCTGAGTTCGAAGCCGTGGTTGGCCGTTGTAAAACCGATGAAGAATTGGTTGAGCGCGGCTTACAACTGATGCGTGAATTTGAGCTCACCGCGCTGTTGGTTACGCGTTCTGAGCAGGGCATGACCTTGTTGCAGCACAACCAGCCACCGTTACATATGCCGACGCAGGCGCAAGAAGTTTATGACGTGACCGGTGCTGGCGATACGGTGATTGGTGTTCTGGCAACGGCTATCGCCGCAGGAACGTCATTGGAAGAGGCTTGCTTCTTAGCCAATGCGGGCGCAGGCGTGGTGGTGGGTAAACTGGGGACTTCTACCGTTTCACCTATCGAGCTGGAAAATGCCATTCGCGGACGCAGCGAGACGGGCTTTGGCGTTATGAGCCAAGAAGAGTTAAAAGCCGCCGTTGCCAACGCTCGTCAGCGTGGCGAAAAAGTGGTGATGACTAACGGTGTCTTTGACATTCTGCATGCGGGACATGTTTCTTATCTGGCTAACGCACGTAAATTGGGCGATCGCCTGATCGTTGCGGTAAACAGCGATGCATCAACTAAACGCTTGAAGGGCGAAGAGCGTCCGGTCAATGCATTAGCACAGCGTATGATCGTACTGGCTGCGCTGGAAGCCGTGGATTGGGTTATCTCATTTGAAGAAGATACGCCGCAGCGCATTATCTCTGAGGTATTGCCGGATCTGCTGGTTAAAGGCGGTGACTACAAGCCTGAAGACATTGCGGGCGGGAAAGAAGTGATCGCTGCCGGTGGTGAAGTGCGTGTGCTGAATTTTGAAGATGGTTGTTCAACCACCAATATCATCAAAACGATTCGTCAGGGCCACGAATAATCTCCCGATGAATGCTAAGCGGAACATATTGTGAGCGGATTAAAGCAAGAGCTAGGACTGGCTCAGGGAATAGGGCTGTTATCCACATCGCTGTTAGGCACGGGCGTCTTTGCTGTGCCTGCATTAGCGGCGCTAGTGGCTGGCAATGATAGCCTGTGGGCATGGCCGATTCTTATTGTCCTTGTGTTTCCGATCGCGATTGGTTTCGCTGCGCTAGGGCGTCACTTCCCAAGTGCGGGCGGTGCCGCTCATTTTGTTGGTATGGCATTTGGGCCGCATATGGCGCGAGTGACCGGCTGGCTGTTTCTTTCCGTTATCCCCGTTGGTTTACCTGCGGCGTTGCAAATTGCGGCTGGCTTTTGGCAGGCTATGTTTGGCTGGCACGGTTGGGAACTGCTGCTGGTGGAAATCGGCACTCTGATGGTGGTGTGGTTTTTGGGCACTCGCGGAGCGGGTTCCAGCGCGAACTTACAGACGCTGATCGCCGGACTGGTGGTCGCTTTGGTCGCAGCCATTTGGTGGCGTGGCGGAATATCACCGGCGGAGATTCCATTCCCTGCCCCGTCAGATGTGAGTCCTCATAATCTCTTTTCCGCTTTGGCCGTGATGTTTTGGTGTTTTGTCGGATTAGAAGCGTTTGCCCATTTGGCTTCTGAATTTAAAGATCCCGAGCGTGATTTTCCTCGTGCATTGATGATCGGCTTGTTGCTGGCTGGCGTGGTGTACTGGGGTTGTACGGTTGCAGTGTTGCATTTCAATGCCTTCGGTGCGGAAAAAGCCGCAGCTGCCTCGCTGCCAGGGATCGTCGTACAGCTATTTGGTCAAAAAGCGTTATGGGTCGCCTGCATTATTGGTTATTTGGCCTGTTTTGCCAGCCTCAATATTTACACCCAAAGCTTTGCTCGACTGGTATGGTCACAGGCTCAGTTGAAACCACAAAGCCGTCTGGCACAGCTTTCGCCGCGTCAGGCACCGGTCAACGCGCTGAATGTTGTTCTGGGCTGCTGTTTGCTGTGCGCGGTGGGTATTTATGCGCTAGGTGTGGCTTTGGATGAACTGATTATTTATGCCAACGGCATTTTTATCATGATCTATCTGCTATGCATGCTGGCAGGTTGTCGCCTACTCAAAGGCCGTTCGCGCCTGATGGCGGCGATAGGCAGCGTATTGTGTTTGTTATTGCTCTACATGGTTGGCTGGAAAAGCATTTATGCCATCGTGATGCTAGCCGCGCTGTGGGCTTTGTTACCACGGCGGGCGATGGAAAGCGGATTAAACTCCCATTAGCTATCTAGCTAGCAGCAATAAAAAACGGAAGCCTAGGCTTCCGTTTTTACGTTCATGTTCGACTCGCTTATTCAGCGTCTTTTGCCGCCGGTGTTTCGCTTGCTGCCAGTTTTTCTTCTAGCGCCGCCAAGCGTTGTTCCATCATCGCCAGCTTTTCACGCGTGCGCAGCAAAACCTGCGTCTGAACGTCAAACTCTTCGCGATTCACTAAATCCATACGATTAAATTGCGCCTGCAGGATTTGGCGGATTTTTTTCTCGACATCATCCCCGAACTCGCGCAGTCCTTTTGGCATGGATTCATGCACCTGACGGGCAATCTGTTCAATTTTCTTCGGGTCAATCATGGCGTGTTCCTTGGTCGTTATGGTCATGCGTTAGGGCTTAAGAACCACTATCAGAACGAATGACGATGATATTGAGCTGATGCACAATAGCAGAGCTATAGCTGCATAGTGTAATGCGAGTTGGCGAATGGATAAACCTCTGTGATCGCTCTTGGATAATCTGGAATGACGATTGCCCAAACTAATCATTAGCGTTATAGTTGACCTGCTTATTCTCAGGGCGGGGTGGAAGTCCCCACCGGCGGTAAATTTATGCATAACGCATGCCTTTCACGGCAAGCGCAGCATAAAAAGCCCGCGAGCGCTTATGCTGCAAGGTGTAAGGACAGCAGATCCGGTGTAATTCCGGAGCCGACGGTTAGAGTCCGGATGGGAGAGAGTAACGATACCTGTTGGGTTTGTCCCACTCGCGTTATTAGGCGCGTTAGCCGTAGGCTTACGTTTGCCACTCCTCAAAGCTGCCCTGATTCTGGTAATCCATATAATTAATGAGGTTTTTTTACCATGAATCAGACTTTACTTTCCGATTTTGGTACTCCGATGGAACGTGTTGAACGTGCGCTAGCTGCATTGCGTGAAGGCCGTGGCGTTATGGTGCTTGACGATGAAAATCGTGAGAACGAAGGCGACATGATTTTCCCTGCTGAAACCATGACTGAAGAACAGATGGCGCTGACCATCCGTCACGGTAGTGGCATTGTTTGCCTGTGCATCACCGAAGAGCGTCGTTTGCAGTTAGACCTGCCGATGATGGTTAGCAACAACACCAGCCATTACGGTACCGCATTCACCGTGACTATCGAAGCCGCTGAAGGCGTGACGACCGGCGTTTCCGCCAAAGACCGTTTGACTACCGTGCGTGCCGCAAGCGCTGAAGGCGCTAAGCCTTCTGACCTGCATCGCCCTGGCCACGTGTTCCCGCTGCGCGCTCAAAACGGCGGCGTTCTGACTCGTCGTGGTCATACTGAAGCAACTATCGATCTGGTAACTTTAGCGGGCTTCCGTTCTGCGGGCGTACTGTGTGAACTGACCAATGACGACGGCACCATGGCGCGCGCGCCAGAAGTGATTGTGTTTGCTAACAAACATAACATGCCAGTCGTGACCATCGATGATTTGGTGGCTTACCGTCAGTCTCAAGAGAAAATTGCGAGCTAATTTCGCTGAGCTCTGCACGAAAAGGACAGCCTAGGCTGTCCTTTTTGCTATTTGGAGATTGGAGAGTCTTAACCGAGCGGGCTGCTTTGTAACAGCGTCAGGCTAAAGCCCATCACCGTCATACCGCACAGCACGCCATAGCTTGGGTTATTCTGCGGATCAATCTCTTTGGCTAGCGGCATCAGTTCGTCTACCGATAGCGCCACCATAATACCCGCCACCATAGCCATGATTGAGGCCATTAGCACCGGAGATATGGCCGGTCCCAGCAGGAAGAACGCCAGAAACCCACCTAAAATTTCGGCGAAGCCCGAAACGCTGGCCCACCATAGCGCCTTGGTTTTTGAACCCGTGGCGGCATAGACTGGCCCCGCAACCGCTAAGCCTTCAGGAATATTGTGAATGGCAACCGCAAGCGCAATGCCCATCCCTAACTCGAGATCGGAGCTGGCGGTGACGAAGGTGGCAATGCCTTCTGGAAAGTTGTGCAGGCTAATACCGAGCGTCAGCAGCATGGCTGTACGGCGTAGGTTGCGTGTTTTCCCTGCTTTAGGCGCATCCATTAGGTCATGTGCATGCTGGTGCGGCAACATTCTGTCCAACATGAAATAGCCCACCAAACCAATGATGAACATGCCATAGCCGAGCATCGGCGACATACCTTGGGTATCCAGCGCGGCGGGTAACATTTCCATCAAAGAAATCAGCAACATAATCCCTGCGGCAAAGCCAAGCGCAAAGGCTAAAACCCGGTTGGAGGGTTTCTGTCCGATAATGGCTAATAACGCGCCGACAAATGTGGCACCGCCGGCAAGCAAAGTCAGAATAAGTGGAACTGACATAGCGCCTCCTTGTTGATAATGACTCCTATTATTGTTTTAACCTATCTTTAAGTAAATAGCGAATACAAAGTTATTACCAATGACTCTAATAACTCAACCCCCTCTGGGTCTGATATTCAAATTTACTGACAATCATCATCATGGTTATCCGGCAGACGATCGAGATAAATCTGAGTAATGTATAACCATTCGGAGGCGATGCTCTCCGCCAGACTAAGAAAAGGATAATGTTATGACTACCTCTCGTATGCCTGCGCTATTTCTCGGTCACGGTAGCCCGATGAACGTGCTGGAAGAAAATGACTACACTACGGCTTGGCGCGAGTTAGGTAAAACGCTACCGCGCCCGAAAGCGATTGTTGCTGTTTCGGCTCACTGGTACACCCGTGGCACGTTTGTGACGGCGATGGAGCAGCCACGGACAATCCATGATTTTGGTGGATTCCCACAGGCACTGTTCGATACGCAATATCCAGCGCCTGGCTCGCCTGAACTTGCTCGTCGAGTACAGGAATTACTGGCTCCAGAAATGGTGCATTTGGATACCAGCGAATGGGGTTTGGATCATGGTACTTGGGGCGTTTTGATCAAAATGTACCCAGATGCCGATATTCCGGTGATCCAACTGAGTATTGATGGTACTCAACCTGCGGATTATCACTATGAATTAGGCAAGAAACTCGCCGCTTGGCGCGATGAAGGCGTGATGATTGTCGCGAGCGGAAACGTGGTACATAACCTGCGAATGGTTAAGTGGCAGGGCGAAGCCGAACCTTATCCGTGGGCATTTAGCTTTGATAATTTTGTGCGTGAGAATCTGGCCTATAAAGGCGAAAACCATCCGCTGGTTAACTTTATGCAGCATGAAGGCGCTGAATTATCTAACCCATCGCCGGAACACTTCCTGCCGCTGTTATATGTGCTTGGTGCATGGAACGGTGAAGAGCCGATTTCTGTGCCGGTGGACGGCATTGTGATGGCGTCGCTGAGTATGTTATCGGTCGTCGTGGGATAGTTCCCGCAAACGAAATTCCTCCCCTGCAAAGGGGAGGGTTACGATACGGCCAGTATGCGGAGATTAGCTACTGGCCTTCTTCTTCAAAAATACCCACATCAGAGCCAGCCAAAGCAGCCCGCTGATTAATCCATACAAATTAAAGATCCCACTTCCCTGCCAAAGATAAATACGTTTTGCGATCTCAATGCCCAAGGCATAAATGCCAATAGTCGTCATACCGAGCGCGGCGGCAACGGTGCCTTTGCGCATATCGCTGGCAAACAGTGTGAGGCGATATAATCCTGCGTTAATCAATCCTGTGCCGAAGGCGTAAAGGCTTAAACCGGCAATGGTCCACAGGTAAGCATGTGGGGTAAACAGCGTGCCAAAGGTGGCCAGTGCCAGACCGGCAATGATTGGCGGTGCACCGAGCCACAGCGGTTTTTCAATCGACATCTTTCCTGCGATGCGTGCCAGCACTAAATTGCCCATGATAAGGGCAACAAAAATAGGCACCTGCAACCAGCCATACGCCACAGGCGTTAGCCCTTCACCGTCAATCAGTATTACCGGTGAAATCGCGACCCACGCCAACAGCGGCAGGGCCGAAAAACCGATTGATGCCGCGCCACAGACGAAACGCAGATTGCCAAATACCTGTCGATAATCTGCCAGCAGGGAGGTTAAGCGTAATTTTTCGCCCTGTGACTGCGCGGTTTCTGGCATCCCTTTCCATAGACCGAGCCATGCAATAAATGCCACTAGGGCAAATACGGCAAACATACTTTTCCACGGTGCAAACTGAATAAATGCTGCTCCGGCCAGAGGGCCAATTAATGGCGCTATCAAGGCAACGTTGGCCATTAATGCCATAAGCTTGATGCTGAGTGTTTGGTCGAAGGCTTCCTGCACGGCGGCGTATCCCACGGCGCCGATAAAACAGAGGCTGATGCCTTGGATAAAACGCATCAGAATAAATTGTTCAATGCTGTTGGTGAATAGCGTAGCGATACAGGCGGCGACAAACAGCATCACGCCGGTCAGCATCACTGGTCGGCGACCAACGCGGTCAGATAGCGGCCCAAGCAACCATTGCAGCATCATGCCACCGAACAAATACGCGGTTAATGAGGTTGGAACCCAGCTCACGTCTGCATTGAAATCACGCACCACATGGATCATGCCCGGTTGGATCATGTCGTGGGCGATGTAGGTCGCGAACTCAAACAACACCAGCGCGAGAGGAAACAGCACGGCACGGCGAGTTAGCTTAGAAGCAGCAATATAGGATGACATGTCGGGTGATTACTCGGTTTATGTAAAGAGTTTGCCCCTGCATTCCCAGTGAAAAAGAAATGGCAGGGGCTATAGTCGTTCAATTCTGATTTTCGGGGGAACGTTGGATGCGTTGTATAACCGTACCCTGCGGTAAACCCGTCTATCTTTTTGTGTCAGCGCCAGTCGCGTTGAGCGTTATTTAAAAGTCACCAATGGGTTATCCAACTGGCCCGCAAATTTCAGATTTTGTGATGGATCGCTGAGGTTGATCATCTGGCGATTGTTAGCCAGCTGGAGGCGATTCAAACAAGAATGTGTGAAGGCCGGGCTAAACATGTCGTAGCGCTCGAAACGTTCGGCCAGCTCAGGATGCGCCTGTTGGTAATCCGTCACGCATTCGGTCACGCGCTGCCAGAATTTCTCCTGCGGGTAATTTCCCTGCTCATGCAGAATTGCAGCCATAAAGCGGAAGAAACCGTCGAACACATCGGTAAAGATCGACAGGATTTTAAGCTCATCGGGTACGAATACCGCAACGCGCTTGGCCTTCTCAGGTAGATCAGCATCGGGATCCATCACCACGATCTCTTCGGCGATATCTTTCATGAAGACATGTACCGGGGTATGGTTTTCCAGCACGAGGATCAGGTTTTCACCGTGTGGCATAAAGGCCAGATCGTAGGTGTACAAGCAGTGCAGCAGCGGGCTGAGATAGCTTTGCAGATAGCGCTTCAACCATTCACCGGTTTCTAAGCCAGAAGCCTGAATCATGGCTGGCAGCAACGCATTGCCATCGCGATCCTGATGCAATAGCGCCGCCATCGTCATAACACGCTGGTTTGACTGAATCAGCGCCAGCGGGCTTTCGCGCCATAGCGCAGCCATCATTTTTTTGTATGGTGTATCGCCGCTCACCGCGCTTTCATAATAGTGATTACGATAGCCGATGGTCGCCACTTCGCGCAGCATACGGAAACCATAATCACGCAGGCAGCTGTCGTTTTCGATAAGTTCGGCCAGCCATTCGTTGATGCCCGGCGTTGTCGCCATATAGTACGGAGACAGGCCGCGCATAAAGCCCATATTGAGGATCGATAGCGCAGTCTTTACATAGCGCTTGCGTGGATGACTGGTATTGAAAAAGGTGCGGATGGACTGTTGAGCCTGATAGTTATCTTCGCCAATGCCCAGATAAACCAGCTCACGCTTGGCGATATCGGGGGCAAAGATCCCTGTTAGCTTATTTTGCCATTGCCACGGATGCACGGGCATAAAGATGTAGTTATTCGGATCAAGATCCTGAGCGATCAATTGCTGAGTGAAATCTTCAACGATGCTTGGCGTGAGCTCTTCTGCCAGCAACTGTTGGTAACTGAGCTCATCGATGCTGGCGAAATGCGCTTTGCTTTTGTGTGCCGCAAGCCAAACAAAGTTGATTGGCGCTGCGGCTTCCGGTGCATAGGCCTGATAATCAAATGCATCAAAACCAATGCGTCCGTTGTTTGCGACAAACGCGGGGTGGCCTTCCATCATGGCGCCTTCTAGCGTTTGGAAATCAGCGTCGAGCAGATGCTCAATCAAAACCCCTTCGCGCAGATGCTTGAAAGCGCTGCTGTATAAAGTGCTGGTGATTTCTTCCATATAGGTAGGCAGCATCTCCTGTGGAATACCCAACACGTCTTTGAATTCAATGATAAAGCGCAGCGAGTCCAGCTCTTGCTCAACGCCATTTTGCGTTTTTTGAATAGAGTCAGCATCAATGGCCCAGTGTTCCAAGGCTAGGCGACGAGCGCGGAAGTGATAGATCACCTCGTCCTGTGGCGCTGCCAGTTGGTAATCGGCCATTTCATCGGCTGACGTTGACTGGCTAACGCATTCAGGCGTAAATAGACGCTCATGCGCAAATTCGGCAATCGCCTTGCGGACGTGTAGGCGGTTGGCTTTACTCCACAGTTCGGGGGTCAGGTGAGCGATAACGTGACGGTTTTGTTCTGCCACAGGCAAATGAGAAAACTGAGTATGAGCGGTCATGCGTGGGTCTCCTGACGGGAAACAGAATGGAATTGTGCATCATGGCGCAGCGCAGCGGCGTGCTGCTCGCGATCGCAGAACGCTAGCCATGCGGTTTTGTTTGCGAGTTCGATTTGATGTTGATAGACGAAGCCTGCACGTTTGTTCAGACGATGGATTTTCTCATTACGCACATCGGGCTCGACCACAATACGAGCGACGCGCTCATCGCTAAACATGAACGCCACGATGGTTTGGAACACAGCCCAGGTGAAACCGCTGACCGGTTTATCCGCTGGCGCGACCAAAATGTGCATACCATAATCGCTGTTTTGTGCCGGATAACATTGGCCGACCGGATCGTGGATCGCCTGATAGCGTTCCAATAGAAACGTTGGTTTCCCTTGATACACGCCGATGAATGCGCCGTCGGGATGATGTTTAAGCAGATCGAGATAGAAATCCCGTACCTGCTCAACGCTTTGATCCATCATTCCCCAATAGCGGGCATAG
Organism: Obesumbacterium proteus; assembly: GCF_001586165.1. Classification (NCBI taxonomy): domain Bacteria; kingdom Pseudomonadati; phylum Pseudomonadota; class Gammaproteobacteria; order Enterobacterales; family Hafniaceae; genus Obesumbacterium; species Obesumbacterium proteus. The sequence continues at coordinate 4,741,617 of NZ_CP014608.1, read as the reverse complement.
GGTTGGCTAACCCAGCTATGCAGCAGCTCGGCATCTTGAACCGCATCCAGCGGACGTAGGGCAAAATCGCCCACGTTTTCCACCTGATGCTTAAATATATAACTCATAACAAATCTCCGGTTTGCGGGGCGGCAAACTGTTGGAACGCAATTTGTTCTTCAATTGGGTAGTGTTCGGTTCCGGTGATTTCACGCAGGATCCATGAGTTGCGGTAGCAGGCCATACCAAGATCGGGAGTGACGAAACCGTGTGTATGCAGCTCAGCGTTCTGCACGAAGATCTCTTGGTGCTGTGTATCGATCGAGTAGTTGCGGGCAACGTCGTAACGGCCTTTTTCATCCCACGCGATTCGATCATGGATCGGTTGTAAAAATGCAGGCGGCTGATGGCGATATCCGGTGCACAGGATCACAGCCTCGCTGTCGATAGCGAAGTGTTGATCCTGTTCATGCTGATGCAGCGCCAGATTCAAGGTTTTATGGTTAGCGGTATTTTGTACGCCGGTCAGGGCGGTATTGGTGAACAAGCGGGTATTCACATGACCGTCCAAGCGTTTGATGTATAGCAGATCAAAAATGTCGTTAATCAGGCTGCTGTTGATGCCCTTGTAAAGCTGCTGGCTTTGCATATTAAGCTGGTCACGCTTTTCTGCGGGCAACTGGTGGAAGTAGTCCACATACTCCGGCGATGTCATTTCCAGCGTTAGCTTGGTGTATTCCAGCGGGAAGAAGCGCGGTGCGCGAGTGACCCAGTTTAGCTGATAGCCATACTTATCAATATCTGAGAGGAGATCGTAATAAATTTCTGCCGCACTCTGTCCACTGCCGACCACCGTTATGGAGCGGCGGGTTTGGAGCTCTTCCTTGTGATGCAAATACTGGCCGGAATGCACCATACGTTCGGCAAAGGGCTGGCAGCACTCAGGGATAACCGGCGAAGGGCCGGTGCCAAGAACCAGATGGCGCGTTTCAAACGTTAACTTCTGACCGTTGCGCGTATCGCTGCAATGCACCTGATAGCAGCGGCTATCCTGATCGAACTCCACGCGCTCAACTTTGGTATTGAATCGTAGGTTGCTTAGGCGCTCTGTCGCCCAGCGGCAATACTGGTTGTACTCTTTGCGCATCAAAAAGAAGCTTTCGCGGATATAAAACGAGTACAGACGTCCCTGCTGTTTGATGTAGTTCAGGAAACTCAGTGGGTGCGTTGGATCTGCCAGCGTCACCAGATCGGCCATAAACGGCGTTTGCAGATGAGCACTTTCCAGCATCATGCCAGGGTGCCAGTCAAAGCCTGAGTTTTGGTCGAGAAATAGCGCGTTTACCTGCGACAGCGGCTGCGTGAGACATGCCAATCCAAGATTAAACGGCCCAATACCAATGGCGATAAAATCATAAGGTTGTTTGGCAGCCTGCTGCTGAGAGGATAAGGAGAACTGGGTCATAGATCTTACCTTAGATTATTACGAGGAGTACAAATTCGATGCTCAGCATTTATCCAAATTTCTAGATTGCGGATACGGGTTGTGAATCTGGCGCTAAATCGCCAATGAATTAATTTAAAAGGTATTTTTATTCAGGGATGCCGAAATGCTCGGCATCCCTATTTTTAGATGTACTTAGAAGGAATATTTCACACCCACGACCACGGAGCGCTCTGCACCGAACCAGCAGTTATTGCTGTCGTAGCAGCTTGCGACGTAGCGTTTGTCAGTGATGTTATTCACCGCCATTTTCAGCGTGGCGTTATCCAGCGCAGGCGTTAGGTTACCTAACTCATATGACGCTGCCATGTCATACAGCGTAACGGCTGGCAATTGTTCAGTATTGCTCTGGTTAGCTTCCATACGACCGATGTAACGGATACCCGCACCAACGGTGAGTCCGCGCAGGAAAGTATCGTCAATGGTGTAGTTAGCCCATGCGCTAGCGTTGTCTTTAGCCGTTTGTACCGGACGATTGCCAATCAATGCCTTGTTAGCATCTTCGGTAATTTTCACGTCGGTATAAGCGTAGTTCGCCGTCAACAGCAGGTTTTCCAGCGGGGAAGTGCGCAGTTCAAACTCATAGCCTTTCGACTCGATTTCGCCACTTTGATACTTCTCGTAGGGATCAACGCCGTTCGGGTTAGACGTCAGCGCGTTCTCTTTTTTGATATCAAACACAGCGGCCGTGAAGATGGTGTTCTGGCTTGGTGTGGCAAATTTCACCCCACCCTCCCACATCTTGCTGGTTTCTGGTTTGTAAGAGCCACCACTTTTGTTACGTCCGGCTAAAGGCTCAAAGCCCTCGGAGTAAGCAACATACGGGGAGATCCCGTTTTCAAAGTGATACATCGCGCCATAGCGCTGGGTGTATTTGCTTTGAGAGAAGGTTTCATCTGTATTAGCGCCGTATTGCAGGCCGTAGGTGCGCTTCTCGTATTGGTCATAGCGACCACCGGCCAAGATGGTCAGCTTGTCGAGATCGATAGAGTCCTGCCAGTAGTAGCCGTTCTGGTGCATTGAATAGCGCACGTTGGTGGCGAGTGACGGATCCCAAGCAATATTGCCGCGGTTAATCTCATTGTTATTGCGATCGAAGATATCGATGCTTGGCGCAGCGGCATCCTGATACTCGGTTTTGTTGTTCTGCCACTGGTAATCGAAGCCCAGCAATACATTGTGGCGCAGGAACGCGGTATCAAATTTACCGGCAATCTGGTTATCAATGTTGAAGGAGTCCATGCTCTCATCGGTCATGTACATACGACGACCGAGAGTGCGGCCATCATCAGCAAGACCGGTGCTGTAGGTGTTTTCCTGATAGGCCGTAATGTGCATAAAGCGGGCTTTCTGCGTGAAAGACCACTCATCGCTGAAGCGGTGATCGAACTGGTAGCCGACAGACTCTTGTTTACGCTTATAGGCTTCCCAATTGTGATCGCCCAGATAAACGTCAGTTGGCAGTTTGCCGTAAGGAGAATACTTGAAGGTGCCTTCGCCTGGCAGAGAGGTATAAACGCCGGCATTAGGATCGTTTTGGAAGAAAGCTTGTACCAACAGGCTATTGTTATCGTCGATATCCCAACGTAGAGAAGGGGCTAACAGATAGCGTTCATTTTTGGAACCTTCGGCTTGCCCATCAACGGCACCGGCTAAGCCCACAAAGCGGTAGCTAACGTCGCTGTCGCCAATTTGACCGGTAGAGTCGATTTTCCCTTCGCGACGATTATCACTGCCGGTATCGAATTCTACATCGGTATTTTGGTTTTTCTGTGGTTTCTTACTGATCATGTTGACGATACCGCCGGGTGAGGCGTTACCGTATAAAACTGATGCGGGGCCTTTCATAACTTCGATACGATCGAGCATGTAGGTATCAACTTGGCCTTGAATGTTCCATTCGTTGTAAGGCAGTTGTAGGCCGTCGAGATAGTTTTCGCTGTTTTTGAATCCGCGAATGGTGAATTCATCAAAACGAGTGATCGCGCCACCACGGTTTTCAGTGGTTACGCCCGATACGTAGCGCAAAGCTTCGTTCAGTGAGCTGATACCGCGCTCATCAAGCTCTTGGCCTTCAACGGTGTTGATGGTTTGCGGAGTATCCTGCGCGGTCAGATCGGATTTGGTGCCGGTGTTTTCGTAGCTTCCCAGAGGTGGGAGACTGGATTTGGCGCTGACAACGATTTTGTCTTCATTGTTTGGTGCTGCGGCATCAGTTGCTGTATCCGCAAAGGCGCTCAAAGGGAATACCAAACAACCGATTGGCAATGCCGCTTTCAGCGAAGAGTTAATAAACGCTTTGTATTTCATCTAATTATCCCTGCTTGAAAAAGCACGAAGATCTAATAATTAATTGTGAGCAATCTGGTCATCGCCGGATGTTAACCAGTCAATGACATCGCTTTATCAAATGCGATACAGAATGATAATTATTCTCGTTAGCTTTGGTAGCTTTTCTTCGAGCTGATGAGGGAAAACTATTTTTCTTTGTGATCTTCATCACGAATTAATAAGGAATGTTGAAGAATAACCATAAATAACTCAATGAAATTAATCGAGTAATGGTTATTAACAGATGAGGTATTAATTCTATTTATATATAAGGCAGTCTAACCCACCGATGGGTGGGTTAGTGGTGATGCGATCTTATTGAATGATGCCAGCAGGTTGCTCAGCTTTTGGGTCTGCGCCATAACGGTTCGCGCCCGTGGTTCCTGCTTTGCAGAGATAGATCAGTAGAATGATTGGTCCAACTAAAGGAATGAAGCTAACAAAGTAAAACCAGCCAGAATGCTCAGTGTCATGCAATCTTCTGGCTGTGAGCGCCATACTAGGGATGACAACCGCAAGTACATACAAGATCAGGATAACGTTTATGATAGCGCTGCCTGATATGAGTGCTAGTGCAAATATGATCCCGCACACGATGCCGTTGATAAGGCCAAACATCCAATATTCTTTGCGGCGGGCCCGACCATTAAAGTTAGCGTAATCTTTTAATGCCTTGATATACCAATTCATTGAAAACATATCCTTTGTTTTTAAGTCGCACAAGGATACGTAATGGAGGGGGAGTTCTTCTGACGCCGATCAAGAAAGCTATTACTTGATTTAGTAGTAATAGATAAGAATGTTTTAAGTTGACTCCGTCTTTCTAACCCAGCGTGAGCGGGCAATCACCGCACTCTTTCATCTTAGGCAGCTTATAGCGTTGGCAGCAGGTACGGCGCTGGATAGTGCCGTTACGCATTAGTACGGTGCGATAGAGTGGGTTATCTTGGCCATCGGGGAAAGAGGCAGAGAAAAAGAGAGCTTGTTCAAGCTGTGAGAAAAGCGCATCGCCAAGCAAGGGGCGTAATTCCCCTAAATACCAATGCATCACATAGCCAATATTGCTCCACATCAGCTTGGCGTTCAAAACACCTTGGCGGGCAATCGCGTTTACCGCTGGGATCAGATGACGCTCAACCAAGGACACCATACGCTGTAGCGGAGTGCTGTTACGGGCATCTCCTGCCATTAACTGCGGATAATAGATAAATGCCTCAGGGCGCCCGCTTTCATGAAAACGAACTTTGAACTGCCGAATATGCGGGTCGAGAGGCGCTGATTGCTGGAGCAGCAACAGCATCATCGGGGGCACCAATAAACCAAAATACCATTGCGCCCACAGGGATTCTAACGGTTTGGCTTCCGGCGTTTTGTCGGGGTATTCAGCGTAGTGTTCTTGCTGATAGCTTGCCATGAGCTTGGCGTAGGTTTCTGCGGCTGACCACTGCATAGCGGATAAATCGTGGTTAGCAGCGGATTCATCAATCAGAAACGTGGTGAGAAAATGAGGGTAGTGTTGGCTAAAAAGCGCAGTCAGCTCTTCCGCTTCTGGCGGAAAAGCAGGAAAGACGGCTGGAAAGTAGGCATCAAACTCAGTCAGCGCAGTTATCTTCACCACAACACCCTAGAGATTAAGTATCAAAACGCAATAGTACTGATAACTATTATCAATCGCAAGATGGTGATTGAACGAAATGTGTCATAGCGTCCAATTGGGTGAAATCGCAAATCGATAGTGATGACGAAGCTAGATGAATGACATCAACATCGTGGACGCCATAAGATAGGCAAGTAAGGAAAGGTGAGTTACGGTGCGGGACTATATTTTTTATAATAATTTATATTTTAACCAACCTATCTACCGATCGCGGATAGGCTGTGCTTAGCTAGATAGAAAATATTTTCCTATCTAGCAGATTATAAAAAGAAATTAGGTTTCTTTTTGCAATAAAACTCTATTACGACCTTTCTGCTTTGATATGTACAGCGCCTGATCGGCACGCGTTATGGCATTTTCCAAATTATTGCCGTACATCTCAGAAAGCCCCGCTGAAATTGTTACCACGTTGCTTCCATTTGGCTGGTATTCATTGATTAACGCCAACTGTTCTACGTGCAAACGAATATGCTCGCATATTTGTATTGCGAGGCTTTCAGACGCATCACGTAAAATAAGTAAAAACTCCTCGCCACCATAACGAATAGCCAAATCTCTGGTACGAACGGCTTCTTTGATAATTTGAGCAATGCTTTTTAGCGCTATATCGCCGTATTGATGACCGTAGTGATCGTTATAGAGTTTAAAGAAATCAATATCTAACATGACGACAAAATGTTTATGCTCAGTGTCGCAATCGCTGCCCATATGATGGAATTGAAACTCAAGACCACGGCGGTTAAGCAACGTGGTAAGGGGGTCAATCATGCTGAGATCGCTGAAGCGCGCTCTGTCTTGTTCTAGTTGAGTGACCAACCTACGTGTAAATGCCTCACGCCGCCGCGTCATTGCGTGGTGCAATGACAGTGCGATGATCGGTAATGTTAGAACGAATAAAATGCGCGTCATATTGTGGAAGTCTTCCAGCACAATAACGGTCATTGCGACGGGAACGGCATTAAGGCAGAACGCTAATAAGTTGTCAGAAAGCGTGACGGCAGCAATAAAGAATATGCTGAACAGATTGATCAATAAAAATTCATGGCTGTTGGCATCAACATGCTGATATTTAGCAGCTATATGAAAAGACCACAGCAATCCTAGCAATAGCGACGCGACGTTGAGCTTCAGCAGATATTTGTCGCGATGCCATATCAATGAGAAGGCTGAAAATAGGCAAAAGACAAAAACGCCAATTCCCGCAAGCGTATATGGCGGGTCTGTCTGTAATGGATTGAGCAGCGCATAAAACGATGTAGCTCCATTTAACAGGATAAATAGCAGAAATGTCATATGGCTTTTGCTATTTAATAGGTCGTCGTAGTTTTTTGCGTTCATTAAATAAGGCTCGTGACTGTCAATATCGCTCAAATAAAAATAAAAAATGGCATAGATAAGTTAGCTGTTAGACAAGAATTTTCTTAGGGATGTCTGATGTGGCGATAAAACTAACAGCTTTGATCTAAGATGTCATGCGCTTGTAATCAATGTGGGTTATATCGTCATTTTTTGAGTAAAAATCGGACAATGGCTTCACGGCAGCTGCCTCTTTTATGCCTTTACACATACATAATTCATGGGTGAAACGGTTTATGACTCGGTATATGATATTGGGAATTATTATCATCTATGGTGCGGATTATGCTGATTGCTGCGATGGCGTTTCTGGTGGTGTGGGGGATAAGTTTATGGGCGTGTAAATCTCTCAGCGGGATTTGGGGGATAACCTTGCCAACGTTAGTGCTCCCGATGCTGATTGTTTCCAATCTCAACTTATCTTTTTTAAAAGGCATGATGGTGCTGGCAATGTTGGTCACGCTAGCGATGCTGTTTAATCCACGTCTGCGCAACTATGTGCTACTGCCATCAGGGCTGGCTCTGGCGGGAGGATTAGCGACAATTTCATTAAATTACAATTACTTTGGGATTTAATATGCGGATATACGAGCGAGAAATTATTTGAATTGAAAGGGAAATGATAAAAAGTAAAACAAAGGGATTTGAAGAAGACTAGCTGAGGAAGAAGAAACAATCTGTTGGTGCGAAGAGAGGGACTTGAACCCTCACGTCCGTAAGAACACTAACACCTGAAGCTAGCGCGTCTACCAATTCCGCCACCTTCGCACATCAGATTACTTTTCTGTACTGCAGTTTGACTATGCTCACCAGCTTGGTGCGAAGAGAGGGACTTGAACCCTCACGTCCGTAAGAACACTAACACCTGAAGCTAGCGCGTCTACCAATTCCGCCACCTTCGCAAGATGCTGTGAAGCATAAATCATTGTGGTTATTTGGTGCGAAGAGAGGGACTTGAACCCTCACGTCCGTAAGGACACTAACACCTGAAGCTAGCGCGTCTACCAATTCCGCCACCTTCGCATACCGTTTACGTCGCTTTGCAGCAACATAACCACGGAGGCGAATTCTAGAGATTTTCGCGGTTACGTCAACACTTATTTCCCCATCAATGCTTGTTTGATGCGCGTTTGCTGAAAATGTGGGCATTTATTTTGTAAATCACGATAGGACAATGAATTATCGTGATCAATAGCACGGCATGCAGAAAAGCAGGAGGGGGCGCTGGTAAACCGAGGTTTACCAGCTAAATGCAGAAATTAACGTTTTTTCTTAGCCATGGCTGCACGGCCTAAGCGCGCTGAATACACTTTGAAACGGCCAGTTTGTGCAAGCACTTCGTGAGCGCCAAAAACATCGTCCAACAGCTGCGGATAAGGCAGGAAGGCGTTAGCCACGATACGCAGTTCACCGCCGATTTGCAGCTGTTTAGCCGCGCCGCGGATCAGGGTTTCAGCAGCGGTTAAGCTGGTTTGCATGCCGTCATGGAACGGTGGGTTCGAGATAATCATGTCAAAGCGTCCGGTAATGTCGGAATAGACGTTACTGGCGATGACTTCGCCCTGAATTTCGTTAGCAGCAAGCGTTGCACGGCTAGATTCAAGCGCAGCAGCGCTGACATCGCTTAGCGTCAGCTTAATTTTCGGTGACATTTTTGCCATTGCGGCAGACAGCACGCCTGCACCACAGCCGACGTCTAGAACTTTGCCTTTCATGTGTGGTTCAAGCGAAGACAGCAGCAGATGGCTGCCGACATCCAGCCCGTCGCGGCTAAATACACCCGGTAAGGTGGCGATAGTCAGGCTGCCAGTCTGGTAGTTCTCCCACCAGTCTTCGAGCTTGAAATCACTCTGTTTTTCTAAACGGCCGTGATACAAACCGCAGCGGCGCGCGCTGTCGATTTTATTCAGCGGGCCAAACGCTTCGATGACACCTTCGGCGCTACGCACGCCCGCGCGGTTTTCGCCGACGATAAACAATTCAGTGCCAACCGGCAGCAAAGAGAACAGGTTTTGCAGCTGGAACTGTGCTTCTTGCTTGCTCTTTGGCCAGTAGTAAATCAGGGTGTCGCAATCGGCAACCAGCTCTGCATCAGCCGTTAGCCCAAACTGGCAGCGCTCTGCCATAGTGCGGCTCAGTTGCTGCCAATGATGATATTGGTTGGTGTGAACACGAACCTCTGCCGCTTCAAACTGTGCTGGCAGGGTATCTTGTAAATCGCCTGCAAAGAGGACTCGGCGTGATTCGAATTCCTCGCTGTGGCGCAGAATGACTTCGCTGGCAGGGGTAAATAATGACATTAAACGTGTTTCCTTAGGTTAACTAGCCGCGCAGTATATACCCAAACTACGTGGAGTTGCAGCCAACACCGCGCCGCTTCGTGCAACAAGGAGATTGAGCTTTAATGACGCGGGTTCGCTAGCTTTGCTAGAATACGCGGCAATATCGTTTCTTTAACGTCATTTTGACACTTTAGCAGGACAGTATGGCCACCCGACGCGACCTTCTTTTACAGCAGCTTGGTATTACTCAGTGGGTGCTGCGGCGTCCAACGGCGCTGCATGGCGAGATTGCGGTGAGTGTACCTAGCTCGACCCGCTTGTTAATTGTTTCTGCGGAGCCGATTTCTCCCGACGACGTTTTGTTGTGTGACGTTCTCAAGGCATTGATGCTCACACCGGATCAGGCGGTTATTCTCACGCCTGAACAGTACGCGATGCTTAATGATGGTGCGGAATATTATGTTTGGTGGCTAGGCGATCCTCCGGCTACCGAACGCGCAAGCGCTACGCTGCATTCTCCGGCGCTCAGTGCGCTTTACAATAACTCAGGCGCTAAACGCGCGCTATGGCAGCAAATTTGTCATGATGAACAACATTTCTTCCCTAAAGCGTGAGATCTCACCTCTCACCGAGGCTGATTTTACAGCGGCTTTTGACATCGAATGTGCCAGCCACGCGTTTCCGTGGACGGAGAAAACGTTCCTCAGCAATCATGGGGAGCGTTATTACAATCTAAAATTAGAGTGTGATGGAAAACTCGCGGCTTTTGCGATTACGCAGGTGGTGCTCGATGAAGCCACGCTTTTCAACATCGCCGTCGCTCCCTCGTACCAACGCAAGGGACTTGGCCGTGAATTGCTGGATGCGTTAATTGCAGGCCTCGAGGAAAAAGACATCGTGACATTGTGGCTAGAGGTACGAGACTCTAACCGCGCAGCGATCGCGCTTTATGAGTCGTTAGGCTTTAACGAAGTTTCAATACGTCGCAATTATTACCCCACCGCCGATGGCCGCGAAGACGCCCGTATTATGGCGCTACCGCTGGGCTGACGACCTTTCCTCAGATAATTACATTATTGCGCGTTGTCTAACCTGACTAAATCAGGGAAAATAGCCCGCTATACCTTTTTTATTCCCGCTTTGCGTAACAATAAATCGTCTGAATTACGGGCGTTGGCGCAGGGTGGCTAACGATAGAACGTAAAAACATGTCTCCTAGTGAATACGCTCGCGAAGTGGCTAAACGCCGCACTTTCGCAATTATTTCTCACCCCGATGCCGGTAAAACCACGATCACTGAAAAAGTTCTGTTATTCGGACAGGCTATTCAAACCGCGGGTACGGTAAAAGGGCGCGGCTCCAACCAGCATGCTAAATCTGACTGGATGGAGATGGAAAAACAACGTGGTATTTCGATTACCACCTCGGTGATGCAGTTCCCTTACCACGATTGCTTGGTAAACCTGCTCGACACCCCAGGGCACGAAGACTTCTCTGAAGATACCTATCGTACCCTGACCGCCGTTGACTGCTGCTTGATGGTAATTGATGCGGCAAAAGGTGTCGAAGATCGTACCCGTAAGCTGATGGAAGTTACGCGTCTGCGTGATACGCCGATCTTGACCTTCATGAACAAAGTCGACCGCGAAATTCGCGATCCGATGGAGTTACTGGACGAAGTCGAAAACGAGCTGCGTATTGTATGTGCGCCAATCACTTGGCCAATCGGCTGCGGTAAATCGTTTAAGGGTGTTTATCACCTTTATAAAGACGAAACCTATCTGTATCAAACAGGTAAAGGCCACACTATTCAGGAAGTCCGCATCGTTAAAGGTTTGGACAACCCTGATCTAGACGCTGCCGTTGGCGACGATCTGGCAGAGCAGCTGCGTGGCGAGCTTGAGTTGGTGAAAGGCGCTGCGGCTGAATTTGATAAGGACGATTTCCTCAATGGTGAATTGACCCCTGTCTTCTTTGGTACGGCGCTGGGTAACTTTGGTGTTGACCATATGCTTGATGGTTTGGTGGATTGGGCTCCTGCGCCAATGCCACGTAAGACCGATACTCGCGTAGTTAGCGCTGATGAAGAGAAGTTCACCGGTTTTGTGTTTAAAATTCAGGCCAACATGGACCCTAAACACCGTGACCGCGTAGCCTTTATGCGCGTGGTGTCTGGCCGTTATGAAAAAAGCATGAAACTGCGTCAGGTCCGCACGGGCAAAGACGTGGTGATCTCTGACGCCCTGACCTTTATGGCCGGTGACCGTTCGCACCTTGAAGAAGCCTATGCGGGCGACATCATTGGTTTGCATAACCACGGCACGATTCAGATTGGTGATACCTTCACTCAGGGTGAAGATATGAAGTTCACCGGTATCCCGAACTTTGCGCCAGAGCTGTTCCGTCGTATTCGTCTGCGCGATCCTCTGAAACAGAAACAGCTGCTAAAAGGTTTGGTTCAGCTGTCAGAAGAGGGTGCGGTGCAGGTGTTCCGCCCAATTCATAACAACGATCTGATCGTTGGTGCAGTCGGTGTGCTGCAGTTTGAAGTGGTGGTAGCACGTCTGAAAAGCGAATATAACGTTGAAGCTATCTACGAATCCGTCAACGTTTCAACCGCACGTTGGGTTGAGTGCGATGACGTGAAGAAATTCGAAGAGTTCAAACGTAAGAATGAGCTGAACTTGGCGTTGGATGGCGGTGATAATTTAGCCTATATTGCGCCAACGATGGTTAACCTTAATCTGGCTAGCGAACGCTATCCTGAAGTGAAATTCCGCAAAACTCGCGAGCATTAATCGTTTTGTTCGTGTAATTTTTCTGCTGAATTTGCTGATAAACCGCACTTATGTGCGGTTTTTTTATACCCAAAATTCGCAGAATCGTCTTAATAAGCCGCTTTTTTGCACAAAAAAACGCCGGTTATTGTGATCTAAACTGCATTTTTTTGTTACTGGGCTATAGTTATTCCAGTGGCGCATGACACCGAGAATTAATCGGTTTGATTAGATTAGTTTAACAGTTGAGTGCTTTGCCAAGGTGACAGTAGATGCATAACGTATTGATTTTGAATCAGCAGACTAACGATTGATAGTTTGAAAAATGGATGATGGTGTCGTCTACAAGACGTGTTTTCATTCCGTGATTTGTTAATCGTTTGTTTGTTAATTGCTGGTTTGACTACTTCTCACTGAGCCGATGGCGAACGACAGGCTACGTTTTTAAGCATTAGCACAGCGAGTCTCCGATGAGACGATGTGATTAAGGGCTGAAAGAAATACGGCCCACGGCGTTAAGCCGTTACTGAAATCAAAAGGAAGAAATCGATGAAAAATACCAAGTTTGCACGTTCAATGATGGCAATTGTTTTAGGTTCTGTACTGGTTAGCGGTAGTGCTATGGCAGAAGAAACCTTAATGCAGAAAGCACAAAGCGCGGCTGACTCTACCGGTGCGAAAATCGATAGCTCCATGAAGAAAGTTGATGGTTACATGGACGATAGCGGGATTACCGCTAAAGTTAAAAGTGCACTGGTTGATGCCAAAGATATCAAAAGCAACGATATCTCTGTAAATACCAACAAAGGTGTCGTTACCCTGAACGGTTTTGTCTCTTCACAAGATCAGGCAGAACGCGCAGTGACTCTGGCGAAAGGTGTTGAAGGCGTTAAATCCGTGAGCGATAAGCTGCACGTGAAAGATAGCACCAAGGCCAGCGTTAGCGGATACGCCAGCGACACGGCGATCACTAGCGAAGTAAAAGCGAAATTACTGGCTGATGACATCGTCCCATCACGTAATGTGAAAGTGGAAACCGAAAATGGCTTGGTACAGCTTTCCGGTACGGTGAAAACCAAAGCTGAATCCGATCGTGCTGAAAGTGTTGCTAGCGCGGTGGAAGGTGTAAAAAGCGTTAAAAATGATCTGACGGTAAAACAGTAATCTGCTTTCCCTGGACGCATCTCTTATGAGCGCGTTCGGTGTGATTACCTATGAGAAACAAAGACCTTTTAGAAACAAAGAGAAGAGCGTCGTTGGTCGACACTTCATTTTTATTTTAGGCAAGGTAAGGAGAGCATATGTTTCGTTGGGGAATTATCTTTTTAATCATTGCATTAATCGCTGCAGCATTAGGTTTTGGTGGTCTGGCCGGTACAGCGGCGTGGGCAGCTAAAGTGGTGTTTGTAGTGGGTATTATTCTGTTCTTGGTCAGCCTATTTACAGGACGTCGTCGTCCTTAGGTAAGGATACCTTTAGCGCTCATTGTTAGGATGATTCGACATGAGCGATAGGGGTATCAAGACCAAATCCGCCATCCATTTTTAATGGAAAGCACAAAAGGTTTGTAAATATGAACGGTGACATTGTTGTCGGTAAGTGGAAACAGATTCGCGGTCAAGTCAGGTCTACTCTGGCTGAATGGCTTGACAGTGACGGCGAATGGCTTGCTGGCAACAATGATTGCCTCCTTGGATTGCTGCAAGAGGATTACGGAATTGCGCAAGACAGGGTATCCTCGGAGGATGTGAAGACTCATTGAGGATGGATGGTTGGGATACAGAATACCGATTACGCTGGGCAATATAGAGCCGCTAGCGTACAAACCCTACCAGCCGGGTAAAATTGCGCTGGTATGTGAAGGCGGCGGTCAGCGCGGTATTTTTACCGCTGGCGTGCTGGATGAATTTTTGCGTGCGCGCTTTAACCCCTTCGATCTCTATCTCGGCACTTCTGCCGGAGCACAAAACCTTTCCGCTTTTGTCTGTGGCCAACCGGGCTACGCTCGGCGCGTCATCACTCGCTATACCACCTCTATTGATTTCTTTAATCCGTTACGCTTTGTCCGCGGTGGGCACTTAATCGATCTTGATTGGTTAATTGAAGCGACTGCCAACGATCTGCCGTTAGCGATGGATTATGCGGAACAACATTTAGTCGATGGCCGTCAGTTATTGATGTGTGCCAGCCGCACTGAAGATTTCGCCCCTACCTATTTTCCTGCTCAGCGTAAAAATTGGCTGGATGTGATCAAAGCTAGCAGCGCGATCCCAGGGTTTTATCGCTGGGGCGTTGAATTAGACGGTGTGAGTTATCAAGATGGTGGGATCAGCGATGCGATCCCGGTGCGTGAAGCTCACCGACGCGGTGCGGATACCATTGTGGTGATACGTACCGTGCCATCGCAAATGTTCTATACCCCAAAATGGATGCGCAGAATGGAAGGCCTGCTGGGTGAAAGTAGCCTGCAGCAAATGGTCAAGATGATGAAGTACCACGAGAAAAGCTATCGTCGTATTCAGCGCTTCATTGAGAAACCGCCGGGTAAGGTGAGGGTGTTTGAAATCTATCCGCCGAAGCCGTTGGCGAGCCATGCGCTAGGGAGCAAAATTGCTGCCTTAAATGCGGATTATCATCTCGGACGCCGCTGCGGTCGCTATTTCTTAGCCACCGTTGGACATTGGCTATTGCCACGAGAAGATCAGCCTAATGTAGACAAACGGGCGTTCTCTCGTCGCCTACTACAGCCGTCAGATACGATTTCTCCTGAAATGCCGATTGTGGCGTCAACGCACTCGGCAGCTAAAAATGGCATTGTTCTGCCGGAACCGCAAACCAATATGGTGGCGGAGAAGTCTCTGATATTGCCTGACAGCGTGCATCTGGATAAAAGTACTCGGCAAACCACCATTGACCCTAGCGCTGCCAAAAAAGCAGATAAACCTTCTTCGCAGGACAGTTCGACGTGACAGATCCTATGGCTGCTGCACAGTTCGTTGATACTCACTGCCACTTTGATTTCCCGCCCTTTAGCGGTAATGAGTTTGCAAGCCTTGAGCTAGCCTACGCACAGGGAGTGCGTAGCATCATCGTTCCCACCATCAGCGCACAGCGTTTTCAGCAAGTGCTCGAACTGGCGAACCGTTACTCGATGCTGTACGCCGCGTTAGGCCTTCATCCGCTGTATATCGCCCAGCATCGTGAGCAGGACATTGATATTCTGGCACAAGCATTGGCGCTGAAACCCAATAAGCTGGTGGCAATCGGTGAGATTGGTCTTGATTTGTTTATGGATGACCCACAGCTTGAGCGACAAATTTCATTGCTAAAAGCTCAGCTAAAACTGGCGAAGCAATATGATTTACCGGTGATCCTGCATTCGCGTCGCTCCCACGATCAGCTAGCCCGTGAGTTGAGACATGCAGCGGTACCGCGATGTGGCGTGGTACACGGTTTTTCTGGCAGCCTTTCTCAGGCACAGGCTTTCATTAAGTTAGGCTATTTTATCGGCGTTGGTGGCACGATAACCTACGAACGAGCGCAGAAAACGCGGCAGGTGATTGCCCAATTGCCATTAAGCGCATTACTGCTGGAAACCGATGCCCCCGACATGTCATTGGCGGGTTATCAAGGCCAGCCCAACCGCCCTGAACGCGTGCGTCAGGTGTTCGAAACGCTATGCCAGCTCAGGCCCGAATCTCCTGCAGTGATTGCTGAGGCCATATTGGTAAATACTGATAGATTATTCGGTATTTCCGCGTAGCTTTAGATTCATTGCTAACTATTCTAAATGCAGCTGAATTATTCATTTTTATTGATGTGATGTGTGTCTCATTTTAATGATTTTGGATGCTTCAGGTTGTATAAAACTGTGACAGCGCTGACCAATAATTCTTCTCTCCTCGGTATAATCGCCGCCATCGGCAATGTGAATCTTTCGTCGATACTCAATCAAAAAATCTAACGCGTTACAGGGACTATTCCATGCAACTTATTATGAGCGTGGTAGGGATGGCGGTACTCATTCTGATTGCCGTGCTACTTTCGAGCAATCGTCGTGCTATCAACCTACGCACCGTGATTGGCGCATTTCTTATTCAGGTCGTTATCGGCGCGTTCGTGCTTTATGTTCCCACTGGGCGGGATGTGTTGGGTGCCATGTCCTCCGGCGTCGCCAACGTGATTGCCTACGGAAATGAAGGGATTTCATTTATTTTTGGCGGGCTGGTGTCTGACAAAATGTTTGAAGTCTTCGGCGGTGGCGGGTTTGTATTCGCACTGCGTGTTTTGCCCGTTATTGTTTTCTTCTCCTCATTAATTGCCGTGCTGTATTACCTCGGCATCATGCAAATCGTTATCCGTTTACTCGGCGGCGGTTTACAGAAACTGTTGGGCACTTCCCGCACAGAATCCCTGTCTGCAACCGCAAATATCTTTGTGGGTCAGACTGAAGCACCGCTGGTGGTTCGTCCTTATATCGCCACTATGACGCAATCTGAGCTGTTTGCCGTAATGTGTGGTGGTTTAGCTTCGGTGGCGGGTTCGGTATTGGCAGGCTATGCGCAAATGGGCGTGCCGTTAGAGTATCTGATTGCGGCGTCATTTATGGCGGCTCCGGGCGGCTTACTCTTTGCCAAGCTGATTGTGCCTGAAACAGAAAAAACTCACGACAAAACTGACGCAGCGGCGCTGATTGCTGAAGAAGATCGTCCGGCTAACGTGATTGATGCGGCAGCAGCGGGTGCGGCATCCGGTATGCAGTTGGCGTTGAACGTGGGTGCCATGCTGTTGGCATTTATCGCGCTGATCGCGCTGGTCAACGGCATGCTGGGCGGCATCGGTGGTTGGTTCGACTATCCACAGCTGTCGCTGGAATTGATCTTAGGTTGGGTCTTCTCGCCGATTGCTTATCTGATTGGTGTGCCGTGGAGTGAATCCCAGATTGCAGGTTCCTTCATTGGTCAGAAGATTATCGTGAATGAGTTTGTAGCATTCATGAACTTTGGTGAATATCTCAAGGCGGATGCAGAAGTGACCGCCGCGGGCTTACAGGTTCTTTCTGACCATACCAAAGCGATTATCTCCTTTGCACTGTGCGGATTTGCTAACCTCTCCTCGGTGGCTATTTTGCTTGGAGGCTTGGGAAGCATGGCGCCTACGCGTCGTCATGATATCGCCCGCTTCGGTCTGAAAGCCGTAGCCGCAGGGACGTTATCAAACCTGATGAGCGCCACAATCGCTGGATTCTTCCTCGCGCTGTAATGGTTCTACTCAATCTCCAGCCCGCTCGTTGGGCTGGAGGTTTTGACCTCTCGATAGATTAATGCCGATTATTTGATAGCCTGATTTTAGGGGGAGCGCCCCGCGGGGTGGTAGACCCGTGTATCTCGATCTCTTAAACGATCTGGCATGTCTCTATCGCTAAGCCTTACCTTCGACTTTAAACGGATCGATACCGCGCAGCTGCATGCGGCGAAAACGGATAATATTGAAGCCGTTCATCAGCAAAAAACTTCCTTCAATCAGTGAACCACCAATCGATCCCAGCCAAATATTGTGCGTGACCCAGCAAGCCGTGGAGCACCACATAACGCAGCGCGTGGTTAATCCTTTGGTTCGGAAAAGCGCCCAGGTACTGGCAACGGTGCCGATAATTGGCAGCAGCTCCATTGCGTGCTGTAGGCTATAGCCGCCAAATCCCAGCGTGAGGGCAATAAAAATAAACATCACCCAATTGCTGCGTGTGCGGGTAGATATCACGGTACGAATGGCATTAAGCTCGGCGGCAGCAGCGGCTGAATGCGCGCCCATCAGGAAAAAATGCAGGCCAATAATGGCTGAGTAAATAGAGAGTTGGTATTTAAAGCGCAGCTCATTGCGATTGAAGAAAGTGGTGATACCCACCAGAAAAGCAAAAACGCCCACGCCCTGCGCAAACCACTCGTAGCTGTGCATATCTAACTCCCTTTAATCCTTTCTTCATGCCGCTTCATATAGAAAAACGGCGTTCACACGAACGCCGTTTTTGCGAGCGACGATGACTATGGTTTTACAGCGTTACACCGCTCTTAAAAATGGCCAGTTCGCGGAAGTCATTAATTTCGTTGCGTGTCTGATGACCATTGGCAATATTGACGATCATATCAATGAATGAAACCAACAGCTGATCCATGGTTTTACCATGCAACAACTGACCTGCATCGAAGTCGATCCAGTGCGGTTTTTTGGTTGCGATTTCGGTATTGGTCGCCAGCTTCACGGTTGGAACGAAGCCGCCGTATGGCGTACCGCGACCGGTGCTAAACAGCACCATATGGCATCCGGCTCCGGCCAATGCGCTGGTGGCAACCGCATCGTTGCCCGGTGCACTCAGCAGATTCAGCCCCGGCGTTTTTAACCTTTCGCCATAGCGCAGCACGTCGATAACCTGACTCTGACCTGCTTTTTGTGTACAGCCTAAGGATTTCTCTTCCAGCGTGGTGATACCGCCCGCTTTGTTGCCCGGAGATGGATTTTCATAAATAGGCTGGTTGTGTTCGATGAAGTATTGTTTGAAGTTGTTAACCATATCGACGGTTTTTTCAAACGTTGATTCATCGCGGCAACGGCTCATCAGAATGCGCTCAGCGCCAAACATTTCAGGTACTTCGGTGAGAACGCTGGTGCCGCCGTTGGCTATCACATAATCAGAGAAACGGCCCAGCAGAGGATTAGCGGTAATGCCGGATAAGCCATCAGATCCTCCGCACTCTAAGCCAAATTTCAACTCGCTGAGTTTGCCAGCTTCACGGCGATCGTTGCGCATCACTTGATAAAGCTGATGCAGATGTTCGATACCGGCTTCAACTTCGTCATCCTGCTGCTGACATACCATGAAATGCACGCGGCTGGCATCGTATTCACCCAGCGTGTCACGGAAAGCCGCAATTTGGTTATTCTCACAGCCCAACCCAACGACCAGGACAGCACCGGCGTTAGGGTGGCGCACCATGTTTTGTAGCATGGTGCGGGTATTGATGTGGTCGTCGCCCAACTGTGAGCAACCAAATGGATGAGTAAATAAATAAGCGCCGTCGATGCCTTCTGCATCGCCGGTTTCTTTCAAAAAGCGGGTTAGCATCTGACGAGCCATACCGTTAACGCAGCCAACGGTAGGTAAGATCCAAAGTTCATTACGGATCCCTACATCGCCGTTTTGTCGGCGGTAGATCTGTACGTCACGATCGGCCATCTGCGCCGGAAGATCGGCAAAATCTGGCTGGTATTGATACTGATCCAGATCGTTAAGGTTGGTTTTCGCATTTTGCGAATGAATATGCTCACCCGCGGCAATCGCCGTTAAGGCATGACCGATGGGCAAGCCATATTTCACAATCATGTCACCCGATGCTAACGGCGCGAGGGCAAATTTGTGCCCACGAGCAATGTCGCTCAGTAGATGAATGGACTGTGATTCCACGCTAAGGGTTTCACCTGCGCTGAGATCGCGTAGGGCAACGGCGACGTTATCCAGCGGATGAATTTTAATAACGCTTGGCATATTTTGCATAATTCAATTCAGCTCAGGCAGTAACGGATAATGATGAAACGGCAGAACGCATACCGTGCTGTTCAATTTGCTGTAAGTATCCGCTGATGGTTTGGGTCATCTCAGGGATCTGGTTAAGATCTTGCCCCCAGTGATCGGCGTCGCTCAGAATTTTTTGCACGAAGCTTTCCAAACTTTCACTGCCTGCTTTTACTGCGCTCCAGCCGGAGTGATAACGTTCGAGCCAATGCGCATCATCTTGCAACGGATAGCTTTCGCCGTCACGTTCGCCACGGTAGAACGCGATCAACGCGGCAAGTGCAAAGCATAAACGCTGAGGCAGCTTGCCCGTTTGCTGCTGGTAAGCCAGCACCTGAGGCAGAATACGGGTGCGGTATTTCGTCATACCGTTTAGCGCAATAGATAACAACTGATGCTGAATGAACGGGTTACGGAAACGGCTTAGCACCGCATCAGCAAATGATTTCAGTTCATCGGCAGGCATATCGAGCACTGGCACGATTTCTTGGCTAATCGCTTTCTCGACGAACTCGGTTATCTGAGCGTCGTTCATGCTTTCGCCCACGGTGTTGAGTCCGGCTAAGAATGCCACTGGAACCAGTGCGGTATGAGCCCCGTTCAGGATCGCTACTTTGCGTTCTTTATAGGGCTTGATGTCATCCACGATGCGAATGTTTAGCGGCTTATGATCCTTGGCAAAGGCATCTAAACGAAGTTCCTGTGCCAGTGACTGTGGGCCTTGGATGACAAACAGGTAAAAGTGCTCTGCGGTATCTAAAAATGCGTCTTGATAGCCCAGCTCGTTCGTCAATGCTTCGACTTCGTCGCGTGGATATCCGGTCACGATACGGTCTACCAGCGTTGAGCAGAACGTGTTGCTTTGTTCTAACCACTGAATGAATTCTGACGGTAAATCCCACTGCTGAGCATAGCGCAACACCAGCTCACGCAGCGCTTCACCGTTGTAGTCGATTAACTCGCATGGCAGCAATACCCAACCTTTATCGGCGGCACCATCGAAATGGCAAAAACGCTCGTACAGTAAGCGTGTCAGCTTGGCTGGGAAGCTGGTCGGTGGGGTATCGGTTAGCTTATCTTCGGCGACGTAGCTGATACCCGCTTCGGTGGTGTTCGAAAACACAAAGCGGATGTTGGCATCGTGTGCCAGTGCTAAATAGGCATCAAAGTCTTGATACATATTGATTTCGCGGTTCACGCTACGAATGATACGAGACTCACGAACGGCTTCGCCTTGTTCGTTCAAACCACGAATAATCGTGGTAAACAAACCGTCCTGCGTGCTGAGTGACGGCGGAAAGTTGCTATTTAGCGGGCGTACAACCACCACTCCCGCATTCAAATCGGTATGCTCATTCAGCAGATCCAACTGCCAGTCTACAAACGCACGTAGGAAATTGCCTTCACCAAACTGAATCACTTTGTCTGGGTGCTGGCGGCCGGGAAAATCACGACGATTAAGAGTTTGCATTCTGGATCTACCTCAGAGGGGCCACGATTTGGTGGCCTTCAACATATAAAAGGAACAAGCGTTGGGTGTTATACCCTTCATACTTCAAGTTGCATGTGCGTTGGCTTTCCTCGCTCACCCTAGTCACTGACTCAAGTAAGCTCCTAGGGATTCACTGCGTTGCCGCCTTCCTGCAACTCGAATTATTGTGGGTATAGAAAAAAAGGGGCGGCTAAACCGCCCTAGGATAATTACAACTCAATCGCAAAATAGTTTTTGGCATTATCGAAGCAGATGTTTTTCACCATATTACCCAGCAATTCGATGTCTGCCGGAGCTTCACCATCGGCAACCCAGCGGCCAATCATTTGGCACAGGATGCGGCGGAAATATTCGTGGCGGGTGTAAGACAGGAAGCTGCGGCTATCGGTAAGCATGCCAACGAAGCGGCTCAGCAAACCAAGTTGGGCGAGCTGAGTCATCTGGCGCTGCATACCGTCTTTCTGATCGTTGAACCACCAGCCGGAACCGAACTGCATTTTCCCTGCCATGCCTTCGCCTTGGAAGTTACCGATCATGGTGCCGATGACTTCGTTATCACGTGGATTCAGGCAATAGATAATGGTTTTCGCTAAGCCAGTAGAGCGGCTTTGCGCATCGAGCAAGCGAGAAAGGGCGAAAGCCACCGGTGCGTCATGGATAGAGTCAAAACCGATATCAGGACCAACGGTTTCAAACATGCGAGAGTTGTTATTGCGCAGCGCGCCAATGTGGTATTGCTGCACCCAACCGCGTTTGTGGTATTCAGCACCCAAGAACAGCAGCACAGCCGTTTTGAACTGAGCAACTTCTTGCTCGGTTGGCATTTTGCCTTCTAGGCGACGGGTCAGAATATCGTTCAACGTGGTTTCGTCGGCTTCGCCGTACATAACCACATCAAGCGCGTGGTCAGACACCTTGCAGCCATGCGCAGCAAAGTGGTCCATCCGAATTTTAAGCGCATCGCAGACATCGCTGAATTTACGGATATCAACGTCAGCGGCTGCGCTCAGTTT
Organism: Obesumbacterium proteus; assembly: GCF_001586165.1. NCBI lineage: Bacteria > Pseudomonadati > Pseudomonadota > Gammaproteobacteria > Enterobacterales > Hafniaceae > Obesumbacterium > Obesumbacterium proteus. Next base: position 4,719,659 of record NZ_CP014608.1, on the reverse strand, counting down.
TTGCATATATTCAGGGAAGATCGCGGCATCAATGTTAAAGGCTTTATCTGGACGCCAGCTCGGCAGCACTTTGACGTCAAAGCTGCTGTCTTCCGCGATGATTTTATGGTGGCTCAGATCGTCAATAGGATCGTCCGTCGTTCCCACCATTTTGACATTCATCTGCTTCATGATACCGCGAGCGCTGAACTCTTCGCGTTCAAGCAGCGCATTACAGCGATTCCAGATGTCGTCAGCCGTTGCACCGGAGAGCAGGGTGCCGGTAATGCCAAATGGACGACGCAATTCTAGGTGTGTCCAGTGATAGAGCGGGTTACCAATGGTATGAGGAACGGTTTCAGCCCATGCCTGAAACTTCTCGCGATCGCTTGCGTCACCGGTGCACAGACGCTCGGCAACGCCGTTGGTGCGCATCGCACGCCATTTATAGTGGTCGCCTTTTAACCAGATGTCATACAGGTTTTTAAACCGATAATCCTGTGCAATCTGCTCAGGAGGGAGATGACAGTGATAGTCAAAAATTGGCTGTTCAGCCGCGTATCCGTGGTACAGGCGGCGCGCAAACTCGGTATCAAGCAAGAAATCTTCGGTTAAAAACTGCGACATAATCGGGTTCCTCAGGAGCGTAACGCTTCGGTGAGCTATTCTTTTGCGGCTAAAGTTATCACACCAATTATGGCGCTCGTCCAGAACTTTTTCCGCGATTAGCGTAATGAAAGCGACAAAACAGAATAATTACTCAGCACTTTCGCTTATGAAGCCACTTTCCTGCGTGGCTAAAGTGTGTGTTTATTATTCCTTAATCCAAAAATGGTTTTTGTGATGGCTCTCAACTTTTAAATCTGTATGACAAGTTATCTTAGCCACCGCTGCGAAATGAGTATTGCCCTAACCAATCATGAGCAGTGGTTTGACCAATATCTATTTATCAAGCAACAAAAAGCCAATTCAAAGTCGGAACAGGAACGTCCGAACTTTCCATCTAGGGCCGTAGTTTTAGAACCACAGCGCAGATGAATAAGGTAGATGCGTACCTCACACGTAACGCTATCACCGTTTCAATATGGAGAGTTATTACGCGGCGCAGTCACAAGCGCGGTTCATTGCAGCCTTGCACACATCGCCAAAGGCGTTCCACAAGGCAGAGTTCTAAGCCCAAACAATTTCAAGGTGTCGGAAGTCGGCCAATGCTGATGTCGCTTGAACGTTGCGGGATATACTGGGAGAGAGTTTAAATGCGTAAAATTAAAGGCTTACGCTGGTACATGATAGCCTTGGTTACCGTGGGAACTGTATTGGGTTACTTAACTCGTAACGCCATTGCTGTTGCTGCTCCGACCTTACAAGACACCATGCATATCACCACCCAGCAATACTCTTATATTATTGCTGCATATTCTGCGTGTTATACCATCATGCAGCCTGTTGCAGGCTACGTGCTCGATGTGCTGGGAACGAAGGTAGGTTATGCACTGTTTGCCATCCTGTGGGCGGTATTCTGCATGGGCACCGCATTAGCCAGTAGCTGGGGTGGCTTGGCCATCGCACGTGGTGCGGTGGGTATGGCTGAAGCAGCCATGATCCCTGCGGGGCTGAAAGCCTCATCCGAATGGTTCCCTGCGAAAGAGCGTTCCATCGCCGTTGGCTACTTTAACGTAGGTTCATCGATTGGTGGGATGATTGCGCCTCCATTAGTGGTGTGGGCTATCGTTGCACATAGCTGGGAAATGGCGTTCATCATTACCGGCGCACTCAGCCTGATTTGGGCAATCTGCTGGTTAATCTTCTACAAACACCCGAAAGACCAGAAAAAACTGTCTGATGAAGAGCGTGATTACATCCTGAATGGTCAGGAAGCGCATCACCAAACCAACAACGCTAAGCGTATGTCTGCATGGGAAATTCTGCGTAACCGCCAGTTCTGGGGTATCGCTCTGCCACGTTTTCTGGCTGAGCCAGCGTGGGGGACTTTCAACGCTTGGATCCCGCTATTCATGTTTAAAGCTTACGGCTTCAACCTGAAAGAAATTGCGATGTTTGCTTGTATGCCAATGCTGTTTGCTGACGTTGGTTGCGTGCTGGGTGGCTATTTGCCTCCGCTTTTCCAGAAATATTTCAAAGTAAACCTGATTGTTTCGCGTAAGTTGGTGGTCACCATGGGGGCTGTTCTGATGATTGGCCCTGGCATGATCGGTTTATTCACTAGCCCTTATGCGGCAATCGCTCTGTTGTGTGTCGGTGGTTTTGCTCACCAGTCTCTGTCTGGCGCATTAATCACGCTATCTTCCGACGTCTTTGGACGTAATGAAGTGGCGACCGCCAACGGCTTAACTGGGATGGCCGCGTGGACCGCGAGTACGATGTTTGCGCTAGTCGTCGGGGCATTGGCAGATACCATTGGCTTTAGCCCGCTGTTTGCAGCATTAGCGGTCTTTGACCTGCTGGGCGCATTGGTTATCTGGACGGTGCTGCAAAACCGCACGGCGGAAGAAGTTGAAGCCGCATCAAACCATCAGAAAGCGACGGTGTGATCTTTTTGATGTACTAGCGGTTTAAGTTATCGACCGTATCCTTGGAATCCGCCGTTTACCGGCGGATTTTTTTTACCTGCATTTTAACCTGCTACCAGAGCGTTGGGCTCTCTGGCACGTATATTGGAAAAGTGGTATAACAGATTTAAATCAGTATGTATCACAGCCTTTGCCCACTCTTAACCCTAATAGAGCACCATAAATGGAATTCACAGAACCCAGAAGACTGTATCAACAGTTAGCCGCAGAGCTGAAACAGCGTGTCGAATCAGGTGTTTACCCTGTCGGTGAAAAGCTGCCAGCCGAGCGATTTATCGCCGAAGAGATGAACGTGAGCCGCACCGTGGTTCGCGAGGCTATCATCATGCTGGAGGTCGAGGGCTATGTTGAGGTGCGTAAAGGTTCGGGCATCCATGTCATCAGTAATCAGCCAAAAACGTTGGTTCAGCCTAATCGCAATATTCAGTTTGCGAGTGCAGGGCCGTTTGAGCTGCTGCAAGCACGCCAGCTGATTGAAAGTAATATTGCCGAGTTTGCGGCAACGCAGGTCACCAAGCAGGATATTGTGGCACTGATGGAAATTCAGGAACATGCGCGTCAGGAAGATCGTTTCCGTGATTCTGAGTGGGATTTAAAATTTCACGTACAGGTGGCTTTGGCGACACAGAACTCAGCCATGGCTACCATTGTGGAGCAGATGTGGAGCCAGCGTATTCATAACCCGTATTGGCTAAAACTACATGAACATATCGACGATGTGTCGATCGAAAGCTGGTGTGAAGACCACGACAAGATCCTCAAAGCACTGATGCGTAAAGATCCCTACGGCGCGAAAGTGGCGATGTGGCAACATTTGGAAAATACGAAGCAAATGCTTTTCCAAGCGACCACCGATGACTTCGAATTTAACGTCGATCGTTATCTGTTTGCCGAAAACCCCGTGGTGCATTTGGACGGCGTAACCAACGCCAAATAATTCATCTAATGGATTGTGCGTTGTAAAGAATCGTTGGCTTAATCTATAATTCAATCGGTGATGGTGCTCCACCGTTGGTTACTGAATTCTCGGTAGCTAAAAACCGCCAAAAGAGTCTTCTCTTTTCGCTGATGACGCCTGGCAGAAGTCTGAGTTTTATTTCTCTGTTTATTCAGAGCGATAGTGCTTGGCTGCCGGGCTGAAATCCTCTCCCTGTGGTCAATCAAATCGCCTCTGCTGACAGTCTTCATCTATAACATGCTTGTTATTATCAAGGAGCACGCCATGAGCTATGGCTTAACACTACTGATTGTTGCCTTTGGTGGCGCCGTGGGGGCTATTACCCGTTTTCAAATCACCAACTGGTTCAACGGTTGGTTTGGGAATTCATTCCCTTATGCCACGCTGACGGTGAACGTGGTGGGCTGCTTTATCATGGGGTTATTGGTTGCGGCGCTAAATACCGGAACGCTAATTGCTCCTCATTGGCGTCCACTGATTGCGGTCGGTTTTTTGGGCGCGTTAACCACCTTTTCTACGTTCTCGTTTGATACCTTGGCGCTGTTTACCCAAGGATTCTGGCTGCGGGCAGCCATGAACGTTATTTTGAATCTGGTGCTGTGCATGATTGCGGTTGCTGCAGGCTATGCGTTGATTAGCCGTGGATCAATGCCGGGTTAATCAGTATCAGCCATATCTAGCCGTGTTTATTGAGAAGAATAGATAAACACGGCAACGTTCATTGATCATACTAATACCTCCTTTTTTCCCTTCCGGTTTCCTTTTCATGAACATCGTGGAAACCAGACGTAAATAAGCACCTATATCGCTAGATTCGTCGCGATAAATGCGTATTTTCTGCTGTTTCCTCGACGGTGATTTTGCTACAGTTAGCCGACTTTTTTCTGCATATGTCTGGAAGCAACAAAATATTGAAGCGTCTTTCGTCTGCCACCGTTATGTTACTGTTGTTATGCTGGGTCAGTATGGCCTCTGGCAAGCAAACGGCTTGGCATTCGCACAATGCGAATCACTATGTTATTCCAGCCTACGTTGTTAAAGCCGATAGCGATTTAGGTGAAATATTCACAGATAGTTTGTCCATGCCGGTCATGCAGCCGCTGGGTGAACGTGAACAATATCTTTCTCGTAAATCGAATACGCGGAAACTGACGGCGTTACTGCGTCTTCATATGCAATCGGGTTCAGAGCAAGGGCGGATGTCGCCTAAGTTGCCGGATGCTCCTCTACCGCTGCGCGCGGAAATTCCCTATTTTGACGCATCTCGACAGTATAGTGGCGAGGGCGTTTCTCTTGCTCTATTACGAACATTACAGCTTCCCCCGCATCAAAATCGGCTGGGTGGCTGGAAAGAGAGTAATATTCTATACAGAGGCAAGCTGACGTATGACCAACCGGATGCCAAGCGCACGTTGGTTAACTTTAGCTAGCTCCCTGACTCCATCGTCCTTTGTGACGTCCATGAGATGAGCTGGCGGATGGACCTTCCGAATTTTCAGTTAGGAATACTCGATGGATATGATTAACGAATTGATACACGCCCTGTGGCAACAGGACTATGAAACATTGGCGAATCCATCGCTGGTGTGGACGATTTACGGCATTTTGTTTGTGATTTTATTTCTGGAAAATGGTTTGCTGCCGGCGGCCTTTTTACCGGGCGATAGTTTACTGATCCTCGTCGGCGTGCTGATTGCTAAAGGTACTATGGGCTTTGGCATGACTATTTTTGTGCTAACTACCGCGGCGAGCCTCGGCTGTTGGGTCGGGTATATCCAAGGGCGATGGCTCGGGAATACCAGACTGGTGCAAAAGTGGCTCTCTCATCTTCCTGCGCACTATCATCAGCGCTCGCACCATCTGTTCCACAAACACGGCCTTTCGGCGCTGTTGGTTGGGCGTTTTCTCGCTTTCGTGCGCACGCTGTTGCCGCTGATTGCGGGTCTTTCTGGTTTAAGCAGCACTCGCTTCCAATTCTTTAACTGGATGAGCGGTTTCCTGTGGGTCATTATTTTGACAACGCTAGGCTATGTGCTGGGTAAAACGCCGCTGTTCCTGCGCTATGAAGACCAACTGATGTTCCTGCTGATGATGTTGCCACTGGTACTTTTAGTGGTGGGATTGGTGGGGTCATTGGTTGTTTTATGGCGTAAAAAACATGCAACAACGCAGCCTGAGCAAAGGAAATAACGTGACTCTGCTACTTATTCAACGGCTTGGATGGAAGCGTGCTTTGCTGCTTTTGGCGTTGATCGTCGCTGCATTTGCGTGGTGGGTTGTACCACATTTGGTACATAAAGAAACCACGCTGCAAATCAGCGCGACGCAGTCTGGTTTAGCGACGCCCGATGGTTTTTTTGTCTATCAGAAACTCGATGAGCACGGCATCAGTATTAAAAGCATCACGCCAGATGGCAACGGTTTGCTGGTTCATTTAGCGAAACCCGAACAGCAGGATGAGGCAATGCATGTGCTACAAACGGTGCTGCCGCGTGGCTATAGCATTGCGTCTAAAACACATCGACGCACGCTGTTTCAGTCTGCTGAAGGTGACGTCAAGGATCCTCCCAGGCAACCGAGACTTAGCAGCTAAACATTAAAAACAGAGCCTTATGGCTCTGTTTTTGTTTTTAAGGATTGTCTGATTTTTCGATTATCGGCTCCCTTTTTTGACTGTAAAGCACCTATTATTTAATGATAGTGATAAGTAATCGTTAATAATTACAGGTTATAGTTATAACGGTCGGACGCGCTTCAGCGGCCACGTTAATGCTTATCGAACGAATGCTTGTTTCGATGATACAAGGATATATTTCCCCGGAGTGGGGCACTTTTAAACTCAATAAGGACTTTTCATGACATTCAAAAAAACCGTACTTTTTGCTATGACCGTTGCTTCTTTGGGTATGATGAGCGCAGCTGCTAATGCGGCGGCGGTAACCTGTGCTAGCAAGCAACAAAGCATTGAAGAACAGATCCAATATGCCCAGCAGCACAACAACACGCATCGTGTCGCCGGTTTGCAAAAGGCGCTTAGTGAAGTGAAAAGTAACTGCACTGAAGCAGGGCTACGCGCCGATCTGCAAAAAGACGTAAAAGAAAAACAGCAAAAAGTGGCTGAACGTCAGCAGGAACTCAGCGAAGCTCAGCAAACCGGAAAAACTGACAAAATCAGTAAAAAAGAGAAAAAACTGGCCGAAGCTCAAGATGAGTTGAAAGAGGCACAGCAGGCGTTGGGGCAGTAATTAACGTCGCTAAAATGCCGAGTTTTTTCATACCAAATGCGGCAGATACAGAAGGATATGTGGCAATTACCTTTGCGCTCATGGAAAAAGCTCGCTATGTTAAAAGACCATATCAGTAAAGTTAAGGAGTCTAGGAATGGCTAACGATTCAACTTCCGAGCAATTACGTGCCGAACTGAAGTCCCTCGCCGATACCTTAGAAGAAGTGCTGAACTCTTCTACCGACAAGCCGAAGGCCGAGCTGGAAAAAATCCGTGCGAAGGCTGAAAGCGCGTTGCAAGGTAGCCGTGCACGCTTGAACGCGGCCGGTGAGAAAGTGGCTGCACAAACCAAAGAGATCGCAGATCGTGCAGATAGCTATGTTCACGACAATCCTTGGACTGGCGTAGGCATCGGCGCAGCGGTCGGTGTGGTGCTAGGCGTTCTATTGGCTCGCCGCTAATGCCTGCTGATAACACCACTTCTCAGGGTCCCGCTCGCGGGGCTCTGAGTACCGCTCAGCGCATTGTCACCATTATTGTTGGCATGGTGGAAACTCGGCTGCGTTTGGCCGTGGTGGAGCTGGAAGAGGAAAAGGCTAACGTCATTCAATTGCTGATGATGGCGGGTATTACGCTGCTGTTCACTGCATTTGGTTTGATGACGCTGCTGGTTTTACTTTTCTGGGCGATTGATCCGGCCTATCGCTTGATGGCTTTGGGGATCACCACCGCAGTTTTACTGGGTCTAGCATTAATTGGGGCAATTTGGACTATCACCAAAGCTCGACGTTCAACGCTGTTAGGGGCCACTCGCCGCCAGCTAGAAATTGACCGAGAGCTACTGGAAGAGGATCGCAAGTGAGCCGTAATCGTCAAGAACTCGCCTTAGAGAAAGCGCGTCTGCTGCGTCAGGTTCAGCAGCAACGTCTTGATTTAGCCGGTGAGCGTCGTGCATGGTTACAGCTCACGGCGAAATTTGACCACCGTGTGTCGGCCGTGATGCGGTTACGCAAATTTATGCTGCTAGGCTCAAGCCTGCTGGCGCTCTATGGCGCTCGCCATCCGGCTAAAACCGCTCGCTGGACGCGCCGCGCATTCAGCGTATGGGGCGTGGTCAAAGTGGTACGTAAAGCGTTTTACTCAAAACCCTAGCCAGATTCCCCCCGCTTCCAAGCTATAAAAATCCCACAAAATTCCTGCGTGTTTACCTACGTTAAAAGTAATAACAGGCGAAATTACTCGCGTACTATCTTTTAACTTATTGTATTTGATTATTTTCTTATAACTTTTTGACTTCAGTTTTTTTGAAGAATTCCAGCAATTTTACTCGCTAACACTCTTTCATGCTTTGTCCTAGTATTAGCCCATCGAGAGAAACGCGCTCCACAATACGGCTCACGCCACATGGATTGCACGCCTCACACCGAATAGCGCTGCATAAGCGGCAACATCAAATTGTCTGGAGCATGAAAATGAACAACAAATTAGAAAATATCGCACTGCTGGCCGCCCGTATCCTGATGCCAATCCTGTTTATTTCTGCGGGTTGGGGCAAAGTCACTGGCTACGCTGGCACGCAGCAATACATGGAAGCCATGGGCGTTCCGGGCGCACTGTTGCCGCTGACTATTTTGTTAGAGCTGGGTGGTGGTTTAGCCGTTCTGTTCGGTTTACTGACTCGCACTACCGCACTGTTTACCGCAGGCTTCACGATTCTGACCGCATTCCTGTTCCACTCGAACTTTGCGGAAGGTGTTAACCAACTGATGTTCATGAAAAACCTGACTATCGCTGGTGGATACTTGGTGTTGGCAGTTGCAGGTCCAGGCGCATTCAGCATCGACCGTTTACTGAACAAAAAATGGTAATGACCTACCTTTCTACAGCTCGAATGATTTAGAGTCAAAGGGCTATAGTGAGATAGTAAAGGGGCGAAAACGCCCCTTTATGCTTTGGTATAAAGTCACTTCTCTGCGAATTATTGGGCACAATCAGGAGGATTTATGGGACAACTCGTTGACGGCATCTGGCAAGATATCTGGTATGACACCAAATCTACCGGTGGACGTTTTAAGCGTTCAAACGCGCAGTTTCGTAATTGGGTCACTCCTGATGGATCTGTTGGCCCCAATAACGAACCAGGATTTAAGGCAGAAAAAGATCGCTACCATCTTTATGTCTCTTTGGCCTGTCCGTGGGCACATCGCACGTTGTTAGTGCGTAAGCTCAAAGGGTTGGAAGCGCTGATACCTGTTTCCGTGGTCAGCCCGCTGATGCTGGAAAATGGTTGGACGTTTGAGCGCTCCTTCGCTGCGGCGACCGGTGATGAACTCTATCACCATGATTTTCTCTATCAGCTCTATCTACAAGCCGATCCGCACTATACCGGGCGTGTTACTGTTCCCGTGCTGTGGGACAAACAAACCCAAACCATCGTCAGCAACGAATCCTCAGATATCATTCGTATGTTTAATACTGCGTTTGATGATTTGGGCGCAAAGCCAGGGGATTTCTATCCATCGGAATTGCGTACTGAGATTGATGAACTCAATAGCTGGGTTTATGACACCGTCAATAATGGCGTCTATAAAGCAGGGTTTGCGACGTCGCAAGAGGCCTATGATGAAGCCGTTAACGCGGTATTTTCCTCATTAGATAAGCTGGAAAACATTCTTTCTCGTCAGCGTTATTTAACCGGTGAGCGCTTAACCGAAGCCGATCTTCGTTTGTGGACCACGTTAGTGCGCTTTGATCCGGTATACGTGACGCATTTTAAATGCGATTGGCAGCGGATTAGCGACTACCCGAATCTGTATGGATTCCTGCGTGATATTTATCAGATGCCAGGTATTAAAGAGACGGTTAATCTGGAACACATTCGTAATCATTATTATCGCAGTCATAAAACCATCAACCCAACGGGCATTATTTCGATTGGGCCAAAGCAAGATCTTGATGCTCCGCACGGTCGCGATAAGCGTTAAAAAAAGCCCTGCAAAAGCAGTAACACCTTTCACTTAAGTGTGATTTTAGGGGAAGTACACCGATGGGGTCGTAGCAGCTTTAGCTGCCGGAGCGCCCCGCGGTGTGCTAGCCCCGTGTATCTCGCTCTCTTAAACGAACGGCGTTATGCACAAGTAGGGCTTTTTGATTTCTCATAAATACAGCGCAGGGCGGATAATTTGTTTTACGCCACGTTGGGTAAGCGCGGCGGCTAGCGTTTCAACATCTTCTTTTGTGGCACTTTGCCATGCCTGCGCGTCACCGCGAACACCATGATGATGAAAGGCGTTGAGGCGTACAGGGATATCCCCGAGCGTGGTAATAAATTGTGCTAATTCATCAACATGTTGCAGATGATCGCTATGCTGTGGGATCACCAACAGACGCAGCTCGCTAAGCTTGTCATGTTTTGCCAACCACTGAATGCTTTGTTTGATCCTTTGATTATCTCGCCCCGTCAATGCGGTGTGGCATTCACTTCCCCACGCTTTAAGGTCGATCATGGCACCGTCCATCCATGGCGCAATTTTTTCCCAACCTGCCGTGGATAGTTCACCGTTACTGTCGATCAGGCAGGTTAAATGCCTGAGCGTTGGCGCGGATTTTATCGCGGTAAAGAAATCATATAAAAAGGGCAGTTGCAGCGTTGCTTCGCCGCCGCTTACCGTGATGCCATTGATAAACAGTGCATTACGTTTTACCTGTGCCAAAAGGGAGTCTACGCTGTAGCGCTGCACCATCGGGCTGGACTGCCGTGTACAGGTTTGCAGACAGGTATCGCATTGCTGGCAGGCTTTTTCATCCCAATGCACGACTCCCTCCACCAGACTTAATGCCTGATGAGGGCAGGTTGCGACACAGTCTCCGCAGTGGTCACAAAGACCAATCGTGTAAGGATTGTGGCAATTCTTACAGTTTAGATTGCACCCTTGCAGAAAAATGGCCAAGCGACTGCCTGGCCCATCGACGCAGGAGAACGGTAAGATCTTACTTACCGAGGCGCATCGTTTGCTCATGGCTAATCACTCGTGGCTGGCGTTGCATGATCCCGGTATTCTTGGCCGCTTCCTCTCCTAGCCACGTGGTATTTAGGCGTGAACCTTCCGCATTGAATTTTTCAATATCAGACAGACGTACCATGTAGCCGGTGATACGAACCAAATCGTTACCGCAGACGTTAGCTGAAAACTCGCGCATACCGGCGGCAAAACCCCCAAGGCAAAGCTGCATCATGGCTTCAGGATTGCGTTTGATGGTTTCTTCCAGCGTTAAAATATCGCTGATGCCCGAGGTGTAATGCGCATGGTGAGGAGCAACGGCCATCAAATGGGTGACAGGATCGGGTTCTGTGCCGTAAGGAATTCGAGCACCCGGTGTGGTGCCAATGTCAGAGCTAATACCTGATTGAGCATGCAGCATGGCACGCTGTTTCCAGCCGTGTTTAACCGGCGTTTGTGCCACAAACTCGGCCAGTTGTTCACTGATACGGTAGCCAAGCTGATTCGCCTGTTCGCTTTCACCGTAAACACCCGGTAAACCGTCTTTCTCCTGCAAAATATTCACCGCTTCTGCTAGCGCATAAATCCCAAACATAGGCACAAAGCGCTGAGGATCGATTAAACCTTCTTTTACCAAGAAGCTCTGCTCAAAGAAATGCGATTGGTTGTAGAGGAAGTCGGTTCGAGCATCAATAATATTAATTTGCTGGCGACAATAATACGGTAGCTGGCGAGTGAAGAAGTCCTGTGAAGACTCGCTGCGTAACGCAACCTGCTTCAAATTAATACGAACTAACGTGTTTCCGCCGCCGGCAAGTGGCAGAGAATTGTAACAGCTGACAATCCCGTAGTCGCCTTTTGTGAAAATATTATCATGTACAGGGCCGTTGGCGATGTGAGGCTTACTGCATTCACAAATGTTATTAGCCGCCTGAAGCAACAAAGATTCAGGTGTAATTTGTGGATCGTAGATAAACGTAAGGTTAGGCGCAACCTGCTTTAGCTCGGCGTCTACGCGTAAAATCAGGCGAGTCAGTAGGTTATCGCTTGGCCCAATGTTGGCGTGCATAAAAGCATCTGGCAAAGTGCGATCCAGATAACGCCAGAAACGTTTTATGCGGATATATAATTCGTTTTCTGTTAGAATTCCAACATAAGGCAGCAACAGGCTGTCTAAATGGCCGAGAAATACCGGCATAGAGGTGACCGAAGGAACATGGTGGTACAGGATGCACAGCATATTCAGTGCGTCGTCAAAATCCTGCGCTGGTTCCAGTTCCAGATATTCGGAGCCCTGTGACAAAAACTTGACGTAATCCGGCAGAGCGTAGCGTGGTTTGTACGGCGCATGCCCTTCAAACATATCGCAAATGACGTTCTCATCCAGTGCCTGACGGGCTTCTGGTGGTAAATTGGGATACGGCAGGGCGTTCTCGGCTTCTAGAGCCAAAAAGTGACGTTTTTGCTCTGGAGAAAGCGTTTCGCTGGTCGCAATTTGCTGGCAGCGCTGTAGGAAAGCAGGTAGTACAGAAGTATCGGTGGAATTCGTCATAACGCCTCTCTGCGGGCAATAGTGCTGTTTTATCGTCATTCTAAAGAGGATAAGCAAGCAAACTATTGATCCTGATATAGGCCGTGAGAAGGTAATGCGTTTTTCATCCATATAAGAGGTTATTTCGTGATGTTAATCACATATAATCTCGAGTTGTTACAGTTGGTTTTTCATCTACTGTGACGATGAGCACAAATGTGACGGAGGGTTTGTGTTCAAATAGTAACATATGATGTTGACCATGAAGGGCCATATGCGGTGAGATGGATCTCAGTTGCTTTCCGGTCAGAATGACGGAACAGAATCTTCAAGGAACCAAGTCCGCTCGCCAACGTATTGGGATACCTTCAAGGCTTTCGCGTTTATCGTGAACAGTGAAGCCTCCGAGCCCTAAATCATTGTGTCTGAATCTAGGCAAAGCCAGTTCAGCCCAGTTGGAGAGTAAAATGACTGATTTAAAAGTTGCTGCAAAACGTGCGTTACAGTTGATGGATTTGACTACCCTGAACGAAGACGACACCGACGAAAAAGTGATCGCTCTGTGCCATCAGGCAAAAAGCCCAGCTGGTAACACCGCAGCAGTTTGCATCTATCCACGTTTCATCCCAATTGCGCGTAAAACTTTGCGCGAGCAGGGCACCCCTGAAATTCACATCGCTACCGTGACTAACTTCCCGCACGGCAACGATGATATCGCTATTGCACTGGCAGAAACCAAAGCGGCTATCGCTTACGGTGCCGACGAAGTTGACGTGGTATTCCCATACCGCGCGCTGATGGCGGGCAACGAGCAGGTTGGTTTCGACATGGTTAAAGTCTGCAAAGACGCTTGTAACGAAGCTGGCGTATTGCTGAAAGTGATCATTGAAACCGGCGAGCTGAAAGACGCTGCGCTTATCCGCAAAGCATCTGAAATCTCTATCAAAGCGGGTGCTGACTTCATCAAAACCTCTACCGGTAAAGTTCCTGTTAACGCCACGCTGGAAAGCGCAGAGATCATGATGACCGTGATCCGTGATATGGGCGTAGGTAAAACCGTTGGCTTCAAGCCTGCTGGTGGCGTTCGTACCGCTGAAGATGCCGCAGAATATCTGGCTCTGGCAGGTCGTTTGCTGGGTGATGACTGGGCTGATTCCCGTCACTTCCGCTTTGGTGCTTCTAGCCTGTTGGCAAGCCTGCTGAAAACGCTGGGCTACGATGCTAAAGGCACTGGTAGCGCTTACTAATTCAGTTTTGGTTTAACTGTTTTTCGCCGCGGCGGTTTCGTCGCGGTGATACTTATTGTTTTATTTAAATTATTTGTTCGATACCCAAAATGATTGACGTTGCATCAAGGCGGCAAACATAGCCAACGTAGCGGCAACTTCAAGCAGGAAGGGGCGGGGCGTTCCGCAGAACATACCTCTTTAACCTACACACATATCCAATGTCTTGAGCATGCGCTCTAAGTTCTGAGGATATAATCAGCAGGGGGATACAACCTTGTTCCTAGCACAAGAAATTATTCGTAAAAAACGTGATGGCCACGCGCTCAGCGAGGAAGAAATTCGTTTTTTCATCAACGGCATTCGTGACAATACCGTTTCTGAAGGTCAGATCGCCGCATTAGCGATGACCATCTTTTTCCACGATATGATCATGCCTGAACGTGTTGCTCTTACTATGGCAATGCGAGATTCCGGTACGGTTCTGGACTGGAAATCATTGAATCTGAACGGCCCGATTGTGGATAAACACTCCACCGGCGGCGTGGGTGACGTGACTTCATTGATGCTTGGCCCAATGGTGGCGGCATGCGGTGGTTATGTTCCGATGATTTCTGGCCGTGGTTTAGGCCATACCGGCGGTACGCTGGATAAGCTGGAAGCGATCCCAGGATTTGATATTTTCCCTGACGACGCGCGTTTCCGTAAAATTATTTCTGAAGTGGGTGTGGCTATTATCGGCCAGACCAACTCTTTGGCACCGGCAGATAAACGTTTCTACGCGACGCGTGACATTACCGCGACCGTTGACTCCATTCCGCTGATCACCGCGTCTATTTTAGCTAAGAAATTGGCTGAAGGACTGGATGCGTTAGTGATGGACGTGAAAGTGGGTTCCGGTGCCTTCATGCCTACTTTCGAGCTCTCCGAAGCGCTGGCGCAGTCTATCGTTGGCGTAGCTAACGGCGCAGGCTGCAAAACAACCGCGTTACTGACTGATATGAATCAGGTTCTGGCGTCAAGCGCCGGTAACGCCGTTGAAGTTCGCGAGTCCGTGCAGTTCCTGGCGGGTGAATACCGCAACCCGCGTTTGTTTGAAGTGACGATGGCTTTATGCGCCGAGATGTTGATTTCTGGCAATTTGGCCGCAGATCAACAGGACGCACGCAATAAGCTGCAAGCGGTGCTGGATAACGGTAAAGCGGCAGAGATCTTTGGTCGTATGGTGGCAGCACAAGGCGGCCCAGCTGATTTTGTTGAGCGCTACGATAGCTACTTACCACAGGCTACATTAAGCAAGCCGGTCTTTGCTGAACACAGTGGTATTATTACTGCTATGGATACCCGCGAACTGGGTATGTCAGTGGTTGGACTGGGCGGCGGGCGTCGCCGTGCGACTGACAGCATCGATTACAGCGTCGGTTTAACTGATATGGTTCGTTTGGGCGACAGCGTAGATGCGCAGCGTCCATTGGCGATTGTGCATGCGTCCAATGAAGAAGATTGGCAACAGGCTGCGCGTGCAGTACGCAGCGCAATTGTGTTGGGTGACAAAGCTCCGGCAGAAAATCCGGTAGTTTATCGCCGTATCACCGAGTAAACGCCATACTTAACGGGTGTTTGTTAAACCAGCCTTAGAATTAAAACCAGAGAGTCGCCAAGTTTGCATCGGCTCTTTGGTCACAGCGCTAAAGCGCAGGAGAGTAAGATGAAACGTACATTTATCATGGTATTAGACTCATTTGGTATCGGTGCGAGTGAAGATGCTGAACGCTTTGGCGATGTGGGTTCCGATACGCTAGGTCATATTGCTGATGCCTGCGCGCGCGGCGAAGCAGACATTGGCCGCAAAGGTCCGCTGACCCTACCTAACCTGAGCCGTTTAGGCTTAGGTAAAGCGGCTGAAGAATCAACCGGCCGTTTCCCGCAGGGCTTAGATAAAAACGCTGATATCATCGGCGCGTATGGCTATGCGAGCGAACTCTCTTCCGGTAAAGATACTCCGTCTGGTCACTGGGAAATTGCGGGTGTTCCTGTTCTGTTCGATTGGGGCTATTTCTCCGATCATGAAAACAGCTTCCCACAGGAACTGTTAGATATTCTGGTTAAGCGCGGCAACCTGCCTGGCTATCTGGGTAACTGCCACTCTTCTGGTACCGTGATTTTGGATCAGTTGGGCGAAGAGCACATGAAAACCGGTAAACCGATTTTCTATACCTCCGCTGACTCCGTATTCCAGATTGCTTGCCATGAAGAAACCTTCGGGCTGGATCGTCTGTACGAGCTGTGTGAAATAGCACGTGAAGAGCTGACTAAAGGTGGTTACAACATTGGCCGCGTGATTGCGCGTCCATTCGTAGGCGACAAACCGGGTGAGTTCAAACGTACCGGCAACCGTCATGACTTAGCGGTTGAGCCACCGGCACCAACCATGCTGAAAAAACTGGTTGATGAGAAGGGCGGCGAAGTCGTTTCTATCGGTAAAATTGCTGATATCTACGCTAACGTCGGCATCACGCAGAAAGTGAAAGCGACCGGTATTGATGCGCTGTTTGATGCAACGCTTATCGAGATGGAAAAAGCGGGTAATAACACCATTGTGTTCACCAACTTTGTCGATTTCGACTCCTCTTACGGCCACCGTCGTGACGTCGCAGGTTATGCCGCTGCGCTTGAGCTGTTTGACCGCCGTCTGCCAGAAATGCTGAAATTGGTGAAAGATGACGATATCATTATCTTCACCGCTGACCACGGCTGTGACCCAACATGGGAAGGCTCCGACCATACCCGTGAACACATCCCTGTTCTGGTTTACGGACCTAAAGTGAAACCGGGCTCGTTGGGCCATCGTGAAACCTTCGCAGATATTGGCCAAACCGTAGCAAACTACTTTGGTCTGTCTCCGATGGATTACGGTAAAGTGATGTTTTAATTTCTGAGCGCCACCCGGCTTTGATGAGTCGGGTGGCGTTTCATTTCATAGTTAGCTTGATATTTAGACTTACATACCAAAAGGATACGAATTATGGCTACGCCGCATATTAATGCCGAGATGGGTGATTTTGCAGACATTGTGTTGATGCCGGGCGATCCGCTGCGCGCAAAACACATTGCTGAAACTTTCCTGCAAGACGTCCGTCAGGTAAACAGCGTGCGCGGCATGCTGGGCTTCACCGGTACTTATAAGGGTCGTAAGATCTCCGTTATGGGTCACGGCATGGGTATCCCATCATGTTCTATCTATGCGAAAGAGCTGATCACTGATTTTGGCGTGAAAAAAATCATTCGCGTGGGTTCATGTGGCGCAGTGCGCATGGACGTTAAACTGCGTGACGTGGTTATCGGTATGGGTGCATGTACTGACTCTAAAGTTAACCGTCTGCGTTTCAAAGACCACGACTATGCAGCGATTGCAGACTTCGATATGGTGCGTAACGCATCTGACGCAGCGAAAGCCAAAGGCATCAATGCACGCGTAGGTAACATCTTCTCCGCTGACCTGTTCTACACGCCAGACCCGTCTATGTTCGACGTGATGGATAAGTACGGCATTCTGGGTGTGGAAATGGAAGCTGCGGGCATCTACGGCGTTGCCGCTGAGTTTGGTGCGAAAGCGCTGACTATCTGCACCGTATCTGACCACATTCGTACCCACGAGCAGACTACTGCTGAAGAACGCCAGACCACTTTCAACGACATGATTGAAATCGCGCTGGAATCCGTTCTGCTGGGCGATGCGGAAGAAGCTGCTGCTAAGTAATAGCGGATAGCTGGAATACGTTTAAAGGCTCCTGAAAAGGGGCCTTTTTTGTATTCGCTGGGGGGGGGGGGGGATTTTGCGATGGGGCAAGATTTTGTCTGACTCTCGTTTATGTGGCGATGGTGAAAGGTTTCGTTCGCCTATCCGCTGCTGTATTCACATACAAACTGGGTAGAAGGCGACCGATGAGGGGCGCCAGCGCGCGCCCCTTCAATCCTCGCGCTTTTATCCGAGACGCCATCTCCGCTCCGGTTTGGTATCGCCCATCCAGGGCGCCCCAAACTCCGCCGGTACATCCCTGTACCGGCGGCTCTCCCTACCAAGACTTAAACAATTAAAAGAAAAGAGAGAAATAAAATAAAAAGATAAGAAGACAAAAATGTCTTTTGTCTTTTTTATGTTTAAAGAGTGCATTTTAGAGCCGCCAGCAGGGATGCTGGTGGCAGGTTGAGGGCGTACAGGATGTGCGCTCCGAGACCGGTCGGGCAAACGGCTCGGTAAAAAGCGCGAGAGTGAAGAGGTTGCGCGCTGGCAACCTCTTCTCGGACGCCTATGGCAGCGGTTTCATAGAAATCTGTTTGCTGATTGGCGGACGAAAACCTTCACCGCTCTAATATAAAAACGAACAAGGCGACACAATTGCCGCCTTGTTCGTTCAGTTTTGGAAGCGTCCAGAACCTACGAATCGATATTACATCAATTTAAATCACTTAGACCCAATCTTACGCAGCGGCTTACCCTGCATCAGGTTACGTTCAATGTGCTCCAGAGAGATGTTCTTAGTCTCAGGGATCAGCGCTAACGTAATGAAGATGAAGATAACGTTCAGACCGGCATAGACCCAGAAGGTATGTGCACTGCCCAGAGAATTCAGCATGGTCAGGAAGGTTGCCCCGACGATCATGTTAGCAATCCAGTTGGTGGCGGTTGAACAGGTGATACCAAAATCACGGCCTTTCAGCGGCTGGATTTCAGAACACAGTACCCAAATTAGTGGACCGGCGCTCATGGCAAAACCAACGATGAAGATTAGCAGCATGATAACGGCAAAGTACTGAGCAAACACGGAGCTGATACCGATGTTCATCATCGTACCCAAGGTGCCCATACCTAACGCCATCACGATGAAGCCGAGAATCAAGGTTGGTTTACGACCCCAGCGGTCAACTAAACCGATGGCGATAAAGGTGGCTAATACGTTAACCAGACCCACGATAACCGTGCCCCACATCTGCTGTGACGTGCTGGCAAAACCGGCTAAGTCGAAGATTTTTGGTGCGTAATACATAATGACGTTCATACCGGTGAACTGCTGCATCACCTGTAACAACACGCCAAGATAAACGGCACGGCGGAAGTTTTTATTGTTAATAAACAATGCCCAACCGCTTTGTTTCACTTTCAGGCTTTCGCGAATTTCATCCAGCTCGTTTTTTGCTTGTTCACTGGTGTCACGCAGTTTTTCTAATACACGACGCGCTTTCTCATCGCTGCCGCGTGCGGCTAACCAACGTGGACTATCTGGCAGGAAGAACACACCAATCAATAACAGAATCGCTGGAATAGTGATGACACCCAGCATCCAACGCCATGCGCCGGTGTAGCTGAAAGCTGTGTCAGAAAGATAAGCGGCCAAAATACCGATGGTGATCATCAACTGGTACATTGAAATCATACTGCCGCGGATCTTTTCTGGGGCAATTTCGGAAAGATAAATCGGAGCCGTATAAGATGCGATACCTACCGCTAATCCCAGTAATACGCGAGAAAGGATCAGAATTTCAACGTCAGGTGCGAAGGCAGAAAACAGGGAGCCGACCACAAACAGGATTGCGCCAATCATCAAACTGTATTTACGGCCAATGCGGAAATTTAACCAGCCGCTACCTACTGCGCCGACTGCCGCACCAAACATCATAGAGCTCACAACCCATTCTTGTTGAGAGCTGGTGATTTGAAACGTCTCGCTGATAAATGGCAAAGCACCAGCGATAACACCAATATCCAGCCCGAACAGTAAGCCTGCCAGCGCAGCTAAAAAGCAGACAAAGAACGTTAGACTGGCATTTGAACGGGTCTTGCGAACCGATTGTGTACTCACGGTAGTACTCATACTGCCTCCGAAAAGAAACTCGTTTGTATGCTTATCATGTTAAGAATCTATGGCGCTAATGTAAGTGCTCCCGATCACATAAATGTAATCGTTTACACTAATGTGTCATTCATACGGAAAGCGAATAGTCACAAGGTTATGGATTTACTTACAGTGTTACGTGGTTAATTAATTGGTTTTTAAACAATTTAATCCATAAAACAGAATGGTGCTATATTGGTTTATGTGGGTATTTTTTAATCATTAAACGTATTTTTAGTTTAAGTATGAATTTAATGTAATCGCTTTCATTTGGGCGGAAATATTGATGAGTCAATTTTTAGACAATAAAAAAGCAGGCACAAAGGCCTGCTTTTTTCGTTGGGGTTGACCTTATTTCAGGCCAGCAGCTTCACGCAGAAGTGCGGCTTTGTCGGTTTTTTCCCAAGGGAAGTGCTCACGGCCAAAGTGACCATAGGCTGCGGTTTCACGGTAGATTGGTTGGATCAGATCCAGCATCTGAATCAAACCGTATGGGCGCAGGTCGAAGAATTCACGTACCAGCAGAGTCAGTTGCTCGGTAGAGATTTTCTCGGTGCCAAAGGTTTCAATCATGATTGAAGTTGGCTCAGCGATACCAATTGCGTAAGAAACCTGAATCTCACAGCGATCAGCCAGACCAGCAGCAACGATATTTTTTGCTACGTAACGAGCAGCGTATGCCGCTGAACGGTCAACTTTTGAAGGATCTTTACCGGAGAATGCACCGCCGCCGTGACGTGCTGCGCCGCCGTAGGTATCAACGATGATTTTACGACCAGTCAAACCACAGTCACCCATTGGGCCACCGATAACGAAACGGCCTGTTGGGTTGATGAAGTATTTGGTATTGGCAGACAACCATTCTGGCGGCAGAACCGGCTTGATGATTTCTTCCATTACCGCTTCTTTCAAATCAGGCAGGCTGATGGTGTCGGCGTGCTGAGTGGAAAGAACTACGGCATCGATACCGGCAATTTTGCCGTCGTCGTACAGGAAAGTGACCTGGCTTTTAGCATCTGGACGCAGCCATGGCAGAGTGCCATTTTTGCGTACTTGAGCCTGACGCTCCATCAAGCGATGAGCATAGGTGATTGGCGCAGGCATCAATACGTCGGTTTCATTGGTTGCGTAACCAAACATAATACCTTGGTCGCCAGCACCCTGTTCTAAAGGATCGGTACGGTCAACGCCTTGGTTGATGTCTGGAGATTGCTTACCGATAGCGCTCAGAACGGCGCAAGAGTTAGCGTCGAAGCCCATATCGGAGCTTACATAGCCGATTTCAGCAACGGTTTTACGGGTCAGTTCTTCAATGTCTACCCATGCATTGGTGGTGATTTCGCCACCAACCAGCACCATGCCGGTTTTGACATAGGTTTCACATGCAACGCGCGCTTTTGGATCCTGTTCGAGGATCGCATCGAGCACCGCGTCAGAAATTTGGTCAGCAATCTTATCAGGATGTCCTTCGGACACTGATTCAGACGTGAAAAGGTGTTTAGCCATGGTGTTCTTTACCTTTAAAAGACGGGTTTAAGGTCACTGCGTAATGCTGGGGTATGTACATCAGTATCTAGCTTGCGGCTAGCTCTGGTGCCTGATGCATCCTGCAACGCCCCTCAGGCAAAGCCGTTCAGCAGTTTATCAGTCAATAAGTATAGATGGATTAACATCTGGACGGCTATTTTAAGACAGACCCGCCGTAGTTTTCCAGTCTTTTTGTTATCTCATGTTCGCAAACGAGTATTTTTTTCTT
This sequence comes from Obesumbacterium proteus, assembly GCF_001586165.1. Lineage (NCBI taxonomy): Bacteria > Pseudomonadati > Pseudomonadota > Gammaproteobacteria > Enterobacterales > Hafniaceae > Obesumbacterium > Obesumbacterium proteus. The sequence goes on along the minus strand of NZ_CP014608.1, from coordinate 4,698,497 downwards.
TACAGATCGTTCTTTACAGCCCGTTTTATACACCTGCGCAAACCCACAGAAACAGTTTTTAGCAAAATTTCATTTTGCAATTTCCACCTGTTGATTGTATAAACTGCGCGCGGCTTACCGGTGCATGACGCTTTAACCGAATCGCTAAAATGTGTTAACAGCAGTGAATTTTAGATAACTTGCTGAAAATACAGGTGATAAGGGGCGGCTATGTGTCTCACTTCCGGCCGAGGAGGGTATGAGTTGTTGCTCATACTGTCAGTCTCAACACACTGTTAACTTTTTGGATCTGCGTGTTATTTTAGCCGCAGGCATGGAGGTGGTTCAGGTAATGATCCGCACGAATATCTCAGCGACAACGGTCGCGTTCCACACGATTGCTTCCGGCAATATTTTGCGTCTTCATGGCGCTCCGCTGTTCCGCGCTTTGCGCCTTCCTTCCTATTTATCTGCATTTCTCGCATTTTCCCGATGTTATTCACCACTTTGGTGAAGATGGGGCGCGACTCAGGATTCTTACGCCGATAGCGGCAACTGATGACTGAACAAGGGTAACCTGCAGCGTGGTATGACTACCAAACAACGCGCAGGCGAATTTTCATTGGGGTTTATCCTGCATTCAAGAATGCACTCCCCGACCCACGGAGTTAGCGACGTGTTTTGCTCTTATACTTATATCAGTCCGGCATTTTGTCCGGTGCTGAGCTTTGTGGTCACGCCAAAAATCCCGGCGTGTGGGTTGTTAAGCGCAGATGTTGCTGCGATAGTGAATAACCGTGCTGTGAATAATTTCATTATTTGCCACGACAGTGCACAAGGAGTTCGTCATGTCTAACGAACTTCGTCAACGCCCGCAGGAAGCGGCCGGACATCATCAATTGCGTTCTATGCAGGAGGTTGCCATGAATGATCGTAATGCCAGCAAAATGCTGAGTACTTATAACGTCGCCTACTGGGGTGGCAACTATTATGACGTCAACGAGTTGGGTCATATTTCAGTTTGTCCAGATCCCGACGTCCCAGAAGCGCGCGTCGATCTGACGCAACTGGTCGCGAAGCTGCAAAAAGAGAGCAACCAGCGTTTGCCTGCGCTGTTCTGTTTCCCGCAGATCCTGCAACATCGCCTGCGCTCAATTAACGCGGCGTTTAAGCGTGCGCGTGAATCTTTCGGCTATGAGGGCGGCTATTTCTTGGTTTATCCAATTAAGGTAAACCAGCATCGTCGCGTCATTGAGTCGTTAGTGAATTCTGGCGAGCCTTTAGGTTTAGAAGCGGGTTCGAAAGCGGAGTTGATGGCGGTGCTGGCTCATGCCGGTATGACGCGTTCCGTGATTGTGTGTAACGGCTACAAAGATCGTGAATACATCCGCTTGGCATTAATCGGCGAAAAACTGGGTCACAAGGTGTATCTGGTTATCGAGAAGATGTCTGAAATCAAGCTGGTGATGGAAGAGGCTGAACGCCTGAACGTGGTTCCTCGCCTTGGCGTGCGTGCGCGCTTATCTTCGCAAGGCTCCGGTAAATGGCAGTCGAGCGGCGGTGAGAAATCTAAATTTGGCTTGGCGGCAACGCAAGTATTGCAACTGGTTGAAACCCTGCGTGAAGCGGGTCGTTTGGATAGCCTGCAACTGCTGCATTTCCACTTAGGTTCTCAGTTGGCGAACATTCGCGATATCGCCACCGGCGTGCGCGAATCTGCGCGTTTCTACGTTGAGCTGCATAAGCTAGGCGTGAATATTCAGTGCTTTGACGTCGGCGGCGGTTTGGGCGTGGACTACGAAGGAACTCGCTCCCAGTCTGATTGCTCGGTGAACTATGGCCTGAACGAATACGCGAATAACGTTATTTGGGGCATCGGCGATGCCTGTAATGAGCACGGTTTACCGCATCCAACGGTGATCACGGAGTCTGGCCGTGCGGTAACGGCGCATCATACGGTGCTGGTTTCCAACGTGATTGGCGTTGAACGTAACGAATTCCACGCGCCTGTGGCCCCGGCTGAAGATGCGCCTCGTGCGCTGCAAAGCCTGTGGTCTACGTGGGAAGAGATGCAGGACTCTGACACCAAGCGTTCATTGCGTGAATGGCTGCACGATAGCCAGCTCGATCTGAACGACGTGCACAGCCAGTATGCGCACGGTATTTTAGATTTAACCCAGCGTGCATGGGCTGAGCAGCAATATTTAACGATCTGTAGCCAGATCCAAGAACACCTTGATCCGAGCAATCGCGCACACCGTCCGATCATTGATGAGCTGCAAGAGCGTATGGCTGACAAGCTGTATGTGAACTTCTCGCTGTTCCAGTCGATGCCTGATGCGTGGGGGATCGATCAGCTGTTCCCTGTTCTGCCGTTGAGCGGTTTGGATCAGGCGCCTGAGCGTCGTGCGGTGCTGCTGGATATTACCTGTGACTCAGATGGCGCCATCGATCACTACATCGATGGTGATGGGATCGCAACGACGATGCCGATGCCGCAGTACGATCCAGAAAATCCGCCGTTGATTGGCTTCTTCATGGTGGGTGCTTATCAAGAGATTCTGGGCAACATGCATAATCTGTTCGGGGATACGGCTTCGGTGGACGTCTTTGTCTTTGAAGACGGCAGCGTTGAGGTGCAAGACTCGGACGAAGGCAATACGGTTGCGGAGATGCTGGAATATGTTCAGCTTGACCCTGAAGTGTTGTTGACCCGCTTCCGCGATCAGGTACGTAAAACGGATCTCGAACCTGAGCTGCAAACCCAGTTCTTAGATGAGTTTGAGTCTGGCCTTTACGGGTATACCTATCTCGAAGATGAGTGATCGGTTGATCTAACAGATATCGAGATCACAAAGTGTAAGGGTGCTTCGGCACCCTTTTTTGTGGCTGAGGTATAGTGAGAAATCACACCGATCTGAAGAATGGGAGTATTCACATGGAAAAAGTCGACCTGCATATGCACTCGCATCATAGTGATGACGCAGATTATCCGGTTGCAGAACTGATTGCTCGCTGCGTTCGTGAGGGCGTTACCACGCTGGCGATAACCGATCACAATTCGGCGTTTTCATTTGCTGAATCTGATAAGTGGCAGAGTGATACGCTGAATATCATTTCTGGCATTGAAATCGACTGTACCTTCCAAGGACGTAACTTTCATTTGCTCGGCTATGGCTTTACGCCATCGGATGATTTCACGCAGGTGCATGAAAACTTCAACGATATCCAACGTGAGTTGGTGCCCGTGAAGTTGGCAAAGCTACGTGAGTTCGGATTCTTTATTGACGACGAGCATCTCGCGCGGCTGGCGAATGGCCGTTTGCCTCAGGAAGAGCAAATGGGTGAGGCTATTCTTGAAGATGAGCGCAATGCTAATAACCCGCTATTGCTGCCGTATCGTTCCGGTGGTGCGCGCGCCGATATGCCATTAATCAACTTCTACTGGGATTTTTTCGGCCCCGGTAAAGCCTGCTATCAGCCAGTGACCTATCCGGCTCTGGAAGAGATGGCGGATTTGATCCGCGACAACTGTGGCATTCCCGTTATTGCGCATATCGGTGCCAATGTGAAAGAAGAACATGAGGCGATACTTGAGCTGATGCTGGAATCTGGCGTGGCGGGAATTGAAGTGTTCTCCAGCTACCATGATGATGAACTGACGCAGCGCCTATATGATTTTGCCTTGGAGCAGGGGGCTTATGTCACCTGTGGCAGCGACTTCCACGGACGTAACAAACCCAAAATTGAAGTGGGAACCTGTCGATACAATTCAGAGCAGCTGGTAGAGATAAAGCGTTTTCTGGATATCGTGAGCCAGTAAGTTCTGTTCTGCCCGGATGGTAAAACGCATTCGGGCATAAGTTTATATCGTTATGTTGAATGGCTAATGGCTAAAAAATCCCAGAAGGTGTGACAATCTGGGATTTTATTATTATTTTTAAAATAAGATTAAATTATTTATTGGTTAGGTACATATCCGTATTGTAATCACCAATGTAAGTCCAGTCGTTATTGCTGCTTTTCGTTGTTGGGAAGTACCAATAATTTTCATTCCGTAATTGGAAGAATCGGTAGATGCCTGCACTATGGTATAGATATATATCACCGGGTGTTCCGGTTGGGTTATTATCATCCCATGTGTGAATCTTATCTTTGCCATAACGCTTCAAGATCACATCACAGTAGGCAATTTCGGGACGTTGCTGTTCTCCTGGTGATTTTAACTGAATTTTAGCCCCGATGTTCATGGTGTTTTCTGGATCTGATACCGCACAGGTTACACTAGCGTAAGCATTAGCAATGCATTCTGCTGGGGCGCGGAAGGTGGCGGTTGAGCCATTGCTGGATATGAGTTCAAACCCTTCTGGTATTAGCTAGCTGTAGCTCAGTTCTGCGCTTTGGCGGTTTGTCACTATAGCCTGAGCAGTAAACTCCTCTCCGATCTCAACCGTTAATGGCAGTGATAGCCGTCCTGAAATACTTTGTTGTTCGAGTGGATAGTAATAAAGAACCTTTTCATCTTCATTAAGCCAAATCGCGTCATTTAGTTTTTTAACTTCATTTTTACTAAATTAGCTGAGGTATTCACGGTTGAGCGATATCCCCATTGCTCAAAGAATGGAGATAGATCGAACCCTGATACCTTGCTGGCTAAATTAATGAATAAAGATTTTTTTTCTTCATTAGTTTCCGGTAACTCAGATATTGGCATCATGCGGATATTATCGGTTAGGCGCTGATAGAAATCCTTACCAAAGGTGAGGTCAAGCTGCCAGAACATCGTGACGCTTATCCATAAATCATCTTCAGCGTCGTAATTATTGCCTGATTGCTTCAGATAATCACGAGTACGTTGCCAACAGTTATCTGTCAGCAGGCGTGAGGTTTGCCCTTGTTCTCTCTGAACATATAAAGACGTTAGATTTTCGAGAACTTCACTTTTTGTTTGAAAGGCCAGAACTTCGTACTGATGACCAAGTTCATGCCATGGCCCCCATGATACATTAATATTATCTGTAATATCTTTGATGCCATCCTGATTTGTCGCCATCCATTCGTTAGCTGAACTCATGTATCCACCGGTGCTGTCTGCTTTAGTGAAAAAGTGATAGCGCACGGCGGTTGCAATATTCGGATATGGACCATTTTGTGTCAGCCCGTATTGCGTTTCAGCCCAATCGATAATTTTATCCCATGAATTTAATATGGCGACGGGATCGGTGACATTACTTTTAAATTCGTGAATTGGGAGAGTGATAATCATACGTTTCCCAACCAATTCAGCATAAGGTGAGGTGTTTTTACTGACGGCCTGAGCAACATCGTGCAGCCATTGTTTTGCATTGGCATCATCTCTGCCTAATACAAACGTTGGCATGAGATTGCCACCACTCACTAGCGTGATTTGCATGTTTACCGCAGGGTCAGGAATGTTATTTGACGCAATATATACAACGCCGGTTTGTGCAACGTTGATTTTATTGACACCCACGGTTAGCGGTACTTTTTGCTTATCACTATAAGATTCTTGAGCGGAATCGCTTCCCTCAACGATGCAGTGGATCCAAATTTGCGGAGCATCTGTTGGCGTATTCCCCGATAAAACATATTCAACGGTTAACACGTCGCCCGCTTTTGCCCAATAGCCCGTTGGCTGGATTGGCGCAGGGACAGATTGACGGCGCTGTAGATCGTTGAGTGCGAGAGGATCGCCGTGTTGTTCAACGTGAAAAATATTATTTTGGTCAGGATCAGACTCAGGTTCAGGGATAGATCCGCCCCCTACCGCATTCAAAAACGTTGTGGTGTATTCATAATTTTTGGTCTGTGCTGGGTTTTGCGTACAGGTGGACAGGTCGCCCATGCCAGGAAAATCACGTCCAAGTGACCACATGGAAACGAGATTTAAGTTCTGCTGTTTTGCATATAACGCGGTTTTGGTCGCGTTCGCGAAGCTGAACATTTCACCCGCGGTATCGTTTTGACCAATCATCGGGATTACGCCGATCATTTTATAGAGATCCGCTGGAGATCTATCTGGATAAATGCGAGCCAGATTATTTTTCGTCGCGTCGATGGCGCTCACCGCTGCGGCTCCCATATCCAGACCCGATGCGCCGTAATCCATGGCCATAATTTGCACGTTCAATGCCAGACCGATTTGCTTAGCGTAAGTGATCATGGCAATACCTTCACCGGTCAATCCAGTTGGCATTACGGGGAGCGTCAGGCTAAACCATAGCGTTGGATCTTGTTTTTGTGCTGCTAAGGCTGCGGGGAATGCGACTTTGTAGTTGTATTGCCCGGCGGTTTCAAAATCAAAATCAATATGCTGGATGCCGAAGTCTTTTTTCAGATTGAGATAGATATTGGTTAGGTCGGACTGAGTACGCGTGACAGAAGGGTCGGTACCGCTGGCTCCGCCAAATGCCGCAATGGGTTCGCCGCCCGCAGCGTGAATAATATCGCAGACCGGTTTAATCGCACTGTAAGGGAAATAGGTGTTGCCCCATACGAGTTGGTTGGAGGCACGATCTTGCACCAGAAAAGCCAGATGGAATTTTTTTACGCCTAGTGAAATCGCATCGGAAATCAATTTTGTGTTAATTCCCGGAGGGTTCGTGGCCCAATTTGCGTTGATAGTGACATCAATATAAGGCGCGAAGCTGGTGGTTGTGATAGCCGGAGCCTGAGTGGTTGCAGTGACGATTGCACAATAGTCAGAAACGTTATTGTTGGCGTCATAGGCGGCGACACAACAATCGTATTTTGTATTGGCGGTGAGGCTGCTTAATACACAGGTTGTGGTTGTTACATCCTTGGTAATAGTGCTTTCATTTGCTGGCGTATATTTGACTCTATAGCCGGTGACCCCAACGTTATCCGTGGATGCTTTCCACGTGAGCGTTAAAGATGTGTCGGTAACTGAGCCGACACTCAGGCCATTAGGTACAGAAGGCGCGCTGGTATCATCAGAGGGTTTAGCCGTTTCAACTGTCGCCATCGTTGCAGGCGATTGATTACCCGCAGCATCTACGGCGACAAGTGAGATAGCGTAATTCGTTTCTGCGACTAGGTTGCTCAAAATAACATTCGTATCTGCTGTTTGAATTTCCAGCGCAGCCTTAGTATCTCCTACAGGTTGGTAAGACAAAACATAGTGGTCGACGCCGACGTTATCTGTAGCAGGATCCCAGCTGAGAGAAATACTGCTAACACTTGTGTTGGTAGATTTCAGATTTCCAGGTGCGGTAGGTGGAGCCGTATCAGGTGTTTGGGCTGCGGTCGTCACACTCGCTTCAACGATTGATGACCACCAATAGTCAGATACATTGACGGCGGCGACGCCAACAGTATAAGGCGTTGCTGGCATCAGATTATTTACGGTTGTTTGTGTCTCTTCCGTCTCGATTTGTAGCGCGCTCTCAGTGCCATCCTCAGTAGCGTAATAAGCCACTGCATAATAATCGACATATCCAGTTGACGCATCCCAACTTAACTTAAAACTATTAGAGCTGATATTTGAAAATTTTAGATTAGTGGGAGCTGTTCTTTCGTCGGTATAAGTGTCTGCATCACTATTAATAGCATTTAGGCCATTGACCCAATAAGCAACAGGATGCATGCCGCATGAGTCATTCGCGATTACTGAGAAAGTTACGGTCTGATTAGCTGCAATGTTTGGCTCTTCTAAATAACCGACTAAATTTCCATAGGATGGAGTAAACATAATACCATTATTGTATTCAATATATGAATCCTCTCCAAAGTCTATTGTAATCTCTGGGTTGATGAGTGTCTCATCCGTATTGTTAGTGAGTTCAAATTCAAATACGCCAACATATGATGAAGTATTTTTCCATTTTGCATTGAAGGTAATATTAATGTTATTTTGCATAATATCTAATTCCTGTTTTTATTAATGGTGAGGTGCAATATCAATGCTAAATGCAGATTTAAAATAAGAAAATTGAATTAATTTTTTTAAAGAAAATATAAAAAACAAAAAATAAATATCGATAATTAAAAGTTACTTTTATACGTAAATAATATTTTTAATTTTTATCAGTGATGGTTTGAAGCAAAGGCGTGTCTGCGTTGAGCTTTGGATTCGACGTGCTTGACGTACTTTTCACGGGTAGAGACAAAGACTCACATCAGGCTTGAAGAGTCGAAATTTTACGGCGATAATCGTCTACAGCAGCTTTTAAAGCGAACAATGAATCCCTTTCTCGTCGGGCTAACGACGCGGAAGGGATTTTTTTTCATCGGTACTTTGACTTCGGCCTGCGATAACTGCGGCCTTTTACGAGGATTGATTATGAGCACCCTGGGCAATAAACCCGATAACTCACTGGTTTCTAACGCCTTTGGCTTCCTGCGTTTTCCGCTGAACTTCCAGCCATACGACAGCGATGCTGATTGGGTTATCACCGGTGTACCTTTCGATATGGCGACTTCAGGTCGTGCTGGTGGGCGTCATGGCCCAGCGGCAATTCGTCAGGTCTCCACTAATCTGGCGTGGGAAGGCAATCGCTGGCCGTGGAACTTCGATCTGCGCGATCGTTTAAACGTGGTTGACTGTGGCGACGTAGTATTTAATTTCGGTGATGCGCAGGATATGAGTGACTCTTTGCAGGCTCATACCGAAAAGCTGCTGGAATCCGGTAAGCGTTGTTTAACTTTTGGCGGTGACCACTTTGTGACTCTGCCATTGCTGCGCGCGCATGCTAAGCATTTTGGCAAAATGGCGTTGGTGCATTTTGATGCGCATACCGATACCTATGCAAACGGCAGCAAATTCGATCACGGCACGATGTTCTTCCATGCGCCTAATGAAGGCCTGATCGATCCAAACTACTCGGTACAGATCGGTATTCGTACTGAATTCGATCGCGATAATGGTTTTACCGTATTGGACGCCGCGCAGGTGAACGATCGTGGCGTGGATGATGTGTTAGCGCAAATCAAACAGATCGTCGGCGATATGCCGGTATATCTGACCTTTGATATCGACTGTTTGGATCCTGCTTTTGCACCAGGTACAGGTACTCCTGTTATCGGTGGACTGACTTCTGATCGTGCGCTCAAACTGGTGCGCGGCCTGAAGGATCTTAATATCGTCGGTATGGACGTGGTGGAAGTAGCCCCAGCTTACGACCAATCTGAAATTACAGCGTTGGCTGCTGCAACGCTGGCGCTGGAAATGCTCTACATTCAGGCAGATAAAAAAGGCGAATAATTTTCGCGTTTTTACTGATATCAGGCGACCTTTGGGTCGCCTTTTTTCGTTATGGATGGTTAGTTTTTTTCGCCAGCAGCAAATATATTTTCATACTGATTGGGCGGCTGGTGGAAGCAAAAACCGATTCACCCACCCTGTGAGACTGTTGGCACAGGATTTGGGAGTAATGCATGGGCTGTAGCGTAATAATTTTGCACATGATTTTCGCCTCATCTGTATGGATACTCATGCGATAAAACCAGAATAAGACGCTCGGTATAAAGGCAGGGTAAAACGTTGGAGGTGCGGGATAAAAAATGTGTAAACAAGATTTTTTATACACTGAAGAAAACTTTTAAAATATGAGGTTAGTCTCGCGGAATTAAATTTGATTATCCAATTAGGATGGCGTTGAAACAGTGCTATTAAATTATTTTTATAATTTATAACACAATCAATTTCATTTTTTTAGGAATAATTTATGACCAAAGTTCCTACAGCACCACCGAATGTATCTATTAATGAAAATATGGCTCAGGCGAGGCGACGTGGCGATCCAAGTGATCAAGACATGATTGAAGCGGGTATCCGCTATGCGAGAGAAAATGGCTATTAAAATTATGCTATTTATTGGAGGGGTTATTTGTGGCGCTGTCGCCCTATTATATTTATTTTCTGATCCTGACCAATTGAATAAGAGCCATCTGGTTGAATCATATCAGGCCTGTGATGGTGTTTACGTGAGTGTGCTGCTTGACGACACTGGCGGCGCGACAGCTCCCTTTTTCTATCAATATTACTTGATGGATCATCGTGTCGTTTCGTTGAAAGACAAAAAGCAGCTTCCTGCGCCAGTATTAATTAGCGATGTTGGCAGTGCGAAGATCATCTGTGATGGAAATAGAATAAGAATAAATGTGACTGGCCGAGTGTTTGAGTTCACCAATCGTGTTTTAGTCAAAAATGCACAGGGTAGCGCCCGCCATATTGATTTAGTTGCGATAAGCCAGTAATCAATTGTTATAGCAACAGCTCATGAGCCTATTGATACCGTGAGGTGGCTCAAGTAGCTATCTTTTTAACAGTAAATCGCTTTTTTAATCTAATTTTTGAATGACTATCTGGTTGCAGATTAATCCTACAAATCCTTATTCTGTGTGCCACTGGAGTTAACGAAACGTTACCTTTTCTACTTATTAAGGGGTAAATATTGAGTGAATAGTTCTATTTTTTGATTTGACTCAATATGAGCAGGGTTGTAACTGTTAGTTTGCCGCTGACAAAAACATCATTGAAGCAATGAGGATGGCAATGGACGTCAGTCGCAGACAGTTTTTTAGAATCTGCGCCGGCGGGATGGCTGGTACAACAGCGGCAGTTTTAGGATTCACTCCTACTATGGCGCTAGCGGAGTCACGTAACTATAAGTTGCTGCGTGCAAAAGAAACCCGTAACTCCTGTACCTATTGTTCTGTTGGCTGTGGGTTATTGATGTATAGCCTTGGCGATGGTGCCAAGAACGCGAAATCAACGATTTTTCACATTGAAGGGGACCCGGATCATCCGGTAAACCGTGGCGCACTTTGCCCGAAAGGTGCTGGCCTGCTGGATTATATCCACAGTGAAAATCGTCTGCGTTACCCAGAATACCGTGCGCCAGGCTCTGATAAGTGGCAGCGCATTAGCTGGGACGATGCTTTTGAGCGCATCGCCAAGCTGATGAAAAACGACCGTGATAAGAATTTTGAAACGACAAACGCCGAAGGCGTCACGGTTAACCGCTGGCTTTCAACCGGTATGTTGTGCGCCTCTGCGGCCAGCAATGAAACCGGTATGCTCACGCAAAAATTCGCCCGTTCACTGGGCATGTTGGCGGTTGATAACCAAGCGCGCGTCTGACACGGACCAACGGTAGCAAGTCTTGCTCCAACATTTGGTCGCGGTGCGATGACCAACCACTGGGTTGATATCAAAAACGCCAACGTTGTTATGGTGATGGGTGGCAACGCCGCTGAAGCGCATCCGGTCGGATTCCGCTGGGCGATGGAAGCCAAAAACAACAATGACGCCACGCTGATTGTGGTCGATCCGCGCTTTACCCGTACCGCTTCGGTTGCGGATATTTATGCGCCGATCCGCTCTGGTACCGACATTACCTTCTTGTCGGGCGTTTTGCTGTACCTGATTTCTAACAATAAAATTAACGCTGAATACGTTAAAAACTACACCAACGCCAGCCTGCTGGTGCGGGATGATTTTACGTTTGAAGACGGTTTGTTCAGCGGCTATGACGAATCTAAACGTCAGTACGACAAAACCACGTGGAACTATCAGTTCGACGAAAATGGCTATGCCAAACGCGATGACACCTTGCAGCATCCGCGCTGCGTGTGGAATTTGCTGAAAGAGCACGTGAGTCGCTATACGCCAGACGTGGTGGAAAATATCTGTGGCACGCCGCAGGCAGATTTCCTGAAAGTTTGCGAAGTCTTAGCGTCAACCAGCGCAGCCGATCGTACAACGACATTCCTGTACGCATTGGGTTGGACTCAGCACACCGTGGGTGCGCAGAACATCCGTACCATGGCGATGATCCAGTTGCTGTTAGGCAACATGGGGATGGCCGGTGGCGGCGTTAACGCCTTACGTGGTCACTCCAATATTCAGGGTCTTACCGATCTTGGCTTGCTGTCTACCAGCCTGCCGGGCTATTTGACGCTGCCATCAGAAAAGCACACCAATCTAGAAACCTATCTCGCAGCGAATACGCCAAAAGCGACGCTGCCGGGTCAGGTTAACTATTGGGGTAACTATCCGAAATTCTTCGTCAGCTTGATGAAGGCTTTCTATGGTGACGATGCGCAGAAAGAAAATAACTGGGGCTTTGATTGGCTGCCGAAGTGGGATCAGTCCTACGACGTGATGAAGTACTTCCAGATGATGGATCAGGGCAAAGTCACTGGCTATATCTGCCAAGGCTTTAACCCAGTGGCGTCATTCCCAGATAAGAATAAGGTCGTTGAATCGCTTTCTAAGCTGAAATATCTGGTGATTATCGATCCGTTGGTGACAGAAACTTCAAACTTCTGGCAAAACCACGGTGAGATGAACGAGGTTGATACGGCATCGATCCAGACTGAAGTCTTCCGTCTGCCTTCAACCTGCTTCGCCGAAGAAGACGGTTCGATTGCAAACTCAGGCCGCTGGCTGCAATGGCACTGGAAAGGCGCAGACGCCCCAGGTGAAGCGCGTAACGACGGCGAAATTCTTGCCGGTCTGTACCATCGCCTGCGCACCATGTATCAGAATGAAGGCGGTAAAGGCGTTGAGCCGTTACTGAAAATGGGCTGGGGCTATGAGCAGCCAGATCATCCTGAATCTGAAGAAGTGGCGAAAGAGAACAACGGTTATGCGTTGGCCGATTTGTACGATGCTAACGGCACGTTGTTAGCCAAGAAAGGCCAACTGCTGGATACCTTTGCTCATCTGCGCGATGACGGCACCACGGCAAGCGCCTGCTGGATTTATGCCGGTAGCTGGACCAGCAAGGGCAACCAGATGGCGAATCGGGATAACAGCGATCCGTCAGGCTTAGGTAATACGCTGGGCTGGGCTTGGGCATGGCCGCTGAACCGCCGCATTATTTATAACCGTGCGTCGGCAGATCCAATGGGTAAACCGTGGGATCCTAAGCGCATGCTGATCGAGTGGAATGGTAGCAAATGGGTCGGAAACGATATTCCAGACTACAACACCGCCGCACCGGGCAGCGGCGTCGGACCGTTTATCATGCAGCCGGAAGGCTTGGGTCGTCTGTTTGCCATCGACAAGATGGCGGAAGGGCCATTCCCTGAGCATTACGAGCCGTTTGAAACACCGTTGGGCACCAACCCACTGCATCCAAACGTTATCTCTAACCCGGCGGCTCGCTTGTATGAGGCGGATGCTAAACGTATGGGTAACAAGACTGAGTTCCCTTACGTCGGTACCACGTATCGTCTGACCGAGCATTTCCACACGTGGACGAAGCATGCGCGTCTTAACGCCATCGTTCAGCCTGAACAGTTCGTGGAGATCAGCGAAGGTTTGGCGAAAGCGAAAGGCATTGAGCACGGTGATACGGTGAAAGTCAGCAGCAAGCGCGGTTTTATCAAAGCGAAAGCAGTGGTGACTCGCCGTCTGCGTACCTTGCAGGTCAATGGTCAGGAAGTGGATACCGTGGGTATTCCTATTCACTGGGGCTTTGAAGGCGTGGCACGCAAAGGCTTTATCGCCAACACCCTGACTCCGTTCGTTGGCGACGCTAACTCGCAAGCGCCAGAGTACAAGGCGTTTTTAGTTAACGTGGAAAAGGTGTAAGGAGCCGAACTTATGTCCATGCAATCACAAGACATTATCAAGCGTTCGGCGACTAATGCCTTAACGCCACCGCCGCAGGCTCGCGACTACAAAGAAGAAGTGGCTAAGCTTATCGACGTGTCTACCTGTATTGGCTGCAAAGCCTGTCAGGTAGCCTGTTCTGAGTGGAACGATATCCGTGACGAGGTAGGGCACTGCGTTGGGGTTTACGATAACCCTGCCGATTTGAGCGCTAAATCTTGGACGCTGATGCGTTTCTCGGAAGTCGAGCAAAACGGCAAGCTGGAGTGGCTCATCCGTAAAGATGGCTGTATGCACTGTACCGATCCGGGCTGCCTGAAGGCATGCCCGTCGGCGGGTGCGATCATTCAGTATGCAAACGGCATCGTCGATTTCCAGTCTGAACACTGCATCGGCTGTGGCTATTGCATCGCAGGCTGTCCGTTCAACATTCCTCGCTTAAATCCAGACGACAACCGCGTGTACAAATGTACGCTGTGCGTTGACCGCGTGAGCGTGGGACAAGAACCTGCCTGTGTGAAAACGTGTCCGACCGGTGCGATTCATTTCGGCAGCAAGAAAGAGATGCTGGAAGTGGCGAGCGAGCGCGTTGAGAAGCTGAAAAAACGTGGCTTTGAGCATGCGGGTATTTATAACCCTGAAGGCGTTGGCGGCACTCACGTGATGTATGTTCTGCATCATGCGGATAAGCCAGAGCTATATCACAACTTGCCGAAAGATCCGAAGATCGATATGGCGGTTGGTTTGTGGAAAGGGGTGTTGAAGCCGCTGTCAGTTGCTGGATTTATCGCGACCTTTGCCGGTTTGATTTATCACTATATTGGCGTTGGCCCGAACAAAGAGGTGAGCGACGAAGAAGAAGGTGATGACGAGAAGGGGAACCATCATGAGTAAAAGTAAAATGATCGTTCGTACCAAATTCATCGACCGTGCCTGTCATTGGACGGTGGTAATTTGTTTCTTCTTAGTTTCGCTATCTGGCATCGCGCTGTTCTTCCCAACGTTGCAGTGGCTGACACAAACGTTTGGTACACCGCAGATGGGGCGCATCATGCACCCATTCTTTGGCGTGCTGATTTTTGTGGCGCTGATGTTCATGTTCTTCCGTTTTGTGAAGCACAACATTCCTGAACGTGAAGACGTGCCGTGGGTGGTGAACATCGTTGAAGTGCTCAAAGGTAATGAGCACGAAGTTGCTGACGTGGGTAAATATAACGCCGGTCAGAAAATGATGTTCTGGAGCATCATGAGCCTGATTTTCGTGCTGCTGGTTACCGGCATCATTATCTGGCGTCCGTATTTTGCCCAGCACTTCCCGATCGAAATGGTACGTTATTCGTTGCTGATCCATGCGGCTGCGGCAATCGTGCTGATCCACGCGATCCTGATCCATATGTATATGGCTTTCTGGGTTAAGGGATCGATCAAAGGCATGGTGGAAGGTAAAGTCAGCCGCCGCTGGGCGCGTAAGCATCACCCGCGCTGGTATCGTGAAATCGAAGCCAAAGAAGTGAAAGGCGAGAAAGCCGACGACTAATTCGTTTTGTTTGAGTCGTTAAATAAAAACCGCAGCCAAAGTAAAGCTGCGGTTTTTTTATGCGTCAGATTTTATTTGTCTGCAGCGATACGTTCGCGGATATGCTGTGCGCGTTCGGTTGATGGTGGGTGTGAATCAAACATGCTGCCTTTGCGGCCACCGTCGAGCTCAGCCAGTTTCTCAAAGCTGGTAGCCAATCCCAGCGTGTTCAACTTGTGTTTTTTCAGGAAATCATAAGAGAAGTCATCGGCTTCAGACTCCTGATGCTGAGAGAATTGTGAGTTGATCAGCGCTTCGCCCAGATCGGCTAACTGAGTCTGTGACAGCTCGGCGGCCACGCCGCTGGTGGAGGCTACTGCCGTTCTAGCCGCGATGGTGCCATAAGCGACCTTCATGGCTTTCAAGCTGTGGCCGAGTGCAACGTGCCCCATTTCATGACCTAGCACGCCTTCAATTTCATCGTCGGTCATCATGTCCATCAGGCTGCTGTATACGCGGATGCAGCCGTTTGCCATCGCGAACGCATTGATGTCATCGGTCATGTACACCTTGTAGTTAACCGGTAGCCCGTTGATGTTGTTACCCATCGCCTTCGCAATTTTGTTTAAGCGTTTGGTGTATTTGCTTTTGCTGCTGGCGATTTGGCTTTGGTTATCCAACTCTTTGCAGGATTGATTGGCGAGGGATCTGGCATCGGCATCGCTGAGCGTTGCCGCCTGAATTGCTTGCACGCCAGACTGCGCGGCCATTTGGGTATTAATGTGCTCACAGCCGGTTAATGCGGCAGATGCGATCGCTATCGCAATAAGCGTTTTAATGTTCATTATCTTTATCTTCCGTTGACAAATGATAGGTTAATTGCATGATTTTCATACAGTAAAATCGCCTGAGACTATCATTAGGAATTCGCAGGAAGTAGTTAATTTACTATTAACATAGACGCAATTTTGCGGGCGGGAACGACGTGAAAAATGGCTCCGAAATGATATCGGAGCCTAGGGGGATTATTGCTCTGCGGCGATGCGATCGCGAATGTGCTGAGCACGGGCCTGAGAGGATGGGTGATCGTCAAACATGCTGCTTTGACGTCCTGCTTCCTGAGAGGCCAGTTTGTCGAAGCTGGTGGCTAGCCCAAGCGGGTTGATCCCACGCTTTTTAAGCAGATCGAAAGAGTAGTCATCAGCTTCACTTTCTTGCTTTTGCGAGAACTGCGAATTCACCAGTTTCTCTCCCAGATCGGCAAGTTGTGACTGGGATAGCTGTGCGCCGATACCGCTGCTGGCGGCAATAGCGGTACGCGCCGCCGTGGTGGCGTAGGCCACCTGCATGGCTTTACGCGAATGGCCTAATGCGACGTGGCCCATTTCATGCCCAAGCACGCCTTCGACTTCGTTGTCATTCATCATGTCCATAAGTCCACTGTAGACACGCACGCAGCCGTTAGCCATCGCCCACGCGTTGACGTCTTTCGTCACATAGACTTTATAGTTGACTGGGGTACCATTGATATCGCTGCCCAGCGCTTTAGAAATGGTTGCTAAGCGTTTGGCATAGGTGCTATCCGCTGGGGCGATTTGGTTTTTGCTGTCCATTTCCGCACAAGACTGTTCACTCAGGGCTTTGACTTGGGCATCAGAAAGCGTTGCGGCCTGAAAGGCCTGTGCGCCAGACTGCATCAGTCCTTCTGTATTCATGTTTTGACAGCCGCTGAGGAAGGCAGAGGCTGTTAGAGCAATAAGAGGAAGTGTTATTTTGTTCATGTTATTTTCCTTGGGTGCAGTCTTTCCAGAGATTGAATGACGATCTGTGGTAGTGTATCCAGCGCCAATTAGGCTGTCATTGAGTATGTATTCTGTCTATACAGACCCCGTATGAAAGCGGATTAATCTGCTATTAAGAGAAATATAATGAGACATCATCGACTCATTTAGCCTTAGGGATTGCTGTTTTCATACGTAGTCTGAGAAAATACCCCGAACCCTGTTTCTTTAAATCCGACTTGGAGTAGAACATGTCCTCTCGTAAAGAGCTTGCCAATGCGATCCGTGCACTCAGTATGGACGCTGTGCAGAAAGCCAATTCTGGTCACCCAGGTGCCCCTATGGGTATGGCTGATATCGCGGAAGTCCTGTGGCGCGATTACATGAATCACAACCCGACCAATCCAAATTGGGCCGATCGTGACCGCTTTGTGCTTTCTAACGGCCATGGCTCTATGTTGATTTATAGCCTGCTGCACCTCACTGGCTATGATCTGCCAATCACCGAGCTGGAAAATTTCCGTCAGTTGCACTCTAAAACTCCAGGTCACCCAGAATACGGCTATACCCCAGGCGTAGAAACCACCACTGGCCCACTGGGTCAGGGCATCGCGAATGCGGTGGGTATGGCGATTGCAGAACGTACTTTGGCCGCGCAGTTTAATCGCCCTGGTCACGACATCGTTAATCACCACACCTACGCATTCTTGGGTGATGGCTGCATGATGGAAGGCATCTCTCACGAAGTTTGCTCTTTGGCGGGTACTTTGAAGCTGGGCAAACTGACCGCGTTCTATGATGACAACGGTATTTCTATCGATGGTCACGTTGAAGGCTGGTTCACCGATAACACCGCTGAGCGTTTTGAAGCTTACGGCTGGCACGTTATCCGTGGCGTAGATGGTCACAACAGCGACGCAATCAAAGCGGCTATCGAAGACGCACGTAAAGTGACCGATAAGCCATCTCTGCTGATGTGCAAAACCACCATCGGTTTCGGTTCACCGAACAAAGCCGGTTCTCATGAAGCTCACGGTGCGCCACTGGGTGCTGCTGAAATTGAAGCAACCCGTAAAGCACTGGGCTGGAACTACGCTCCGTTTGAAATCCCTCAGGAAATCTATTCTCAGTGGGATGCAAAAGAAGCGGGCAAAGCGAAAGAAAGCGCTTGGGATAAGAAATTTGCTGCCTATCAGGCTGCATTCCCTGAACTGGCTGCTGAGTTCAAACGTCGCGTAAGCGGTGAGCTGCCAGCTAACTGGGCTGAAGAATCCAAGAAATTCATCGATCACCTGCAAGCTAACCCAGCGAAAATCGCGAGCCGTAAAGCGTCTCAAAATGCGCTGGAAGCTTTCGGTAAAGTTCTGCCTGAATTCTTAGGTGGTTCTGCTGACTTGGCACCAAGTAACCTGACCATGTGGTCTGGTTCTAAGCCGTTGAACGAAGATCTGGCCGGTAACTACATCCATTACGGTGTACGTGAATTCGGTATGTCAGCCATCATGAACGGTATTGCTCTGCACGGCGGTTTCCTGCCATACGGCGCAACCTTCCTGATGTTTATGGAATATGCACGCAACGCCGTTCGCATGGCCGCGCTTATGAAAATCCGTAACATCTTCGTTTATACCCATGACTCTATCGGTCTGGGTGAAGATGGCCCAACTCACCAGCCGGTTGAGCAGATGGCTAGCCTGCGTGTGACGCCAAACATGAACACATGGCGTCCATGTGACCAGGTTGAATCTGCGGTTGCATGGCAGTTCGCTATTCAGCGTAACGATGGCCCATCTGCGCTGATCTTCTCGCGTCAGAATCTGGCCCAGATGGATCGTACCCCAGAGCAGGTGGCTAACATCTCTCGCGGCGGTTACATCCTGAAAGATTGCGCTGGTCAGCCAGAGCTTATCTTCATTGCGACCGGTTCTGAAGTTGAACTGGCTGTGAACGCTGCGGATCAGCTGACTGCGGAAGGCCGTAAGGTTCGTGTTGTTTCAATGCCTGCGACTGAAGTCTTCGATAAGCAAGATGCTGCCTATCGTGAGTCCGTACTGCCAGCGGCAGTTAGCGCTCGCGTTGCTGTTGAAGCCGGTATCGCTGACTTCTGGTACAAGTATGTTGGCCTGAACGGTGCCGTAGTCGGTATGACGACCTTCGGCGAATCTGCGCCAGCTGAGCTGCTGTTCAAAGAGTTTGGCTTCACCGTAGACAACGTTGTTGCTAAAGCGAAAGCGCTGCTGAAATAATTTGGTAGTTATCGCTGATAAAAACGGGATTGCCGCAGGGCAGTCCCGTTTTTTTATGCTTAGCGGCACTCTTTAACGCCCATAAATTGTGAGCTATAGCACATTTTAAGCGAAAGAAAGCGAGGCATAACGCCCATTTTATTGCGGTTATTTCTTTTGTTGAGGCTTTGGTTTATTCTTGGCTGAAGCGTTTCAGTTGATTGATGAAGCATCAATTATCGGGATTATGTGACAACGGGATTTCCATCGTTTTCGATGCTGGATTACTCTATGCTCTTGCCTTAAAACTTTCGTTTTAAACTGCGTTTGGCGCAGGGAGTGATATGACTATTCGCATCGCAATAAACGGTTTTGGTCGAATCGGACGCAGCGTATTACGCGCGTTATACGAATCCGGTCGTAGAGTAGAGATGTCCGTGGTAGCGATAAATGAATTGGCAAATGCGGAAGGCATGGCTCATTTATTGAAATACGATTCCAGCCATGGGCGCTTTGCTTGGGATGTCCGTCAGGAGCGGGATACGATGTGGGTGGGCGATGACACTATTCGTCTGCTGCATGAGAAGCAGATTGCAGATTTGCCGTGGCGTGAACTGGGTGTGGATATCGTACTAGACTGTAGCGGTGTTTATGGCAGTCGAGCCGATGGCGAAGCTCATATTATGGCGGGGGCCAAAAAAGTTTTGTTCTCCCACCCCGGCAGTCACGATCTTGATGCAACCGTAGTCTATGGTGTGAACCAGCAGGAATTGCAGCCAGAACACCACATTGTGTCTAACGCATCCTGCACGACTAACTGCATTATCCCAGTCATTAAATTGCTCGATGATGCGTTTGGGATTGAATCGGGTACGGTTACCACGATTCACTCATCAATGAACGATCAGCCGGTGATAGATGCGTACCATTCCGACCTGCGTCGGACACGCGCGGCCAGCCAGTCGATAATTCCTGTCGACACGAAATTGGCCGCTGGTATCACCCGCATTTTTCCTAAGTTCTGCGATCGCTTTGAGGCGATTTCAGTGCGAGTGCCGACGATTAACGTTACGGCAATCGATTTGAGCGTTAGCGTGCAGGCCGCAGTAAAGGTGAGTGATGTCAACCACCTACTGCAAAAGGCAGCAAGCACCTCATTTCGTGGTATAGTTGACTATACAGAATTACCACTGGTTTCGACCGATTTTAATCACGACCCGCACAGTGCCATTGTTGATGGCACGCAGACGCGCGTCAGCGGTCAACACTTGATAAAAACGTTGGTCTGGTGCGACAACGAATGGGGTTTTGCCAATCGTATGTTAGATACGACGCTGGCAATGTTCCAAGCGGTTTCCAGTACGGCACAGCCGCCTGTGCAGCTGTGACGGTCAAGCAACTTTAAGAGAATCAACGAGAGGGTTCACCATGTCTGTAATTAAGATGACCGATTTGGATTTGGCTGGTAAACGTGTCCTGATCCGTTCAGATCTGAACGTTCCAGTTAAAGAAGGCAAAGTGACTTCTGATGCGCGTATCCGTGCATCGCTGCCAACTATCGAAGCTGCTCTGAAGCAGGGCGCTCGTGTAATGGTTACTTCCCATCTGGGTCGTCCTACCGAAGGCGAATACAACGAAGAGTACTCTCTGCTGCCGGTTGTTAACTATCTGAAAGACCACCTGAAGTCTCCAGTTCGTCTGGCTAAAGACTACTTGGACGGTGTTGACGTTGCAGAAGGTGAACTGGTTGTTCTGGAAAACGTTCGCTTCAACAAAGGCGAAAAGAAAGACGACGAAACCCTGTCTAAAAAATACGCTGCACTGTGTGACGTTTACGTCATGGACGCATTCGGTACTGCACACCGTGCACAGGCTTCAACCCACGGCGTAGGTAAATTTGCACCTATCGCATGTGCGGGTCCTCTGCTGTCTGCAGAGCTGGAAGCACTGGGCAAAGCGCTGGGTAACCCAGCACGCCCAATGGTTGCTATCGTTGGTGGTTCAAAAGTTTCTACCAAGCTGACCGTTCTGGATTCTCTGTCTAAAATCGCTGACAAACTGATTGTTGGTGGCGGCATCGCGAACACCTTCGTTGCAGCTCAAGGCCACAACGTCGGTAAATCACTGTACGAAGCCGATCTGGTTGATGAAGCGAAAAAACTGCTGACAACCTGTGACATCCCAGTTCCTACCGACGTTCGTGTTGCTACCGAGTTCTCTGAAACTGCGGCTGCAACGCTGAAATCAGTCAA
Source organism: Obesumbacterium proteus (assembly GCF_001586165.1). Classification (NCBI taxonomy): domain Bacteria; kingdom Pseudomonadati; phylum Pseudomonadota; class Gammaproteobacteria; order Enterobacterales; family Hafniaceae; genus Obesumbacterium; species Obesumbacterium proteus. The sequence continues at coordinate 4,677,138 of NZ_CP014608.1, read as the reverse complement.
CGACATTAAAGATGACGAGCAGATTCTGGATCTGGGTGATGCTTCAGCACACCAGCTGGCTGAAATTCTGAAGAATGCGAAAACCATTCTGTGGAACGGCCCAGTCGGTGTGTTCGAGTTCCCTAACTTCCGCAAAGGCACCGAGATCGTTGCTCAAGCAATCGCTGATAGCGAAGCATTCTCTATCGCAGGCGGCGGTGATACTCTGGCGGCTATCGATCTATTCGGTATCGCAGACAAAATTTCCTACATCTCTACTGGCGGCGGCGCATTCTTAGAATTCGTTGAAGGCAAAAAATTGCCAGCGGTAGTGATGCTGGAAGAACGTGCTAAGCAGTAATGAACCGTAACGGGAGGCCGAGCCTCCCGTTGTTCTATCTATTTGGATACATGGCGCTTTATTACGATATTCGTGATAAGCGTGTAGCAAGTAGCTGAAGACGATTTATTTTTTACTTACGGCCCACGAAACAGGACGACGTAACATGTCTAAAATTTTTGATTTTGTTAAACCGGGTGTCATCACTGGTGATGATGTTCAGAAAGTTTTCCAGATCGCTAAAGAAAACAATTTCGCATTGCCTGCAGTTAACTGTGTTGGTACAGACTCAATCAATGCGGTAATGGAAGCTGCTTCTAAAGCACGTGCTCCGGTTATCGTTCAGTTCTCAAACGGCGGTGCTGCATTTATCGCTGGTAAAGGCGTGAAAACCGACGTTCCTCAGGGGGCTGCAATCCTGGGTGCTATCTCTGGTGCGCATCACGTACACCAGATGGCTGAACACTACGGTGTTCCAGTTATTCTGCACACTGACCACTGCGCTAAGAAATTGCTGCCATGGTTAGACGGCCTGTTGGACGCGGGTGAAAAACATTTCGCTGCTACTGGCAAACCACTGTTCTCTTCTCACATGATCGACCTGTCTGAAGAGTCTCTGGAAGAAAACATCGAGATCTGCTCCAAGTATCTGACCCGCATGTCTAAAATCGGCATGACGCTGGAAATTGAACTGGGTTGCACCGGTGGTGAAGAAGATGGCGTGGATAACAGCCATATGGATAGCTCTGCGCTGTACACTCAGCCAGAAGACGTTGATTACGCGTACACTAAACTGAACGCAATCAGCCCACGTTTCACTATCGCTGCCTCTTTCGGTAACGTACACGGCGTATACAAGCCAGGTAACGTACAGCTGACACCAAAAATCCTGCACAACTCTCAGGAATACGTTTCTAAGAAACACAACCTGCCACACAACAGCCTGAACTTCGTATTCCACGGTGGTTCTGGTTCTACTGCTGCAGAAATCAAAGAAGCGGTCAGCTACGGCGTAATTAAAATGAATATCGATACCGATACCCAGTGGGCAACATGGGAAGGTATTCTGAACTATTACAAGAAAAATGAAGGCTATCTGCAGGGCCAGCTGGGTAACCCAGAAGGCGCAGACAAACCTAACAAGAAATTCTACGATCCACGCGTTTGGTTGCGTGCTGCTCAGACCAGCATGATTGCTCGTCTGGAACTGGCATTTGACGAACTGAACTGCAAAGACGTTCTGTAATGCTTGTTGCATCCCGCTAATTTGATTAGCGTGATGGCTGAATAAAACACCCTAGCGTTGTCGTTAGGGTGTTTTTTTTTGTGTTTTTATTACGACTAAAATATTCGTAATGGCCGATTCGACTAATCTCAATTTTACGATTTAGGCTTTGATTAGTTGGCGGATAGGATATTGTCCGTTAACCTTACACAAACATGCCGTACAAAACGGTATAATTTGAGCATATTGCGCTACTTTTGATTTGTTAAAGGGAGGACAGTTTATGAAAGACCTGAACGTTGCCGATGGTATTAGCAGTGCCGGAAACTGGTTAGTGAAAAATCAGGACTTACTCATTCAGTATGCAGTCAATATTGTTGCTGCGATTGTTATTTTCATTGTCGGTTCGATTATTGCCAAAATTGTTTCTGGCACAATTACCCGTTTAATGAAGGCTCGCGGCGTTGACCTTACCGTGGCTCATTTCCTTTCTGCATTAGTTCGTTACGGTATTTTGGCGTTTACCATTATCGCTGCATTAGGCCGTATCGGTGTGCAAACAGCTTCCGTTATTGCGGTGATTGGTGCCGCGGGTTTAGCCGTTGGTCTGGCATTGCAAGGGTCGCTTTCTAACTTTGCAGCAGGTGTGCTGTTGGTGCTATTCCGCCCATTCCGCACAGGAGAGTTTGTCGATCTGGGTGGTGTTTCCGGTACTGTGAAGGATGTTCAGATTTTCTCTACAACCATGTTAACCGCAGATAATAAAACTATCGTGGTTCCCAATGGGAAAATTATTGCGGGTAATATTATCAACTACTCCCGTGAACCAAATCGTCGCGTAGATATAACCGTTGGTGTGGCCTACGATGCGGATATCGACCTAGTCAAAAAAGTATTAGGCGATATTGTTGCCGCTGATAAACGTATTATGCACGACCAAGGTGTGACCATTCGCCTGAATGAAATGGCGGCCTCATCGCTGAATTTCGTGGTGCGTGCGTGGACGACGAATGCTAATTACTGGCCGGTCTATTTTGATCTGATGGAAAACTTCAAACGTGGTTTGGATGCCAATAAAATTGGAATTCCATTCCCGCAGATGGATGTTCATCTGTATCAAACCGCTGTGCGCAAGGCTGAGCAGGAATAATCATTAACAAGTTCCCCTCCATAGCCTCTTCTTGCAAATGAGGAGGTTGGGAGGGGAGATTCTAGGTTCTCCTGTATTAGCTACTCTAATCCCCGATAAGAATCATCCATTTCCTCTTCTTAACATCTCGGCGTAATATCGCTGCCATTCCGGCCCATCCTCTCGTTGGGACGCAGCTATATTTTCGAGGAACCTCCCATGTTTTCTGTTTTTTTACAGGGCTTTGCCTTGAGCGCAGCCATGATTTTACCGCTGGGCCCACAAAATACGTTTGTCTTAAGCCAGGGGATCCGCCGTCAGTATCATCTGATGATTGCCTGTCTATGCGCGCTTAGCGATATTGTTTTGATCTGTGGCGGTATTTTTGGCGGTAGCGCGCTGTTGAGTCAGTCGCCGTTGTTGTTGATGTTAGTGACTTGGGGCGGAGTCGCATTTTTGCTGTGGTACGGCTGGGGCGCTTTTCGTGCGGCAATGGCGAAAGAAGGGATTCAAACGGGGGCTGAGGTGGTGCAGCAAAGCCGCTGGCGGATTGTAGTGACCATGCTGGCTGTGACATGGCTTAACCCGCATGTCTATTTAGATACGTTTGTGGTGCTGGGAAGCCTAGGTGGACAGCTTGCAGCGGACGCCCGTAGTTGGTTTGCTTTTGGCGCCGTAAGCGCTTCTGCGATTTGGTTCTTTTCATTGGCATTGCTCGCGGCGTGGTTAGCGCCATGGTTAAGTACGCCTAAGGCTCAACGGGTGATTAATCTTCTCGTTGCCTGCGTGATGTGGGTTATTGCCCTGCAGCTGGCAAGAAATGGGCTACATTTGTAAGGTGTTGTTGGCAGTTGGTGGATAAAATTCTGGATTGTTCCTAATGCGTTAGCGTTTTTTTTAGTTCAGGATGTTGTTCATCTTTCAGCGCCAGATACCGGCAGTTGAAACCACTAAACATCGAGTATGTCTACAAGGAGACACCATGAAGCTAAAAGCCTTAGCGATGGTTGCAGTGATGGGATTAAGCGCGTTGCCAGCGCTGTCTCAGGCGGCTGAAATGCCAGTAGGTCCACACCTAGCGACCTCTGGAACATCAAGCGTAGACGCAACTCCTGATATTGCGACGCTGACTTTCCAAGTTACCGCGTCTGCAAAAGATGCGGCGAGCGCCAAGACGCAGGTCGATCAGCGTGTAGCTAAATATTTTGATTTTCTGAATACCAACGGTATTGAGAAAAAAGATATCAGTGCGGCTAATTTAAGCACGCAGCCAGAGTACGATTACCTGAAAGACGGCAAAAGCGAGCTGAAAGGCTATCGTGCCGACCGCCGCGTGCAAGTCACTCTGCGCCAGTTGGATAAGCTGAATGGTTTATTAGATGGTGCATTGAAAGCTAACCTCAACGAGATCCGTTCCGTTGAGCTAGGCGTTGCCAAGCCAGAAGCCTATCGTGAACAGGCACGTCAGGAAGCGATTAAAAATGCCGTGAGTCAGGCTCAGTCTCTGGCGAAAGGATTTGGTGTGGTGCTTGGTCCGGTATACAGCATTCAGTATCACGTATCCAACTACCAGCCAGCCCCAGTAAGCCGCATGTATATGGCTGCTGATTCAATGCCAAAAACTTCTGCTGCGCAGACCTATGAACAGCAAACGATCCAGTTTGACGATCAGGTTGATGTGGTATTCAGCTTAAATAAATAACGTCTGCTGATAGAGTAAAAAAGCACACCTCAAGGTGTGCTTTTTTTATGGTTTTTTATTGCCACGATGAAGAGCTTAATCTTGGCGCAGTACGTTGTGTCCGTGAGAAAGCAGCGCGTCGGTGACTCGGCGCATCATACGGCTTTCTGGTGCGAATCGGTGCCAATACAGCATTCGGCGCTGAACCATGCCGGGGGTTAAGTTTATCAGCGAGCCTTCTTTCAGCTCTTTTTCGATCTGAAGATGCGGGATCATACAGCAGGTGGTTCCCTGCAATGCCAGTTGGACAAAGGCTTCAGATGAATTGACGATATGGCACGGTACGCTGCCCGGCGGTAGGTCAAAGTTCTGCTGCAAGAACGCTTGATGCATATCGTCTAAGTGGTCAAAGGCGACGGCTGGCGCTTTCAACAGTGAAGAGCGGTTCACACCATTTGGGAAGTAACGTGCAGCAAAAGTCGGTGACGCCACAAACAGGTAATCGAGCGTACCAAGGCGGTCGACTAAGCAGCTAGGTAATGGCTGTGGCTGGATACTCACCGCGCCGACCACTTCACCACGACGGAGTCGTTCCTGAGTTCGCGTTTCGTCTTCAACCTGAAGGTTCAAGCGTAGCGGTGAATCCGCCAGCACCGGTTTTAAGGCGGGCAGCAGCCAAGTAGCCAAACTATCGGCGTTAACGGCGAGAGAGAGCAGCAGCGGGCCATCGGTGCTGCTATCGTTGCCTAGCCACTCCTCTTCAAGCAGCTCAACCTGATGCAACAAAGCCAGTAAACGCTGCCCCTGTTCCGTTGGGCGAGGAGGGACGGTACGAACCAGCAGAGGCTGACCGAACAGGTTTTCTAACTGCTTGATTCGCTGAGAAACCGCTGACTGAGTTATACAGAGTTTTTGTGCCGCACGCTCAAAGCCACGTTCGCGTATTACCGCATCCAGTGCTTGCAAAGTCCGGTAGTCCGGGCGTTTCATGTTGTTCTTCGTCCCCTGCTCTTATGATTTTTATATCTTAATAACTGCAATATGCCACATTTTTTCCCCTTCAAGAGGAGAAAATACACTCTTGTCATGGAAAAGGTGATCGCGTAAGGCGAAAAAGCCGCCCTGTGACACGCCATTTATGGGCAGTTGCTCTATAATACGCACACGTTTTCGTAGCATAGTCCATAGGATTCGGTAATGACTCAAGATGAACTGAAAAAAGCAGTGGGTTGGGAAGCGCTCAAGTATGTAAAACCAGGCACCATCGTGGGGGTGGGCACGGGCTCAACCGCTGCGCATTTTATTGATGCACTGGGCACCATGAAAGGGCAGATCGAGGGCGCGGTATCCAGCTCTGATGCTTCCACTGAGAAACTGAAAAGTTTGGGTATTACCGTTTTCGATCTTAACGAAGTCGATTCGTTAGATATTTATGTTGATGGTGCGGATGAAATCAACGGCCACATGCAGATGATCAAAGGCGGCGGAGCGGCACTGACTCGCGAGAAAATCGTGGCGGCCGTGGCGAAGAAATTTATTTGTATCGTCGATTCTTCTAAACAGGTAGATATTCTGGGTAACTTCCCGCTGCCTGTCGAAGTGATCCCGATGGCGCGCTCTTACGTTGCGCGTGAACTGGTGAAGTTAGGTGGTCAGCCAGAATATCGCCAAGGCGTTCTGACCGATAACGGCAACGTGATTTTAGACGTGCATAATCTGAAAATTATGGATGCGATTGCGTTAGAAAAACAGATTAACGGTATTGCCGGTGTGGTCACCGTTGGCCTGTTCGCAAATCGTGGCGCGGACGTTGCGCTGGTTGGCTCGGCTGATGGCGTGAAAACCATTACGGCTTAAATTATCCGCCATGATGAATCAGCAGCTCCGAATCTTCGGGGCTGTTTTTTTTATGCGCAGCACTTTGGGTTTTTTATCTTATTTCTCCCTCTTTGTTAACTTCGTTTTAAACATGGAATTCCATTTATTTATCACACCCCCTAAATTCGGTGACATATGTCACATATTTGCGCTTGACGATACTTTCACGCTGTCACGATTAAAAGCAGTAGCATTTTTCGCCAACTTTTAACGTTTTCAACCCGTTGCTCACCCCCTCGTAGGCAATCGGTTGGCTTGCTGGATGCGTAATATTTGTTATGTTGGCTGCATGCCGCAGGAGTTTTGTTTTCCGTTGCGGCCACACTAAGGTTCGAATTAACAGGGGTTAGGGTCGGGTCATGGCAAAAGTATCTTTGGAGAAAGACAGGATTAAGTTCCTTTTAGTTGAAGGGGTTCATCAAAGCACCGTCGACAATCTACGTGCAGCGGGTTACACCAACATCGAATATCATAAAGGTGCGCTGGACTCGGAATCGATGAAGGCATCCATTCGTGATGCTCATTTCGTTGGAATTCGTTCCCGAACCCATCTGACCGAAGATATCTTCGCTGCGGCTGAAAAATTGATTGCCGTAGGCTGTTTCTGCATTGGTACCAATCAGGTCGATCTTACCGCGGCGGCAAAACGTGGTATTCCGGTATTTAATGCGCCGTTCTCTAATACACGTTCGGTAGCCGAAATGGTGCTGGGCGAGCTGTTGTTGCTGCTACGCGGTATCCCAACGGCCAATGCCTGTGCGCATCGCGGTGAATGGAATAAACAGGCCGTGGGCTGTTTTGAAGCGCGTGGTAAAAAACTGGGTATTATTGGTTACGGGCATATCGGAACTCAGCTGGGTATTTTGGCTGAAGGCATTGGTATGAACGTCTTCTTCTACGATATCGAGAATAAACTGCCGTTGGGTAATGCGCAGCAGGTACGTCATCTCTCTGATTTGCTCAACATGAGCGATGTCGTGACATTGCATGTGCCTGAAACGCGTTCCACCAAAGATATGATTGGTGCCGAAGAGCTGGCGCTCATGAAGCCTGGAGCCATTCTTATCAACGCATCACGCGGCACCGTGGTGGATATCCCTGCTCTGTGCAACGCGTTATCTTCCAAGCATTTATCGGGTGCGGCCATCGACGTGTTCCCAACGGAGCCAGCCACCAACAGTGATCCGTTTAATTCACCGTTGTGTGAATTCGATAACGTCTTGCTAACGCCGCACATTGGCGGTTCAACGCAGGAAGCACAGGAAAATATCGGTGCTGAAGTGGCGGGTAAACTCACGAAATATTCCGATAACGGTTCTTCATTGTCAGCGGTGAACTTCCCTGAGGTTTCTCTGCCGATGCATGAAGAAAATGTCAGCCGTCTGCTGCATATTCATGAAAACCGTCCTGGCGTACTGACGCAGATTAACCAGATCTTTGCGGAAGAGGGCGTCAACATTGCCGCGCAGTATCTGCAAACCAATGCTCAGATCGGCTATGTCGTTATTGATATCGAAACCGAGACTGAACGTGCGGAAGCGGCGTTGCTGCGCATGAAAGAAATTACGGGAACAATTCGCGCCCGCTTGCTGTACTAATCTCTAAGCGCGATGTTCTTCGCACTAACAAAAATGGCAGCCTAATCGCTGCCATTTTTATTGGGGCATTTTGTCATCTTACCAGCGGTAGTGAGTGCTCGGCGTGATGATTTCTGGCAGTGGAACATCCCACTCTTGTACCGGCAGCGCATCGACTCTCTGACAGTCATGCGCTAATCCTATTGGGTATGGCCCGCGTTGTTGGGCGTAGGCACTTTCCCAATCCTGTAAGGTTCGGTCATAAAATCCGCCTCCCATGCCTAATCTTTGTCCTGTGGCATCAAACGCAACCAGCGGGGTAAAAATGATATCTAGCTGAGACACCGGTAATACCTGTTGTACGTTAAGGCGTGGCTCTTCAATGCCAAAATGATTCAGAACCATTTCGCTTTCGGCACCATAATGTAAAAACAGTAAGTTACCGCGGCTGAAGGGATGGAGAACCGGAAGATAAACCGATTTTCCCGCCTGCCAAAGACGTTCAATCAGCGGTCTGGTATTGAGCTCGCCGTCGAAAGAGAGAAACAGGGAAACGGTGCGTGAGTTTTGAATTCGCGGTAGTTCCATCACGCGTGTCGCAATATCTTGTGCGGCATGATGTTGGAAATCATCGCTAAGATTTTTACGTAATTGGCGAACTGAACGGCGGATATCCGAGCGGGATTGACCCGAATTTGAAGAAGATGTGCTGACAGAATGATTATTGGACATGACACACCCGTTTAAGGATGTTTGGTGTAAGGGAATCTCCGAGGTGCCGCAGCAGGCTGTAACCCTTGAACCCATGGTTCAAGGTGAACGCAACGACGCAATCTTAAGGCTTCTCGGAGACCGAGCGTGCTCACCGATTACGGATCCGCCGCATTCTTGAGGTATTAAATATCGGCTCAGGGGACTGGCCCGCACACGAACACCTCAGAGAAATTTTGTATCCTTTACTGTTAATTAGCTTATCACATTTTTCTTAAAATGATACGACTTTCTTTAAAAATCGTTTGCCAATCAACATGTTACAACTATAAGTCACACTTATTCGAACTGCGCACCCTGACGATCAGTGATGCGACCTTGTTCCAGCAGAGCTTGTTCGATGGTCTGCTGCAACATGCGAATTCTTTGTTCCATATTGGAAGCATAATCGCGAGTTTTCAAGCGTTCTTGCGCCAGTTCGTGACATACGTTTAATGCCGCGATGAAAACCAGTTGCTCCGTATTGGTGACTCTAGTGCGAACTTTGAGATCTTGCAACCGCTGATTAAGATCCTCTGCAGCCTGATTCAACGCTTCTTGTTGTTCTGGCGGGCAATTAACTCTTAACGAACGACCAAAAATTTGAATATCTACCGGTTGTGCAGACATACCACCTTCCTGCCTAGATTTTGCGCCAGTTTCAAAACCGCGAGGGTCACTAAATCGGGCGCCAACTATATATACCTCGCTATGCAGATACAAGCCTTTTGACTCATGCCCTTCATACTTGAAGATTTATCTGTGTTGGCTGCGTTTGCTTACCGACCTGATATAACTTCAACTATCTTGGGCATGTACCCTGGGTTGCGAAGCCGCAAATGTGAATGCAACTTCAATGACTTTGGGTATGACAAGCCTTATAGCGTGCCCTTTTCTGGTATAGCGACTGATCTTGATGGTAGCATAACACGAACTTTATCTGCCAACGATGACCAAAACGTATGTCAATTGAGATTACTGTACCCGAATATTCTGTTTTTACTCAGGCTTTGCAGCAGCAAGGCGTTGGATTAACTCCCGCTGAAATGCATGGCTTGATCAGCGGGATACTGTGTGGCGGCAATCAGAACGATAATTGGCGCACGATGATCCACGATCTAACCAACGAGGGCGAAGCATTTTCGCAAACGCTCGCACAGCCACTTCAGGCAACCTATCAGCACACCCGTGATGCGTTAGAAGATGATGGTTTCGGCTTCCAACTGCTTTTACCGGATAGCGATGATGTCACCGTATTTGATCGTGCCGATGCGCTTTCCGGCTGGGTGAACCATTTCCTGCTAGGTTTGGGAATGATGCAAAAAAATCTTGGCCAGATCAAAGGCGAAGTCGGCGAGGTTATCGACGATCTGCGTAGCATTGCTCAGTTAGGCTACGAAGAAGACGAAGATCAGGAAGAGCTGGAACAATCTCTGGAAGAAGTTGCGGAATACGTGCGTATGGCAGCGATGCTGTGCCACAGCGAATTCTCACAGGAAAAGCCAAACGCGGCTGAAATGCAAAAGCCAACCCTGCACTAAATAAGCATCACGAAAAGTGCAACGATGAAATCAGGCGGAACTCTTACCGCCTGATTGATCTTGCTTATCCCATTACGCAATCCGCATGATAGTCTATATCCTTCATACTTGAAGCCGCATCTGTGTTGGCTGCTCATTTCAGAGTTCGCCACGCTACATGCCCGCAATTGCCGATTTCAGGAGAAGGTCATGACCCAGCAAGAATTTCAACGTCGCCGTCAGGCTGTTTTGGCACAGATGGCACCCGGTAGTGCCGCGCTCTTTTTTGCTGCGCCAGAATGCACCCGCAGCGCCGACAGTGAATACCCTTATCGCCAGAACAGCGACTTCTGGTATCTGACCGGCTTTAACGAGCCTGAAGCCTTGCTGATCCTGATTAAGAGCGATGAAACTCACAACCACAGCGTGCTGTTTAATCGCGTGCGTGACTTAACCGCTGAGATTTGGTTTGGGCGTCGTTTAGGGCAAGAAGCCGCACCGGCTAAACTCGGTGTCGATCGCGCACTGCCTTATGGCGATATTGAAGAGCAGCTGCACCTGTTGTTGAACGGCCTAGACGTGGTTTATCACGCTCAGGGGCAATATGATTTTGCAGACCAAATTACGTTTGCTGCGCTAGAAAAACTACGTCGCGGCATGCGCCAGAATTTCCGCGCACCGGCTACGCTTATCGATTGGCGTCCTTGGGTGCATGAAATGCGCCTGTTTAAATCACAGGAAGAAATTGCCGCGATGCGCCGCGCAGGTGAAATCACCGCGTTGGGGCATATTCGTGCCATGGAGAAATGCCGTCCCGGTATGTTTGAGTACCAGCTTGAAGGTGAAATTCTGCATGAGTTCACCCGCCATGGGGCGCGCTATCCTTCCTACAACACTATCGTGGGCGGTGGCGAAAACGGCTGCATCTTGCATTACACCGAAAACGAAAGCGAGCTCAAAGACGGCGAGTTGGTGTTAATTGATGCGGGCTGTGAATATAAAGGCTATGCAGGTGATATCACACGAACCTTCCCGGTTAATGGCAAATTTACCCAACCTCAGCGTGAGATCTACGATCTGGTGCTGGCCTCAATGGATAAAGCGTTTGAAATCTTTGGCCCAGGCCGCAGTATCCGTGAAGCTAACGACGCAGCGGTGCGCGTGATGGTTGAAGGATTAGTCAAATTAGGCGTGATGAAGGGCGACGTAGATCAGCTGATTGCCGATCAGGCACATCGCCAGTTCTTCATGCATGGTTTGAGCCACTGGTTAGGTTTGGATGTGCATGACGTCGGTGATTACGGCTCTTCCGCTCGCGAGCGCGTGTTAGAACCGGGCATGGTTCTGACCTGCGAGCCAGGACTATACATTGCGCCAGATGCCGATGTTCCGGCGGAGTATCGCGGCATTGGCATCCGTATCGAAGACGATATTCTCATTACCGAAAATGGCTTTGAGGTGCTGACCAAAGATGTGGTTAAGCATGCTGACGATATTGAAGCGCTGATGGCACAGGCAAAGGCCGCTAGCTGAGGAACGATACACGGCATGAAAATGATCATTGTAGGCGGAGGCATGGCGGGCGCAACGCTGGCGTTAGCGGTTTCCGCGTTGAGCGCAGGACGCGTTCAGGTTGAGGTGGTTGAAGCCGTTTCGCCAGACAGCCGAAAACATCCGGGATTTGACGCGCGAGCCATTGCGTTAGCCTACGGCACCTGCCAGCAATTAGCGCGTATTGGTGTGTGGCCCGCGCTGAAAGCGTGTGGAACACCGATTGAACGTGTTCACGTCAGCGATCAGGGTCATGCTGGTTTTGTGGGGCTTGAGGCATCAGATTACCAGATCCCATATTTAGGTCAGGTTATTGAGCTTCATCAGGCGGGTTCGCGGCTGTTCACGCTGTTAGAAAAAGCGCCGGGCGTCACCTTGCACTGTCCGGCCAAAGTGGTCAGCGTCGAGCGGCAACAGCACAGCGCCACGATCACGCTGGATAACGGTACTCGTCTTTCTGGCGAGTTACTGGTGGCGGCAGATGGTTCATCATCGGCGTTAGCACAGCACTGCAACGTTGACTGGCGCAGCGAGGACTATGGTCAGATAGCGGTTATCGCCAACGTCACAACCTCGTTACCGCATCAGGGGAAAGCCTTTGAGCGCTTCACCCGCAACGGCCCGCTGGCGATGTTACCGATGAGTGAAGGCCGATGCTCGCTGGTGTGGTGTCATGCGGCTGAAGATCAGGCTAAGGTCGATAGCTGGAGCGATGCCGAGTTTTTACACCAACTGCAGCAGGCTTTTGGCTGGCGTTTAGGCGCTATGGTGAAAGCGGGGAAACGTCATAGCTATCCGCTGCGCTTAACGTCTGCCCAGCAACATATCAGCCATCGCCTTGCGCTGGTGGGCAACGCCGCACAAACGCTACATCCCATCGCGGGGCAGGGATTTAATCTTGGTCTTCGTGACGTTATGTCTTTGGCAGAAATCATTGCTCAAGCAGAACAACAGGGCAATGATATCGGCAGCTATCAGATATTAAGCCAATATCAACAGCGCCGAGAACCCGACCAGCAGGCCACAATCGGTGTGACCGATGGTCTGATTCATCTATTTGCTAATCGTCTGGCACCGTTAGTTGTTGGGCGTAATCTTGGTTTAATGGCGATGGAGTTGGTTCCTCCGCTGCGTGAAACACTGGCGCGGCGCACCCTTGGTTGGGTAGAACGCTAAGTTTATTCCTGTCGTGCTCAGCGCTGTTTAAGTTGCCTGAGCGATTGAAGGAATATGATTAATTAACAGGAACAGAGAATCACAATGCAATCTTTTGATGTGGTTATTGCCGGTGGTGGCATGGTGGGGTTGGCAACGGCGGCGGCGCTTCAGGGCAGCGGGCTTCGCATTGCGGTGATTGAAAGCCGTATCCCCGAGCACACTGAGCTAACGCCTGAACCTGCGCTGCGTGTTTCTGCCATTAATGCTGCCAGCGAGCGTTTGCTACAGCATCTGGGCGTTTGGCAAAATATCCTCGCCCTGAGAGCGAGTGCCTATCAGGGCATGGAAGCGTGGGAAAGTGACAGCTTTGGGCGTATTGCGTTTCGAGCCCAAGAGTATGGACATACCCACCTTGGCCATATCATTGAAAACCGTGTTATCCAGTTGGCGCTGTGGAATAAAGTGAGCCGTCAGTCCGAGGTCACGATGATTGCGCCAGCGACACTTAAACAGGTAGCGTGGGGCGAAAACGAAGCGTTCATCACGTTAGATAATGAACAGATGCTTACGGCTCGTCTGGTGATTGGCGCTGATGGTGCGCATTCATGGCTGCGTCAGCATGCTGATATTCCGCTGACTTTTTGGGATTATGGGCACCATGCGTTGGTGGCTACCATCAAAACCGAATTGCCCCATGAAGGCTGTGCGCGTCAGATTTTCCGTCCAAACGGTATTTTGGCTTTCTTGCCGCTGGAAGACGGGCATTTATGCTCTATCGTTTGGTCCGTTTCTCCAGAAGAAGCCCAGCGCTTAGAGGCTTTGCCTGAGTGTGATTTCAACCGTGAGTTGGCCGTTGCGTTTGATACGCGTCTTGGTCTGTGCGAAGTCGTCAGCGCTCGACAGTCACATCCTTTGGTTGGGCGATATGCTCGCAGTTTTGCCGCGCACCGACTCGCGCTGGTGGGGGATGCGGCGCATACCATCCACCCATTGGCTGGGCAGGGTGTGAACCTCGGCTTTATGGATGCGGCTGAATTGGCCTCCGAAATCAAACGTCTACAGCGTCAGGGCAAAGATATTGGTCGCTATATGTATCTGCGCCGCTATGAGCGTACCCGTAAGCACAGTGCTGCCGTGATGCTGACGGCGATGCAAGGTTTCCGCCAGCTGTTCGACGGAGATAACCCAGCCAAGAAACTGCTGCGTGATGTCGGTATGGCGCTGGCTGATAATCTCCCTGGGCTTAAACCGCGTTTGGTTCGTCATGCCATGGGCTTAGCGGATTTGCCTGAAAGTTTGCAAAAATAGAGTCTGTAAATATAGACGTTGTAAAAATAGTGCCTCGCGGCTAGCTATGCATTTATGTTAGCCGCTCCCCCTTTTTGTTCTTCCTGGTTATCCCTCCAACCTGATTTGAAATATTCTAATGTTGCCATTGGTTTTGAATTAGTTTTTCTCATGCATGGCAATTTAACATCCGCTATTTTCCCTAATAAAATTGCGATATACGTTATATAACTGCAATGCAGTTGCAGTGAAAATGTTAATTTTGTGCCATTCGACGCAGTTTTGTAGATGAAACTTCTGCATTATCCCTTCTCTAAATTTCACTATCGATAAAGTCTGGTCTTATTTTAACTTATGGTTAATCGCTGATATCGGTGATAACGTCTGGGGCAGGGTATCGTTTGCGTAACGATGTTTACAGGTGTTCAGCTTTAGAGTTCACATCAACATTTTTAGGCAAAAAATATCTTATTAGCGCGCCCGGGACTCTATAGCGGATGGCTTGTACCGGATGACAAACGTTCAGGAAAAGAGGGTTAAGATGGCCAAACAGACTCCACTCTTCGATCAACACGTCGCCTGCGGCGCGCGTATGGTTGATTTTCACGGCTGGATGATGCCACTGCACTACGGTTCTCAGCTCGATGAGCACCATGCTGTGCGTCAGGATGCGGGCATGTTCGATGTGTCGCACATGACTATCGTCGATCTTCGTGGGCCGCGCACGCGTGAGTTCCTGCGTTACCTCCTCGCGAACGATGTGGCAAAACTGACGGTACCGGGCAAAGCGCTCTATACCGGCATGTTGAACGCCTCTGCGGGCGTTATCGATGACCTGATCGTTTATTTCCTTGAAGAAGAATATTTCCGCTTGGTGGTTAACTCCGCCACGCGAGAAAAAGATTTGGCGTGGATCACCGAGCATGCCGAGCCCTATCACGTTGAAATCACCGTGCGCGACGATCTGGCGCTGATTGCGGTGCAAGGCCCGCAGGCGCAAGAGCGCGCCGCAACGCTGTTTACTGATGCACAAAAACAAGCGATCAGCGGTATGAAACCATTCTTCGGCGTGCAGGCTGGCGACTACTTTATTGCGACAACGGGCTACACCGGCGAAAACGGTTATGAAATTGCTTTGCCAATCGGCGAAGCGGCAGAGTTCTGGCAGAAGCTGGTGAAAGCAGGCGTTAAACCGTGCGGTTTGGGCGCGCGTGACACTCTGCGCTTAGAAGCTGGCATGAACTTATATGGTCAGGAAATGGATGAAGGCGTTTCGCCGTTAGCCGCCAATATGGGCTGGACTATTGCTTGGGCGCCGGAAGATCGTGATTTTATCGGCCGCGAAGCATTAGAGCAGCAGCGTGAGAACGGTACCGAAAAACTGGTTGGTTTGGTGATGACCGAAAAAGGCGTGCTGCGCAATGAGCTGCCGGTGCGTTTCACCGATGCCAACGGAAATCTTCAAGAAGGTGTGATCACCAGTGGTTCCTTCTCACCAACATTAGGTGTCAGTATTGCATTGGCCCGCGTGCCAGCAGGCATTGGCGAAGAAGCTATCGTGCAGATCCGTAACCGTGAAATGCCAGTGCGTGTCGTGAAGCCCGGTTTTGTGCGCAACGGTAAAAGCCTGATTAGCTAGGCTACGCTCGCTACGCCAATTGAATCAGACTTATAAAGTAAAATTTAACAAACATTTAAGAGAGGATGTCGATGAGCAACGTGCCTACTGAATTGAAATATACCGCGTCTCACGAATGGGTTCGTGCAGAAGGCGAAGGGGTGTATAGCGTTGGTATCACCGAGCATGCACAGGAACTGCTGGGCGATATGGTCTTTATCGATCTGCCAGAAGTCGGCACATCTTTCGATGCGGGCGATGACTGTGCGGTGGCCGAGTCTGTGAAAGCGGCTTCCGATATCTATGCGCCAATTAGCGGCGAAATCGTTGCTATCAACGATGAGCTAGAAGGTGCGCCAGAGCTGGTCAACAGCGCTCCGTATTCCGAAGGCTGGCTGTTCCGCATCAAAGCATCAGACGAAGCGCAAATTGCTGGTTTGCTGGATGCCGCAGCCTACGAATCTTCAATCGAAGATTAATGCCTGCGTTGTGAATGGTGTTGGGCGCAGCCGCGCTTGATCGTGCTTCATCCTTTCTCCCCCCGTATTTTGAGCGGGGAGAAAGTGAGTTCGTGCCGCATTTAGTTGTGTCAAATCAGCATTTCTTTTGTATGTACATTTAGGAATCAGTCACTCATGACCCAGACTCTCAGCCAGCTCGAAAACAGCGAATCCTTTATCGCTCGCCATATCGGTCCGTCTGCCCAACAGCAACAGCAAATGCTGGAAACCGTTGGTGCACGCTCTTTGCATGAATTGATCGAGCAGATCGTTCCTTCCGATATTCAGTTACCTACTCCGCCAGCGGTCGGTGATGCCGTAACGGAACATCAGGCGTTGGCTGAGCTGAAAGCCATTGCGGGTCAGAATCAGCGTTACAAATCCTTTATTGGTATGGGCTATCACGGTGTTTTAATGCCGCCGGTTATTCAGCGTAACATGCTGGAAAACCCAGGCTGGTATACCGCCTATACGCCGTATCAGCCGGAAGTTTCCCAAGGTCGTCTTGAGGCGTTGCTGAACTTCCAGCAGCTGACTCAGGATCTCACCGGTCTTGAATTAGCGTCAGCTTCCTTACTGGATGAAGCCACCGCCGCGGCGGAAGCCATGGCGTTGGCGAAGCGTGCTAGCAAGCTGAAAGATGCTAATCGTTTCTTTGTGGCCGCCGATGTTCATCCGCAAACGCTGGACGTGGTGCGTACCCGAGCTGAAACCTTTGGCTTTGATGTGATCGTTGATGATGCAGATAAAGTGCTCGATCATCAGGACGTGTTTGGCGTATTGCTGCAACAGGTGGGGACCTACGGCGAGCTGCACGACTACACCGATCTGATGAATGAACTGAAAAGCCGCAAGGTGATTACCTGCGTTGCCGCCGATCCGATGGCTCTGGTGCTGCTGGCCGCGCCGGGTAAATTGGGTGCTGACGTCGTGTTTGGTTCTGCGCAACGTTTTGGCGTACCTATGGGCTACGGTGGCCCACATGCGGCATTCTTTGGCTGTCGTGATGAGTTTAAACGTTCTATGCCAGGGCGTATTATTGGGGTTTCTCGCGATGCCGCGGGCAATACCGCACTGCGTATGGCGATGCAAACGCGTGAGCAACACATCCGCCGCGAGAAAGCGAACTCCAATATCTGTACTTCTCAAGTCTTGCTGGCGAATATTGCCAGCCTGTATGCGGTCTATCATGGCCCCGTCGGCCTGAAACGCATCGCCGATCGCATTCATCGTTTGACCGATATCTTGGCTGCGGGTCTGAAGCAAAAAGATGTGACCGTTCGCAACCACAGCTGGTTTGATACCCTCACGGTAGCCGTGAAAGACAAGGCTGAAGTATTAGCGCGTGCGCTGAGCTTTGGTTTTAACCTGCGCAGTGACATTCCGGGCGCAGTGGGGATTTCTTTAGATGAGGCGACCAGCCGCGAAGACGTTGAAGCACTGTTTGCTATTCTGCTGGGTGATAACCACGGGCTGGATATCGATACGCTGGATGCTCTCGTTGCTGAAGACAGCGCGGGCAGTATTCCTGCCCACATGCTGCGTACTGACCCGATTCTGACGCATCCTGTATTTAACCGCTATCACAGCGAAACCGAGATGATGCGCTATATGCATCGCTTGGAGCGCAAAGATTTGGCGTTGAATCAGGCCATGATCCCATTGGGCTCTTGCACCATGAAGTTGAATGCTGCTGCGGAAATGATCCCAATTACGTGGCCTGAATTTGCTGAGCTGCATCCGTTCTGCCCACCAGAGCAGGCCATGGGTTATCAGATGATGATTTCCCAGCTGTCGCAATGGCTGGTTCAGCTAACCGGCTATGATGCCGTGTGCATGCAGCCGAACTCAGGTGCACAGGGTGAATACGCGGGTCTGCTGGCCATTCGTCGCTATCACGAAAGCCGCAACGACGCTGCGCGCCATATTTGCTTAATTCCAAGCTCAGCGCATGGGACAAACCCTGCCTCGGCGCAGATGGCGGGGATGAGCGTGGTGGTGGTGGCCTGTGATGATTCTGGCAATATCGATCTGCACGATTTGCGTGCTAAAGCCGAACAGGCGGGCGACGAGCTCTCTTGTATCATGGTGACTTACCCATCAACGCACGGCGTGTATGAAGAAACTATCCGCGAAGTGTGCCAGATCGTGCATCAGTTCGGCGGGCAGGTTTACCTCGACGGTGCGAACATGAATGCGCAGGTAGGGATCACCACGCCGGGCTATATTGGCGCCGATGTGTCTCACCTCAACTTACATAAAACGTTCTGTATCCCGCACGGCGGTGGCGGACCAGGTATGGGCCCAATCGGTGTGAAATCGCATTTGGCTCCGTTTGTACCGGGCCACACCGTGGTGCAAATTGATGGTTTAACCACCCAGAAAGGCGCGGTTTCTGCGGCCCCGTTTGGTAGTGCCTCCATTCTGCCAATTAGCTGGATGTACATCCGTATGATGGGCGCAGAAGGGCTGAAGAAAGCTAGCCAGACCGCTATCCTGAATGCCAACTACATCGCCACGCGCCTGAAATCAGCGTATCCGATTCTGTACGCAGGCCGCGATGGTCGCGTCGCGCATGAATGTATTTTGGATATTCGCCCGCTGAAAGAACAAACCGGCATTAGCGAAATGGATATTGCTAAGCGTTTGATCGACTTTGGCTTCCATGCCCCAACCATGTCGTTCCCTGTTGCGGGTACATTAATGGTTGAGCCAACGGAATCTGAAAGCAAAGCCGAGTTGGATCGCTTTATCGATGCGATGCTGGCAATCCGTGCTGAAATTGAACGCGTGAGCAGCGGCGAATGGACGTTGGCGGATAACCCGCTGGTGAATGCGCCACACATTCAGGCTGAACTGGTTAGTCACTGGGAGCACGCTTATTCTCGCGAACTGGCCGTATTCCCAACGGAATCCACGCGTGAGAATAAATACTGGCCAACCGTAAAACGTCTGGATGATGTTTACGGCGACCGTAATTTATTCTGCTCTTGTGTGCCAATCTCTGAATACGAATAGCATTTAGATAGGCAGCCTAAACAAAACCGCCCTGACGTGAACCTTGCGTCAGGGCGGTTTTTTTATGGGCGTTTATGACTGAGCTAAGCGTTACAGCAAATTGAGTAAGTGCAAAATAATATGGCTGCTGTCGCCGCGTCGCCACGCAATGGCAATATCGCTGGTTAGCAGAGTGTCTTTGAGCTTCAAACACACCACGTTTTTCTCATCAATTTTGCTTAACGAGTCAGGCACGATAGCCATGCCAAAACCACCGCCCACCATGCTGATCGCGGAGGTTAATTGAGGCGACTGCTGGCCTAGATTGGGCGAGAATCCGGCGACTTCACAGGCATGAATGGTTTGGTCGTAAAGGCTGGGGGCTACTTCGCGTGGAAAAGTGATCAGCGATTCATCTTTGAGATCGATCAGTGAAACCGCGCTGTTACGGCTAAGTGGATGCTGGCGAGGGAGTGCCACCATCATCTCTTCGGTGTCGATGACGCGACACATAAAGTCTTTGCTGCGTTCGCACGGCAGGCGAATAAACGCAAAATCGATATTTCCCTCTTCTAATGCATTCATCAAACCGGACATCTCTTTCTCCTGCGGCTGAAGATGCATCATTGGGTAGTTTTCTCTAAAGCTATGCAGCAAAGAAAAAACCGCAGGATTAAACGCCGTGGAGCAGGCGAAGCCGATATTGACCGTTCCGCTTATGCCTCGGGCGACATTGCGTGCTCGCTCAAGCGCCGCATCGGTGAGTTTGATGATTTCACAGGCGTCTTTGTAGAGTGTTTTTCCCGTTTCGGTTAGCTCAATCCCACGTGTTAAACGCTTAATCAGCGGGGTGCCAACTTCATGTTCAAGTCTTTGAATTTGCTGGCTGAGTGGGGGCTGTGAGATCCCCAACTGTTCGGCGGCGCGCGTAAAGTGACCTGTCTGAGCCACCGCGACGAAATAGCGTAAATGGCGTAGTTCCATATCAAAAACGTCTCAAAGTGAACACAACATCATATTGGAACTCATTGCTGAAAGGAGTCAACCTTTAGTTAATAACGCTAATAATTGAAAAACTGGATCACCTCATGAAATCACATCCTTCTGACTGTTCATGCGTGGCAGACATCGCAAAAACGGCTATGCAGCTGCAACGTGCACACCCAGAACGCGTCATTTATCAAACTTCTCTAATGAGTGCGCTATTAAGCGGGGTTTATGAAGGGGAGACAACGATGGCCGATTTGCTCCAGCACGGAGACTTTGGCTTAGGCACCTTCAACCATCTTGATGGCGAAATGATTGCGTTTAACCGCAATATTTTCCAGCTACGTGGCGACGGCAGCGCTCGCCGTGCCAAACCTGAACAAAAAACGCCTTTTGCGGTGATGACCTTTTTCCAACCGACGGAAGAATACCGCATCAATCGTTTGCATAGCCGAGATGAGATCCATCAGGTTATCGACAAAATGCTCACCAGCCAAAATGCCTTCTGCGCGCTGCGCATTGACGGGATTTTCCGCAACGTAGAAACGCGTACCGTGCCGGAGCAGCACCGCCCTTACAAACCAATGCAGGAAGCCATTGAGGCTCAGCCGACATACCACATTGAACATCGCGAAGGGGTGTTGATTGGCTTTCTGACACCTAACTATATGCAAGGTATCAACGTTGCGGGATATCACGAGCACTTCATCACCGCGGAGCGCGACTGTGGTGGCCATATTCTTGATTATCAGGTGGAAAGCGGCGTTTTGACCTTTGGCTCTATCGATAAATTACTGATCGATTTCCCACATGATGATGATTTTATGCAGGCCGATTTGTGCCCTGCAAATTTAGATACGGCGATTCGTTCCGTTGAAAGTTAAGCCTTTTTGGCTGCGAGGAGTGTGGTTCCATGAAAAAGTCTGATAGCAATAAAGCATGGCAGTGCGGGGCGGATTTGATCGTCGCTCAGTTAGAAGCTCAGGGGGTTAAACACGTATTTGGTATCCCTGGTGCGAAAATTGATAGGGTGTTTAACTCGTTGGTTGATTCCAGCATTGAAACTATTGCCGTTCGCCACGAAGCCAACGCGGCATTTATGGCGGGAGCGGTTGGGCGTTTAACCGGTAAAGCCGGTGTTGCCTTAGTGACATCGGGACCTGGGTGCTCCAATTTAATTACCGGCGTAGCGACGGCAACCTCAGAAGGCGATCCTTTGGTGGCGCTGGGCGGGGCGGTGAAGCGTGCCGATCATCTAAAACAGGTGCATCAGACGATGGATACCGTGACGATGTTCCGTCCGGTAACCAAATATTCCGCCGAGGTGACTTCGGCATCGGCTTTGTCTGAAGTGTTGGCGAACGGTTTTCGTGCCGCCGAGTTTGGACGCCCCGGAGCCAGTTTTATCAGCTTGCCGATGGATATTCTCAATGAGCCGGTCAACAGCAGGGTGTTAACGACACAGCATCCTACTCTGGGCGCGGCTCCTTTTGAAAGTATCGTGCAGGTGGCTCGTCGGCTTGAAAAAGCGAAAAATCCGGTGATTTTTCTTGGCTTGATGGCAAGCCAGCCGCGTAACGCGGACGCTATTCGCCGCCTTTTACATAAAAGTGGGCTGCCGGTCACCAGCACTTATCAAGCCGCTGGGGTTATCGATCAGGCTCACTTCCATCGTTTTGCTGGGCGTGTCGGACTTTTCAATAATCAGGCGGGTGACCGCTTACTGCGTAACGCTGATTTGGTCATAACGATTGGCTATAGCCCAATTGAATATGAGCCAGCGCAGTGGAACAACGATGGTGCCGATTTGGTTCACATCGACATTATGCCTGCCGAAACCGATAGCGATTATCAGCCGGATATCGAGCTGGTGGGGGATATCGCAGAGACGTTAGATCTGCTATCTGAACATATTCATGCCGCGCTTGATTTAAGCAGCGACGCGGTGGCGATTTTAGAAGAGTGCCGTCAGCAGCGCGATCTTTTAGCGCAGAAAGGAAGAAGCCTAACCCAGTTTGCCATTCATCCGCTGCGCTTGGTGAGAGCCATGCAGGACATCGTGAATAGCGACGTGACGCTGTGCGTCGATATGGGGAGCTTTCATATTTGGATCGCCCGCTATTTATACAGCTTCCGTGCGCGTCAGGTGCTGATTTCAAACGGGCAGCAGACGATGGGGGTCGCGTTACCGTGGGCGATTGGCACCGCGTTGGTCGATCCTAGCCGTAAGGTGGTTTCGGTTTCCGGCGATGGTGGTTTTATGCAGTCCAGCATGGAATTGGAAACGGCAGTACGCTTAGGCGTGAATCTGTTACATATCATATGGGTAGATGAAGAATACAATATGGTAGCGATCCAAGAAGATAAGAAATACCACCGCACGTCGGGGGTTAAATTTGGCCCGATCGACTTTAAAGCCTACGCGGAAGCGTTTGGTGCCAAAGGATTTGCCGTAACGTCTTCAGAAACATTGGAAAGCACGCTGCGTGCTGCGATGGACGTACAAGGCCCAGCGGTTGTTGCCGTGCCGGTTGATTACAGCGATAACGCGCTGTTGATGAGCCAACTGAATATGAGCGAACTGTTTTAAGATTTCTTCTTATTATTTCACCTACCCCGAAGGCTGTCTGACATAACATCTCTTCGGTTTCAGCCTCATCGCTTAGTTGATGAGGCTTTTTTTATTTATCGTGCTCAGGAATATCTTTAAGCCTTACTTTTTTTCATTAATTTTGGGTGAGATTTTCTAATGACAAAACCCAATAACCACAATTAAAGCTTGGCTGAGTGATAATGTAAAAACTTATAAATATTAAATGATTACATTGTTATTGCATCCTATTACTTACGCTAATCATCATTTTTACTCATGTTACTGATGGTCGGTTTCTGGGCAAGTCTGGCGACAAAAGTGTGATAGAGTTCTCACCGTGAAATGTTCCCCTTTTTAAGACGAGATCAACGGGGCCTATCTGGTCTTATTTGTTGATACATCTGCATTTTTCATTATGGCAACCCACCTTGGTGCTTATACAGACTTCGGGTGAACTATTGGTTTAAAACAACAACCATGACGTGTGACAACACACGCACTGGCATAAAAACAGGTAAGGCATTATGGAATTCATTGCTCAGTTGGTTAATCAGGTGAACAGCCTGCTTTGGGATGAACTGCTGATTTTCCTCCTGTGTGGAACAGGTATTTATTACACGCTGCGTTTGGGTTTCATTCAGATCCGTCATTTTGGCTCTGGTTTTAAAGCGCTGTTCGGCGGTATTTCTTTGTCGGGCGCGAAGGCTGATAAACAGGGTATGAGTTCATTTCAGGCGGTTGCAACGGCTATTGCTGGGCAGGTCGGTACCGGCAATCTGGCTGGTCCGGCAACGGCGATAGTGGCAGGTGGCCCCGGTGCGATTTTCTGGATGTGGGTTTCCTCGTTTCTGGGAATGGCGACGATTTACGCAGAAGCGATGTTGGCGCAAAAATTCAGATCAAAAGATAAAAACGGCCAAGTGGTCGGCGGCCCCGCGTATTACATTGAAAAAGGGCTGAACTGCAAATGGCTGGCCTGTATTTTCTCCGTGTTGGTGATTATTGCGCTGGGCTTTATCGGCAATATGGTGCAGTCCAACTCTATCGCCGCGGCATTTAATAGCTCTCTGGGCGTACCGGGCTGGGTGATCGGTATTGTATTGGCGGTGATCACCGGCGTGGTGATTATGGGGGGATCAGCAGCATCGCCTCATTCACCGAGAAAGTGGTGCCGATTAAAGCGGTGTTTTATCTGCTGGGCACCTTGGTGATTTTGGTGCACAACGGCCACTATATTTTACCGGCGTTTAAATCGATTTTTGTGGCGGCCTTTAATCCAACGGCGGTATTGGGCGGTGGTGCAGGGATTGCGATTCAGCAGGCGATGCGTTTTGGTATTGCTCGCGGTCTGTTTTCCAACGAGGCAGGGATGGGTTCGACGCCGCATGCTCACGCGGTGGCTAAGGTTGAGCGTCCAGAACAACAGGGCTATATCGCGATGATGGGCGTGTTTGTGGTGTGCGTTATCGTCACGCTAACCGCATTGGCGATTATCACATCGGGTATGAGCATGTGGGAGCTCGGTGGTAAAACCCAGACCAACTTCCTTGGTGTATTCACCGGACAAGGCATTGCGGTGACTCAGCAAGCGTATACCTATGTTTATGGCTATTTTGGCAGCCTGTTTATTTCGGTTTCGCTGTTCTTCTTTGCTTTCTCAACGATTGTTGGCTGGTACTACTATGGTGAAATGAATATTCGTTATCTATTCAATTCCCAACGTGCGGTACGTGCCTATCAACTGGTGGTGATTGCCTTCATCTTTATTGCCTCGTTCTTCAAAGTCGAGCTGGTGTGGAATATGGCGGATATGTTCAACGGATTGATGGTATTGCCAAACCTCGTAGCGTTGATTTTGCTGTCGCCGATAGTGATTAAGATGAGTAAGTATGTGGGTGGGAAGGTAGCGGAGAATAAGGCTTAAATGTGGTGATGTTATGTCCGCCCCAAAATATCTAGTCTTACATCAGTATTGTGCAGAGGTTTGATGGTTTTTAGTATCGAGTAAGGTTTCGTACGCTTTTAGGCTATGAATTTCACCTCTGTACTGTGCCAGCGTCCGAGCAAGGCGGCTCAATCGCCGCCGCCTTGCATCCCGGCTTGGCACCGTTCTTCAGCCTGCTTCGCAGGTTCCCTCATTTCGTCATTTAGGCTTTAACGGAACGAGCGACAATCGGCATCCATGCCTCCGTCGCCCTTTTGCCGACGTCCGGTCGGCAAATCCTAGCCTACATTCCTCTATTCGGCTGAAGAACAACGTGCCGGAAAAGGTCAAACCCAAAAGACAAAAGCTCTATCTTTTTTTGAGTTTAAGTCGTGGCATTTAGAGCAGTGAAAACAGGATGTTTTCACGAGGGGAGGAGGCGCCAAGGATGGCGCATGCCGACCCGGCGCGGAGATGGCGTCTCGGATAAAAGCGCGAGGATTGAAGGGGCGCGCGCTGGCGCCCCTCATCGGTCGCCTTCGACTCTAGCAATATGTGATAGCTGTTATTGATAGGCGAACGAAACCTTTCACTAGGACCGCATAGATATAGGCGAACAAAACCCTCCCCTTCGATCTACACATACAAATAAATCGCAAAAAAATGACAGGCGCATCCGCCCAGCACAAACGCATGCCAGATCGCGTGGTTGTATGGAATTCGTTTACTGACGTAGAAAATAACCCCTAGCGTATAAACAATACCGCCTACGGCCAGTAGCGTTACGCCCCCCCATGCCAGCTTGGTTGCCAACTGATAGATAACAATTAATGACAGCCATCCCATCGTGAGGTAGGTGATAAGTGAAAGTACTTCAAAGCGATGGGCAAACGCGAGTTTGAACAAAATACCAAACAGCGCAATACCCCAGATAACCCCCATCAACCATTTGGCTAAGGTGGAATCTAATCCAACCAGTAGGAATGGGGTGTAGGTACCGGCGATCAATAAATAGATGGCGCAGTGGTCAAACACCTTCAGCCAACGTTTGATGTTCTGATGTGAAATGGCGTGATAGAGCGTGGATGCAAGAAACAGCAAAATCATGCTGCCGCCGTAAAGGCTATAGCTAGCGATTGCAGTGGCATCGGCACCGGTGCCAATGGCTTGAACCAACAATAGAACCAGGCCGACGATCCCCAGAATGAAACCAATTCCGTGGCTGATGCTGTTGGCAACTTCCTCTGCCAGTGAATATCCCTGCTGAACAATGTTTGCCTTTGCCATAGTGCGGCACTACCTCTGTTGAACAATGGAAATCATGCTGTTGCTTAAAACTAGAGCTAGGTTAGCTGAGAATTATTCCAGTGTACACGTGTAAGCCCAAATATATTTGCGCTAATTACGATGCGAATGACTTTATTTTTGTTTATCAGATAATTATATGGCTTTAGAGCGAATGGATTGGCTTTTGGAATACTTTAGGAAAAATAGGTCATCAAAGCGCTTGTCATGATTTTCACAAAATAGCGATTGATTTATTAGCATTCAAACATTTATTGGCCTGCGACATTGTAACAACGGCAAAGTTTCGTCAATTTTTTCCTTTTGTAAGTTGCGCAACTTTTCATCCAGACACAAAAAAACGAGGCCGTTTATCGGCGAATGCCTTATGGAATAAGCCTTTCAGGGCAATTTCTATATCAATAGTCGGGTTTTAAATTTGATTATTGCAGCAAAGATTGTAGAATCCCTCCGAATTTTTTCATCGCAAACGTGAACGCAATCGATTACGTATTTAAGAATGTATTCAGAGATCACAGATTTTTGTGAGCAATAATTTCTATAATACGCACGGCCAGAAAGGTGGGTTGTTGATCAATTGATGGCTATTTGTGGTGATGTTTACATGGGTCTTTTCCCTGGCAGGGAATTTTGCTTAAGGTAAGTAGCAATATTATGAAAAAAATAATTTTAGCTGCAGGCACCGTGCTTGCACTTTCAAGCAGCGTTACCGCTGTAGCAGCAGACAACAACAGCGAATATCTTTCTGACTGGTGGCATCAAAGCGTTAACGTGGTGGGCAGCGCCCATACGCGCTTTGGACCACAGCTGAGAGACGATACTTACCTTGAGTACGAAGCTTTTGCTAAGAAAGATTGGTTCGACTTCTACGGCTACGTGGATGCGCCAATGTTCTTCGGCGGTGACAGCACCTCTCGCGGTATCTGGAACCACGGTTCCCCGCTGTTCATGGAAATTGAACCGCGCTTCTCTATTGATAAGCTGACCGGCACCGATCTGAGCTTCGGTCCGTTCAAAGAATGGTACTTCGCGAATAACTATATCTACGATATGGGTCGTAACAGCGATAACCGTCAGAGCACTTGGTACATGGGTCTGGGTACCGACATTGATACCGGCTTGCCAATGAGCCTGTCGATGAACGTGTATGCCAAATACCAGTGGCAGAACTACAATGCGGCCAACGAAAACGAATGGGACGGCTACCGTTTCAAAGTTAAATACTTCGTGCCAATCACCGAAGTATTGGGTGGCAAGCTGAGCTACATCGGCTTCACCAACTTCGATTGGGGTTCTGACTTAGGTAAAGACTCTGGCCACAGCGAACTGAATGGTCAGCGTATTCGTAGCAGCAACTCCATCGCATCTAGCCACATTTTGGCACTGAACTACGATCACTGGCACTACTCCTTCGTTGCACGTTATTTCCATAACGGTGGACAATGGCAGGATGGTACTGAGCTGAACTTCGGCAAAGGTAACTTTGACGTGAAATCTACCGGCTGGGGTTACTACCTGGTTGCGGGTTACAACTTCTAAGTTTCACCAAGTTGATGCCTATACAAAAGGAGCCTAATGGCTCCTTTTTTGCATTTTGGCTCAGCCAGAGCGTGGGTTAAAAGAGGAACTGTTAACAACAAACTCAGCCATTTTCACCCTGTTTGTTTTAGTCCATGATAGTGGCAAAGGCAGGTGTCACTCTGCGGCTTTTCTGGATTCATTTTTTGGCGAAGAGGTTCTATGACTAAACATCTCAATAAAGATACTCAGGTATGCATGTCGCTGGCGGCGCGCCCGAGCAACTTCGGCACACGTTTTCATAATTATCTTTATGATGCGCTCGATCTGGACTATCTCTACAAAGCCTTTACGACCAAAGATATCAAAGCGGCAATTGGTGGTGTACGTGCATTGGGGATCCGGGGTTGCGCAATCTCAATGCCGTTTAAAGAGGATGTTATCCCGCTGGTGGATGAGATGGATGCATCAGCTAAAGCCATTGATTCCGTTAACACCATTGTGAATACCGATGGCTACCTGAAAGCGTATAACACCGACTACTTAGCGATTGCCCAGCTGTTGGCGCAGTATGCCGTTTCTCCTGAACACGTGTTTGCCCTGCGTGGCAGCGGTGGAATGGCGAAGGCCGTGGCCTGTGCGTTAAAAGACGCTGGTTTTAAACAGGGCTATATTGTGGCCAAGAATGAAAAAACCGGACAGCAGCTGGCTTCACTGTATGGCTATGAGTGGCGGCCGGATATGCAGGGCGTGGAAGCCGATGTGTTAATCAACGCAACGCCTATCGGCATGAGTGGCGGAGCCGACGCTGACACGTTGGCCTTTAGCGAAGATGAGATCGACCGTGCGAAGGTTATTTTTGATGTTGTTGCTTTGCCATCAGAAACGCCGATGATTCGTTATGCCAAGTCTCAGGGGAAAACGGTGATTAGTGGCGCTGAAGTTTTTGCTATTCAAGCGGTTGAGCAGTTTGTGTTGTATACCGGCATTCGCCCCGATCATGAGCTGTTTTTGGATGCGGCCAAATACGCGCGCGGGTGAATATTTTAGTCATACGTCTGACCCCACCCCAGCCCTCCCCTTCGCAGGGGAGGGGGCTGAATGGTTCTCGGTATTAATCCCGTACTCGGTAGGCTCCTCCCCCTGCGAAGGGGGAGGTTGGGAGGGGGTATTCAGAGAAGCTGAATGAATTACCCTTCCACCAACGAATATGGCAGTGGTTGAATCGTCAGCATGCTGCCTTCATCGTCACGAACGCGCAGAACGCTGTCGGCTTCTAAATCGTTATTGAGCACGACCTGAACGTTTAGACTTCCGTCGTTAAGCTGAACGGCGGCTAATACCGTTCCGGTGCGTCGCCAGTTTTCACCTAACTTGAGTTCTAAATCCTCACCGGCCTGCGGCACGCGGCTAGCAGAGCCTTGCAGCCAATAAAGCGCACGTTTGTTGGCACCGCGATATTTAGCGCGAGCCACCATTTCTTGGCCGGTGTAACAGCCTTTTTTAAAGCAGATGCCATCCAGCGCCTGAAGATTCGTGGCCTGTGGAATAAACTGCCCGCTATTAGCGACGTCAATAACTGGCTGGCCCGCTTCGATTTCAAGCTCAATCCACTGCTGACCGTTGTTGAACTGCGCACTATCACGCAGCTTATCTGTAAGCATTTCTGCGGTGGATAAAGAGGTTATCAGTAAATAGCGTGCTTCTGGCTGAGATAAATAGAGCAGCGTGGTGTCTTCATGTGTCACCGCCGGTGTGTTGGCATCAGGCAACTGCGGGAAATAGGCTGCAAGTGCCGCGTCGGCTTTAAAGCCAGCAACGCCGAGGATCACTGCATCATTGTCTGCGCTGATAGTGAGCTTGGAAAACACCGCGTATTTTTTCAATTCGGTGATTTGGTTTTCTGCCACGCTGCGGCGTACCAAATAAGAGAAGCCTTCTGCTCGATGGAATAAACGCAGATCGCTCCACATTTTTCCCTTCGCGTCGCAATGCCCGCAGAGGGTGTGTTCATGCTCAGTGAGTGCGGCCACGTCTACGGTTAGCTGGCCCTGCAAATATTTGCTAGCGTCAGGCCCCGTCACGTTTACCAACTGCCAATCGTTGAGCAACATTATCGTTAAGGGCAGGTGGTTAGAGGCTACCGATTGGCGTGGCGCGAAAAGAGAGTTCAAAGTCATGATGGTTCCCTACTAATGCAATCCCGAAATGGAATCTCACCATGTTAAGAGAGGTGGGTTGGATTGCAAATGGAAATATTGCGCCGTGGGTATAAATGCTCACACGTAGTGGCAAATAGGGGGGAATAAGGCACCAAAGAGAGAGGAGAATTCCGAGTTTTTCTATAAACCTTATATTTGCCGAGGTTTAAGGCACGGTCTGGTACATAATGCGCGAATAAATATGTCAGTTTGTGAACCTATTTTCTAAATCTTCCTTAGATTCGCGCTAAAATGGCGCGGCGTATCTCGTATCGACTGGGAACCCAGTGAGTTACGGGGTGTCTTACAAGATTATCTTATAAGAATAAGGTTAACTGATCAGGAGCGAGTAAATCATGGATATAGGAAATAAATCACGCATTCATTGGGCTTGCCGCCGCGGTATGCGTGAGTTGGATATCTCCATTATGCCGTTTTTCGAACATGAGTATGATTCACTGAGCGATGCAGACAAACAGACATTTGTACGCTTACTTGAGTGCGACGATCCCGATCTTTTTAATTGGCTCATGAACCACGGTTCACCCAAGGATCCTGAATTAGCGCATATGGTTAAACTTATTCAAACGCGAAACAAAGATCGTGGACCAATGGCGTTGTGATGTACGAGTGTCATGGCGAACGCAACTCTTGTTGTTGGTTACGCATGGCATTCTGATTTTGTTGATTTTGCTAGCACCCTGGCCGGAAAACTACAGTTTTTATTGGCTAGTGTTGCTGACTTTAGTGGTGTTTGAATGTATCCGCAGTCAAAAGCAGATCGCTAAGATTCAGGGAGAGTTTAGCTTTCTGGCGGACAATCATATTCTATGGCAGCACAATGAGTGGGAGTTATGTAAGACGCCTTGGATTAGTGATTTTGGCGCATTGCTACCTTTGAAAAGTGTGAAAAAGCAGGGAAAGAAAAAGCGTTTATGGATTGCGGCAGACAGTTTGACGCCAGAAGCATGGTGTCATTTGCGCCGCACGCTGATGCAAACGCACCAGAGTGATTAATGAATAATGCCCGAGGTTTCCATCGGGCATTTTTGTTTCTTTATATGCAATGTATGCAGTAAGCATCAGGCTACAGTAACTCAGCGATCTCCAGCATGATCTGCTCGCACCACTGTTCTAGGCGCTTGTCGCTTAAATCGTATTGATTCGCTTCGTCGAGAGCCAAGCCAACGAACAGCTTGCCATCGTCAATCACCGGTTTAGGGCTGGTAAACTCATAGCCCTCTGTTGGCCAATAACCGACAAACTGCACGCCTAGCGGCAGTAAACGATCGTGAAGCATACCCAGAGCGTCGAGGAACCATTCGCCATAACCAAGCTGATCGCCCATGCCATACATGGCGATGATTTTGTTTTGTAGATTCAACGTTGGGAGTACGTCCCAGACGGCTTCCCAGTCTTCTTGAATCTCACCAAAGTCCCAAGTTGGAATGCCGAGGATCAGAATGTCGTAATCCTCCATGCGCTGGATGGGAACGTCTTTGATGTTATGTAAATCGACTAACTCGGCGCCGAGAATATCGCGAATTTTTTCAGCGGCCATTTCGGTATAGCAAGTGCTGGAGCCGTAAAAAAGACCTATCTTCATAGTAATACCTAAAAACATTCGAGCTGCGACTAGGCGGCAATCAGGGTGAAAGAAGGTAGCCAACGCTGCGGTAATGTAAAGAGCGCAGGGGAGTTGCTGCCGTCGGGTTACAAATACATAACAGCAGAGTGTATCAGATTTGAATCCGTGTCAGGCATAATGCACACTAAACCTTGGTTTGAGTCTTTATCAATGGAGTCGCCGGTGCACGAGCAAGATCAGGCACTGATAGAACAATTTTTAGATGCGCTGTGGTTAGAGCGCAACTTAGCCGAAAATACGCTGGCCTCTTATCGTCTAGATTTACGGTCGCTGGCTGAATGGCTGGCGCATAACCATTCCGATTTATTACAGGCTCAGGTTTCTGAGCTGCAAAGTTTCTTGGCTGAACGCGTCGATGGCGGCTATAAAGCAACCAGTTCAGCCCGTTTACTTAGCGCTATGCGTCGTTTGTTTCAGTATTTCTATCGTGAAAAAATGCGTAGCGATGACCCAACGACGTTATTATCGTCGCCAAAGCTACCGCAGCGGCTACCGAAAGATCTCACCGAAGAACAGGTTGATACGTTGCTACAAACGCCAAGCGTTGAGAACCCAATAGAATTGCGTGATAAGGCGATGCTTGAAGTGCTTTATGCCACCGGACTACGCGTTTCTGAACTGGTGGGGCTGACGCAGGCCGATGTTAGTTTGCGTCAGGGGGTGGTGCGCGTTATCGGTAAAGGTAATAAAGAACGGCTGGTACCGCTGGGTGAAGAGGCGGTTTACTGGATTGAATATTATCTGGAATATGGTCGGCCATGGCTGCTGAATGGGCAAACGATCGACGTGCTGTTTCCGAGTAATCGTGCCCAGCAGATGACGCGCCAAACGTTTTGGCATCGCATTAAACATTATGCAGTACTGGCGGGAATTGATAGCTCGCGCCTGTCTCCGCATGTGCTCAGGCATGCTTTTGCCACCCATTTGCTGAACCATGGGGCAGATTTGCGTGTCGTACAAATGTTGTTAGGACATAGCGATCTGTCCACAACCCAAATTTATACGCATGTAGCTACCGAACGACTGAAGCAGCTACATCAACAGCATCATCCCCGTGCGTAAGGCGCAGGGAAATACAAGGATTACGCAATGAAGAAAGGTTTAATTTGGCTGTCTTTGCTGGCGGCTTCAGTCACTGGCGCAGCACATGCAGGTGATGCTGAAATCCAGCAGTCGCTGAAAACATTGGGCGTACAGAAAGCCGAGATTCAGCCTTCTCCGGTTGCTGGTTTGCAAACGGTATTTACCGACAACGGCGTGCTTTACGTAACCAGCGATGGTAAGCACATTCTGCAAGGTCCGATGTATGACGTCAGCGGCGCGGTGCCGGTTAACGTGACTAACCAGATTCTGGTTGGCCGTTTACAAAAGCTGGTGCCTGAGATGATTGTCTACAAAGCACCAAAAGAAAAACACGTGATTACGGTCTTTACCGATATCACCTGCGGCTACTGCCACAAACTGCATTCGCAGATGAAAGAGTATAACGATCTGGGTATCACCGTGCGTTATCTGGCATTCCCGCGTCAGGGCTTAAGCTCTCAGGCGGAAAGAGATATGCAGTCAATCTGGTGCATGGCCGATCGTCGTAAGGCGTTTGATGCAGCGTTGAGCGGTGAAGCTACTCAGCCAGCAACCTGTAATGTTGATATCAAAAAACATTATGAGCTCGGCGTGCAGTTTGGCGTGCAGGGAACTCCTGCCATTGTGCTTAACGACGGCACCGTGATCCCTGGTTATCAGGGGCCGAAAGAGATGTTGGCGATGTTGGATGCGCAGGCAGCCATGAGCAAGGCTAAAGGTTAATTGGTTTGATCGTATCAACACAGCTCCGCCGCCGAGAGGCGGTGGAAAATCATGAACTTCCTGACGATCTCCATCCGCTATTGCGCCGCGTCTATGCCAACCGTGGCATTGTTAGCATGCAAGAGCTGGAGCGTGGGGTTAAAGGTTTACTCTCATACCAGAC
Source organism: Obesumbacterium proteus (assembly GCF_001586165.1). Lineage (NCBI taxonomy): Bacteria > Pseudomonadati > Pseudomonadota > Gammaproteobacteria > Enterobacterales > Hafniaceae > Obesumbacterium > Obesumbacterium proteus. The sequence continues at coordinate 4,643,803 of NZ_CP014608.1, read as the reverse complement.
GTTATCGGGTATCGATCGCGCAGTAGAGCTTCTCCATCAGGCACTGTCTGAGCATCAGCGCATTGTTATCGTCGGTGATTTCGATGCCGATGGCGCAACCAGCACCGCGCTTTCCATGCTGGCATTGCGCAGCATGGGGGCGGCAAACGTCCAGTATCTGGTACCGAACCGTTTTGAAGATGGCTACGGACTAAGCCCTGAAGTGGTTGAGCAGGCCGCTGCCATGGGCGCAGAGCTGATCATGACCGTTGATAACGGCATATCGTCTCATGCAGGCGTTGATAATGCGCATGCTCGCGGGATCAAAGTACTGGTTACCGATCACCATTTGCCGGGCGAAATCTTGCCAGCCGCTGATGCCATGGTTAACCCGAATCTCAATGACTGTGGTTTCCCGTCGAAGTCATTAGCCGGTGTTGGTGTGGCGTTCTATCTGATGTTAGCGCTGCGCAAACATCTCAATGAGCACGGCTGGTTTGAACAACACGGGATCGCCGCGCCGAATCTAGCTGACCTGCTCGATTTAGTGGCGTTAGGCACGGTGGCAGACGTTGTGGCGCTGGATGCCAATAACCGAATTTTGGTGCATCAGGGGCTTAATCGTATCCGTGCGGGTAAATGTCGTGTTGGGATCCGTGCGTTGTTGGAAATTGCCAATCGTGATGCCCGTCAGTTAGTCGCAAGTGATTTAGGTTTTGCGCTTGGCCCACGTCTTAACGCCGCAGGGCGCTTGGATAATATGTCGGTTGGCGTTGAGCTATTACTCTGTGATGAGATGCCAAGAGCGCGCGAGCTTGCCAGCGATCTGGATAGTTTAAACGTGACGCGCCGTGAGATAGAGCAGGGCATGCAGGTTGAGGCATTACAGATTTGCAGCGAGCTGGAGCGCACTACGGTTGAAATGCCGTATGGCTTAGCGTTGTATCATCCTGAATGGCACCAAGGCGTGGTGGGTATTCTTGCTTCACGTATCAAAGAGCGTTTTTACCGTCCGGTGATTGCTTTTGCTCCGGCGGGCGATGGCATTTTGAAAGGCTCTGGTCGTTCCATTCACGGTTTGCACATGCGCGATGCACTAGAGCGTATTGATTCGCAGAACCCCGGTTTGATCATGAAGTTTGGCGGTCATGCGATGGCGGCCGGATTGTCATTAGAGGAGTCGCGCTTTGATGAGTTTCGCCAGCGCTTTGCTGAACTGGTGGGCGAATGGCTGGATGCGTCTCAGCTTGAAGGCGTGATCTGGTCTGATGGTGAACTGGCGATGGACGAGCTTTCGCTGCCAACCGCAGAGTTGCTGCGCGATGCAGGGCCATGGGGGCAGGCGTTCCCGGATCCTACCTTCGACGGCAAGTTCAAAATCTTGCAGCAGAGGCTGGTGGGTGAACGTCATCTGAAACTGATGGTTGAGCCCGTTGGCGGCGGCCCGCTGCTAGATGGTATCGCTTTCAACGTGGATACCACGCTGTGGCCGGATCCGAGCGTGCGTGAAGTGGAGCTGGCATTTAAGCTGGACATTAACGAATATCGTGGCAACCGCAGTGTACAGCTGATGATTCAGCACCTTTGGCCGCGCTGACGCACTCGAACAAAAATCCATGTAATGTATGAGGGGTAGCACAAGCTGCCCCTTTTTGTTCTCGTTATATTGCTCAGATGATTAAGTGTAGTGAGACGTCGCTCTTTTATAAGAAGAAGTAATAACAGCGAGCCTGCAATAAGCCATACATTTTAATCGCGTCGTTCCTCGCCGGAAATTGCAGCAATAGAGCTTGAAAATCGCGGAATGACTGCCATTTATAGATGTGAGTTGCTATATTCTGTAAGGACATTTTGATAGAGTCGAAAGCTAGGCGTAAGCAGTTTTTTAGTTCATTACGCTGCCTTAACGCTATTTTTATCGTCTCCTTATGACGGTTTAGGAATTCCTTTAGAGGAATGACATGGTTCCGTCGCTGAACACTTAACGAAAGATATAAGAAAATATGTTTGAAATTAATCCGGTAAAAAGCCGTATCCAGGACCTGTCTGACCGGACAGAAGTTCTGAGGGGGTATCTTTGACTATGATGCCAAGAAAGAACGGCTAGAAGAAGTTAACGCCGAGCTCGAGCAGCCCGACGTATGGAATGAGCCAGAACGCGCACAGGCGCTGGGCAAAGAACGTTCCTCGTTAGAAGAAATCGTTAACACCATCAATCAAATGACTCAGGGTCTGGATGATGTATCCGGATTGCTGGAGCTGGCTATCGAAGCCGACGACGAAGAGACCTTCAATGAGGCCGTCGTTGAGCTGGATCAGTTAGACGCCAAACTGGCTCAGTTAGAATTCCGTCGTATGTTCTCTGGTGAATACGACAGCGCCGATTGTTATATCGACATTCAGGCCGGTTCTGGCGGGACAGAAGCACAGGACTGGGCAAGCATGTTGCTGCGTATGTTCCTGCGTTGGGCGGAAGCCAAAGGTTTCAAAACCGAAATTATTGAAGAATCAGACGGCGAAGTGGCTGGTCTGAAATCTGCGACCGTAAAAATCTCCGGTGAATATGCTTACGGCTGGCTGCGTACTGAAACTGGCGTTCATCGCCTAGTACGTAAAAGCCCGTTTGACTCTGGTGGTCGTCGTCATACGTCATTTAGCTCTGCGTTTGTGTACCCAGAAGTAGATGACGATATTGATATCGAGATCAACCCAGCCGATTTGCGTATTGACGTATACCGCGCCTCAGGTGCCGGTGGTCAGCACGTTAACCGGACGGAATCCGCAGTACGTATTACCCATATTCCGACCAACATTGTGACCCAGTGTCAGAATGACCGTTCTCAGCACAAGAACAAAGATCAGGCAATGCGTCAGCTGAAAGCTAAGCTGTACGAATACGAAATGCAGAAGAAAAATGCTGAGAAACAAGTGATGGAAGACAACAAGTCTGACATCGGTTGGGGGAGTCAGATCCGTTCTTACGTTCTGGATGACTCTCGCATTAAGGATTTACGTACTGGCGTTGAAACGCGTAATACACAGGCCGTGTTAGATGGCGACCTGGATAGATTCATTGAGGCAAGCTTGAAAGCCGGGTTATGAGGAAACAATATGTCTGAACAACAATCACAAGGTGCCGATCAGGCTCTTGATCTTAACAACGAAATGCAGTCTCGCCGTGAAAAATTGGCCGCGCTGCGCAAGGAAGGGATTGCATTCCCTAACGATTTCCGCCGTGATGCTACTTCGGACAAGTTGCATAGCCTGTACGACGAAAAGGATAAAGCAGAACTCGAAGATCTGAACATCGAGGTTTCTGTTGCTGGTCGTATGATGACCCGCCGTATCATGGGTAAAGCTTCCTTCGTTACTCTGCAGGATATGGGTGGTCGCATCCAACTGTATGTTGCACGTGACGATCTGCCAGAAGGCCTGTACAACGACCAGTTCAAAAAATGGGACTTGGGTGACATCATTGGTGCGCGCGGTAAAGTATTCCGCACTCAGACGGGTGAACTGTCTATCCATTGTACCGAAATTCGTCTGCTGACTAAGGCACTGCGCCCGCTGCCAGACAAATTCCACGGTCTGTCCGATCAGGAAACTCGCTATCGTCAGCGTTACCTGGATCTGATCGCTAACGAAGAGTCTCGCGAGACTTTCCGTATTCGTTCTAAAACTCTGGCTGCTATCCGTAGCTTTATGGTGAACAAAGGCTTCATGGAAGTGGAAACTCCTATGATGCAAGTGATCCCTGGCGGTGCGTCTGCACGTCCATTCATCACTCACCACAATGCGCTGGATATCGATATGTATCTGCGTATCGCGCCAGAGCTGTACCTGAAACGTCTGGTTGTGGGTGGCTTCGAACGCGTATTCGAAATCAACCGTAACTTCCGTAACGAAGGCGTTTCTCCGCGTCATAACCCAGAGTTCACCATGATGGAACTCTATATGGCTTACGCGGATTACAAAGACCTGATCGTTCTGACCGAAGATCTGTTCCGTACTCTGACTCAGGAAGTTCTGGGCAGCAGCATTGTTCAGTACGGCGACCAGACTTTCGACTTCGGCAAACCTTTCATCAAAATGACCATGAAAGAGTCCATCAACCACTATCGTCCAGACATTAAAATGGAAGATTTGGATGACTTGGACAAAGCGATCAAAATCGCAGAATCTCTGGGCATTAAGATCGAGAAGAGCTGGGGCTTAGGCCGTATTCAGTGTGAAATCTTTGACGAAACCGCAGAGAAAAACCTGATTCAGCCAACCTTCATCACCGAATATCCAGCAGAAGTATCTCCGCTGGCTCGTCGTAACGATGATAACCCGTTCATCACTGACCGCTTCGAGTTCTTCATCGGCGGCCGTGAAATCGGTAACGGCTTCTCCGAGCTTAACGATGCGGAAGATCAGGCTGAACGCTTCCAGGATCAGGTTCGTGCGAAAGATGAAGGTGATGACGAAGCGATGTTCTACGATGAAGACTATGTGACTTCTCTGGAACACGGTTTGCCACCAACCGCAGGTCTGGGTATTGGTATCGACCGTATGATGATGCTGTTCACCAACAGCCACACCATCCGTGACGTAATCCTGTTCCCAGCAATGCGTCCAATCAAATAAGTTTGTAAGCGGTAGCTAGCCTGCCGTATACAAAATAAAAATCCCCACTGGTTTTAAAACCGTGGGGATTTTTTTAGGAATTGATTTGCTAAATTGTGATCGCTCAAAGATCTAACCGCTTAATTATTCGTCACTTAGCGTTTGAATCTGCTTGATGGTGTGTCAGAAGGGACTATAATGGTCGCCACATTGATGCGGGCGTAGTTCAATGGTAGAACGAGAGCTTCCCAAGCTCTATACGAGGGTTCGATTCCCTTCGCCCGCTCCAATTTCCCCTGTAGTCTGCCTATCTCAACTATTACTCGATAAATCCATTTTTATTAAAATATTGAAAGTGCTTCCTGACTCATGCTGTTTTCCTTGTAAGAAGTCATGGGTAACTTAGGGCGCTCCTGAGCCGAATATGTGTGTATGGTGTGAAAACAAGATAAAGAGTGTATGTGTAATCTTATAATATGAAATTTAGTTTCATCTTATAGAGGCAATTAGTTTAAACGAGGCTAATCCATTTTCCAATTTGGGAGTAGGCTGGCGATATTCCATAACAACGCATCAAAATCTGAAATCTGTGTTGGTGTGGTGGTTCGGGTGTTCAATACGCCAGCCCAGCAGTGCCCATTTTTGGTATGCACCATGATGCTGGTTGTACCCGGTAGGCTACCATCGTGCCAAGCAGTCCCCGCAGAATTGACCGCAAGCCCGCAGGCATATTCCGAATATGCCGTGGTGCCTTGTGTCATGATCGCTAAGCTTTCTTTGCTCAGCAGTCCCGCTGTTCCTGGATTATCAAGAGGAATAAAAAGCTGAGTCATCAGCTGCGCCATATCTTCTGAACGGGCAATCCAGCCTCCATGAGAATCCATTCTAGCGATTGGCATTGAATAAGCCTTTATTTCCTCCTGTGAATAATAGGTCACCTCCTTTGGGACGGTTTCGTTAGTGCCAATTCTCATATCCGCACTGCCAATTTTGCTCAAAATATGCTGATGAACAAAAGTGTGATAAGGCTGCGAACTGACTTGCTCAATCACCCTGCCCAACAGGCAATAACCGAAATTGGAATAGTCATAATGCTGCCCTGGAGGATATTCCAGCTTGTGGGTATTTAACGTCCATTGGATAAGTTCGTGGTGATTGAGGTGAGGCTTTTCAAACATGGGATCGTTGATTTCTTTTCCCCATCCACCGCCGGTGTGAGTGAGCAACTGATGGACGGTGATAGTGGTGACCCAATCCTGTGGCTGTGAGGTATAAGAATATTGCGACAATATACCATTGGGGCCAAAAACCGTATCGGTAAGCTTTAGTTTTCCGGCCTCAATAAGCAAAAAAATGGCCGTGGACGTAAAGGCTTTCGAATTGCTGGCAATGCGAAATAAGCTTTGTTTACTGGTTGGGATTAAACGTTTCCGGTTTGCTAACCCCCATGCTTGAGAATAAACAACGTTATTGTCTTTCATAAAACAAAGGGTTAGCCCTGGGACGTTATATTTTTTTGCATATTGTGCAATAAACCGATCAATTTCCTGGTGATGCGGTGGTATTGGGTTGGCCATTCCTCGATTTACCCATGAGCCCATTGTCCATAACGCGCCTATTTTTAAAATATTTCTGCGTGAAAGTGAATTCATGTAAGCCGCCTTTTGAATGGGTAATAAAACCAATCAATAGAGTGCATAAAAGCGGATGCCATAGCAGAGTACTACGGCTTCGTAGATGCGATAGAACGGCACATGGAACCCAATAACCCTGCTACTTAGCCTAGGCTAAACGATAAGCATGCAGACCAAATGAATACCGACTTTGGGCGATGAAGGTTCGATGTGGTAATACAATGGTTATTGCTGAAACGCAAATACACCCTTGGGATATTAGGTGCACGAAATTATAGACGATAAATGCATTGTTTGATGGCAAGGACGGTTTATCGAGATATGAGAGCGTTGCTCTAATGCAATACAGCATAATTTCTCCTTATTTAAGCGTTTTTCCCCACACTCTTTACAATCCAAATACTTTGCAATTATTCATCATCACTTCATATCTTTGCTGGTGATACTGTCTTATCCGTCAACATATGGATTTAGAGCATTCGCTCATCGAGGCGTATCATGAAAAAGTTAATTGGCGTGGCGTTGGTTGCGGCGCTGCTTGCCGGATGTGCGACCAACTCGCCTTGCGTGCCGGTCTATGATTCTCAAGGTCGTTTGGTACATACCGATACGTGCATGAAAGGCACAACTCAGGATAACTGGGAAACGGCTGGCGCTATTGCAGGCGGGGCAGCGGCGGTTGCTGGCTTAACGTTGGGTATTATCGCGTTAACGAAATAACGGTTTTATTGCCGATAATGACATAAAAAAACTCAGCTTATTGGCTGAGTTTTTTTATGAGTAAACGCAAACGTATTATTCTTTCTTTTCATCTTCATAGCGACGCTTAGCGTCGAGGGCTTCTTGGTGTGTTGGATGCTCGCTAATCAGCGTATTGGGGCGCGGATGGTCTGCCCGTAGCTCGTACCAAATTTCCGTTGCGCCCTGCGTACCTTTTCTCACTTCCACAATTTCTGCATGCCTTGGATAGGGTGGTTTACCTGCCATTTGAGCTCCTTACTATCAGGTGAAATTGCCGTAATCACTGATTTCAGTATAGACAAAGAGGGCAAAGCGCTAGAGAAAACCGATTATTCTTAGCGTTAGCGTGATGGTTTTTCGAGGCGTTGACAAACCTCGGCAATATAGCCCTCAAGATGATGAATAAACGCGCTCACCAGCACGGATGACGGGCGATGCTTGGGCAGAATTAAGCTCACGGTGAAGGGGACGTCAATGCTAAAAGGACGGATTTCAACGCCTTGCCCAACGAAATCGAGCGCGGTTAACGGATTCACAATAGAAATGCCCACGCCTTGTCGCACCATCGCGCAAATAGATGCCGCGCTGTGCGTTTCGACCACCATTTGGCGGTTCACCTGTTCACGGTGAAACAGCGCGTCAAGCGTCTGACGGTAGCTATCATTGGGTGAAAGGCTGATATAGCGCTGGTTCTCAAAGTCCTTTGGTGCCAGACGAGCCTTGCTGAGTAAAGGGTGCCCGCTGGGTAGAACGCAAACTTCGTTCAACGTGGCTAGGGTCTGGCGTTCGGTGCCTGGCGGTGTGTAGGTATTTTCGGTTAGGCCAAGGTCATAGCGCTGGGCAGACAGCCACTCTTCTAACAGCGGCGACTCCTGTGGGATTACGTTTAAACTCACGTCTTGGTGTTCACTCAAAAATGTGCGGCAAACATTCGGTAACAGCGACTGTGAGAATGCGGGCAGGCAGGCGACGGAAAGCTGCGCCTGTTGGAACTGACGGATGTGTTTGGCGGCATCGACGATGCGCTCGATGCCGTAGTAGGAGCGCTGTACTTCTTCAAACAGCTGAAGCCCTTGTGCAGTGGGTCTTAGCCGACCGCGCACCCGATCAAACAACGGCATTTGCAGCAGTTTCTCAAACCGAGCCAGTTCGCGGCTCACCGTGGGCTGTGATGTATTGAGCAGCGCTGCGGCCTCGGTCAAATTCCCCGTTGTCATTACGGCGTGAAAAATTTCGATTTGGCGCAGGGAAATAGGCGGCATAGTCAGCGGGCTCCAAAGATGAATAGCCTATATCATAAATGAATAGACTTGCCCTAAATAGATATTTTATTTAAGTCATGTGCAGTGGCAATAATCAGAGAACAACATCAAACAACATCAAACAACACAAAAAATAGACTGACCGCAAAGAGGATCTCATGCCACGTTCCCTAAATGATCGCACCACCGCGCTGAATATCGATAATCTGCTGGCGCTACCGCAACGCTTTGGCTGCCCTGTATGGGCTTATGATGGCGATATCATTAAGCAACAGATTGAAAAGCTTCGTGAGTTTGATGTGATCCGCTTTGCGCAGAAAGCTTGCTCCAATATTCATATTCTACGTTTGATGCACGAGCAAGGCGTCAAGGTTGATGCGGTTTCATTAGGTGAAATTGAACGTGCGCTGATGGCCGGTTTTCAACCGGGTGGAAACCCAAGCCAAATCGTCTTTACCGCCGATGTGTTAGACGAGGCCACTCTGGTGCGTGTTGTTGAATTGAATATTCCAGTGAATGCCGGTTCAGCCGATATGCTCACCCAACTGGGCGAGCGTTCGCCGGGCCATCCCGTGTGGCTGCGTGTTAATCCGGGATTTGGTCACGGTCATAGCCAGAAAACCAATACCGGCGGCGAGAACAGCAAGCACGGCATCTGGTTCGAAGAGCTGCCGCAGGCGCTTGCGCTGATCAAGCGTTATGATTTGCAACTGATTGGTTTGCACATGCATATCGGTTCGGGCGTGGATTATCAGCACTTGGCACAGGTTTGTGACACCATGGCGCGCCAAGTGATCGAACTCGGTCACGATATTCAGGCTATTTCCGCGGGTGGCGGTTTATCTATCCCTTATCAGCAGGGCGATGAATCCATCAATGTGTCGAACTACTATGCTCTGTGGAACGACGCTCGCGAACGTATCGCTCGCCATCTTGGTCACCCAATACACCTTGAAATCGAGCCAGGGCGCTATTTAGTCGCTGAGTCCGGCGTTTTAGTGGCGCAGGTTCGTTCGGTTAAAAATATGGGCAGCCGTCATTTTGTTCTGGTTGACGCTGGTTTTAACGACCTGATGCGTCCGGCTATGTATGGCAGCTATCACCATATTTCACTCATGCCAGCAGATGGGCGAGAGGTGAACGGGCAGCCGCTGATTGAATCTGTTATTGGCGGCCCTCTGTGTGAATCTGGCGACGTATTTACACAAAAGGCGGGTGGAGAAGTGGAAACGCGCGCGCTTCCTGCGGCACAGGTCGGAGACTATTTAGTTTTCCATGATACCGGCGCTTACGGTGCATCGATGTCATCAAATTATAATAGCCGCCCGCTATTGCCTGAGGTGTTATTTGAAAATAATCAGCCGCGTTTAATTCGCCGCCGTCAGACGATTGAAGAGTTATTAGCTTTAGAAAATATCTAAATTATACCCGTCATACTTCAAGCAACTTGTATTACTTGGGTATAGCGCTAAAAAGTTTCATGTGCGTTAGCAAATTGTTGACGTACATGTTTAAAGAATAATAGTTATTATTTACTTCGATATCATTAGCATTAATTGTCATATTTAACCGTTTAGATCATATCTATCCGACCTTCGCTTCCCGTAGAATAACGGTCCTAATCATTTCACGCGCATCATCTTCAGTTATGAATACCGTCAAAATACAGTCTTCAACCAGAATGAATCCGGTCTGGCAGGATATGCTGCATCAGGCTACACAAACGCTGCTTGCTCAGCGCTCACTCTCTGAGCTGATGCGGGCCCTTCACGGCTTGTCATTTTCCGTTATTCGTTTTGATCGCGTGAATATCTTGCGTCTTGATCCTTTGCATAATCGTATTACTCACTACGGCTATGAACCTGAAAGCAAACAAATGCGCTGCTCCAATGACGTATTGTTAGCTGAAGGGCCAGGGGGAAAAGTTTGGGCCGATCAGCAACCTATTTGCTGCCGACGCGATGCGTTTGTTCAGCAATTTCCACAGGTGTCGGAACTCGCGCAGTACCGTGATTTAAACGTCTATTATCAGCTGCCGCTGACCACGCCGCGCCAAAGATTAGGTGGCATTGAATTTATTAAACACGGCGATCAGCAGTTCAGCGAAAGCGAACTGGCTCTGGCACAGCCGTTGGCTGAAGTGGTTGCTAGCGTATTAGAAAATATTCTTGAGCGTGAACATGTTCAGCTTGAGGAAGAGAGCCTGCGCCGCGAGCGCGATCACTACCGCATCTTGGTCGATGTCACGAACGCCGTGACGTCTAAGCTTGAGCTCGATGGGCTGGCGGCGGAGGTTTCCAAAGAGATCCATCGTTTCTTTGGGATCGACTATATCGGCCTGTCAGTTTTTGATGAGCAGGAAGATCGCTTTAAAGCCTATGTCGCCTGCTACCAAAGTGGAAAGCCGGTGCTGCGTGAGCAAAAATATTTGCCGTTGGAAGGTTCACTTGCCCAACAGGTGGTGCAAAGCGAAGAGATGCTGCTAATGGATTTGCAGGATTCCACGCGCCTCGCTCCGCAGGATCGCCAGCTAGCGCAGATGCTTGCGTTTGGTCATCAGACCATCTGCCAACTGCCGCTGATCTTTGGTAATAAAGTGCTGGGCGTTCTGAAACTGGCGCAGTGCCAGCCTGCGATATTCAGTGACAATAATCTTAAGCTGCTGCGCCAAATTGCGGCACGTATCGCCATCGCGGTAGATAATGCGCTGGCTTACGGTGAAATATCGCGCCTGAAAGATAGCTTGGTGCATGAGAACCGATATTTAACTGAACAAATTCGCCAAGACAGCGACTTTGGTGAAATCGTTGGCCAAAGCGCAGCGATTAAAAGCGTGTTGGAACAGGTTGAAATGGTGGCCTCGAGCGACTGTAGCGTGTTGATCCTTGGGGAAACAGGCACAGGCAAAGAATTGATCGCTCAGGCAATTCATAACCTCAGCACGCGCAATCAAAAGCGCATGGTTAAGATGAACTGCGCGGCGATCCCCAGTGGCCTGATGGAAAGTGATTTATTCGGCCACGAGAAGGGCGCTTATACCGGCGCAACGTCACAGAGAATGGGGCGTTTTGAACTGGCGAATAAGAGCTCGTTATTTTTGGATGAGGTGGGGGATATTCCACTTGAGCTTCAGCCGAAATTGCTGCGCGTATTACAAGAGCGAGAAATTGAGCGACTGGGCGGGAATAAAATTATTCCGGTGGATGTGCGCCTCATTGCCGCGACCAATCGCGATCTAAAACAGATGGTGCTGGATCGTGAATATCGCAGCGATCTTTATTATCGCCTTAATGTTTTTCCTATTGTGATCCCACCTCTGCGTGAACGCCCAGAAGATATTCCGCTGCTGGTGAAATTCTTTACGCGCAAAATTGCTAAACGTATGAATCGCACCATCGATAGTATTCCAACAGAAACTATCCGCATGCTGTGTGATTTACCGTGGCCGGGTAATATCCGCGAACTGGAAAATATCATTGAGCGTGCCGTTATCTTAACGCGTGGTCCGGTATTAAACCTGCAGCTCAATGAGTTGCAATACCACCTGTCGCCGCCGTTAGTGCACAAACCCGCACAAGCGACGCCTTCTTCATGGCCAGTGACACCGCCTATGGAAAAAGCGTTGCACGAGCCCGCACAGGGCGGTGAATTCAGCGAGCGCGAACGTATTCTGTCGGCATTGCGTGAATCTAACGGTATTGTGGCTGGCCCTCGCGGCGCAGCGGCACGGCTTGGGCTGAAACGCACCACGCTGATCTCCCGTATGCAGCGCTTAGGCATTTCTGCGAAGGACTAAAAACCTCTCCTCGCACGGGCGAAAATGCACGTTTTTCGCCCGTGTCATTGTGTCGACATAAGTGTCGAAACGTCATCACTCGCCAGAACCATCCCGTCTGTTTACCTTGTCACTTTTAATGATTAACTCCTGTAATTATCTGAATAACATTGGTTATTTAATTATTTTATTTTTTGGCATGGATTATGCTTTTGTAGTGATTGAAACGCTCAACGCTGCCGAATGTCGGCCTGATTGAGCGTCAAACAATCAGTGGGGCGATGCCCTAGGTAACAAACTCCAACCCACAATGTGGAGCGAGGCAAAGAAGTATGAAGGTCAGCGAATTAACCGAAAAGTCGCTTTATATCCATGACAAAAATGAAAAATTAATGGCGCAGTGGGCTTTGTATAAAAGCAGCCTAATCAAAGCCGCGACGTCTTCTAAGCTGAAGATTTTTCATGAGTTCAGCTGCGGCGATGGTGACAGCGTTAACTTCACGGTGTTTGATCACTTTATGGTTGAAGTGAAGCTGGCAGATGAGTTTTACAGCAAAAAGATCCAGTATGGCCTGCGCATGAACGATGAGCAGGGCGAAGATCATTTTGTGGAAATTAGCCATTCAACCATCGATGAGAATGGTCAGATTGATGGCAAGGTTAACAACCGTTCGATGGATGCCGTGTTGGAACACTATCTGGATAAGATCCACGATCTGTATGAAACCTTGTATCAGGCGATGAACACTAACCAGCCGGTACGAGAATTACTGGTAGGAAAGTTAGGCGCTCATTGATTAATACCTCTCTTCTTTTACTGAGGAGAGAGGTAAACCCCACCCCAACCCTCCCCTTTGCAGGGGAGGGAGCAGTTCGGCTTTCGGTATTAATCCCGTGCTCGATCGGCTAATGGGAAGGTAAGCCCCACCCCAACTCTCCACTTCGCAGAGGAGGGAGCAGTTCGGCTTTCGGTATTAATTCAGTGCTCGATCGGCTAATGGGAAGGTAAGCCCCACCCCAACTCTCCACTTCGCAGAGGAGGGAGCTGTTCAGCTTTCGATATTAATTCAGTGCACGCTTGGTGTATGGATACGTTAATTTCACTCCAAGCTTTCTCGGTATGAATCCAGTGCTCGATCGGCTCCTCCCCCTGAGAAGGGGGAGGTTGGGAGGGGGACAATCACGAATCTCAACAAATTCTTGGCAGCGGCTCACTGTGCGGTAAATCTAGCAGACGAGAGGTGCCATACATTCCGGTTAGGCGAACTTGTTTCCCTTCCGTTACCACGCCAATCGTTGCAGCGTCCACACCCAATGGATGCAGATGTAAGCTATCAAGCACTGCTTGTTCCGCTTCTGGCGCAACGGCTATCACCAGCTTTCCTTCGTTAGCAAAATTCAGCGGTTCTAACCCTAAGAGTTCACAAATACCGCGCACCGCGCTTTTTACCGGAAGTAATTGCTCGATGACGTCGATACCGCAGCCGCTTGCATTGGCGAACTCATGCATGATGGCGGTTACGCCACCGCGGGTTGCATCACGTAGGGCTCGCACGCCAGGGATATTACGCAGCGGCGCAATCAACGGAGCCAGAACCGCGCAGTCGCTGGTTAGCTCGGCTTCAAGCCCTAGCTGTTCACGCAGATTTAGGATCGTGGCACCGTGATCGCCGAGCGTGCCGCTGACGATCAGTTTGTCACCAGGCTGGATCTCAGACGTTCCCCAGTGAATATCGTTAGGGATCGCGCCGATACCGGCAGTGTTGATAAAGATCTTATCCGCCGCGCCGCGCTGAACCACTTTGGTATCGCCAGTAACGATCTGGATATTTGCCGCACGCGCGGTCGCCGCCATGCTACGCACGATCTTTTCCAGATCGGCCAGCGGTAACCCTTCTTCAAGAATAAAACCACAGGAGAGGTATTTAGGCTGAGCGCCACTTACCGCCAAATCGTTGGCGGTACCGCACACGGCCAGCTTGCCAATATCGCCACCGGGAAAGAATATCGGGTCGATCACGTAGCTATCGGTGGTGAAGGCCAAGCGATCGCCGTGCTGGTTGAAAACACTCAGCGGCAAACGCGCCTGATCTTCACGTTCATCTAAAGCGGGATTGCTAAACAGGGGCAAAAACAGCGTATCAAGCAGTTGCTGCATCGCACGACCACCGCTGCCATGCGCCATCGTTATCACATCATCTTTAGACCATTCACTCATTCTTCGTACCTTCTCTTATTCAAGCCCACGACGATATTGATAGAACGCCGCACAGGCTCCTTCAGAAGAAACCATCAGCGCACCAAATGCGTTTTGCGGATTACAGCCAACGCCAAACAGAGGACATTCGGCCGGCTTGCAGCGACCGGTAAGAACATCGCCGCAGCGCGCTCTTGGGTCATCGGCGACTTTCTGTTCTTGCGGATGGAAGCGTAATTCAGCATCAAATTGAGCATACGCAGGGCTTAAGCCTACGCCGGAATGGGCGATTTCGCCTAGGCCACGCCATTCGCTGCTCTCTTTGGTGACAAACACTTCGTCCAATACCTTCTGCGCGATCGCGTTGCCGTGATCGGGAACGATGCGGCGATATTGGTTCTCTACGCTACAGCGTTCTTCGGCAATCTGCGCTACCAGCATATCCAGTGCCTGCAAGATATCGAGCGGCTCAAAGCCGGTGATAACCAAAGGCTTGTGGAAATCTTCGCAGATAAACTCATAGGGATGAGCGCCAATGACCATGCTGACATGGCCGGGCGCGAGAAAACCGTCGATGCGCACATCCGGCTGCTGCAATAGGCTGCGCAGCGTCGGTGTGATCGTAATGTGCTGGCAGAAAACCGAGAAGTTTTTTAAACCCAGCGCTTTCGCCTGTTGCAAAGTGACCGCGGTGCTTGGCATCGTGGTTTCAAAACCAAGGCCGAAGAACACCACTTCTTTGTCTGGATTTTGCTGAGCCAGCGCAAGGGAATCCAGCGGCGAATAAACGATGCGAACATCAGCGCCTTTGCGTTTGGCATCCAGCAGAGAACCATGGCGCCCAGGGACGCGCATGGCATCGCCAAAGGTACAAAAAATCACGTCCGGCTGGCTGGCAATTTCAACACACTCGTCGATACGGCCCATTGGCAGAACGCAAACGGGACATCCGGGACCGTGTACAAACTCAATCTCCGGTGGCAGCAGCTGATCTAGGCCAAATTTAAAAATAGCGTGAGTATGTCCGCCACAAACTTCCATCAGTTGAAGAGGAAGTTTGCAGTGTGAAGGTAAGGTTCGAACCCGTTCTGTAATCCGCTGAACCAGCTTTTTAGCCAGCTCAGGATCGCGGAACTCATCAACAAACTGCATATCTCATACCACCTTACTTTTCACTGACCTGAGGGGCGGGTTCGCCGTTACGCAGGAAATAGCCCACGTCCTCTTCAACTTCTTGCATTGCCATTAGCGCATCTAGCGTATCTTTGGCTTCGGCTTCATCGAGAATGCTCATGGCAAAACCGACGTGAACCAGCACCCACTGCCCAAGCATCTCTTGAGGTGAGCCTTCGCATACCAGCGCGATATTGACTTCGCGCTTCACGCCACACACGTCGACCATGGCCATTTGATGAATATCATCGCCTACGGCAACGACCTGACCTGGAATTCCTAAGCACATACGTTTGTCTCCAACCATGCAAGCCAAGCATCCATTCCTTCACCGCTGGTGGCAGAAAGTTGGATCACGGTGATCTGTGGATTAACGCGTTTCGCATTGGCAATGCAGGCTTCGACGTCAAAATGCAGATACGGCAGCAGATCGATTTTATTAATAATCATCAGCGAAGAGGCGGCGAACATATGTGGATATTTCAGCGGCTTATCTTCGCCTTCGGTAACGGACAGCACGGCAACTTTATGACGTTCGCCAAGATCGAAGCTGGCTGGACACACCAGATTACCGACGTTCTCAATAAACAGCAGGCTGCGGTCTGGCAGATTTAGGCGATGCATTGCGTCGTGCACCATTTGTGCATCCAAGTGGCAGCCTTTACCGGTATTCACCTGAATAGCCGGAACGCCGGTTGCGCGAATACGCTCTGCGTCATTGGTGGTTTGCTGATCGCCTTCAATCACGGCGCAGCTGTATTGATCGGCAATGCGCTTGAGGGTTTCCGTCAGCAGCGTTGTTTTGCCTGAACCTGGGCTTGAGACTAAATTCAGTGCGGCAATATGTTGCTGAGTAAAATGCTCGCGGTTGTGCTCGGCCAGATGGTTATTTTTGCCGAGAACGTCCTGCTCAATTTGCAGCATACGGCGTTGGGTCATGCCGGGCGCATGGCTACCCGCCTCGCCTTTACCGTAGTGGAGATCGTTATCTTGCTGTTCTGGCGTAAATTTTTCGTCGTGTTTATCGAGGTGCTTTTCTAGGCGCTTTTCTGCGTGCTTATTTTTGTTCTTATTCTTGTGTTTATGCTTGTGGTCGTGAAGATGCAGCTCGGCATCAGAGGCAAGTACGTAGTTATAGTGATGATGTACGTCGCCGGTGTGATGATAATGGTGGTGCACGACTACGGTCTGAGGGTGTTCATCCTGCGAGTGCTGATGTTGATGCTCATGATGATGACCGTGTTCATGGTTCTGTTCATGCTCATGATGGTGGTGGCCATGTTCGTGGCTGTGATCATGATGATGTTCATGGCTATGATCATGGCCGTGTTCATGACCATGGTGATGGTCGTGATGGTGTCCGTGCTCATGATGATGGTCGTGATCGTGATGATCGTCGCCTTCAATGCGCTGTTCGCCAGCCGCGCAACCGCAAGTAGTACACATAAATTCTCTCCCGAAAACTATTCGATTTCGATTTGTTTGATTTGCATGCTGTCGCCGCTGTCCACGCGCAGATTATGGCTCTGGCAATGTGGGCATCCTGCGTCATGCGCTGATACGGTAATGGCCTGACTACAATCCCAGCACCATGCTTGAGCTGGTTGGGCCGTGATGTGTAACTCACACCCCTCGGCCACGCTGCCACGGCAGACGATTTCAAAGCAAAAATGTACGGCGCTCTCTTCAATACATGAGAGTGCGCCAATCTCCAGCCATACACCGGTTACGCGCTTCACGTTGTTGGCTTGAGCCTGCTGTTCGATGATGTCAAATGCGCTCTGGCATAGGGTTAGTTCATGCATAGTTGTTATCTTATTTTTTATGGCGGGCATATCCTCGGTGAATACACACCGTGGCACCTTGATTACCGTCATTAGATGGCTGATTGATAGCATAGTGATGGCGCAACATTTACGCCTTTGCGATCGCCCTCGCATCCCATCGCTGAGCGGCGGCAATGACCGCCTGCCCTAATGCCAGAGCGCCATCTCCAGCGGGTAATGCTTGCGGAAGTAACAGCGTGAATTCAGTCAAACTTTGCTGTAACAGCTCGCGTAACAAACGGTTATGTAAAACTCCGCCAGCCATTACGATCGTGCGGCAGTTCTCTGCGTTCGCATGAACCCGCACTAAGTCTGCGAGCCCGTTAGCCAATGCATAATGAAATGCATAGGCGCGATCTTCCGGTGCGGCCTGCCAACAGAGCCATTGTTGCCAGAAAACGGCCATATCGAGATTGTTGTGCGCATCCAGCGGTAATGATACCGGCGGGTGCCGCTCTTGAGCCTGCTGTGCTAAGGCTTCTAATCGACAGGCGGCTTCGCCTTCAAAGCTGATCGCGTCTGGGCAAATTCCTAATGCCGCCGCCGCTGCGTCAAATAATCTTCCTGACGATGACGCCAGTGGGCTATTGAGCCCGCGTTCAATCGCCCGCTGCAAAACTTGCCAAGGCTGAGAAAGAATAAATTTGGCCTCAGGGTAACTTTGCCAGTTGGGAACAAAACGTAGCAACTGCGCTAGCAGGTTTCGCCACGGCTGACGAGCGGCCAAATCACCGCCTGCCAATGCAACGGCGGGTAATCCGCCCAAGCGCTGCATTTGGCGATAATCCACCCGTAAACACTCACCGCCCCAAAGGGTGTTATCTGCGCCAAAACCAATACCATCAAGCGCCAGACCAATCAGCGGCGGAGTATCTAAAGGAATACCATGCTCAACCATGCAGGCTGCAAGATGAGCGTGATGATGCTGAATAGGTAAACATTCAACGTTCAGTTTTTGAGCCTGTTTCTGAGCAAACTGGGTACTGACATAGGCCGGATGCATATCACAGGCGATCGCTTCAGAACTAAACTGATAGATTTGGTGCAGCAATTTCCATGTTTGGCCGAACTGCTGCTGTACGCGTTCGTCGCTTAAGTCACCGAGATGCTGGCTGAGCACGGCCCGATTGCCTTTTAGCAGACAAAACGTATTTTTCAGATCGCCACCGACAGCTGCCACGGCAGGCAACGATTGGAAACTCTCTGGTAAATCAATCGCGTCAGGTACGTAGCCTCGTGAGCGGCGGAGCATTTCGCTACCGTGCGGTTGCCAACGAATGACGGAGTCATCAACGCGTTGGATGATATCTCGGTTATGCAGCAGCCAAATATCTGCGATATCGGCCAGATCGTGCAGCGCCTGCGAATTGCTTAATGCGGGAGGCAAGCCATTGGCATTGCCTGATGTCATCACCAAGGGCCGCCCCATTTTTTGCATCAATAAATGATGCACGGGGTTCGACGGCAGCATGACGCCAACTTCATCCAATTGCGGCGCAATGTTATCTAATACCAAGGTAGATTTTTGCAGCAACACAATGGGGGCAGCAGGGCTGCTCAGCAGCTTGAGTAAATCGTCTGCAACGCTATCTCGGCAATAGGCACGTACCCAGCTTTCATTGGGTAACATGACGGCTAAAGGCTTGGCCGGTCGGCGCTTGCGCTGGCGCAGAAGCTGCACTGCGTGCGGGTTTGATGCATCGCAGGCCAGATGGAATCCGCCGATGCCTTTAATGGCCGCTATGCCGCCGTTAAGCAGTACATCAATCACTTCCTTCCACGCATGCGCACCCATAAAAGGCTGTCCGCCAGCGCTATTGCAGCTCCACAAATGGGGACCGCAGGCGGCACAGGCCGTCGGCTGGGCATGAAAACGCCGGTTAGCAGGATTTCGGTATTCCTGATCGCAGGTCGGGCATAAGGGGAAAACCGCCATCGCGGTGAAAGGGCGATCGTATGGCATACGCTGAATAATGGTAAACCGTGGCCCGCAATGGGTGCAGTTAATAAACGGATAGCCAAAACGTCGATTGGCCGGATCGTTCATCTCGCGCAGACATTCTGGGCAGGTGGCGGCATCGGGCACAATCTGGGTGTCCATTTGACCCTGACCGCTTTCAATAATACAGAACTCATGAGGCAGTTCACCGCCGAGCCATTCTTGCTTACTGATCGTGTCAATGCGCGCCAGCGGTGGGCATTCCTGACGTAAAAGGTGACAGAAGTGTGCGATATCTGCGGGTAAACGTAGGGCGATTAATACGCCTTGGGCATCATTGCTTACTTCGCCTTGCAGCTTAAGCCGTTGAGCCAGTTGCCAGACGAATGGACGAAAACCAACACCTTGGACTTTGCCTTTTACTCTCAGCAAGATTGCGTTGTGACTCAAGGTGGCTCCTGAAGACTACGTCATATCAAAGATGACTATTTTCCGTATTTAAACGATAAACATCTTTGATGTGGGGCAGCGTGTGTGCAAAAAGGATTAGTAAAGCGTGTATTTTCTTTATCACCTCTCCCATAAAGAGAGAGGTGATAGTAAAAGTGCTAACGATTAGGCATGAACCATCATGCGTTCAGCGTCTTCAACATGATGACGCAGGCGCGATTTCATTTCGTTATAGGTCTGAGAGGCGTAATTCTCCGCCCAATCCTGATCGATGATAGGCTCAACGCGTACCGCACAGTATTTGGTTTCTGGCGTTTTAGAAACGGGGTCCAGATTATCCTGAGTCAGCTCGTTACATGCGCCAATCCACCACTGATAAGTCATATAAACGGCACCCTTATTGATGCGTTCATTGTAGTTACAGCGCGAGATCACTTTGCCACGGCGAGATTCAACCCACAGGATTTGCTGATCACAGATTCCCATGCGCTGAGCATCTTCTGGATGCATCTGCACAAAGCCCGGTTCATCGGCCAATGTTTGCAGCGCGGCACAGTTACCGGTCATGGAGCGACATGAGTAATGGCCTACTTCACGCACGGTACACAGCACCAGAGGGAACTCTTCATCTGGGATCTCGGCCGGAGCGCGCCACGCGGTCGCGAATAGCTGACCTTTCCCTGTCGGGGTGTCGAAATGGTTGTCTTTATACAAATAAGGAGTGCCGGGGTGATCGAGCGTTGGGCATGGCCACTGTACGTGTCCCATTTCCCCAATTTTCTCGTAGGTTGCGCCGTAATACAGCGGGCACAGCTCGCGCAGTTCATCCCAGATTTCTTCGTTGCTGTTGTAGTGCATCGGATAGCCCATCTCGGTGGCTAGCAGACTGATAATTTCCCAGTCACGCTTAACGTTGCCTTTCGGCTCGATGGCTTTTCCGAAACGTTGGAATCCGCGGTCGGCACAGGAGAAGATCCCGCCGTGTTCGCCCCAGCTGGTGGCCGGTAAAATAACGTCGGCTTGCTCAGCGGTTTTAGTCATGAAGATGTCTTGCACCACCACAAACTCTAAGGCGTCAAAACCTTTGCGCACGAGGCCTAAGTCAGCTTCGGTTTGCAGGGGATCTTCACCCATGATGTAGTAGGCTTTCACTTTGCCTTCAAGAGCTAAGTGCGGCACTTCAGTAATGCGGTAGCCGACGTTAGGGTCCATATCGTCGGCATTGATGCCCCATGCTTTGGCAAATTTGGCGCGAATTTCTGGGTTTGTCACCGACTGATAGCCCGGGAATTCGTTAGGTAATACGCCCATATCACAGGCCCCTTGTACGTTGTTTTGACCACGTACAGGGCCAACGCCCACGTCAGGACGACCTAGATTACCGGTCAGTAAAGCTAAACCGGATAGGCCTTTCACTACGTCAACGGCTTGACCAAACTGAGTGACGCCCATCCCCCACATAATGGTGGCGGAAGGTGCCGCTGCGTAGGTGCGCATGGCTTGACGAATATCTTCGGCGGGAACGCCAACCAGTTTTTCGACGGCCTCAGGGCTGTAGTCGGCGACGATTTGGCGATACTCCTCGAAGCCTTCGGTGAAATTAGCCACGTAGTTTTTGTCGTAAAGATTTTCTTCAATCAGTACGTGAGCAAAGGCATTCACCAGCGCCATATTGGTGCCATTATTCATTTGCAGATGCTGATCGGCAATGCGCGCCGTTTCTATTTTGCGTGGATCGCAAACGATGATTTTGGCACCTTTTTCTTTGGCCTTAATCACGCGACGCGCCACTATAGGGTGGGAGTCTGCGCAGTTATAGCCAAAGACCAGCAGGCATTTGGAGTTTTCGATATCGGTGATGGAGTTGCTCATGGCACCGTTGCCCAGCGTTTGCTGCAAGCCTGCAACCGACGGGCCGTGGCAGACACGCGCACAGCAGTCAACGTTGTTATTGCCGGTCACTGCGCGAGCAAACTTCTGCATCACATAGTTGGTTTCATTACCTGTTCCGCGTGAGGAGCCGGTATGCATGATCGACTTCGCGCCATATTTTTGTTTGATTTCTTTTAGGCGCTGCGCGGTATAGCTGATGGCTTCATCCCAAGAGACGACTTCAAATTTTCCGCCTTTCTCTCGGCGGATCATTGGCTCATTTAAGCGCGGCGTTAGCAGTTTTGTATCGTTGAGAAAATCCCAGCCAAAATAGCCCTTCAGGCAAAGCTCACCCTGATTGGTGACGCCGTTTGCGCCTTCGGCACGGACTATTTTACCGTTTTCAACACAGAGGTTGATTTTGCATCCTGCGCCGCAGTAGGGGCAGACGGTGACGACTTTACTTTTCACAACGTCGAGATTATTGACAACGATTGAGTTATTCACTGTAGGTGAATTCATAACGAGACCTTACCCCGAACCGGGGATAATGAATGGTTGTTAATCAAGCCTTTTGGTTTTGAAGTCGCAGCATGTAAACGGCAACTTCAATCAATAGGATTCAAAACTGCATGAGATGAAAGCGTTAAAATGTGAAACCGTTAGAACATGAAATCGATTGTGGTATCGAGCGCAGCACGGCGGCGTTTTTCATTGATCATGTCTTGCATGACATTGCGGTCAATAAGCTTCAATGCGTTAGTTGGACAGGTTTCAACGCACGCAGGGCCATTGGCGCGGGTATGACACAGGTCGCATTTGTTGGCTTCAGCCTTAGACGAAACCATCATGGCAGAGGCGCCATTTTGACGAACGACCGGAGAAGTGATGACTTCCATGGTGCCGTATGGGCAAGCAACCACGCAGGTTTTGCAGCCGATACATTTTTCCTGTGACACATAGATAAAGTCTTTTTGGCGAGTAATGGCACCGTTTGGACAGACGTTGGCACAAGGGGCATCTTCGCATTGGCGACACAGGATCGCTGTACTGACGTTTTCCCCTTTAATGACGTGAATGCGCGGGGTGAAGTTGTCTTTGGACAGGTTGTGAAGTTCGCTGTCTTCACGGTGAGCCATGACGCAGGCGACTTCACAGGTGCGGCAGCCGATACATTTTTTAGGATCTGCAATGACGAACCGGTTCATCAATTAACTCCTGATTTCTCATTATATTTAGTGAGGCAGAAAGAACCTGCCTATGCTCAGATTGCTTATCGGTACTAGTAAGCACACATCATGCCAACTGTATTTGTATGGGTGTTTTTTTGTTTTAAATTATAGAGTTGCTTTCTAATCTTATTTTTTAAACGCAAAAAATAGCGCACTAAATTGCAAGCTCGACAGGGAAATTCGACATAAGTGTCGAATAATTTGCGCGACACGACATCGGCAACATTATCGTTGGAATGGAGATCTCACTCGTTGATCTTGGCGGTGATAATGGACGTGTTGATTTGATAAAAAGGCGTGGATTGCGATTTTAGGTATCTGAACTCATGGACGTTAGCGTTCTTAAAATGAGAATCCAAAATGATAAAAATGCCCCGCGTTGCTGAAAACAATACGGGGCATTTACGTTTAACGACCTAGCTCTAACCTTCTGCCGTTTCGCGCAGACGACGTTTGATATTGTCGTATTCGCGAACGACGTACTGCTCGGCGTCTTCCTGATCCTTGATGGCATCTACCGCGACGGCACAGTATTTGTACTCTGGCGTTTTGGTAATCGGGCTCAGGTTTTCTGCGACCAGCTCGTTACAGGCACCGATCCACCATTGATACGTCATATAGACCGCACCTTTGTTTGGACGGTTGCTCACGTTGGCGCGGGTAATGACTTTACCCTGACGTGAACGCACCCAAACCAGTTCCTGATCGCGAATGCCAAAGCGTTTGGCGTCTTCAGTATTGATTTGGATAAAGCCGGGTTCGTCTGCCAGTGCAGCCAGTGCCTTACAGTTACCGGTCATAGAGCGGCAGCTGTAGTGACCCACTTCACGCACGGTCGCCAATACCATTGGGAATTCGTCGCTGACTTTATCAATCGGCGGACGCCATTCACAGGTATAGAACTGACCTTTACCGTTAGGGGTATCGAAATTACCGCCTTCATACAGATAAGACGTCCCTGGGCTTTCGAGCGTTGGGCATGGCCATTGAATGTAGGCCAGATCGGCCATTTTTTCATAGGTCGCGCCGTAGTAGATCGGGCACAGTTCGCGAAGTTCGTCCCAGATTTCCTGCGTATTGTTGTAGTGCATTGGGTAACCCATCGCGGTGGACATCAGGCTAATGATCTCCCAGTCGCGTTTAACGTCACCCACAGGCTCTACGGCTTTGTAGAATCGCTGGAAACCGCGGTCGGCTGCGGTGTAAACACCTTCATGCTCACCCCACGACGTTGCAGGGAATACGACGTCTGCAATGGCGGCGGTTTTGGTCATGAAGATATCCTGAACGATCAGAATATCCAGCTTCTCAAAGGTACGACGGATCGTTGCCAGATCCGGCTCGGTCTGTAATGGATCTTCACCCATAACGTAGTGCGCTTTGATCAAACCATGGTCGATGTTATGCGGCACTTCGCTCAGCGCATGGCCGATATG
The DNA here is from genome assembly GCF_001586165.1 of Obesumbacterium proteus. Classification (NCBI taxonomy): domain Bacteria; kingdom Pseudomonadati; phylum Pseudomonadota; class Gammaproteobacteria; order Enterobacterales; family Hafniaceae; genus Obesumbacterium; species Obesumbacterium proteus. The sequence goes on along the minus strand of NZ_CP014608.1, from coordinate 4,619,679 downwards.
GGCTGGTAGGGAAGGAACGCCCCACGCCTTGGCAAACTTCTCGCGGGCGGCTTCATCAGTAACATACTGATAGCCCGGATAGGTGTTTGGCAGCGCACCCATATCGCAAGCACCCTGAACGTTATTTTGACCACGAACAGGACCCACACCCACGTGTGCTTTACCTAAGTTGCCGGTCAGCAGCGCCAGGCTGGTAAGAGTACGAACGGTTTCGACACCCTGATAGAACTGGGTAACGCCCATGCCCCACAGAATGGTTGCCGTTGGTGCCTTGGCATACATACGTGCGGTTTCACGGATCATCTGCGCACTGATACCGGTGGTTTCTTCAACCGATTCTGGCGTATACGGCAAGACCAGATCGCGGAAGGTTTCAAACTCTTCGGTATGCTGTTGGATGAATTCACGGTCATGAAGATTTTCTTCAATGATGACGTGAGCCAGCGCATTCAGCAGTGCGATGTTAGAACCGTTTTTAAGCGGAACATGAATGTCGGCGATGCGCGCGGTTTCGATGAAACGCGGGTCGCAAACAATAATTTTAGCCCCTTTCGCTTTCGCCTTAATAATACGGCGAGCCACGATAGGGTGGGAGTCTGCGGCGTTATAACCGAAGACAAAAATGCATTGGGTATCTTCAATCTCAACGATTGAGTTACTCATGGCGCCGTTACCGACCGATCGCTGCAGACCTGCAACCGAAGGGCCGTGTCAGACGCGCGCGCAACAGTCGATATTGTTAGTACCGATGGTTGCGCGAGCAAATTTTTGCATCACATAGTTAGTTTCATTACCAGGACCGCGGGAAGAACCGGTGGTCATGATGGCATCTGGGCCGTATTTTTCTTTTACAGCCAGCAGGCGGGAGCTTGCGAATTCAATCGCTTCTTCCCATGAGACGTTTTCCAGCTTCCCACCGCGTTCACGGCGGATCATTGGTGACTTCAAGCGCGGAGTCAGGATTTTAGTATCGTGGATAAAATCCCAGCCGTAATACCCTTTCAGGCACAGCTCGCCTTGGTTCGTCACGCCATTCGCACCCTCAGCGCGAATGATTCTACCGTTATCGACCACCAGATTGATTTTGCAACCTGATGCGCAATAAGGGCAGACCGTGATGACTTTCTTCATCAACATTGCTCCTATTTTATGCGGCCGGAAGGGACACAATCCGGCTCGTATACATACCGCTCAGTAAGCCGAGCGTTATTTAATGTTTATTCATCTTTTTATATGCATGTACTGTGCCAGTTTTATACCCCTTGCGGGTGATGGCTAATACGTTGAACTATAAGGGCTCAGGGGATAGCGCGGTGCTGATCGACATCATCAAAGCGGTGACGAGTTCGACAGTTTTGTCGAAATGAGATACCCCTTTCCAGTCTCCCCCTTGGCAGGGGGAGAACAGATCACGTGAAGTGTTCAGGAAAGGGAGGGAATTTGTGGAAATGAAAATCAGCTCTGGCTACTCACCCCAAACTCATCCTCATAGGCCACCAGCAGTTCAAATCCGCCCTGATCGCCCCAGTTATTCAGGCGCTGATAGACGGTTTCGACGGCGTCTTTCACGGGCTGCATCATCGGGGCATAAAATGCGACGATGGCGGGCTGAATGCCCACAAAGGTGATATCCGGCACATCTTCACGCAGTTGCTCGATCAAATAGCTCAGCGGCAGGTTATGGGTGGTGACGATAAACAGCTCGGCAATATCTTTTTCGTCGATGATGCGGATTTCGCCGGGTTCTAATCCCATTTCAGTGGCATCGACGATGATCAAACGCTCTGGTTTCATCTCGCGAATCGCGTGGGAATAGCTTTCCGGCGACGTGCCTCCGTCGATGACGGCCCAACCGGCTATCGGATGATCGGTGACCTTTTCGGCTAACAATGGCCCTGCGCCATCGTCACCCATCATGCTGTTGCCAACGCATAACAATAGATTCTTAACGGGGTGAGCACTCTCTTCTAAAAAACTAGCCATCGCGTCTTTTCACCATCAGATAGATTGCGGGTTCATTTTCGATCATCTGCAGCGCAGCGATCAGTGCGTCTGTCCATGTCTGTTCTTGCTCATTCATCTGCGGACGCGCTTTATTTAAAGCGCAAGCCAGCAAATGCGTGTGCGTGCTGTCGATACAGATTTCGCCATAGCGAGGAAGCCCTTCCAGTTTGCGGCGTGCCGTACTCTCTTCCGGCAGCTTGGCTACCCACGCCCGATAACCCGTTAACGGGCACTCCAAACAGGTTTTCAGGCAGTCGATCACCCCAAGGTGATGGCCAATCGCGAGGCTGTAATAGATAACTTCTTTCGCTTCCTGCGGAGTTCTGTCCTCATCTTCCTTTTTTTGCACGAACTTACGGCTAAGGGAGTAGAACACAACCATCGGGTCTTGTTCGTGATAAGGCTGATTACGGGCGTGGTCAGTCATTAGAAGTTGCCTCCGCGAGCAGCATCATGGCACACCGCCTGCAGGCGAGAGATGATCTCGGTTAGGCGAGGATCATTTTCGTGCGCTAAAAACTGCGCCACGCGTGCTTCAACGGTGAGATCGTTTTGCTGGGCGAGAAGATCCATAAACTTATCGGCGATCTGGCGGCCATAGCGATAACCCGACATACGGCGTGCTTCACGATCGATCATGACGCGCAGCTGTTGTGGGATCGCCGGATGCAAGATAGCGGCCTGCTCATCTTCAGCTTGCTGGTGGTGTTCGCCTTTCAGTTTTTGATCGAGCAAACCCAGCGCCATGGCAAAGCCATAAATGGTCGCCGCAGGAGTTGGCGGGCAACCTGGGATGTAAACGTCAACCGGAACAATTTTGTCCGTGCCGCCCCAAACGCAGTACAAATCGTGGAAGATCCCACCGCTGCAACCGCAGGCACCGTAGGAGATCACGATTTTTGGATCCGGTGCGGATTCATACGCACGGATCGCTGGAATACGCATTGAACGGGTCACCGCGCCGGTAAACAGCAGAATGTCAGCATGACGTGGAGAAGGAACGACTTTGATCCCAAAGCGTTCGGTATCAAATAACGGCGTTAGCGCAGAGAAGATTTCGATTTCGCAGCCGTTACAGCCGCCGCAGTCCACGCGGTAAACGTAGGCTGAGCGACGAATATCCTTCAGCAGCGTGCTTTTGAGTTTCGCAATCTGCTCATCGACGGTGATAGGTACTGGTAAACCGTTGGCGTCGCGTGGACCGATAATCGGTGAGCCGTTGGCTGGCTGTTGAGTAATGATTTGGCTCATTGTGCCGCCTCCTGTGTCAGGTGACGTCCCAGCGTGATACGCGCTGAGTGGGTAATGTTGTTTTTACGTTTACAGTTGGGGCAGGTTTCAAACTGAGGGCGGCGCTCTTCGGCCTGCTCTTCCGTTAAATTGCCCGCCTGAACCAGTAATGCCATGGCGTAGTCGATCTCTTTTTGTGCCGCGTAAGGCGCACCACATTCAACGCAGTTGCAGACTTTGAACTCCGCGGTTTGGAACAGATCGCTTTTGTTCCATACCGCCATTTCAAACTCTTGTGACAACTTGATCGCCGCGGTTGGGCACACTTCTTCACAGCGTGCGCAGAAAATGCAGCGGCCAAGATGTAATGCCCAAGTGCGCGTACCTTCACGCGCATCGGTTTCCATGGTTAACGCATTGGCTGGACAAGCGGCAGTGCATGCGCCACAGGCGATGCACTGCTCTGGATTGTATTCAGGCTTACCGCGAAAGTTCGGATCAACCTGCATTGGCTTGGCGGGATAAGCCACCGTCGCATTGCGATGCTTAAACGCCGTTTTTAATAATTTCAGCATGGGTATTCTCCTGACCTTACTTCAGCGGTGAGTCTTTGCGTTCCAGACCATAGCGCTCGATTTCTTTGTACGGTACGGTAACGGACTTGCGTTTACGCACGTCGACCAGCGTTACGCGGTCGGTACAGGAGTAGCAAGGGTCAAGGCTGCCGATGATTAATGGTGCATCGGATACCGTGTTGCCTCGCAGCATGTAGCGCAGCGTTGGCCAGTTAGAGTAGGTGGCCGCACGGCAGCGCCAGCGGTAGAGTTTCTGGTTATCACCGGTCATCGACCAGTGAATATCATCGCCGCGTGGTGCTTCAGAGAAGCCCAGTGCGAAACGGTTTGGAATATAGGTGAAGCCTTCAACGGCCAGCGGGCCGCCCGGTAAATTATCTAAACCGAAGTCGATCATATTCAGCGCGGTAAAGACTTCGTTGACGCGCACTTTGACGCGAGAAATAACGTCGCAGCCGGTTTCCGTGTGAATTTCCATTGGCAGCAGATCGTAACCCGCAAACGGGTGATCCACGCGGGTATCACGGGCATGGCCGCTGGCGCGGATCATTGGGCCAACGTTGCTGAAATCACGTGCGATTTGCGGATCTAAACGACCCACGCCGACGGTACGCTGTTCCATATTTGGCGTGCTGAACAGGATATCAACCAGCGTTTTCACTTCGGCACGCATTTCAGCGGCCAGCTTGCGGGTTTGGATCATGTCGTCTTTCAGCAGATCGCGACGGATACCGCCGATCAGATTCAGACCGTAGGTTTTACGTGCGCCGGTGAGGATTTCAGCCATTTTCATGGATTTTTCACGCACGCGGAAGAACTGCATAAAGCCGGAGTCAAAGCCGACGAAGTGGCACGATAAACCGAGATTCAGCAGATGGCTGTGTAAACGTTCGACTTCCAGCAGAATAGAACGAATAGCCTGTGCACGTTCAGGAACCTGAATGCCCATCGCGTTTTCTACTGAAGAGGTGTACGCGGTGCTGTGCGCAAAGCCACAGATGCCGCAAACACGGTCAGACAGGAAGGTTACTTCGTTATAACCCATGCGGGTTTCAGCCAGCTTTTCCATGCCGCGATGGACGTAGAAAAGACGGTAATCGGCATCTACGATATCTTCACCGTCAACGAACAAGCGGAAATGACCCGGTTCGTCAGAGGTGATGTGCAGCGGTCCGATAGGGACAATTTTGCCACTTTTGCTTTCGTTGATGAACGGATAGGTTTCAACGTCAGTGGTTGGTGCCGGACGCTGACGATAGTCCATAGAGTCTTTGCGCAGCGGATACAGCTCATCTGGCCAATCATCTGGCAGCACCAAACGACGCTCATCGGGCAATCCAACGGGGATTAAACCGTACATATCACGCACTTCGCGTTCGCCCCAAACGGCAGCCGGAACGCGAGGCGTCACGGATGGGAACTCTAGCGTTCTTTCATCGACCAATGCTTTTACGGTGATCCAACATTTGGTGCCGGTTTCCATGGAGAGCACATAGTAAACCGCATAGCTGCCGCACAGTGGGCGTTCGTCATTGCCGAACAGAACCGATAACCAACCGCCTTGTTTGTAATACAGAAACTCAACCACTTCCGGCAACATATTGGTTTTAATGGTGATGGTTGCCTGAGTGTCTGTTTGCCAGCTTTCGTCCAGAATCGCTGAAGGGAACTGCTGACGCAGCTCCTGAATGTAATGTTGACCTGTTTTTTGCTGATTCATAAACCGTGATGCCCCGTAAGCTGAGAGGGTGAAATAGTGAGTAGGTGAGTGAAGGTTGTCATAACCGGCCTCACGCAATTAACCATGATAAGAACGCCATTGCCGCCAGACCGAAACCGGCCCAGGTGGTGTAAGACGTTTTCAGGAAGCGCAAACGGGCAACGCTGTTTTCAAACAGGGCGATAAGGGCAATCCCAACCAGCAGTTTGATAAAGGCAATGACGATTGCCAGAACCAAAGCACCCGCGCTGAAAGTGGCCATTTGACCCCAAGGGACAAAGACGCCGATGAAGAGTTGCAGAACAACTAACTGCTTAAGGCTGATACCTAATTTCAGCACGGCAAACGCCGAGCCGGAATATTCGGTCAACGGACCTTCCTGCAATTCTTGTTCGGCTTCGGCCATATCGAAGGGCAGTTTGCCCATTTCGATAAAGGTGGCAAATGCACAGGCCAGAAGGGCTAACACCAGAGCCAGTGAGGAATTCACGTCCCAGTTCAGTACGTGGAAACTCATCACACCCAGATTCGTTGAACCTGCTAATAGCGCGGCAACCCAAAGGCCTAGCATCAGAATCGGTTCAACTAAAATGCCCAGCATGGATTCACGGCTAGCGCCGATACCGGTGAAGGTACTTCCAGTGTCTAAGCCTGCAATCGCAAAGAAGAAACGCGCGACGGCAAACAGATACACCACGGTAATCAAATCGCCAATTGGTGATAGCGGGCTGATGACGGTGACAATCGGCAGGGCCGTCGCGATGGTAAGCATGGTGCCAACCATCACATAAGGCATCATCTGGAAGAACACGCCTGAAGCCGCTGGAGAAATATTTTGTCGTCTAAACAGTTTAAAAATATCGCGGTAATCCTGAAAAATATCAGGGCCGCTGCGGCTGTGAATTTTGGCACGCAGCACGCGGGAAATTCCGCTAAATAACGGAGCCAGCGCCAACAGGGCTAAAGCCTGAATCAACGCCAGCGCAAGGATAGAAAGCGAACTCATGTCATTCTCCTCAGGCGAAAATCGCCACTAGCAGCAGGGCGAGTTCAATCACCGCTAACGCTGGATAAACGCGCATTGCACCGTCACGCAGCAGACCACCGAACAGAGGCGCGGGGTTGCAAACTTTACGTAGGCGATAGATCGGGGCAAACATCACGCGCAAAGGCTGAGCGAAGCCGGTTGCCGTAACCACCATTTCCGCTTCGTGGCCATAACCGCAGGCCCATGCATCACCGTGGCTACGGCGTGGCAGGCGAGAGTTTTTGTACATACCCACGAGCAGCATTGGCAGAATAGGGAAGGCCAGCAGCAGAATGGCGATCATCGGTGTTGAAAGCAGGGTGGTATTGGTGGTGCCGGAAATCATCACCGCGCCCTGTGTCATCTGATGCGGATCGAGCATCAAGCCCAGAGAGCCTGCCGCCATTTGCAGCATGTATGGCAGAACCCAAGGTGCGCCGATACCAAATGCCAAACAGCCAATCGCTAACAATACCGGAGAGAAAAGCATGGAAGCGGGCGCGCAGCCCGCATTGGCTGCACCTTCACTGCGTGGTGCGCCTAGGAACGTTACGCCGAAGATTTTCGCTACGCACATCACGGCGAGCGCACCGGTGATGGCCAGAACCACCATTACCAGCGGAGCGATAATTCGCATGCTCACCGCGGAAGAGTGGCTCAGAGAGAATAGGGATTGGTAGGTGAACCATTCGCTGACGAAGCCATTAAGCGGGGGAAGTGCCGCCATCGACATCAGACCAATTAACATCGCAGTGGCAGTTAACGGCATACGGCGAGCGACGCCGCCCAGTTTCTCGATATCTTTCGCGCCGGTGCTGCGGATAACCGCTCCGGCACCGAGGAACAGCACACCTTTAAACAGCGTGTGGTTAACCATATGGAACAGGCCAGCCATCAAACCGAGTACCGCCAGCGTAGGTTTACCCAGCGCTAAGCCGAGCACACAGGCGGAAAGGCCCAGCAGAATAATACCGATGTTTTCTACGGTGTGATAAGCCAACAGGCGCTTGATATCGTGCTCCATCAGCGCGTACAAACCACCGATAAAGGCGGTTAACGCACCGACGATCATCAACGCGGCGCCCCACCAAAGCTGCGGCATGCCCAGCCAGTCGATGCTCAGTTTCAGCAAACCAAACAGGCCGACTTTCAGCATCACGGAAGAAATCAGCGTAGCGGCATGGCTTGGTGCGCTGGAGTGAACCTGTGGGATCCAACCGTGAAGCGGAACTAAGCCAGAAACGATGCCAAAGCCGACTAAGCCCAGCACGAAGACCCATGAGGCTAAGCCGTGGCTCAGGCTTGCAAGGTGGAATTCGCTTAACGCTAAGGTGCCGCTATGACGGTAGATAATCCAAAAAGCGGCAATAATAAGGACGGTGCCCAAACGCGACATCAGCCAATATAAGCTTGCCGCTTTACGCGCTTTGGCATCCTGTGATTGCCACACCAGCAACGCGGTGAACAGCGTCATCAGTTCCAACAGCGCAACGAAGATAACCGCGTTATCGGTTAGCACTAACAGGCTGATAGCAGCGCTCAACAGGTTCATCAAGCAACCAATCAGTGCAGCTTTCTTCGGGGCGTAACCCTTGAGATAGCTAAACGCATAAATGCCGCACAGCAGGCTCACGACCGAGGTCAGCAGCAGCATGAGGCTGTTGAGCGTGCTGAACAGCACCGGCGTGTGATTAAACAGGTTAGCGCTAACGATTTCAGGAGTAAAAGCGAGCCCTTGGCAAGCACTCCAGGTTCCTGCAACGCCCGCAACTAATGCACCTAGCGCTGCAACGCGAGCGCCAATCCAGCCTGAACCTGTTGCACCTAGTAGCAACGCCAGAATGGCTGAAATGAGATAGATGCTGAGCGTGAAGCTCAATAATTCAACGGTATTCATTGTGCGTCGGACCCCTCTGAGAATGAGCTAAACATCATCAAATCGGCATCCATTGCGTCCATCGCGTTTTGGCGTTTGGCCGCGCTCGCCTGAGACAGTTGGTTATCATCAACTAGCATGATGGCGTGAGTAGGGCAGGCACGAACGCAGGCTGGCCCTTGTTCGCTGAACTGACATAAATCGCATTTCACTGCGATGCTACGAATACCGGGATACCAATCTAAGAATGGGCTGATGCCGCGCTTGTTTGGCGGTGCAGGCAAGGCTTTTGGCGTATTGCTGTTGGCTGGAATGTGCAAAGGCTTGCTGCCGTTCATGGTGATAGCACCGAATGGGCAGGCAATACCGCACAGCTTGCAGCTCACGCACAGGCTTTCATTTAGCTGAATGGCGTCGTCGGTATGGGTAATCGCATTGACCGGGCAAACCTGTGCGCATGGCGCGTCTTCACAGTGATGGCACATGACAGGCACAGAATCGTGATTGTCTTTAACCACCACCAGACGCGGCTCAGTCTGCAGGCCATAAGTCTTATGCTCTTCAGAGCACGCGGCCATACAGGTGTTGCACCCGATACATAATCGGGGATCCGCAATAACAAAGCGGTTCATGTTCAGTCCTCTGGTTCAGACTACAAAAAGTAAAATTCCTCCTTGTTAAGCACAAAACGTGCCAGTAGGTTTTATTTCTTATTTAATCGTTATTTTTCAAATTGATGTGAAGAGTTTTTTTGCGATTTTTGTGTGTCGGAAGTGTGTCGCTGTCGACACTTGGAGGAGGGTTCGACATTAGTGTCGAAGGGCTTACTCTGCTATCGATTCGGTATATTTGGGTAATGACCCCACCCTAACCCTCCCCTTGGTAGGGGAGGGAACTGTTCGGTATGTTTGTAAGAATCTCGATCGGCCCCTCCCCCTGCGAAGGAGGAGGTTGGGAGGGGGGACTCATTATTTGCGGTTAATGACCGACTCTCTCACCTTCAACTCTCCCACAAACGGTTCTACCGGCTCAACGATTTCGCCATTGCTCAAGCGCAGCGCTTGCTCAATCGCGGTGGAAATCATTTTATCGATAGGTAAATACACCGTAGAAAGCGATGGCTGTAAATATTCCGCGCTAGGTTCGTCATCAAACCCAAACAGAGAAACATCATCAGGAACGCGTTTTCCCGCCTGATGGAGTGCGCGCAGAGCACCGATGGCCATATCATCATTACAGGCGAAAAGGGCGGTAAAGGATGGGTTCTTTTCGATAAGCTCGCGGCAGGCGTGGTATCCGCCTGCGATGCTGCTATCGCTAAAGGCAATGAAATCGTCGCGATAGGCAATGTTATTCTGCTCTAAAGCTTCGCGATAACCCGCTAAGCGCGACTGCCCTGTTGGGGTATTGATAGGTGCCGTGATACAGGCGATATCTTGATGGCCGTGAGCAATGAGATAGTTAACCACTTCGCTGGCTGCTTGCTGTTGTTCGAAGACCACACAACGCTCGCGAGCCTGAGGTAGATCGCGGTTAATCACCATCAGCGCGGGGTGCTGACTGATTAGCTGCATGAGCGCAGGTTCTTCCATAAAACGCGTATAGAGAATGATGGCATCGCAGCGGCGATCAATCAGCAGCCGAACGGCTTCGAGTTCGCCTTCAGGCGTATCATGGCCATCGGTAACAATCATGTGTTTACCGCTGGCTTCAATAAGCTGGGCAGCTTGGCGCAGCAATCGGCCAAAATAGGGGCCATCAAAGTTAGAGATGACTAAACCAATCGTATTGGAGGTCTGATTCGCCAATGCTTGCGCCAGTAAATTGGGCCGATAGCCCAACTCTTCGACCGCTTTAAATACCGCAACACGCGTGCTCTCTTTAACCTGACCGGTATTATTTAATACTCGGGAAACAGTGGCCTTCGAGACGCCAGCCTGTCGCGATACATCTAGCATGGTTATCATGAATACGTTCTCTGCATTATCCGCAAAACCTTGAGTCTATCATACCGAACGCGGTGTAGAGACCGAGTGACGACATACTAACGTTGGGCTAAACATATTCGTGGTTTCTGGCAGCGGGGATGATGTTGATAATGCCAGCGCCAGTTCTGCTGCCTGCGTCGCCATGGCGACTACGGGATAACGGATCGTGGTTAAACGTGGGCGTAGATAGCGTGATATCAGCACGTCATCAAAGCCTATTAGCGAAATTTGTCCCGGAACATCAATGCTGTTATCGCTCAGCACAGATAGCGCGCCAGCCGCCATGGGATCGTTATAGCAGGTCACGGCGGTCACTGCCTTGCCGTGGCCAAGCAGCTCAGTCATCGCTTGTTCGCCACCGATTTCATCCGGTGAACCATAGGCAATCAGCCTGTCGTCAACCGGAATATGGTGTTCGTGCAACGCGTCTAAATATCCTTGCAGACGATCGTGCGCATCGGAGATGGGGTGGTTTGAGCAGATACAGGCGATGTTTTTGTGCCCTTGCTGGATCAAGTGGCGCGTAGCGAGCCAAGCACCGTAGCGGTCATCCAGTGCCACACAGCGCGTTTCGAATCCCTGTAAAGTGCGGTTAATCAATACCATTCCCGGAATTTGCTTCATGAGATGCGCCAGCTCTTCGTCTGGGATCATCTTGGCGTGAACCACCAGCGCCGCACAGCGATGCCGGATTAATTGCTCAATCGCCTGACGTTCTTTATCGGCGTTGTGGTAACCGTTACCAATTAATAAAAAGTTACCGGTGGCATAGGCGACCTGTTCAACCGCTTTGACCATCGCGCCAAAAAAGGGGTCCGAAACGTCAGACACAATCAAACCGATTGTTTCAGTTGATTGCTGAGCCAGCGCGCGGGCATTGGCATTGGGATGATATTGCAACTGTTCCATGGCAGACATCACGGCATTGCGTGAGCTGTCGCTGGCTTTAGGTGAATTATTGATAACGCGAGAAACCGTGGCTACGGAAACACCCGCGAGTTTGGCAACATCCTTTATGGTAGCCATGGGATTGTCCAAAAATACAGTGAGGGGAAGCGGTTACACGCCAGTGTTGCGGAAAACCCCCGTCGCCGCAAGTCCCGTGCGATATCGGTTTTCAGGGATATGTCTCAGAACGACAGAAATAACACCGCTAGTTACATTTTGCCCACGAATGTTGCGATTCACAGCTGGCAGCGAATGGAACGACGTTTTAACCTAAATATCCCAGAGGTATTGATTGGTGCGATTTCAGTACATTTGTGACTGAAGCCAATGTTTACACCGACCTACGCGGATGCGTAGGTTTTTTTTTGCTTCCCCTTCGTCTTTGAAGCTGCTGCTGTGTTGGCCGCGTTCGTTCACCTGATAAATCTGCCTGGAGCAGATTTAAGCGCAGTTTACTGCGACCCCTAAGGGGCGAGGCCCATGGATGGCCGAGTAATCACTTACTTATGTAAGCTCATCGGGCTTCACTCTCTTGCCGCCTTGCCGCAACTCCAAATACTTTGGGGAAGTTTGGCGTATTTGAAGCTGCTGCTGTGTTGGCTGTCTTGCATATTTCCCCCACGGTTTTTCCCGCATTGTCCTGAGGTGTTTCGGGTTTGAAAGGTATTTTACATATCGTTGCATTTTGAATGGTTATCTTGCGATAAATGCATAGTGATGCAGCCGAATGTCTTCTACATTAGCCGTCCCAGAGGTATTGATTGGTGGGTTTTTCAGTGCATTTGCTACTGAGCCAATAAATTACACCGACCTACGCAGATGCGTAGGTTTTTTTTTGCCTCAACCCTGCCGTAACTTCTTATCGTGCGTTACATACTCTTAAAATATGATTATTTCTTATCTGTTTCCTGAAAAAATATCAGGGCTTTAGTATGCTCAACGAAAATATACGTGATACTTATTGCGTATAACCTTTGAACATAGGGAGATGTCATGATTTTCCGTTTTTTCCGCGCTTTGTTCCGCTTAATATTCCGCATAAAAATTACCGGTCTTGAGCACTCTTTCAAGCATGAGAGATTGCTCATAACGCCTAACCATGTCTCATTTTTAGACGGCGTGTTAATGGCGCTTTATTTGCCCATTAGGCCGGTTTTTGCCGTTTATAGCTCGATTGCCGATAGCCGCTATATGCGTTTTATCAGCAAGTATGTGGATATTGTGGCGCTCGATCCCACTAAGCCGATGGCGATTAAACATCTGATCCGTCTGGTTGAGCAGGGACGTCCGGTGGTGATTTTCCCTGAAGGGCGTATCACCGTGACCGGCTCGATGATGAAGATTTATGATGGTGCCGCGTTTGTGGCGGCGCGTTCAGGTGCGGCAATAATTCCCGTTCGAATTGAAGGCGCGGAGTTTACGCCGTTTGGTCGCCTACGTGGACTGTTCAAAATCCGCTGGTTCCCTCAGATCAGTATTCATATTTTGCCGCCAACGCATTTGGCGATGCCCGAAGCACCGCGTGCGCGTGACCGTCGTTTGTTAGCCGGTGAGCGTCTGCATGACATCATGATGAAGGCGCGGATGGATTCTCAGCCGCAGCATACTTTATATCAGGGGCTGCTGGCGGCAATGACGCGCTACGGCGCTTCCAAACCGATTATTGAAGACATCTCTTTTAAAGAAGATAGCTACCGTACTCTATTAAAAAAATCGTTAGGGGTAAGCCGTATTCTCGAGCGATTCACCACGGAAGGTGAGCACGTTGGTATGTTGCTGCCGAACGCAACGATTACCGCCGCCGCCATTATTGGGGCCACCATGCGTAACCGCGTCCCCGCATTGTTGAACTACACCGCGGGCGTTAACGGCGTGAAGAATGCCATGTTGGCTGCCAACATCAAAACCATCGTGACGTCGCGCCAGTTCTTAGAAAAAGGCAAGCTGACGCATTTGCCCGAGCAGGTGACCGAGGCTAACTGGGTCTATCTGGAAGATCTAAAAGATACCGTAACGCGCGATGATAAAATTTGGATTATCAAACATCTGCTGCGACCTGAACGCGCGATGCTTCCCCAAAAGCCGGATGATGCCGCGCTGATCCTGTTTACCTCAGGCTCTGAAGGTTATCCGAAAGGCGTGGTGCATTCTCACGCTAGCCTGATGGCGAACGTTGAGCAAATTCGTACCGTGGCTGACTTCACGCCCGCGGACCGTTTTATGTCGGCCTTACCGCTGTTCCATGCCTTTGGTTTGACCGTTGGCTTGTTCACGCCGTTGATGACCGGCAGCCGTGTTTTCCTCTATCCAAGTCCTCTGCATTATCGCGTAGTGCCGGAACTGGTCTACGATCGTAACTGTACCGTGCTGTTTGGCACTTCGACGTTCTTGGGGAACTACGCACGTTTTGCTCATCCTTATGATTTTGCTCGCTTGCGTTACGTGGTGGCTGGCGCTGAAAAGCTATCGCCACATACGGCGCAGGTTTGGCAGGACAAATTTGGCATTCGTATTTTGGAAGGCTATGGCGTGACCGAATGTGCGCCGGTGGTGGCGATTAACGTACCGATGTCGACGAAGGTCGGTAGCGTTGGACGAATTTTGCCATCGATGGAAGCCCGCTTAATGAAGATTACTGGCATAGAGCAAGGCGGGCGTTTACAGCTACGCGGGCCAAATATCATGAAAGGCTATCTGCGGGTTGAGAATCCTGGCGTGCTGGAAGTTCCGCAGGCGGAAAATGCTGACGGCGTGATGGAAGCGGGCTGGTATGACACCGGTGATGTGGTCACGTTAGACGATAGAGGCTATTGCGTTATCCGCGGGCGCGTTAAGCGTTTTGCGAAGTTAGCGGGCGAAATGGTATCGCTGGAAAGCGTGGAGCAGCTGGCCTTAAAAGTGTCTCCCGATCATGAACATGCAGCGTCGTCGCGTAGTGACAGCAGCAAAGGCGAAGCGTTGGTGTTGTTTACGACCGATGCTGAATTAAGCCGTGATCGCTTGTTAAAACAGGCGCGTGAAAGCGGTGTGCCAGAGCTTGCCGTGCCACGCGATATTCGTTTCCTTAAACCATTGCCGGTATTAGGGAGCGGAAAAATTGATTTTGTTACCCTACGCGAAATGGCCGAAAACAAAGAGACAGTCACCGGAGAAACAGCATGAGTGATGCAGTAAGTCCGATAGCGCCGCTGTTAAACCGCAGCATGAAGGCGGTGATTCTGGCGCAGTTTTTCTCTGCGTTTGGTGATAATGCGCTGTTGTTTGCCACGCTTGCGGTAATCAAACAACAGCTTTATCCCGATTGGAGTCAGCCTGTTTTACAGATGGCGTTTGTGGCGACTTATATCATTCTTGCCCCGTTCGTGGGGCAGTTTGCCGACAGCTTCTCCAAAGGCCGAGTCATGATGGTCGCCAATGCGCTGAAGCTGTTGGGCGCGCTGGTTATCTGTTTTGGCTTTAATCCGTTCTTGGGATATACCCTCGTGGGCATTGGCGCAGCGGCCTACTCTCCGGCTAAATACGGTATTCTCGGCGAGATCACCAGCGGCGATCAGTTGGTGAAAGCCAACGGATTGATGGAGGCCTCCACGATCGCGGCGATCCTTATTGGGTCGGTGGCGGGCGGCATGATGGCGGATCTCAACGTGATCGCTGCATTGGCGCTGTGCGTATTGGTTTATGGCGCAGCGGTGGCGGCTAACTGGTTCATACCGAAGCTCAATGCGGCGCATCCTGCGCAGTCATGGAACCCTGCCCGTATGGTGTCGATCTTCGGCAATGCGTGTCGAGTGCTGTGGAATAATCAGGAAGCACGTTTCTCGCTGATTGGTACCAGCTTATTCTGGGGAGCAGGCGTTACGCTGCGTTTTCTGCTCGTGCTGTGGGTGCCGGTAGTGCTGAATATCACGGATAACACCACGCCAACTTTGCTGAACGCGATGGTGGCGGTCGGGATTGTGATTGGTGCGGCGGCGGCGGCGAAACTTGTGACGCTCACTACGGTGAAACGCTGTCTGCCAGCGGGCGTTTTGATTGGCGTTGTGGTGGCGTGGTTTGCAATGCAAAGCAGCCCATCGGTTTCCTATGCGCTGTTAGTGCTGGTGGGTATTTGCGGCGGCTTCTTTGTGGTGCCGCTAAATGCGTTGCTGCAAGAACGTGGAAGGCACAGCGTGGGCGCGGGTAATGCCATCGCGGTACAGAATCTGGGCGAAAACACCGCCATGCTGCTGATGCTGGGATTGTATTCGCTGGTGGTGAAAATCGGTGTCCCTGTGGTGGGTATCGGCGTGGGTTTCGGCGTAGTCTTTGCCTTGGCAATCGCGGGCGTCTGGGGATGGGACGTGGTGCGTAGAAAACGCAAAATTTAAATGATGTTAAGTGCCCTCCCTCTAAAGGGAGGGCCACTTTAGCGCTTACGGCGCCGGATAAGTAAACCGGCTATGAATTTCATCAATAGCCTTCAACACATCTTCGTTTAGCACCAAATTTCTGCTTTCAATATTACTCTTCAACTGTTCCAGCGTGGTTGCGCCCAGCAAAGTGCTGGATACAAATGGCTGCTGACGTACAAACGCCAATGCCATCTGCGCAGGATCTAAGTCATGTTTTTTCGCCAGTGCGACGTATTCAGCAACGGCACCTTCGGTTTGCTTGCTGGTGTAGCGAGTGAAACGGCTAAACAGCGTATTACGCGCCGTGGCGGGTTTCGCTCCGTTAAGGTATTTGCCGCTTAAGGTGCCGAAGCCTAAGCAAGAATAGGCCAGCAGCTCAACGCCTTCATATTGACTGATTTCAGCTAATCCCACTTCGAAGCTGCGGTTGAGCAAACTGTAGGGATTTTGGATGGAAACGATACGCGGCAGATCGTGTTTTTCCGCCAGCTGTAGGTAACGCATAACGCCCCAAGGTGTTTCGTTAGAAACCCCGATGTAGCGAATTTTACCCGCACGAACTTGTTCAGAAAGTGCTTCTAGGGTTTCTAAGATCGTGACCGCCGGCTTCTGTTCGGTATAGCGGTAGCCAAGCTGACCAAAACAGTTGGTTGGTCGTTGTGGCCAATGCAGCTGGTAAAGATCGACATAGTCGGTATTGAGTCGCTTTAAGCTGGCATCCAGCGCGGCGCGAATGTTTTTACGATCGAGAGCTTGTTCAGGGCGGATACCACTGTCGTTGTTGCGCACGGGGCCGGTGATTTTCGTCGCCAGCACAATTTTCTCACGGTTGCCGCGTTTGGCTAGCCAACTGCCAATATAGGACTCGGTCAGACCCTGAGTTTCTGGGCGAGGCGGCACCGGATACATTTCTGCGGTATCAATCAGGTTAATTCCGCTGGCAATCGCCAGATCGAGTTGTGCGTGGGCATCAGCTTCGCTGTTTTGTTCCCCGAACGTCATGGTTCCTAAACCCAGTTCGCTAACTTCCAGCGAGCTGTGTGGAATGCGGTGATATTGCATAGCTGAGCATCCTTCATGTATGGAACGTGTTCTTAGAGGATGGAACGTCATCCTCATTTTATTTCTGCTACCACTTTAGCAAGATTATATGGGCCTATACCCTTCATACTTGAAGCAACTCCAATTATTTTGGATATATATCTACTCCAATATTTCAAGGTTACGCCACACTGTCATATTTCTAGAACAACTCCGTCACAAAACCTTCACTGAGCCTTCTTATACTGCCTGCATCTTGAAGCGTGACGCGTATATGCAGAGTATTTATTTACAAGGAGATAGTGAAGTGGCCTCTAATAAAATTTTTTCGTTGTCTATGTTAAGCCTAATGATGTTGATGCCACCGGTGCAGGCCGCTAATCCGGCTGTCGCTGATTTAACGGCGCGAGCAGCCCAAGGCGATATCACTCAGTTTGGCGGTGCACGACGCATGACGCAGGATCAAACGACCGCACTCATTGCTTCTTTAAGTAATAAAACGGCCAAAAATGTCATTTTGTTGATTGGTGACGGCATGGGGGATTCTGAAATTACCTCTGCGCGTAACTATGCCGAAGGCGCTGGCGGCCAATTTAAAGGGATCGATGCCTTGCCGCTGACGGGGCAATACACGCATTACTCTTTGGATAAGAAGAGCCATAAACCTGACTATGTCACAGACTCGGCGGCTTCTGCGACCGCGTGGAGCACCGGCGTGAAAACCTACAACGGTGCTCTGGGTGTAGATGTGAACGGTAAGTCTCATCGCACCTTATTAGAGATTGCGAAAGCGGCGGGAAAAGCCACGGGTAATGTCTCAACGGCAGAATTGCAGGACGCTACGCCTGCGGCACAGGCATCTCATGTAACCTCACGGAAATGCTATGGCCCAAGCAAAACGCTAGAACTGTGCCCAGGGAATGCGTTGGAAAATGGCGGTGAAGGCTCTATTACCGAGCAGCTTCTAAAAACCCGTGCCGACGTAACGCTGGGCGGTGGGGCTAAAACGTTCTCTGAAACGGCAAATTCAGGCGATTGGAAAGACAAAACATTGATGCAGCAGGCCGAAGGACTGGGTTATCAGGTAGTTACGAATCTGGATGCGCTGAACAAGCTGAGTATTGCAGACCAGAAAACGCCGGTTCTCGGGCTCTTTTCTGAAGGCAATATGCCGGTACGCTGGCAGGGGCCAAAAGCGACCTATCATGGGAATCTGGATGGTGCGCCGGTAACCTGTAGCGTTAATCCTGAACGTAGTGCTTCTACGCCGACGTTGGCGCAGATGACTGAAAAAGCGATTTCGTTGTTAGATAAGAATCCAAAAGGTTTCTTCTTGCAGGTAGAAGGTGCGTCGATCGACAAACAAGATCATGCCGCCAACCCTTGTGGGCAATTTGGTGAAACCGTTGATTTAGATGAAGCGGTACAAAAAGCATTAGAATTTGCGCGTAAAGATGGCAATACCTTGGTGATAGTAACCGCCGACCATGCCCATTCAAGCCAGATTATTGCACCTGACAGTAAAGCGCCGGGGCTGACTCAGGCGTTAACGACTAAAGATGGCGCGGTGATGGCTATTAGCTACGGCAATTCTGAGGGTGATTCGCAGGAACACACCGGAACTCAGCTTCGTGTCGCGGCCTATGGGCCACATGCGGGTAACGTGGTTGGCTTGACCGATCAAACCGATCTGTTCTTTACCATGCGTAATGCGATGGGAATTAAGTAGCTGTTTATATCCATCATAGTTCAAGCTGTATCTTTGTTGGCTGTGCTCACTCACCCGAATCACTTACTTGCCGCCTCGATGCAACTCGAATTATTTTGGGTATATCCTTATTATATAAAGATAAGTACCGGAGATTGGATGGAAGTTCATCTCTATTTAACGGTGAGGAGGTGGGCGTTTCTTGGCGCACCTCCTAAAAAATAGATAGTGTTTAGATAAAGTAACTCTGCGGTAATACCTTATTGCATGTTATGTTTTGGCTATAAGTATTTTCATAGGCAGTATGTGTCGCGCGTTATCTTATGAAAGAAAATAGTCCAGCAGATAAGCAATCCCTTATTGAAAGTGAAGTTGGAGAACATCTCCGTTTCTATCGACTTTGCGGGATAATGGCTGCAGCAAGTGTTGTATTTATTACCTTACTAACGGTATTGGTGTATCCGGAAAGCATGCATGAAAACGCCTATCGCATCGCTTGTCTGGTTTATGGCCCAGCAACACTTCTTTTACTCCTCGGCATGTTTAAATATCCAACGGTATGCAGTTGGATATTATTCGCTGCTTTTCACGCCATGCTGTTGTATTTATTTATTGATGGCACAACGTTTAACCTCGTTATATCGACATTGTTTTCGCTATTCTTTTTATTCGGTGTCGTAGCGAATACTCAGTTTTATCGTGGCATCGAGCGGCCACTGTGGTTGGCGCAGCGCAGGTGCAAGCCGGTTGGATTATTGTGTTTGATTGCCTTACTGGCGGCTTTACTGAGCAGCGGATATGCGTTTCGCTGGATTGAAAAGAAAAAAGAAGATCCACTGCAATGGATTGAATATCGTCGCGAAATGCTGAAACGCTATGTGGATACGGCTCCGCAAGCTGATAGTTCGGACAGTATGTTTAAACTGCGTCGGGTTAGGCTAGAAGGGAAAACGCTGGTGTTTGTTTTTCGTGTTATTCCGCCATCGGATGAGCCGATTGAAAGCACTTTAGCCAAACATGCTAAGGATGACTTTATTGCACATTGCAAAGAGAAAGGGATTCGCCATTACAATATGAAAATCATGTACGTATATCATGTTGACCAGCTCGAACATATCTTTGTGATGGATAAGAAAGACTGTGACCGATTAGGCTAATAAAAAAGGAGAACCAGAGTTCTCCTTTTTATTTCTGTATGACTAATCTGATGTTAGTCGCTGCTTTTTTCTTTTTTGCTACGCAGTAAATTCAGCGCTTCAACCGTCATTGAGAAGAACATCGCAAAGTAGATGTAGCCTTTGGGTACATGTATGCCGAAGCTTTCAAGAATTAGGGTAAAGCCAACCAGTATCAGGAAGGATAGCGCCAGCATTTTTACCGATGGATGGCGGGCAACAAATTCGCCGATTGGGCGAGCAGCAAACATCATCACGCCTACGGCAATCACCACGGCCGCCATCATAATAAACAGATGATCGGACAGACCGACGGCGGTAATCACCGAATCCAAGCTGAAGATAATATCCAGCAGCATGATTTGTACGATGGCACCTAAAAACGAATGGACGTTGGTAGTGATGTCTTCACCACCGCCCTCAATGGTTTCGTGGATCTCTTTTATCGCTTTATAAATCAGGAACAAACCACCTAATAGCAAAATGAGGTCGCGAGTAGAGACGGCATGACCAAATGCGCTAAAGAGTGGGTGCGTTAAGCGAACAACCCACGCAATGGAAGCTAACAAGCATAAACGCATCCCCATGGCCGCCAGCAGGCCGATGCGGCGGGCTTTGTTTTGCTGTGCTTTAGGAAGTTTGGCGACAACCAGAGATAAGAAAATAATGTTATCAATGCCAAGGACGATTTCTAGAATAGTCAGCGTGCCGAGCGCTAACCAGGCATTGGGATCCACAATCCATTCAAACATGACTCAGTACTACCTAAATAAACGATAAACGAAGATTATACGCTTTCTTGACCGTTGAGGGATCCTATGAACGTCGTGAAATGCTCAGGAGAGCTTGGCGCTATAGCAGAAAGTGGCGTGCGAGCAGGGCTGCGGTGAAGTTTTTCTTGAGGTAAAAACCGCGTGGGAGCGTGAGTATGGGTTCCCCATGTTCACCTGTGGCTTCGGTCAACGCACGGCTGTTGGCCGCTTTAGGTCTGATTTGTAACACTTCGCCGTGGCGGGCGGTAATGCGCTCCACTTTACCCAGCACGATCATATCCATCAATTCTTCCCAATCGCGTTTGAGCTGCTCGTTTTCCTCTTCGTTGGGTGTCCACAATAACGGGCTACCCACTCGACGCTGTTCCAGTGGAATTTGCCGTTCGCCTTCAACGGGGATCCACAGAACGCGCTGTAGTTTGTGACGCACATGGCTTGATTCCCACGTTACGCCGCTGTTTCCCGTTAGGGGCGCTACGCAAACGAAGGTGGTTTCTAATGGTTTTCCACGGCTGTCGATGGGGATGGTCTTGAGTTCAACGCCTCTCTCGGGAAAGTCTTGCTCAGGCTTACTACCCGCGCTGGCACCGAGATATAACTCTAACAGCATGCCAACCCAACCCTTATCCCGCTTCAAATCGCGTGGAATAGCGATGTTCGCTCTAGCCGCGAGTTCACCTAATGTATAACCGGCCAGCGACTGGGCGCGATTTAACAGTTGCTGCACATTTTCAGGCGTGGTGGTGGGGAGTTGAGGTGTTGTCATCGTTGAAATTTCACTAATTTTAATAGAACTCACGAAGTGGTTAAAAAATGAACTGCTCGCTGTGAGTAAAATTTGGTGCCGAGTTATTTGCACCGAGCCGGAAATAATACCATGATTCATAAAAGAAATTATCGAAATTTTCTTTTGTACGGCATTTTAAAAAATTTGTTGTGCAAGACTAGACACCGACAATGAACAGGATCTTACACCTATTTATCCACAGATTTTTGGGATAACCCATTTATTTACCGATCACTGGTTTGATTTACAGGCTTGACGTAGGGGGTTTTTTGGGAAATTGTCGCCTCAGTGTGCAAGTTTGGCGAATAAGCTGTGGATAAAATCGCCATTGGACGATCTTTGAACAAGCTAAGATCCAAACCGTGCATAGGTCACATTTTTGCTTATTAGTGATATGATTGGTTATACCTATTTAACTGATATATAAGATTAATGTCAGGATATGTAAAACGAGTTGTTTTGAGCTATCCAAAGGTTTACATCACTTCCCCTGAAGTTCTACACAAATATATCCACAGAAAAAGTGAATAAAAACGATGTTGTGGAGGGAACAATGTTTATAACTATGGATGAATCTGTGAGTTATCCCAATGTTATCCGTTTTTTACCCGATTTCATGCGGTGGTTTACCACCACAGGGGAGTGTGAAACAATCACCCTATCTTGCGAATTTGCTATTGAGGTAGTCCAGTGATCGATGATGATGGCTACCGCCCGAACGTGGGTATCGTAATCTGTAATCGGCAGGGGCAAGTACTTTGGGCCCGTCGCTTTGGTCAGAACTCTTGGCAGTTTCCTCAAGGGGGAATTAATCCGGGAGAAACCGCCGAACAGGCGATGTACCGCGAACTGTTTGAGGAAGTGGGGCTGGGGCGAAAGGACGTTAAAATTCTTGCATCAACCCGCAACTGGTTACGCTATAAATTACCTAAACGTTTGGTGCGTTGGGATACAAAGCCGGTTTGTATCGGCCAAAAGCAGCGTTGGTTCTTATTGCAACTGATGTGCAATGAGTCTGAAATCAACATGCAAAGAAGTAGTACGCCTGAATTTGACGGCTGGCGCTGGGTCAGTTTTTGGTATCCAGTGCGTCAGGTTGTCTCATTTAAACGCGATGTATATCGTCGGGTGATGAAAGAATTTTCGCCCGTGGTCATGCCATTACAGGAAGTGTTGCCGCCAACGACGCGCCCATCATCTCCTGCTTATCGCCGTAAAAGAGGTTAAGTGGCTTTAATCATGCTCACGCGTTTGCGGGAAATCGTTGAGAAGGTGGCTGCGGCCACCAGTTTGACTGATGCATTGGAAGTGCTGGTTGATGAGACGTGTCAGGCAATGGATACGGAAGTCTGTTCGATCTATTTGGCTGATAACGATCGTCAATGCTATTACCTGATGGCGACGCGTGGTTTGAAAAAGCCACGCGGACGTGTGGTTACGCTCGCTTTTGACGAAGGTATCGTTGGTTTAGTTGGGCGTTTAGCCGAGCCGATTAACTTGGCTGACGCACCAAGCCATCCCAGCTTTAAATATGTCCCCAAGGTAAAAGAGGAGCGCTACCGCGCTTTTCTCGGCGTGCCGATGATTTATCGCCGCCAGCTGCTCGGCGTTCTGGCCGTACAGCAGCGTGAATCCCGCCAATTTAATGAAACCGAAGAGTCATTTTTGGTGACGCTGGCGACTCAGTTGGCCGGGATCCTTTCTCAGACTCAGCTTAACGGTTTATTTGGCAAGCTACGGCAGAGCAGGATCCGTGCGATCGCCGCCTCTCCCGGAATTGCCGTGGGTGAAGGTTGGATGGATGTCAGCCAGCCTTCGCTTGAACATGTCTATCAAGCTTCAACACTCGACAGCGCCAGTGAACGTGAGCGTTTAACGCAGGCCTTGGAAGAGGCGGCGGCAGAGTTTCGTCGCTTCAGTAAACGATTTACGGCTAACTCGCAGAAAGACAGCGCGGCCATCTTCGATCTCTATTCGCATTTGATCAATGACGCGCGGCTTAAACGCGAGCTCATGAATGAGATCGATGCGGGATCCGTGGCTGAATGGGCGGTCAAACAGGTGATTGAGCGCTTCGCCGAACAGTTTGCCAGCTTGCAAGATCCTTATATGCGTGAGCGCGCCAGCGATTTGCGTGCGCTTGGGCAACGTTTGCTTTTCCATCTCGATGATAACGCGACCGGTATTAATCAATGGCCAGACCGTTTTATTCTGGTTGCTGATGAGCTTACGGCGACGCTTTTAGCTGAGGTTCCACAGGAGCGGATGCTTGGCGTAGTGGTGCGTGACGGCGCGGCAAACTCACATGCTGCCATTCTGGTACGCGCCATGGGCGTGCCAACGGTAATGGGGGCTGATATACAGCCTGCGTTATTGCATGAGCGTCAACTGATTGTTGACGGCTATCGCGGTGAGGTGTTGGTTGCGCCGGATCCGGTGTTGGTACATGAATACCAGCGCTTGGTGAGTGAAGAGATCGCGCTCAGCAAAATGGCGGAAGACGACGCCGAAAAACCCGCGCAGCTCAAAAGCGGTGAACGCGTACAGGTTATGCTTAACGCCGGTTTGAGCGCGGAGCATGAGCAACGCCAAGATAGCCGTGTTGATGGGGTGGGCTTATACCGCACTGAAATACCATTTATGCTGCAAAGCGGTTTCCCATCGGAAGAAGAGCAGGTTGCGCAATATCAAGGGATGCTGCAAATCAATCCCAATAAGCCCGTAACGCTGCGCACGCTGGATATTGGTGCGGATAAACAGCTGCCCTATATGCCGATCAGCGAAGAGAATCCAAGCCTGGGATGGCGTGGGATTAGGATCACGCTCGATCAGCCTGAGATCTTCTTGGTTCAGGTCCGCGCGATGCTGCGTGCTAACGCGGCCAGCGGCAATTTAAACATTTTGCTGCCGATGGTCACCAGTCTGAGCGAAGTGGATGAGGCGAAACGCCTGATTGAGCGAGCAGGGCGCGAAGTGGAAGAGATGATTGGCTATGCGCTGCCGAAGCCGCGTATTGGCGTCATGCTTGAAGTCCCATCGCTGATTTTCTTGCTGCCGTTTTTGGCTGAACGCGTAGATTTTATCTCCGTGGGCACCAACGATTTAACCCAATATTTGCTGGCCATTGATCGCAATAATACGCGGGTGGCATCGCTCTATGACAGTCTGCATCCGGCTATGCTGCGCGTACTCAACCAAGTGGTTAATGAGTGTGATCGTCTGAATTTACCGATTAGCGTATGTGGTGAAATGGCGGGTGATCCTATGGGTGCGCTGTTATTGATCGGTATGGGCTATCGAAACCTCAGCATGAATGGTCACAGCGTTCCGCGAATCAAATATCTGCTGCGAACGATTGAACTGGAGGATGCGCGCTTTTTAGTTCAGCGAGTGCTGGAAAATCAAATGTCGACTGAAGTTCGTCATCTCACCGCTGCTTTTATGGAAAGGCGTGGGCTGGGTGGCTTAATTCGCGGTGGCTTGTAATTATTTTGTTTTATTTTCCAACTATTGCTTATGAATAATCCTAAACTATTCACGGTGATGAGTTCTTCTTATACGGATCTGATAAAGAGAAATCTGTATAACGCAGTAATTTTCCCTTGAGTGTGGAGTCTCACTAAAAGTTGTGGGATGATTGTGCGGTTTTTCAGGGGGCGTGAATGGGTAAACTAACGCTATTATTATTGATACTGTTGGGCTGGCTGCAATATTCATTGTGGATCGGCAAGAATGGTATCCATGATTATGTGCGCGTAAAAGAAGATGTTGCGAGTCAGCAGGCTAATAATGGCAAGCTGAAGTCTCGTAACGATCAACTCTTTGCAGAAATCGACGATCTAAATGGCGGGCAAGAAGCCATTGAGGAACGCGCACGCAACGAACTTGGTATGATAAAGCCTGGCGAAACGTTTTATCGTCTGGTTCCAGAACAGGCAAAACATAATGGTGGAGCAACTCAGTCTTCTCCAACGCCTTCGTTCTCATCGTCTACGGCACGAAACTAGCCTCGAACATCGTTTTTCGTTCACTCATCATGTCCGTTAGTTTAGTTATGTCATTGGGCCTAACGTCATATCCATGATCTTCATTACAATAATCTTGATAAGAACAAACTGATAAGTATGAGTGATCCTGACGTGTCTACACTCCTCCCCATTGTTGCCGTTGTACCAGCGGCAGGCGTTGGCAGCCGAATGCGTTCGGCCTTCCCTAAGCAGTATTTGACCATTGCGGGAAAAACGATCCTTGAGCATTCGATCGCGGCGTTGCTATGTCATGCCGCGGTTGCGCGGGTGATTGTTTCTATCAGCCCCGACGATGGCTATTTTAACGATCTGCCGTTAGCAAACGATCCTCGTATTCAGGTTGTCTTTGGCGGCGCCCAGCGCGCAGATTCGGTTTTTGCCGGTTTGAAAGCGGCGACGGATGCCGAATGGGTGTTGGTACATGACGCTGCTCGTCCATGTTTACACCAAGAAGATCTCAGCCAGCTATTGGCGTTACGCCATACCTCTAGAGTTGGCGGTATTCTGGCTGCGCCAGTGCGTGACACCATGAAGCGCGCAGAAGCAGGCGATGGTTGCGCGATTGCGCATACGGTCGATCGTGAGGCGCTATGGCACGCGCTGACCCCTCAGTTTTTCCCCCGCGAATTGCTTATGATGTGTCTGGAACGTGCGCTTAATGAAGGCGCTAACGTGACAGATGAGGCATCGGCGTTGGAATATTGTGGCTATCATCCGCTGTTGGTGTCTGGCCGTTCTGATAATATCAAAGTAACAAGGCCAGAGGATTTTGCTTTGGCTGAGTTTTATTTATCCCAGCGTACTTAATCGTTCGGTACGTGGGCTTTTTGCATTTGCGATAACTCTACGATGTTTTATTTCACTACCACACTGCCTCCAAAGGAGAATGCTTGATGAGAATTGGCCACGGTTTTGATGTTCATAAATTTGGTGGCGAAGGCCCTCTGATCATTGGCGGCGTGCGTATCCCTTACGAATTTGGTTTGCTGGCGCATTCAGACGGCGACGTTGCTTTGCATGCGGCTACTGACGCGCTGCTTGGCGCCGCTGCGCTTGGCGACATTGGTAAACTTTTCCCAGATACCGATCCTGCGTTTAAAGGTGCAGATAGCCGTGAGCTTCTGCGTGAGGCGTATCGCCGTATTCGCGCGAAAGGATACCGTTTGGGCAATCTCGATATTACGATTATTGCTCAGGCTCCAAAGATGGCGCCGCATATCCCGCAGATGCGCGTGAATTTGGCAGAAGATTTAGAGTGCCATATGGATGACGTCAACGTTAAAGCGACGACCACAGAGAAATTGGGCTTTACCGGCCGCGGTGAAGGCATTGCCTGTGAAGCTGTTGCACTGTTGATTAAGGAGTAACGCGTGGATTTTGATGCACTTCATTATTTGCATGGACGCCCGCGTGGAACGGGTGTTTTAAAAGCGTTCCCAGAAGACTTCTTTGTTTCGGAAGATTTGGGGTTTGAGCCCGACGGTGAAGGTGAGCATCTGCTGGTGCGCATTCGTAAAGAAGGCTGTAACACGCAGTTTGTTGCCGATAATTTGGCTCGCTTTGCCAAAATTCCTCAGCGCTCGGTGAGCTATGCTGGCTTAAAAGACCGTCATGCCGTTACCGAGCAGTGGTTCTGTCTACATCTGCCGGGTAAAGAATCACCGGATTTGAGCCAGTTCATCTTAGAAGGCTGCCAAGTGGTGCGCAGTGCGCGCCATTTACGTAAGTTGCGCATTGGCACGCTGAAAGGCAATACGTTCCGTTTGGTGCTGCGACATATTACCGATCGTGACGATGTCGAGCAGCGTTTGCAGGCCATTGCATCGGAAGGCGCGCCAAACTATTTTGGCGCTCAGCGCTTTGGCCGCGGTGGTAACAATCTGGTTCAGGCTGCAAAATGGTCGCGTAATGAAATTCAGGTGAGAGAGCGACCTAAGCGTAGCTTTTATCTGTCTGCTGCTCGCAGCGCGATGTTCAATCAGATCGCTAACAAGCGTTTGGAGCAGGGTTCGCAACGTCAGGTGATGCTGGGCGATGCCATGCAGTTAACGGGCCGTGGCAGTTGGTTTGTGGCGAATGCCGAAGAGCTTGATAGCCTACAGCAACGAACAGACAGCGGTGAGTTACAAATTACGGCAGCATTGCCGGGCGATAACGATCTGGGGACGCGTGATTTAGCCGCAGAGTTTGAGCAACAGGCGATTGCCGAGTACGGCGATCTGCTGGCGCTGGTTAAGCGTGAGCGCGTAGAGTCCGCACGTCGTGCCATGTTGGTCAAACCGCAGGAGATGAGTTGGTCTTGGTGGGACGATGCAACGGTCGAAGTTGAGTTTGCGCTTCCGGCAGGCAGCTTTGCTACCAGCATCGTGCGTGAGTTATTTAATCAGGAAAACCCTAATGCGGATCTTGCTGAGTAACGATGACGGCGTGATGGCTCCGGGCCTGCAAACGTTGGCGGCAGCGCTGCGTGAGTTTGCTCAGGTGCAGGTCGTTGCCCCTAATCGTAATCGCAGCGCTTCTTCAAATTCATTAACGCTTGAGTCACCGCTACGTATTGATACATTGGCGAACGGTGATATCAGCGTGATCGACGGTACGCCAACCGACTGCGTTTATCTGGGCGTGAATGCCTTGATGCGGCCTCATCCAGAAATTGTCGTATCGGGTATTAATGCCGGGCCTAATTTGG
This sequence comes from Obesumbacterium proteus, assembly GCF_001586165.1. Lineage (NCBI taxonomy): Bacteria > Pseudomonadati > Pseudomonadota > Gammaproteobacteria > Enterobacterales > Hafniaceae > Obesumbacterium > Obesumbacterium proteus. The sequence goes on along the minus strand of NZ_CP014608.1, from coordinate 4,591,719 downwards.
GCGACGATGTGATTTATTCGGGAACCGTGGCCGCAGCAATGGAAGGGCGACACTTAGGTTTTCCTGCGCTGGCGGTTTCACTTGATGGTTTTCAGCATTATGACACGGCGGCTCAGGTGACATGTCGCCTGCTGAAGGCGTTGGCGGCGCACCCTTTACGCACGGGGCGCATTCTTAATGTGAACGTCCCTGATTTGCCTTTGTCACAGATTAAAGGCATTAAAGTGACGCGCTGTGGTAGCAGACATCCGGCTGATAAGGTGATTCATCAGCATGATCCACGCGGCCGCGATCTGTACTGGATTGGGCCTCCGGGCGCGAAACATGATGCAGGACCTGATACTGATTTTGCTGCCGTTGAGCAAGGTTACGTATCTATTACGCCTTTACAGGTGGACTTAACGGCGTATCACGCGCAGGATTTGCTTTCTTCGTGGCTTGAACAGACTAAGGTCGGTGAGGAATGGTAGATAGACGTGTGCTGACCTTATTGCAGCAGTTGATGCAGCAAGGGATCGGTGATGAGCGGGTACTGAAAGCCATGGCTGAAGTTCCGCGTGAAAAATTCATTGATGAGGCCATGTCTCACAAGGCCTACGACAATACGGCCTTACCGATAGGCTTAGGCCAAACGATCTCTCAACCCTATATGGTTGCGCGTATGACGGAGCTGTTACGCGTTGGGCCCGAGGCTAAGGTGCTGGAAATTGGCACTGGCTCTGGCTACCAAACCGCGGTACTGGCTCATCTGGTACAACACGTATTTTCTGTTGAGCGGATTAAAAGCCTTCAGTGGCAGGCTAAAAGACGCCTTAAGCAGCTGGATTTACATAATGTATCGACGCGTCACGGTGACGGTTGGCAAGGGTGGGCATCACGCGGCCCGTTCGACGCAATTATTGTTACCGCTGCGCCGCCTGAAATCCCTGAGGCATTGCTGTCGCAGTTAGCCGATGGCGGGCGCTTAGTTTTACCCGTGGGTGAATTTGATAAAACTCAGCAGCTACGTTGTGTACAACGGCGTGGAAATGAGTTCTCCGTTGAGTCGATTGAACCCGTGAGATTTGTGCCACTCGTTCAGGGTGAGTTAGCCTGATTTTTCAGCTATGCCCCATACCTTTTTGACCGTCGGGCATCAGCTATGTTTTTGTGCATCAAGGCGAATAACCGAGAACATATCTGCTATGTTAAATCTACATAGCGATTTTTCTTATTGATTCGCATTTGACCCGCACTCTGTTTTTAGTGTCCAATTCATTACTTATTGCAGTATATAGTTGGAAATTAAATGCAGCGGGCGAGGCTTTTGATCGTGACCTTGCCTGATTTTTTGTCTTGTTTGGTATTTCTTCGCTAGCCCAATGGTTGGGCAAGCTGGTTCAGAGCGCGTAAAGTTCTGGTTACTTGAAGCTGTGGCTATCGGTAATTTAGACGGATAAGAGACTGAATATGTTGGATATCGCTGATTTTGCTGTCATGGGGGAAGCATGAGCATGGGAAGCCCGATGATGAAGTGGCGCCGGGTAGCGGCGTGTACTTTGATTACTTTATGGTTGGCTGGTTGTTCGTCAGATAATAGTTCTGCGCCGATAAGCTCGGTAAATGGTGGCGGCAATGGCAACGGCCGTATGCTGTCAAATGGCGGAAATACCAGTACGGCCCAAACCGGTGACGGCGGTCGCATTGTATACAATCGTAGCTATCAGAATATTCCGAAGGGAAGCTATAGCGGCGGCACTTATACCGTAAAACGCGGCGATACGCTCTTTTATATCGCGTGGATCTCTGGAAATGACTTCCGCGATCTTGCAGAGAAAAACAACATTCCTGCGCCGTACAGCCTCAATGTTGGGCAAACAATCAAATTAGACGCCAACAGCAACAGCGGCGGCATGCTTGCTGCTAACGATGGAACCAGCGGAGTTCCAACGCAACCATCAAGTGGTCAAATTAAGAGCACAGGTGTTGATTCTCAATCAACCACAGCGTATTCTGATAATTCGGGTAAACAGAATGTTGGCAAAATGTTGCCTGCATCTACAGCTACAGCGGCGACAACGACTGCTGCAGCTACAGTTCCGAGCTCGTCAGCCAGTAGCGTAAGCAGCAGTGCTCCAGTTGGAACCTGGCGCTGGCCTACTGACGGTAAAATTATCGATAACTTCTCTTCTGCCGAAGGTGGAAATAAAGGCGTCGATATTGCGGGTTCACGCGGCCAGTCGGTGGTCGCCACGGCTGATGGTCGTGTGGTATACGCCGGCAACGCGCTGCGTGGTTACGGAAATCTGATCATCATTAAACACAATGATGACTACCTGAGCGCCTATGCCCATAACGACACGATGCTGGTCCGGGAACAACAAGAGGTTAAGGCGGGTCAAAAAATTGCAACCATGGGGAGCACCGGAACCAGCTCAGTAAGATTGCACTTTGAAATTCGTTACAAGGGGAAATCCGTAAACCCGCTGCGCTACTTGCCGCAGCGATAGTCGGGGCAGAATCGCTGTATTCTGCCCGCAATATCACGGGTAGGGTACAGCTATGAGCCAGAATACGCTGAAAGTTAACGAGTCAAATGAAGAAGTAGACTTCGATGAGAACGGGGAAGAAGCGTTTGACGAGAAGGTACTCGTTGAAGAACCCTCCGAGGTTGATTCATCCGATGAACTGATGGCACAAGCCGTTTCACAACGTGTACTTGATGCAACTCAGCTTTACTTGGGCGAAATCGGTTACTCTCCGCTGCTAACCGCAGAAGAAGAAGTCTTTTTTGCACGACGAGCGTTACGTGGAGATGAAGCGTCTCGTCGTAGAATGATCGAAAGTAACCTGCGTCTGGTGGTTAAAATCGCCCGTCGCTATAGCAATCGCGGCCTTGCGCTGTTAGATCTGATCGAAGAAGGCAATTTAGGTTTAATCCGTGCCGTCGAGAAGTTCGATCCAGAACGTGGCTTCCGTTTCTCTACCTATGCAACATGGTGGATCCGCCAAACGATTGAGCGGGCTATCATGAATCAGACGCGTACAATCCGTTTGCCGATTCATATTGTCAAAGAGTTGAACGTTTATCTGCGAACCGCACGTGAACTTTCACACAAACTGGATCATGAACCGAGCGCGGAAGAGATTGCTGAGCAGTTAGATCGTCCGGTCACAGACGTTAGCCGTATGCTGCGCTTAAACGAGCGTATTACTTCAGTGGATACTCCGCTGGGGGGCGATTCAGAGAAGGCCTTACTGGATATTCTCACCGATGAGAATGAAAGTGGCCCGGAAGATACCACGCAAAGCGATGACATGAAGCAGAGTATTGTTAAGTGGTTATTTGAGCTTAACGCGAAACAACGTGAAGTTTTGGCACGTCGTTTTGGTCTGCTGGGTTATGAAGCTGCTACCTTGGAAGATGTTGGGCGCGAAATCGGTTTAACCCGTGAGCGTGTGCGTCAAATCCAAGTTGAAGGCTTGCGCCGTCTGCGTGAAATCCTGCAAGGACAGGGATTGAGCATTGAGGCTTTATTCCGCGAATAAGACTTTCGACAACGCATAAAATAAAAAGGTGAAGCTTTGCGGCTTCACCTTTTTTTATGCTGCAAGTTTAGAGTTTAAACCATGCCTTTTAGGCGATAGAGCCAATCCAATGCCTGACGCGGCGTTAGCGTATCGGGATCGAGCGTTTCCAGCGCTTCCACGGCCGGTGATGCTTCAGGCTCAGCCAGAAGCTGAAGCTGTGATCCATCAATTTGGCTATTGCCGGTTTGCGCCGATAAAGTTTCCAGCTCTTTGAGTTTTTGTCTTGCACGCTTGATGACATCGCGAGGAACACCCGCCAGCGCAGCAACCGCAAGGCCATAGCTTTTGCTGGCCGCGCCATCTTGTACGCTGTGCATAAAGGCAATGGTGTCACCATGCTCTAGAGCATCGAGATGGACGTTGTATACGCCTTCCAGTTTTTCTGGCAACGTGGTTAATTCGAAGTAATGCGTGGCGAATAACGTCATGGCTTTGATGCGGCTGGCCAGATTTTCGGCACAGGCCCACGCCAGCGATAAGCCGTCATAGGTTGATGTCCCGCGACCAATTTCATCCATCAGCACCAAACTGTTTTCCGTGGCGTTATGCAAGATATTGGCGGTTTCGGTCATCTCAACCATGAAGGTTGAACGGCCTGAGGCTAAATCATCGGCGGCACCCACGCGGGTGAATATGCGGTCGACAGGCCCGATCACGGCTTTCTCAGCAGGCACAAAGCTGCCAATGTGCGCCATAAGCACAATGAGCGCAGCTTGGCGCATATAGGTGCTTTTCCCGCCCATGTTAGGACCGGTGATCACGAGCATGCGGCGCTGTGGTGAAAGTGACAATGGGTTTGCAATGAAAGGCTCTTTGAGCACTTGCTCAACTACAGGATGGCGTCCGCCAACGATTTTAATACCGGGCTTATCGCTGAGCTCTGGGCGGACATAGTTTAGCGTTTCAGCGCGCTCGGCCAGATTGCTCAGCACATCTAGTTCGGCCAGCGCGGTAGCGCTTTGCTGTAGATCGGCCAAATGAGGTAACAGCATGTCGAACAGTTCTTCATAGAGACGCTTTTCTAGCGCCAATGCTTTGCCTTTTGAGGTCAGAACTTTGTCTTCATACTCTTTTAACTCAGGGATGATATAGCGTTCTGCGTTTTTTAAGGTCTGGCGACGGACATAGTGAATCGGCACTAAATGGCTTTGGCCACGGCTAACCTGAATGTAATAGCCATGCACGCCGTTGAAACCGACTTTCAAAGTGTCTAAACCAAGCTTCTCGCGTTCACGAATTTCTAAACGATCGAGGTAGTCGGTAGCACCGTCGGCCAGCGCACGCCATTCGTCTAGCTCTGCGTTGTAGCCTGGCGCGATGACTCCGCCGTCGCGAACCAGAACGGGAGGGGTTTCTACGACCGCTCTTTCCAACAATTCTTTCAGTTCTTCAAACTGACCGGCATTTTTCGCCAGCGTGGCAATGTGCGGCGTGGCATGGTCACCGATGAGCGCCTGAATTTCAGGTAGCTGTTGGAACGCATAGCGCATGCGGGCAAGGTCACGTGGACGAGCGGTACGCAGAGCTAAACGGGCAAGAATTCGCTCAAGATCGCCGACCTGACGCAATAGCGGTTGAAGGTCTTCAACCAGAGGCTGAAGGGCTTCGATGGCCTGTTGACGATGATTAAGCGCTTTGTGATCGCGGCTCGGCATATGCACCCAGCGTTTGAGCATGCGACTGCCCATCGGCGTGACGGTGCAATCCAAAATAGCGGCCAGCGTATTTTCAACGCCGCCGGAGAGATTCTGTGTGAGCTCTAAATTTCGGCGGGTTGCGGCATCCGTAATAATGCCGTCTTGCTGGCGCTCGATGGTAATCCCACGGATGTGGGGCAGCGTGGTTCGTTGCGTATCCTTCACATATTGCAGCAAACAGCCAGCCGCACGCAGCGCCTGTGTGGATTGCTCCACGCCGAAACCATTGAGATCGCGGGTGCCAAACTGGAGGTTTAGCTGTTGCCGTGCGGTGTCTAACTCAAACTCCCAAAGCGGACGGCGGCGCAGGCCACGGCGGTTTTCAATTAACTGCATTGAGGCAAAATCTTCGGGATAAAGCAGCTCAGCTGGATTAGTGCGCTGGAGTTCCGCGGCCATGGTTTCGAGATCGGCAGGTTCGGCAACGCGAAAACGGCCAGAGCTAATATCGAGAGTCGCAAAGCCAAAGCCGCGTGCGTCCTGCCAGATTGCCGCTAGCAGGTTATCCTGACGCTCTTTGAGTAGCGCTTCATCGCTGATGGTACCCGGTGTGACGATACGAACTACTTTGCGTTCGACAGGCCCTTTAGTGGTTGCTGGGTCGCCAATTTGTTCACAAATAGCGACGGATTCACCGAGCTGTACCAGTTTTGCGAGATAGTTTTCAACGGCATGATGCGGAATGCCCGCCATGGGAATCGGCTCTCCGGCAGAGGCACCGCGCTTGGTTAGCGAAATATCCATGAGCTGAGAGGCGCGTTTGGCATCATCATAAAATAGCTCGTAGAAGTCACCCATACGATAGAACAGCAGGATATCAGGATGCTGTGCTTTCAGTTTTAAGTACTGCTGCATCATCGGGGTGTGTGAGTCTAGGTTTGTCATGTCGCTCATAGAATTTCTATATCTAATATATTGAATTTTAAGATTGTCGTGATTTTTTAGATTCTGTTTAAGCATCACGAAATCGTTTGGAGAAGCGGTCATCCGGAACGATTTTTTAGGGCACTATACTAACGTAGGGATCTGCAAACTGACATAGCTAATATCTGGAAGTGCTTCGCAAGTTTGGTATGCAATAAGTATGTCGCTCTACAGATAAACAAAAGCCCGCCGTAAAGGCGGGCTGTGTATTTAGCGAAGGACTTAGGAACAAAGCTTAGAAGCTATATTTAATCCCTAACATGCCAGACGTGTCGTTATAACCGGCATCGCCGATTTGCTGGGCGATATTTATCCAGCCACTGGTGCGTTGGCTGAATTGCCCTTCAATACCGATTTTCACTTCACCAATGTTGCGTGCGCCGTCTTGGGATAGTTTGACATTATTCATCTCTACGCCGAACCGCTGGGTATTATGGATCCAGTTAATCTCAGCAAAGGGTTCGAAGGTACGATCTTTATTGTCATCCTGTGTTGCATTGCCCTGCATGTAGGCGCGAACGCCGAGACGCGTTTGCAGATTATTGTTGCCCGTGCTGTCCACTCGGGTGCCGTTTCTTTCTACGTGACGATCCACTTTGACTCCCATCCACGTTAACTGTGCTTTAGGCTGAATAAACACTTTGCGGCGTTCGCTTTCACGCACTTTAAAGGTATATCCACTTTCCACAGATCCCGTGAAACCGTTAGAGTCATAGGATTCGGACGGTAAATCATCACCGTTTACCGAGTTTTTAAACCAGTTATACAGCAGCCAGGTATCAACATAGAGCCCAGTCTTATCGGCATCGTTGTTATACCAAGTACTGTAAGCGCCCACGGAGTAGCCATCAATGCTGGAACGCGAGTCATGGCGCGATTTGTTCGAATGGGTATGGCTTTTCGCATTGGCGTAGCCAGCCATCAGGCCTAAGTGCCAGCGATCTAGACCATCCGTACTCCACTGCGCAATATCACCGCCTAATTGCATAACGTAGCGATTGGTGCTGGTTTTCAACTGCCCACTGCTATCTTTAAAGTTATTACGTCCACCGATCTGGTGTAACCACATGCTGGTCACTTTTTCTTCACCGGTTAATGCATCGGTATATTGAGTTTCACCCAAGCGATCGTGTAATCGAGTGGTGAATAAAGTATTACCTGCCGCATGGTTGGCAATATAACTCCCCGCTTCTGGGCGAACGACCATATCTTTCGGCTTGTTGGGTACTGCCGGTGGTTCCGGTTCTTTCGGGTCAACGACCGGAGGCTCAGGATCTTTCGGATCTACTACCGGTGGTTCAGGCTCTTCAGGCGGTTCAACGACTGGAGGCTCTGGTTCTTCAGGTGGTTCAACGACTGGAGGTTCAGGCTCTTCAGGCGGTTCAACGACCGGAGGTTCAGGTTCCTCTGGTGGCTCAACAGGAGGAAGCTTGGAAATCAAATACCAGTCGTTTAGCGCTGACTGCGTTGGATCATAGGCGGTTGGCGGCGTGTAGGATGAATCACCACGCTGCAAATAATAGTCATACAGGCCTGCGACAATACGACCTTGCTGAACGAACTGGCCGCTTGAGTCACCTTGAACTTCAATGAGTTTAATCCCATTAGTGGTTAGCGCTCCTATACCACCCGCGTTATTAACGGCAACGTAAGTCGAGCCGGTGGTATCACCGGCAATCACTAATTTATCGGTCGGTGAGCTATCGTCGCCCAGTTGGGTATTCATAACCAACAAGCCACCATCGCCATGGTAGTTGCCCGTGATGGTCAAGGTTTTGAATGTTGGATCCGCATCGCTGTGGGTAAAGTTGATTTGGCTCCCTGTATTTAGCGTGAGCGCGCTCACCGAGGAGTCACCGTCCATATTCCATGAGGCATGGGTCAGTGCTATGCGGCTTTCTCCGAGGTTGCTCTGATAGGCTGCGCCGTTCCAAACTGAACCGTTGGTTAGGTTTAAATCGATCAGGCTGTCTGTGCCTTCCGCGTTGATGTCACCGTTAATATTATATTGACCACCGGTGGAGCCATCGATGGTGCCTCCGGCTGCATAGAGTGCGTAACTACCGTCAGATTGGCGGCCTGCGGTGGCTACATGGAGTCCACCCTCTAGAGTGACGAGGCTGGCAGCCGCGCTGTAAATTCCGTGAGTTGCATTAGCACTATTCACCTGAATAGATGAGCCATCGCCCAGCGTTACTTCTGGCGATGTATATCGGGTGTTGTATAAACGTGCGTATACACCATGTGCGCCATCACCGTTTGTGATGATAGACGACGCATCTCCTACCGCAGCTTTACCTGAATATGCATAGATACCATAGGCCGTATTGCCTGTGGTTATGATATTGGTTTGGCCTAGCGTTACGTTGCCATCGTAATAGCTATAGATCCCGTAGGCATCAGTATTGCCTGTCGTAATCGTGTTACGACTACCACCTGTTACTTCGCTCTTATTAACGCTGTAAATACCCGATGATTTATTCCCGGTGGTAGAGATATTCATGCCATCATCAATTTGGATTTTAGCTGAGCCGGTGGCGTACAGCGCGTGAGATGAGCTACCTTCGGTGCTGAGCAGCGTATTTTTGCCTAATTCAATGAGGCTTGAAGTGGCTGCATAAGCCGCATAAGCATTGTTGGAATGAGTATATAATTTGGCTCCATTCCCCAGTTTGATGCTTGAACCTGATTGAGCGGTGCGAATTGCGTAGGCGCTAGAGCCGTTTGTCGTAATGGTGGCGTTGTCTTCAACCACGACGCGGTTAGCGGCCACGGAAGCATCTTTCATCGCGGATACCGAGATGCCATGACCCGATTGACCCCATGTTTCGATGTAGGCGTTGTTACCAACGTACACGTTGGCCGATCCTAAATAACCATTACCCGAGTTATAGGATGTATAGCCGGTATTGATAGCGTCGCCGGACGAGCCTTTAGCATAAATCTTGGCGTTATCGCCAATAATGACGAACATAGGGTTATCAGGCGTACTCGCATTACCGTGGGTACGGATGGTGTCGTAGTCGGTACCGTCAGAGGTCGCCGTGAAATTATCGCCAAAAATAACCCCGATGCTGGCACCGGTCTGAGTATTATTGTTGATCATGACCGTGTGTTTGAAGGCTTCGCCGCCGGGGCCATTTAGCGTCACGTTATCGCCATAGACTCTTACCGCTTCATTAGCCCAAACATAGACGTAGTTAGGCGTGCCGGTGATGGCATTATATTCTGTGTTTGCTGCGCTGGGGATTTTCGCCCGAATGTCGTCTGGTAACGATGAAACCGGCAGTGAATAAGCAGGAATAGAAAAAACAATAAGCGCAGCTGAAATACAGCTGGCAAGCATTGATATTTTTAACGGGCGTGTTTGTTTCATAATTATTCTCCCTTTTTCTTCCATTCAGGAATGTCTCTGACCAGAGAAACCATCCATGTAAGCAGAATCATCAATAACCCTTAATTACTATGTCTTTATCCTAACTCAATAAAACTTAAATGGAATTTTAAACTAGCAAATTGCGTTACTACAGTTTTTTGTTCTTATTTTATGTGGTGATTAATATTGGTTAAGTTTTAAGTTTTGTTTTGTTGCGGAAGTTAATTGACGGGAACTTGATGTGATAAGCGCTTTAATGTGAATTCAGCTTTTTAAATGGCGTTTGCAGGAATAAAAAAATGCCCGCAGGAGTTACGGGCATTTGAAAAGCTAAAGATAACGTAATTTAGCTAAAGGGATCTTTCATTAGTGATGCTTTCACATATTTCTATTTTGTTTTCACGCAAAATCTTGCATTTAACAACAAAGATTCTCGATATGTCAGAAATATAGCTGCTGACCCTATTGCTGCGGTTGACTAAAATATAGTCGTCAGGTTTGCAGTTAACCTCTTTTGCCTTTAGGAATTCCAGTATGTTATTGCGAGCATCCTCTGTGATAGGGCTATAGAGGGAGTTATCCGCAATAAACGTTTTACACTCACCGACTTTTCCAATGTAAATTTCTTTACTTATAGATAGATAGTAAATGGATAACGTCGCAATAAGAATTGCAAAGGCAACAACTATATATATCAATAACAGCCACTTTCTGCGTCTGCCGCTGACTTCTTTTTGTACACTGAACGTTTCTATTGGTTGAACTGGAGGGCTGTGCGTTCTCTCAGTAATTGACGCGTCTTGCTGAGAATTATTTTCATCTTGCTCATGTTTCTCTGCTTCGATTTGTATTTCGCTGCGCAGCATAAACCCCATTTTAGGCGCGGTTGTGATGAACTCTTCATCTAACCCCATGCTTTTTATCAAACGTCGTAATTTGCTAACGCATTGATTTAAATTACTATCGCTAGAAATTAAACCATAATTATCCCATACCTTCTGAAATAGTAGATTTCTACTAACAACTTCGCCTTGATGAGTGATTAGCAGCAATAATAATCGCTTAGTGATATTGGATATGAGAATAGGTTCAATATCCGGCTGTTTCACAAAAGATAAAGCGCTGGTTCCTGGTGTAAATAAAATTAGGTCATTAATTTTATAACTTATGTCATCTAACATATTCACCTCGTTAACACCGACTAATGGCATCCCCCGATTGCCAGTGAACAGCTTCATAGCGGTGATAATTAGTGTGTAAAAAGTCGTACCGTGCATGAGCACAGCAGGAAATTGGCTATATTCTTATGAATAAATTGGTTTTACTGGCGTAGCCAACCGTTAAGTAAATAATTAGATGTTTTCATAGTGGCTATAAGTCCTCCGTTCCATGGATGAGCGTTGGACATTTATAACTTATATCTATTATCAATGGAAATAATATATAACCTAAGGATTTAATGGTATAGCATTTCATAAATAAGCGTTAAATCAGTTTATTGTTCTGTACGATTTTGAAAAGTAAGATTTTTCTCAACGTTAATTATATTTTATGAGGTCTTATGTTCAGGCGTGAAATGGTATAAAAAACATTAATTATGGTGGTGTGTGTTCTACATCTGTTTAACTTGCTGGATGAGATTCCAGTTTGCACCCCTCTGGCAACGCGCTAACATATCGGTCACTTTTTCTTGCATTGCGATGGATATTCGATGCGTTATCTAGCTGCGCTCCTGCCTATTGTGGTCTTGCTATCAGCCTGTAGCAGCAAGCCAAAACCGTCTAACGACGTTACTGAAACTACGCCACAAACGGCCAAGGGCGGTTTTTTACTGGATCCTTCTCACTCGGGCCAAGTGCAGATGGGGGATTTTGCTTACGATCCTGCGATGAACCGTTTTGTAGACAAAATGGTCAGCGAGCATGGTTTTGATCGTCAGCAATTGCACGATGTGTTGGCGCAGACCAAACGTTTGGATTACGTTCTCAAATTGATGGATAGACAAGCGCCAACTACGCGCCCGCCTGCGGGGCCTAATGGGGCTTGGCTGCGCTATCGCGGCAAGTTTATTACTCCTGATAACGTACAAAATGGGGTTGTGTTCTGGAACCAATACCAGGATGCCTTACAGCGTGCTCAGCAGGTCTATGGTGTGCCGCCAGAGATTATTGTTGGCATTATTGGCGTTGAAACCCGCTGGGGACGCGTCATGGGGAAAACCCGCATTATTGATGCCTTGGCAACGCTGTCGTTCGCTTATCCGCGTCGTGCGGAATACTTCTCCGGTGAGTTAGAAACCTTTTTATTAATGGCGCGTGAAGAGGGCGACGATCCGTTGAACCTGAAAGGGTCATTTGCAGGGGCGATGGGGTATGGCCAATTTATGCCATCATCCTTTAAGAGCTATGCGGTTGATTTCAACGGCGATGGTCATATCAATCTGTGGGATCCTGAGGACGCCATCGGTAGCGTGGCCAATTACTTTAAGGCGCACGGTTGGCAATCAGGTAAAAAAGTAGCGGTACCAGCTAATGGTCAAGCTCCAACGCTGGAGAACGGCTTTAAGACTAACTACTCCATTACTGCGTTGGCAGAGGCCGGCCTTAGCCCTCAAAGCTCGTTAGATGGATATCAGCAGGCAAGCCTGCTGCGTCTTGATATGGGCACGGGTTACCAATATTGGTACGGTTTGCCGAACTTCTACACCATTACCCGCTATAACCATAGTACCCACTATGCGATGGCGGTGTGGCAGCTAGGTGAAGCCGTTGGTCAGGCTGCTCGCCAAGGCAGCGTGTTCCAGAGTAACTAATTTCATCTGTACCTCCTCCCCGCTATGGGGAGGAATATTCTCAAGACTAAACCTTCATTGTTCTTTGATTTGCCGAATCCTCCCACCTTTTCTATTGTTCAAAAATTACCTAAATAATTCTCTGTGATCGAAAAAAGTTAATCAGCTAAATTAACTATAGCTATTAGGATTTTTAATACGTTATTCAACCGGATGTAACCATAAAGTGGTGTTCTTATAACTCGTTGATATCGAATTTGAATTTTAATTTTATTCTCCTCATTGGTTAATTTGTATTATTTATTAAGAAAAGTTTTGATTATTTATATATGATCGCTGTATAGTTTTGTATATATCGATTCAGTGAATGAATTTTAAGCCCATGAATTTTTTAAATCGACGCTCTAAATCGAGCGGACGAGGCCTTTTTGTGCCTGTTAATCAGAGATCAAGACGGTTAATGCTCGCCTGCGTGGGGCTGTTAGCGGTGGCTAGCTTGGGTTCGCTGATGCTCGGGCGGTATGCGATTTCAGGGGCAACACTGTTTCGTTGGGCAGAAATGTTGATGGGTGCTGAGTCTATGCCGGAGCAGCGTTTTGCTTTGTTGAATGCTGTGATTCTAGATTCTCGTCTGCCTCGGGTTTGTGCTGCCGTGATGGTTGGGGCAGGGCTGTCGGTTGCTGGCGCAGCGTTTCAGGCTGTCTTTCGTAATCCGCTAGTTTCACCCGGTTTGTTGGGAGTTCTAAACGGCTGTGCGTTTGGCGCATCCCTTGGCATTGTTTTTAACGTAGGGAGCGTTGGCACACCGCTATTGGCGTGTGCGACAGGGCTCATCGCGGTGGCAGTTGGTGTCATGATTGCTCGTGCGATGCGTAGTGACTCGATTTTAATGCTGATCTTAGGAGGCATTATTAGTAATGCCTTGTTTGCTGGGCTGTTATCGGTCGTGAAATATATGGCTGACCCGCAAGATCAACTGCCAGGCATTGTGTTTTGGTTATTGGGAAGCCTGAGTGCAGTTTCTCTGCCGCTGCTGTATGTCATGGCGCCGGTTTTAGCGGTGGCAATTATTTTGCTGGTCTTGCTGGGGCGTGTGCTTGACGTGGTGTCTTTAAGCGATGACGAAGCTTATAGCCTCGGTATCCCGGTGAACTATGTCCGCTATTTTGTTATTACGCTTGCCACGCTGATCTCCGCGTTAACCGTGAGTTTAGCGGGGGTCGTGGGATGGGTGGGATTGTTAATTCCTCATGTTGCCCGTTTGCTGATTGGCGCTTCAAACCGTTGGATTTTACCGCTAAGCGCGACTTTAGGAGGCTTATTCCTACTGATTTCAGATGGTTTGGCTAGAACGCTGACGGCTTCTGAAATCCCGCTGGGCGTTGTGACTGAGCTTTTGGGGGCCATAGCCTTTCTCTTCCTTATCGGTCGAATTCGGCAGGGGGCATGATGGCGGCAATATTGAGTGCTCACGAGTTGTGCTATCAGATTGGGCATCATGTTCTCATCGATAAGATTAATTTAAAAATAGAACCGGGTGAGAGCATTGCGCTTTTGGGAGCTAATGGCGCGGGGAAAACCACGTTGCTACGTTTGCTGCTGGGCGTTTTACCCGCGACTTCGGGAGCTATTTATCTTGAGGGCAAACGGCTAACCGAGTGGGCTCGCCGGGATGTTGCTCGGCGCATTGCCTATGTCCCACAGCAGCACACTCCGCATTTTCCGTTCACCGTCAGGCAAATGGTGGAACAAGGCCGTTTGCCACAGCAGGGACTTTTTCGTTCGATGGACGCAGATTTACATGAACGAGTTTCTCTGGCGCTTGAAATGATGGGGATCGCGGATCTGAGTGAGCGCGTTTATACCCAACTTTCGGGGGGAGAGCGCCAATTAGTGTTACTGGCGCGTGCGCTGTTGCAAGAGACGCCTCTTATTCTGTTGGATGAGCCCACTAACGGCTTAGATTACGGCAATCAATTACGACTTTTAGAACGACTGCGGAGTATCGCGGATAGCGGACGCAGCATTCTCACGATTACTCATTGCCCTGAGCATGCCTTGCTTGCGGCGAATCGAGTATGGGCGCTTCAGGATGGTAGGTTGATAGCGGATGGATCTCCTCAAGAGATTATTACGCCGACCTTAATCCATCAGCTTTACCACACCGAAGTCAGCCAAATCGACAGCGATCACTATCGCTTTTTTGTACCGCGTACTTTCGTTCCGTGTTCTACCCCGTAGATCGGTTCCACAGCGTAAAAAATAAAATGCCTAAATTGATGAAAGAAGTTATTGCGTCAGTGCCTTTATTACTGACGGTTGCCGCTATTGCCCCAAGCTATGCAATAGCTAATACGGCAACAACACCGGAAAATAAAGATCTTCAATCGCTACAGGCGATTACTGTTACTGCGACGCCCGAATCGGCCGATCCTTCGCTGGCGAAGAACAAAGCGGCAAGCCTCGGTCCATTGGGCGAGCGTAAATTGCAGGATACGCCATATTCCGTCCACGTTATGTCTAATGACGTGATTACCGAACAGCAGATGACCAGCTTAAAGGATATCCTGAGCTATTTTCCTTCGGTGCAAGGTACCGGTGTTCGCCCGCAGAGTCGGGGGATGCAGGGGAGCGTGGTGCAAAATAGCCTGCTCGATGGGCTGAATATTGTATCTACTACGGAATATCCCGCAGAACAGTTTGAAAATGTTCAGGTATTGAATGGATTAGCGGGCTCATTGTTTGGCCCCGCCAATCCCGCAGGGATGTTTAATTTTGTCTCTAAGCGCCCAGCGGCCAACATGCAGGGGCGAGTCACCACCGGCGTACGAACCGGAACCGCCTATTTTAACTCGCTAGATATCGGTGGGCCGATTGGTTTTGATGATCGCTTGCAGACGCGCTTAACGGTGTTGGATGAACACGGTGATAGCTATGGGGCTGAGAGTAAAAAACGTCGCCAGTTCGTTGGGTTAGCAACCGATTTTCATTTCAATGAAAACACCGTATTGGAAAGTAATTTCAGCTACTACAACTATTTATTGAAAGGAAATCCCGCTAATTTTGCTTTGGCACCCGGCGTGAGTTTCCCATCGGGGCTCAATCCCAAGCATAGCCACTACGGCCAAGATTTTGCGGGTGATAACGACACTACCTACACAGGAAGTGTGCATCTGAAACATACGTTCGATAATGACTGGAAGCTGCATTTAGGATTCCTGCGTCAGATCGCCGACCGTGAGTCTACGGCGGTAACGAATACGTTGTTGAATAATCAGGGTGATTATATTTCGACGGTGTCCAATACCACCGCCAGCCGTTTTACGATCAGCAGCTATTTGGCCGATGTGAATGGCACCGTATGGACCAAAGATTGGCGGCATGATTTGACTCTGGGATACCGTGGGTTTGATTGGAAAAACTATAATCCGATCGATGGTACGAAAACCACGCTAGGTACAGGTTCGCTATCCCACCCCAGTGAGTTTGATAAACCTGACTTCCCTGATTTCACGCATCGTTATCATTCGGCTACCAGTACACAAAATGCCTTCGTGTTGGGAGATACGCTGACCTTCAACCCGCAGTGGAGCATGATGCTGACGGGAAGCCAAAATTACCTTAATACCAGCAACTATGCCAAAACAGGCAAACAGACCAGTGATTCAAGCGATAGCGGCTTTAGTAAATCAGTCAGTCTGATATATAAACCTGTTGATATCTTGACGCTTTATACCACCTACGCAGATAGCTTACAGCAGGGTGACACCGCGCCTTCTGGAGCCAATAACCAAGGTTCGATTCTTTCTCCCTACCGCAGTGAACAGTATGAAGTAGGCGCGAAAGTTGCCGTTAATCACCTTAACCTTTCCTTAGCCGCATTCCAGATCAAGCGCCCTTATGCCTATGTGCAAACCAACGGTGACTTTGCTGAGGAAGGCGAACAGCGCAACCGTGGTCTGGAGTTTGTTGCAGACGGTAATCTCACCGACGATCTCCGCATTTTTGGCGGCGTGACTTATCTCGATCCAAAACTGCGTAATTCAGCAAACTCTGCCACAGAGAATAAGCAGATCGTTGGCCTACCGAAGATGAGCGCCAATATGCTGGTGGAATATCAACTGCCTTGGGTTTCTGGCTTAGGAATGAACATGAATGTGCATTATACCGGCCGCCGTCCAACGGCGAACGACAATAGCTCATGGGTCGGTTCTTACAGCACGGTCGATCTCGGCACCAGCTATCAAATGCCGCTAGCCCAAACTCAACTGACGTGGCGTGTTGGCGTGACCAATGTGACCAACCGTCGTTACTGGGACAACATCGTACCCGGAGCATTAACTGGATATACCGGTACCGGCAGCGCAAGCGCACAGATGGGGGCTCCACGTATGGCCTATGCCTCATTGCAGGTCGATTTTTAGTTGATGTGAAGGAACTCTAATGAAAGTGAAGTTGCAGTGGTGGATAGCTTTGGTCGCAGCCGTCAGTTTCGTGGCCATGGCATCGACAGAAACATCGCGCACGGTGGTCGATGACGTTGGTAATACGGTTATCGTTCCCACACATGTTACGCGTGTTGCTGACGCATGGTTTGCACATGCATCCCTCATGATGACGTTGGGCGAAGGTCGTAGCATGGTTGATTCTGTCAATCATGCGAAAAGTCGACCATGGATGTTTACGCTGCAGCCTTCACTGTATCAGGCGCGTGCTGTGCAAGGTACGCGCTTTAACGCTGAAACATTGCTGAATGATGGGGTTCAACTAGTCTTTGTCGCGGCTGGCGATCCGCAGGTAGTGGCTTTGCAGCGTGTAGGGTTGCCCGTGATGCAGATGCATTTCACGACACTGAACGGCTTGAAACAAACGCTGTTGAATACGGCGCAGGCGATGGGAACACCGTCAGCCATGACGCGAGCCAAACTCTACAACCAATATCTTGATCGGCAGTTGTCGCGTATTCATGCCATTACCGCAGGGCTTACAGAAAATCAGAAGCCGCTGGTATTGCATATCTCTTCATTACATCCGCTAAAAGTAGACGGGCGCGATACGCTTATCAATGATTGGATCCAGATTGCGGGTGGGCGAAACGCGGCTCAAAGCATTAAAGGGAATATGCAGGCGGTGTCGGCAGAGCAGGTTTTAGCATGGCAGCCAGATATTATCATTCTGGCTGCGGATGCGGGCGATATTCATGATGCGCCTGATGCTGCAGTGTTACAGGTGTTGAATGCGGTGCAGGATGGAAAGGTCGTGCGTAATCCTAGCGGCGTCTTTCCTTGGGATCGCTATGGGACAGAGAGTGCGTTGCAGATCCAGTGGGCAGCACAACAGCTACATCCTGAACGGCTAAAGCAAGATGATATGGTGTTGATCACACAGCGCTTTTATCGGCAGTTTTTTGATTACTCTTTGTCATCCCAGCAGGCATCTTTAATACTTCAAGGGCTGGCGCCGCAATGAAGCGCAAGGATGTTGAGCACCCAGCGCCTCCATTGGGCCGTCATCGCTATATTGAGATAAAAGACCGACGCGTAGTGGCATTTGGGTCAGTTCCCGATGAGAACTTGGACAAAGAGCGAATTAACGATCGCCAAGGCAGTATACCCACTCAATCTCTTCGTCGTGCTTGGCTGGGCGCAGGGATTGTTCATGTGCTGGGATTAGTTCTGTTGGCGGTTATTGCGTTCCGCCAGCATACGGTGCCACAGCTCGATTTGGCTGACATACCCACAATGCAGGTTTCGCTACACACGCCGGTGGTCAGTGTGCCTGCGGCAACCTCGTCGCCTGAAGTGGTTGCTAAAAAAGAACCAGAGATGAAAAATTCGGCGATGCAGACAATGAAGACAGAGACAGCTCCGCCCAAAAAGGTTGAGCGTAAAAAAAACGTTATGGCACCGGACAACAGATAAACCTGAGCCTTCTCACTCTTCAGTATCTAACATGCAGGTATCTCATCAATCATCACCAGCGGCGATGAGCGCTGATCCCCATGAGAGTGCGGTTTCAGCATCGGTAAATCATGGAACGCTATCGCATCCTCTATCTGTCTCTGCGCAGGCCTTACGCTGCCAAGTGCCAGCACCTGTCTATCCCGCAAAGGCAAAATGGCTCAAACAGGAGGGGACGGTTATCGTCAAACTCATGTTGGGAGAGCAGGGAGAGCTGCTGAATGAGTCTGTAGCTAAAAGCAGTGGCATAGATGCATTGGACGATGCCGCTTTGCACGCGATAGCGGGAGCGCACTGCCAGCCTTATCGAGAGAATGGCATAGCTTCTACCGTTGTGACTTTGCAGCCAGTGACCTTCCGTTTAAGAAGCTGATTTTTTTCTCTCTTGGAATCCATTCCGCATTTCCGATTTTTGACGGTCACATATCAGAGCACATCATCTAAAAGAAAGTGCTAACATCAAAAGCCGATTCTAACCGTATATAGGAAGAATACATGACGGATGATGTGTTACTTGAATTGAGCACGACGTTGGGAGCACGCCTAAAGGAAAAAGGCGCCACGTTGACCTGTGCGGAGTCTTGCACGGGGGGGTTAATCGCCAAGGTGATTACTGATATCAGTGGGAGCTCCGCTTATTTTGAGCGCGGCTATGTGACATATAGTAATCAGGCCAAGCATGAGATGCTGGGGGTGACGCTAGAATCGCTGCGGTTATATGGCGCCGTTAGTGAAGCCGTTGTGAATGAAATGGCACAGGGCGCACTCCGCGCGGCAAACGCAGATTTTGCTGTTTCAGTAAGCGGCATCGCGGGGCCAGACGGCGGTTCAGCGGCTAAACCCGCGGGTACCGTGTGGTTTGGTTTTGCGGCTAAAGATGGGCGTACATATTCTATTCGTCAATATTTCCCCGGTGGGCGTCTTCAGGTACGCCAACTGGCGGCAGAGTTTGCCCTGTGTGTTCTAATTGAAAAATTTCTCTGAACATACTTGATACTGTATGACTATACAGTATAATCAACACCAATTTCAGGTTCGCTATGCATGGAGTAACAGATGGACGAGAACAAACAAAGGGCTCTAGCCGCTGCGTTAGGCCAGATCGAAAAGCAGTTCGGTAAAGGTTCCATTATGCGTCTTGGTGATACCCAGACGTTGGATATTGATTCTGTATCTACAGGTTCTCTGAGTCTGGACGTTGCTCTGGGCATTGGCGGTTTGCCGATGGGCCGTGTGGTTGAAATCTTCGGGCCAGAATCTTCCGGTAAAACTACGCTGACGCTGTCGGTTATTGCCAGTGCACAGGCTGCGGGCAAAACTTGTGCGTTCATCGATGCTGAGCATGCGCTGGACCCAATCTACGCTGGTAAGTTAGGTGTGCAAGTTGATGATTTGCTGATCTCTCAGCCAGATACCGGCGAACAGGCATTAGAAATTTGTGATGCTCTGGTACGTTCAGGTGCGGTTGACGTTATCGTCGTGGACTCCGTTGCTGCACTGACGCCTAAAGCAGAAATTGAAGGCGAGATGGGTGATTCCCACGTTGGTTTGCAAGCGCGTTTGATGTCTCAGGCGCTGCGTAAACTGACCGCTAATATCAAGAACGCGAACTGCTTGGTTATCTTTATCAACCAGATCCGTATGAAAATCGGCGTTATGTTCGGTAACCCAGAAACCACTACCGGTGGTAATGCGCTGAAGTTCTACTCTTCTGTTCGCTTGGATATCCGTCGTATCGGCGCGATTAAAGATGGCGATGAAGTCGTCGGTAACGAAACACGCGTGAAAGTGGTTAAAAACAAGGTTGCTCCACCATTCCGTCAGGCTGAATTCCAGATCCTTTACGGCGCGGGTATTTCTAAAGAAAGCGAGCTGATCGATCTAGGTGTTAAGCATAAGCTGGTGGATAAATCCGGTGCTTGGTATGCCTATAACGGTGACAAGATTGGACAGGGTAAATCAAACTCCATGAAATACTTGCAGGAAAACCCTGCTATTCGTGCCGAGTTAGATACCAAACTGCGTGAAATGTTGTTGAGCCACGCAGCCGCAGAGAACGCAAACCATAAGCCTTCAGATGATGAAGAGCTGTTGGAAGACGACGCGTAATCACGCGTCGTGCTTGAGAATATACCCGCAATGCGGGTATAGAGTACCGCTTCGAGGACGAATAAGTGACTGAAACACTGAATCGGGCGATGCGGTTACTTGCTCAACGCGATCACAGCGAAACTGAATTGCGCCGCAAACTTGCGGCGCAAGACGTTTCTGAAAAGGACGTTGAACAAGCCATCGCTTATTGTCATGAGCATAACTGGCTAGACGATCGTCGGTTTGCCGAGCGATATCTCGTGATGCGCAGCCAAAAGGGCTATGGCGTACAGCGAATTCAGCAAGAATTAGGCATGAAAGGTATTGCGCGCGATCTTATCTATGATGCTTTTGCGTCGTCAGATATTGATTGGAGCGCATTAGCAAAACAAACTGCGCATCGTAAGTTTGGTCAAACTCTCCCCCAAGAATGGAAAGAAAAAGCGAAGGTGCAGCGATTTTTATTGTACCGAGGCTTCTTTCAGGAAGAAATTTACGCTGTTTTCTCCAATTTGTCGGATTGAATGCACGCGGGATTTTACTTCCCAGTGAAGAAAATTTATCTTATTCCCACTTTATGTTTGTGCGCGGCCGACTTGCAGTCAATTGCGAGAGGGTCTGTTCACTACAGTTCTTTTAGCCTGACTCCGGGACAATTATGAGCAAGAGTACCGCTGAGATCCGTCAAGCGTTTCTCGATTTCTACCATAGCAAAGGACACCAGATCGTAGAGAGTAGTTCTCTGGTTCCGAATAACGACCCTACGTTGTTATTCACCAATGCGGGTATGAACCAATTCAAGGATGTTTTCCTCGGCATCGATAAACGCAACTACAGCCGTGCAACAACGTCTCAACGTTGTGTGCGTGCAGGTGGTAAACATAACGATTTAGAAAACGTCGGTTATACCGCACGTCACCATACATTTTTCGAAATGCTGGGCAACTTCAGCTTCGGTGACTATTTCAAGCACGATGCTATCCAGTTTGCATGGGAGCTGTTGACCGGTGAGAACTGGTTCAACCTGCCGAAAGAAAAACTGTGGGTGACCGTGTACGAAACCGACGATGAAGCCTTTAACATTTGGGCTGACGAAGTTGGTGTACCACGCGAACGTATCATTCGCATTGGCGATAACAAGGGCGCTCCTTTTGCTTCAGATAACTTCTGGCAAATGGGGGATACCGGTCCTTGTGGTCCATGCACCGAGATTTTCTACGATCACGGTGACCACATCTGGGGTGGCCCTCCAGGAAGCGCTGAAGAAGATGGCGATCGCTATATTGAGATCTGGAACATCGTCTTCATGCAATTCAACCGTCAGTCTGATGGCACCATGCTGCCGTTGCCAAAACCATCTGTTGATACCGGTATGGGATTGGAGCGTATTGCGGCCGTTCTGCAACACGTTAATTCTAACTATGACATCGATCTGTTCCGCACGCTGATTGCCGAGACGGCAAAAGTGACCGGTGCAACCGATCTGTCTAGCAAGTCACTACGCGTTATTGCTGACCACATTCGTTCTTGTGCGTTCTTGGTTTCTGACGGCGTACTGCCTTCTAACGAAGGCCGCGGTTATGTTCTGCGTCGTATTATCCGTCGTGCTGTGCGCCACGGAAATATGGTGGGAGCGAAAGAGACTTTCTTCTATAAGCTGGTTGCCCCACTGATTGACGTGATGGGCTCTGCCGCTGATGAGCTGAAACGCCAGCAGTCGATGGTTGAACAGGTTCTGAAAACTGAAGAAGAACAGTTTGCTCGCACGCTGGAACGCGGTTTAGCGCTGTTGGATGATGAGCTATCAAAACTGACCGGCGATACGCTGGACGGTGATACGGCTTTCCGTCTGTACGATACCTACGGTTTCCCACTGGATCTGACCGCTGACGTTTGCCGTGAGCGTAATTTGAAAGTCGATGAGATTGGCTTTGAACGCGCAATGGAAGAGCAGCGTCGTCGTGCGCGTGAGTCTAGCGGCTTCGGCGCAGACTATAACAGCATGATCCGTGTTGATGGTACTTCCAAGTTCTCTGGTTATGATCATAACCAGCAGCATTCAAGCGTGACGGCATTGTTCCGTGACGGTCAGGCGGTTGACGTTCTGAACGCAGGCGAAGAAGGCGTGGTTATTCTAAACGAAACCCCATTCTATGCTGAATCCGGCGGTCAGGTTGGCGATAAAGGCGAACTGACAGCGCAAGGCGTGAGCTTTGTCGTAACTGATACTCAGAAGTATGGCCAAGCGATTGGACATCAGGGGAAAGTTGCGCAGGGCTCATTGAAAGTGGGTGACAGCGTTGAGGCGACGATTGATGAAGCTCGTCGTAGCCGTATTCGTTTGAACCACTCAGCGACGCACTTACTGCATGCTGCTTTGCGTCAGGTGCTGGGCGATCATGTTTCCCAGAAAGGCTCATTGGTGAGCGATCGTAACCTGCGTTTCGATTTCTCTCATTTTGAAGCCATGAAACCTGAACAGATTCGTCAGGTTGAAGATATCGTCAACGCTCAGGTTCGACGCAATCTGCCGATTGAGACCAACATCATGGATCTCGATGAAGCAAAAGCGAAAGGCGCGATGGCATTGTTTGGTGAGAAGTACGATGAAAGCGTTCGTGTGTTAAGCATGGGTGATTTCTCCACCGAGCTGTGTGGCGGTACGCATGCGCGTCAGACGGGCGATATCGGTTTGTTCCGTATCACTTCTGAAGCGGGCACCGCGGCTGGCGTGCGTCGTATCGAAGCCGTAACAGGTGAAGGTGCGATTGCGGTTATGCATCAAGACGCCGATGCTTTACGTGAAGCGGCTGCGTTAGTGAAGAGCGATGCTCATAGCGTTGCGGATAAAATCCGTGCCGTTATGGATAAAACTCGCCAGTTGGAAAAAGAGCTGCAACAGCTTAAAGATCAGCAGGCTGCTCAGGAAAGTGCATCACTTTCCAGCAAAGCCGTTGATGTGAAGGGCGTGAAGCTTCTGGTAAGCCATCTGGATAACGTAGAAGCCAAAATGCTGCGCACGATGGTTGATGAGCTGAAGAATCAGCTTGGTTCTGGCGTCGTGGTTCTGGCAACTACCGCTGAAGGTAAAGTTAGCTTAGTTGCTGGTGTCACCAAAGACCTCACTGGCAAAGTGAAAGCGGGTGAGCTGATTGGTATGGTCGCCCAGCAGGTTGGCGGTAAAGGCGGTGGACGTCCTGACATGGCGATGGCAGGTGGTAGCGATGCCGCGGCATTACCTCAGGCGCTGGCTGGTGTAGAAGCTTGGGTTGCAGATAAGCTGTAATTTAAGATAGTTCAAAAAACAAACGTCATATCTTATTGTCAGGTATGGCGTTTTTTGTTTTTTAGTTAACGTACTTGTTATAAAAATTACTACGGTGTATACCTTTTGGACTAAACTTGTACATACAGTGTGGACCAGCCTAATCTGCTTACACATTATGAACTTGTTATAGGTTACGTTTTCACAATAGATGATGGATAATGGCGGGGGAAGCTGAGAGACCCGACTCTAATTAATCTTTCAAGGAGCAAAGAATGCTAATTTTGACTCGTCGAGTGGGTGAAACCCTCATGATTGGTGATGAGGTAACGGTCACTGTATTAGGTGTTAAAGGAAACCAGGTTCGCATCGGTGTAAATGCTCCGAAAGAGGTTTCTGTCCATCGTGAAGAGATTTACCAACGTATTCAGGCCGAAAAGTCTCAACAGACGACTTACTAATCCTAGTGTAGCGCCTCGTATTATTGCGGGGCGCTAACGCTAAACGGGTCATTCGCACTCTAAACTCCCTTCGCTATATCCCCATTTTTCGATTTTCTTTCGTTTTATCTCTCTCCATCGCACTTCTTTTCGTTTTTCCTGCTAATCCATTTTTAGATTTTAGCTACGCTATACGCTGATTTCGTGATTATTAAATCAACAGCTTGCCTTAAAATCGCGCTTTTTGTCTGTGTTTTACACAAACGAATCAGAGTCTCGAAAAAATGTTTGACTTATAAACCCCAGAAAGTAATATGTGCGCCACGCAGTGCCGATGAGCTTAAACAAAGTTAGTCAGCACGCATCGAAAGATATGCGTAAGGTGAGGTGGCCGAGAGGCTGAAGGCGCTCCCCTGCTAAGGGAGTATGCGGTCAAAAGCTGCATCCGGGGTTCGAATCCCCGCCTCACCGCCATTTTGCACCCATAGCTCAGCTGGATAGAGTACTCGGCTACGAACCGAGCGGTCGGAAGTTCGAATCTTCCTGGGTGCACCATATTTTGTTGTGATGCAGTGATTTATCAGTGTCACGATATCAGTAGTATCCTGTGCACCCATAGCTCAGCTGGATAGAGTACTCGGCTACGAACCGAGCGGTCGGAAGTTCGAATCTTCCTGGGTGCACCATTATTGATTGTGGTGCTAGAGATTTATCAGCGTCGCAATATCAGCAGTATCCTGTGCACCCATAGCTCAGCTGGATAGAGTACTCGGCTACGAACCGAGCGGTCGGAAGTTCGAATCTTCCTGGGTGCACCATTATTGATTGTGGTGCTAGAGATTTTTCAGCGTCACGATATCAGCAGTATCCTGTGCACCCATAGCTCAGCTGGATAGAGTACTCGGCTACGAACCGAGCGGTCGGAAGTTCGAATCTTCCTGGGTGCACCATATTTCACAATGCTTATCGCAATGCAGAATTGCATAGTGGTTAAGTGTTGCCGGTAGCACAAAGGATGATAACGTTGCTTTAGCAACGGCCCGCAGGGCGAAACGCTCGCGTGAGTCATCTTCCTGGGTGCACCATATTTGGTTTCTCTGATGTAACATACCTTGTCGTATGATAGTCAGAGAGACTGATGACACTAAGAGAGTGAGGCGCTTGCGCCGAATAACCTCCCAGATATGTCATCTTAAGACCTCGTCATTGACGGGGTTTTTTTTTATCTAAAATCCACCGTGCATAGTCTTTTTCGGCAGAATTTTTCCTCATATCCATTGGCTTTTTAATTAATTCCCCCTGAAACTCTCAGAGCGACAACGTAAAAGCTTTGCGTTAAAGTAACCTTCCATATATTCACCATCGTTACGGAGCTGCAATCAATGTACGATCGCTTTCAAGGACTGATTTTTGATATGGACGGCACTCTACTCGATACCGAGCCTACGCATCGTCTGGCTTGGCGGCAGGTGCTTTCCCAATACGGAATGACCTACGATGAACATGCGATGGTGGCACTGAATGGCTCCCCAACTTGGCGTATTGCCCAAGTCATCATAGAAAATAATCAAGCGGATATGGATCCACATCATCTTGCCGCATTGAAAACGGCCGCGGTAGAAGCCATGTTACTAGATAGCGTAACGCCGCTTCCGTTGATCGATGTGGTACGGGCCTATAAAGGCAAAAGACCGATGGCAGTGGGAACCGGAAGTGAACATCGAATGGCAGATGCATTGCTGCGCCATTTGGGACTGCGCGATTGTTTCCAAGCGATCGTCGGTGCTGATGATGTTAAGCGGCATAAGCCAGAACCAGACACATTCTTACGCTGTGCTGAGCTTATCGGCGTAGCACCTAAGGATTGTGTGGTGTTCGAAGATGCTGATTTTGGCATCCAAGCGGCTCAAAGCGCCAATATGGCGTGGGTTGACGTGCGCAAGTTGTAATGAGCTCTCTCCTGACATTAGGCGCAATGTTTGCCAGTAGCTTCACTAGCGCGACGCTATTGCCGGGAAATTCAGAAATTGTTTTAACTGCCTTGCTGTTAGCGGGGCAGGTTTCTCCGTGGTGGTTAGTGCTGACAGCGATTGTTGGCAATATTCTGGGCGGATTAACAAATGTCATCATTGGTCGTCTGCTGCCGGACATGAAACCGCAGCGGGGGTTGCAGCTGTCGTTACGCTGGTTACAACGCTATGGCGCGGTAACATTGTTGCTCAGTTGGGTGCCCATCATTGGTGATTTACTCTGTGTGTTAGCAGGTTGGCTGCGAATGCCGTGGGTACCCGTGGCGCTTTATCTCAGTATTGGGAAAGCGGTGCGTTATGTGGTGTTAGCATGGCTGACGCTGCAGGGTATGTCATGGTGGTCATAAGCGAGAGTGGAAACGCTCAGCGGCAGAACATGAATGCTGGCAGTTATTATTTGATTAGCGGGAGGTCGACTTGATCCCGGACGTATCTAAAGCACTGACTTGGCTGGAGTCGCATCCAGATGCTCTTAACGGAATTCGACGCGGAATTGAGCGTGAAACGCTTCGTGTAACGCCTGAAGGCCAACTGGCCGCTTCTGGTCACCCAGATATATTGGGTAAAGCGTTGACTCATCCTTGGATAACCACTGACTTTGCCGAGTCTTTGCTGGAGTTTATTACTCCAGTCGATCCCAGCATCGATCACATGCTTTCCTTCTTAACGGATATTCATCGTTATGTAGCGCGTAATTTAGGCTCAGAGCGCATGTGGCCAATGAGTATGCCGTGCTTTATCAATAAAGAAGAAGATATTGTACTGGCACAGTATGGCTCATCTAACGTTGGTCGATTTAAAACGTTGTACCGTGAAGGTTTGAAGAATCGCTACGGTGCGCTGATGCAAACCATTTCTGGTGTGCACTATAACTTCTCGCTGCCTATAGATTTTTGGCGTGCATGGGCTGGCGTTGAAGATGCAGAAAGTGGTAAAGAGCAGATCTCGGCGGGTTATTTCCGCCTGATCCGTAACTATTATCGCTTTGGCTGGGTGATCCCGTATCTGTTTGGCGCCTCACCGGCAATCTGTTCATCGTTCTTGAACGGTCGTGAAACCAATATTCCGTTCGAGCGTGATGGGCATATGCTGTATCTGCCTTATGCAACCTCGCTGCGTTTGAGTGATTTAGGTTATACCAATAAATCGCAGAATGATTTAGGCATCACGTTCAACAATCTGCCTGATTATGTCACCGCGCTGAAAAAAGCGATTCATACGCCATCACCTGAGTTTGCTAAGCTTGGTGTGAAGGTAGATGGTCATTATCGCCAGCTCAATGCCAACGTTTTACAGATTGAAAATGAACTCTACGCGCCGATTCGTCCAAAACGTGTCACTAAAGGCGACGAGTCACCGTCCGATGCACTGCTGCGTGGCGGAATTGAATACATAGAAGTGCGCTCTCTGGATATCAATCCATTTACGGCTATCGGCGTTAACGCTGAGCAATCCCGCTTCTTGGATCTTTTCCTGATTTGGTGTGTACTGGCTGATGCGCCGGAAATGAGCAGTGACGAACTGCTGTGTACGCGTAAAAACTGGAATCGCGTGATCCTTGAAGGGCGCAAGCCTGGCCAGACTATTGGTATTGGCTGTGACACTGAGCGCCAGCCACTTGCGAAAGTAGGCAAAGAACTGTTTGCTGATTTGCAACGCGTCGCCGAAGTATTAGATAGCATCAATGGGAATAAGCAATATCAGCAGGTTTGCACTAAGCTGGTAGCCTGTTTTGAAGATGCTTCATTGACCTATTCTGCTCAGGTATTGGAGCAGATGAAAGAAAAAGGCGTGGGTGGATTTGGCCGTGAACTGTCAGAGCGTTATCGCGAACAGTTGAGCTCAGAGCCGTTGGAAGTATTAACCGAAGAACAGTTGCAGCAACAGGTGGAAGCGTCGATTAAACGTCAGGCCGCTATGGAAGCTCAGGATTCAATGCCGGGTGCTATGGGGTTTGAAGAGTATCTGCACTTACATGCTGGGCGCTAGAAAAGAAAAAGGCCACAATACCTGTGGCCAAAATAGCATCTCTGTAGCAGGGATGATGATAACAAATGCGCGTCTTTCATATATTCAGACTCGCTGAGTTAGAAAAGGTTTCATAAAACCGAAAAAAAATTCATTTTTTTTATGAGGAGGTGACGAAATGCCACTACTGGATAGCTTCACTGTAGACCATACGCGTATGGCGGCACCTGCGGTGCGTGTAGCAAAAAATATGAAAACCCCGCATGGCGACAACATTACGGTCTTCGATTTGCGTTTTTGTCATCCGAACCAAGAGATCCTGCCTGAGCGCGGCATCCATACTCTTGAGCACCTGTTTGCCGGTTTCATGCGCGATCATCTGAACGGTAACGGTGTAGAGATTATCGATATCTCTCCAATGGGCTGTCGTACCGGTTTTTACATGAGCTTGATTGGCACGCCTGAAGAGTCGCGCGTAGCCAATGCGTGGAAAGCGGCTATGGAAGATGTGTTGAAGGTAACTGACCAGCGTAAAATTCCTGAACTCAATGAATACCAGTGCGGAACCTATTCCATGCACTCATTGCAGGAAGCACATGAAATTGCTCGCCATATCCTAGAGAAAGGCGTTGGTGTTAATCACAACGATGATCTTGCCCTGCCTAAAGAAAAGCTGGCCGAGCTGCATATCTAGTCTCGTTTCTCTAAACGCAAGACACAAAAAAGGCGCTGAATGCGCCTTTTTTAATGGATGAATCGGGCTACGAGCTATAGCGCTCGCTGTCCTCATCCGTTTTCTTACGCGCTACTGACGAAACGCGAACCTGCTTAATCATGTTGTCTTGAACATCAAGAATTTGGATATGGTATTGGCCAATGTTGACGTGAGCGCCCGGCAGTGGAATATCTTCTAATTCCTCAAGCAGCATGCCGTTCATTGTGCGGGGGCCATCGGCGGGAAGCGTCCAGTTGAATGCTTTATTAAGCTCGCGAATATTCGCGGTTCCATCTACCAGCACAGAACCATCGCTTTGCGGCATGACTTCTTCTGCCAAAGAAGGCGACATCGACGTCGTGAAGTCGCCGACAATTTCCTCGAGAATATCTTCAACGGAAACTAATCCTTTGATATCACCGTATTCATCCACCACGATGCCCATTTTTTCTTTGTTACGCTGGAATTTGAGCAGTTGGACGCTGAGATGAGTACTTTCTGGAATGTAATAAATTTCGTCAGCGGCGCGCAGTAAGTTCTCTTTATTGAACTCTTTCTTCTCAATCATCAAACGATAGGCTTCGCGCACACGCAGCATGCCAATCGAATCGTCGAGTGAGCCGCGATATAAGACGATACGTCCATGTGGTGAGTGCGTCAGCTGACGCAGGATTGATTTCCAGTCGTCATTGATATCAATCCCGACGATTTCATTACGCGGCACCATAATGTCGTCGACGGTTACTTTTTCAAGATCCAAAACAGAAATCAACATGTCCTGATTACGGCGTGAAATCTGTGAATTGGACTCGTTCACGATAGACCGAAGTTCATCTTTACTGACCGCATCGCTTGGATGTGCCGTGGCGCGGATCCCACACATGCGCAGCAGAATGCGCGTAATGCCGTTCAAAAACCAAACTAACGGCATCATGATTTTTTGCAGCGGCAGCAATAGCACGCTGCTTGGGAAAGCGACTCTTTCGGGATATAGCGCGGCAAACGTTTTTGGCAACACTTCAGCAAAGACTAACACTACGAAGGTCAGAACACCGGTCGCAATGGCTACGCCTGCGTTTCCATACAAGCGAATCCCGACAATAGTGGCCAAGGCTGAAGCCAAAATATTGACGAGGTTGTTGCCGATGAGCACCAAACTGATCAGGCGATCGGGATGTTTGAGGAGTTTTTCAACACGACGAGCGGAACGTAATCCCTGCTTGGAGAGATGGCGGAGGCGGTAGCGGTTGAGTGTCATCATCCCTGTTTCTGACGCAGAAAAATAGGCTGAGACAATGACCATAATTACCAGGATGGTAATCAGTGTACCCGTAGAGACGTGCTCCAAGGAGGTGTTCCTTATAACGATTGAACGGTTCACCCCGTGATATTACGGGGTGAGCGAAAAAGAGGAGGGGAGTTAGTTTACCATGACTTCCTGAAGAAGACGGCTGCCAAAATAAGCCATCGTCAGTAAAAATGCGCCCAGCAAGCTGAACCATACGACGCGGCGTCCACGCCAGCCTTCGCGGAAGTGCCCCCACAATAATAAAACATAGACAAACCATGCCAGAATCGACAGCACGGCTTTGTGCACGTTCTCTTTGCTGAACAAGTTATCCATGTACAACATGCCGGTGCACAGAGTGAGTGTCAGTAGCACCACACCGACCTGCGTAATATGAAACATCTTGCGTTCAATGCTCATCAGCGGCGGCATATCAGCGGTAAACGTGAGTTTTTTGTTCTTCAATAAATAGTCGAGAAGCGCAAGCTGTAGGGCATAGAGCGCAGCAATGATCAGCGTTGCGTAAGAGAACAGCGCCAGACCAATGTGAATCATCAGAGAAGGCGTCGTTTCTAGATGGGTGATGAACTCCCCTGGAACGAAGCTGGCTAGCCCAAGATTAATTAAGGCAAAGCTGTATACAATCGGCAGCAAAAACCAGCCACGGTCACGTGAGGCGACTATAGTCATCACAAAACAGATCATCAGGCTTACGATCGAACCAATGTTCAGTAAGCTGAGATTTTGTCCGGTGGTGACATCAAAAACGCGAGCCTGAAGCGCCACGGCGTGGCTAATGAGCGCAATAGCGGCGAACAAAAGTGCCAAGCGGCGATAGGCTCGGTTGTTTTGTACCAGACTCGGAATGATTAAGCCGAGGCTGAGTAAGTAGGAAATCATGGCCAATATGGCAAATGCAGGCATGGTGAATTTGGCATTAGCAGAGTGAATTATGAGGCCAGTATAGCGTTAGCAGCGTCACGCTCCAACCAATCCGCGCAGCAAGGAGGAGAAAGGTGCCATCTTCGTGTTATACTCGCCGCCATCTACGTCGTCGCCTTGACGGCCAGTCTTAACGTTGAGCAGAAACAATGTTTGAAAATTTAAGCGATCGATTGTCGCGCTCATTGCGCAACATCAGCGGCCGCGGGCGGCTGACCGAAGAAAATATCAAAGACACCTTGCGTGAAGTACGCATGGCATTACTGGAAGCGGACGTCGCGCTACCGGTAGTCCGTGACTTCATTAACCGTGTTAAAGAAAGTGCCGTAGGGCACGAAGTGAACAAAAGCCTGACCCCAGGGCAAGAGTTCGTCAAAATCGTTAAAAACGAACTGACGAACGCCATGGGCGAAGTGAACACCGAGCTGAACCTCGCCGCACAGCCACCTGCTGTTGTGCTGATGGCGGGTTTACAAGGCGCGGGTAAAACAACCAGCGTGGGTAAACTCGGTAAGTTTCTTAAAGAGAAACATAAGAAAAAAGTGTTGGTGGTTTCTGCCGACGTTTATCGCCCAGCGGCGATTAAACAGCTAGAAACCTTGGCTCAGCAAGTGAGCATCGATTTCTTCCCGTCCGATGTTAAAGAGAAGCCAATCGAGATTGTTAGCCGTGCTTTACAGCATGCTAAACAGAAATTCTATGACGTTCTGATCGTCGATACCGCAGGTCGTTTGCACGTTGACGAAGCGATGATGGACGAGATCAAACAGGTTCATGCCGCGATTAATCCGGTTGAAACGCTGTTTGTTGTTGATGCCATGACCGGTCAGGATGCGGCGAACACCGCCAAAGCCTTTAACGAAGCGCTGCCGTTAACCGGCGTGGTGCTGACAAAGGTCGATGGTGATGCGCGCGGTGGTGCGGCTTTATCTATCCGCCATATCACGGGTAAACCGATCAAGTTCTTGGGCGTGGGTGAAAAGACCGAAGCGCTGGAGCCGTTCTACCCAGACCGTGTGGCTTCTCGTATTCTTGGTATGGGCGACGTTCTGTCACTTATCGAAGATATTGAGAGCAAAGTTGACCGTGCGCAGGCTGAGAAGCTGGCACAGAAACTGAAGAAAGGTGACGGCTTCGACCTTACCGACTTTATGGATCAGCTTAAGCAAATGCGTAACATGGGTGGGATGACCTCAATGCTGGCAAAAATGCCAGGCATGGGGCAACTACCAGAAAACGTTAAATCTCAGATGGATGACAAACTCTTAGTGCGCATGGAGGCGATTATTAGCTCCATGACGTTGAAAGAGCGTGCCAACCCAGAAATTATCAAGGGCTCGCGTAAACGTCGTATTGCGCAGGGTTCTGGTATGCAAGTGCAGGACGTCAACCGTTTACTTAAACAATTTGATGAAATGCAGCGTATGATGAAGAAGATGAAGAAAGGCGGCTTGTCGAAAATGATGCGTGGCATGAAAGGTATGATGCCACCCGGATTCCCTGGTCGTTAATCCCTCCTTTTGCCTATTTTAGCAACTGCAACCGAGGCGTAAGTACGCTTTCGGTTGCTTTTCGCGCCAAAGTGAGTAAAATTTTCGGGCTTTTATGTTCGTTAAGAACAACAGACACCGGACTCCGTTCCTCGATGGGGTCTGGTGTTCTATTAACTAATGAGGATGTTATGGTAACAATTCGTTTAGCTCGTGGCGGCGCTAAAAAGCGTCCGTTCTATCAAGTAGTAGTAACTGACAGCCGTAATGCACGTGACGGCCGTTTCATCGAGCGTGTTGGTTTCTTCAACCCGCTGGCAGCAGGTCAGGCAGAATCTCTGCGTCTGGATCTGGATCGCGTAAACCACTGGGTTGGTTTGGGCGCAACTGTTTCTGATCGCGTTTCTGCGCTGATCAAAGAAGCTAAGAAAGCTGCTTAATCCGTTGCGGTGGTCACAATGAGCAAACAACTTACTAATCCCGTGGTACTCGGGAAACTGGGTTCTTCATATGGTATTCGCGGTTGGCTCAGAGTGTTTTCATCCACCGAAGACGCCGAAAGCATTTTTGAATATCAGCCGTGGTTTATCCAGCAGGCTGGTCAGTGGCAGCATGTCGAGCTAGAAAGCTGGAAGCGCCACAATCAGGATTTGGTTATCAAAATCAAAGGTGTTGATGACCGAGATGCGGCGAATGCGCTAACGAATCGTGAGATCGTAGTGGAAGAGTCGCAATTGCCAGAGCTAGAAGATGGCGATTATTACTGGAAAGACCTTATGGGCTGCCAGGTAGTCACCACTGCTGGATACGAGCTGGGTAAAATCATCGATATGATGGAAACCGGTTCTAATGACGTAATGGTCGTTAAGGCAAACCTGAAAGATGCATTCGGTATCAAGGAGCGGTTGATTCCGTTCCTCGACGGGCAGGTAATCAAGAAAGTCGATCTCACTACTCGCATTGTTGAAGTAGATTGGGATCCTGGTTTTTAACCTCCAATTATTGGAAGGCGTGTAGCATCCGTTGTTGAAAGGGTATGGCGCTATGTGGATTGAGTTATGTGGATCGGTATAGTTAGCTTATTTCCTGAGATGTTCCGCGCAATCACTGATTACGGGGTAACTAGCCGGGCTGTTAAGAATGGCCTGCTAAGCGTGCAGTGCTGGAGTCCACGAGACTTCACGCACGATCGGCATCGTACCGTTGATGACCGTCCTTATGGCGGTGGTCCGGGGATGTTGATGATGGTGCAACCTTTACGGGAAGCTATCCACGCTGCAAAAGCAGCGGCAGGCGAAGGGGCGAAAGTGATTTATCTCTCGCCGCAGGGTCGCAAACTTGACCAGCAAGGCGTTTGCGAGCTGGCAACAAACAAGAAGTTAATTCTGGTTTGTGGTCGGTATGAAGGTATAGATGAGCGTGTAATCCAAACCGAAATTGATGAAGAATGGTCAATCGGAGATTACGTACTTAGCGGCGGTGAGCTTCCTGCTATGACGCTGATTGATTCTGTCTCACGGTTTATTCCGGGAGTTTTGGGTCATCAAGCTTCAGCAGAAGAAGATTCATTTGCCGACGGACTGCTGGATTGTCCGCACTTTACACGCCCTGAAGTGTTAGAAGGCATGGAGGTACCGCCGGTTTTACTGTCGGGAAATCATGCGGAGATTCGTCGCTGGCGCTTGAAGCAGTCGCTGGGCCGTACCTGGCTTAGAAGACCTGAACTTCTAGAAAGCCTAGCTCTGACTGACGAGCAAGCGAAGCTGTTAGCCGAGTTCCGTAAGGAACATCGTCTAGAACAGCAAGACCATGAAGGGAACGTTTAAGCGACTTGTTTATCAAGGCTGAACGACCCGATATATCAGTTTACCTAGGGTAAGAGACATATTATGAGCAACATTATTAAACAGATCGAACAAGAGCAGATGAAGCAAGACGTACCTGCATTCCGTCCAGGTGATTCTCTGGAAGTTAAGGTATGGGTCGTTGAAGGTTCTAAAAAACGTCTGCAGGCATTCGAGGGCGTGGTTATTGCAATCCGTAACCGCGGTCTGCACTCTGCATTCACTGTTCGTAAGATTTCTAACGGCGAAGGTGTTGAGCGTGTATTCCAGACTCATTCACCAGTAATCGACAGCATTACTGTTAAACGTCGTGGTGCCGTTCGTAAAGCTAAACTGTACTACCTGCGTGAGCGTACCGGTAAATCAGCTCGTATCAAAGAGCGTCTGGGCGCTAAAGCGTAAGCAACATCCAAACGTTATTAGTTTTAAAGGGGTTAGCATTGCGCTAACCCCTTTTTTTATGGCTGTTATCGCATGATTAAACACCACAAAAAAGCCCGCAGCTAAGCGGGCTTTTTCTATTAACTCATAACGTCATATTTACAGATTATATTGCAGCGTAATGGCTGTAGACGTGTCGGTTTTCTTTGGCGCACTGGCTGGAGGCTCGGTGTTGTACACCACGTTGTATGAAAGACGCAGAGAGAAGTCGTCATTGATCCCAACGTTCAGTGCGGTTTCTGAGTTGACCGTGGTGTCATCGTTAGCCATAACAGAAACACCCTGCGTGAACTGCGTATTTTTGGTGAGTTGGTAAGCGTAGTTACCAGCAGCATAGGCTAATGCCTGAGTTTCACGCCCACCGCCATGATATTCGTCGTGACGAACACCCGGACCAAATTCTACACGCAGGTTTTGCGCTGGCGTTGCCAGCACTTGGCGGCCGTAACCTAAGGTTCCTGTTGAGCGGGAATCATAGCCAGCATAGCGATCGTTAATCCAACTGCCTTGACCAAAAATATAGTTGTCAGGACTAAGGTTATAGCGTGAACGAGCGCCTGCCTGATATTTCTCTGAAGAACGAGTGTCACCTGATTTAGTGTTATTTGCCGTTCCCCACAGGCTATATGCCGTTTCAGGGTTAAACCAAGTCATTGTAGTGTTAGCCAGCAGATTCGAGCTCTCAGAGTTACCTGATTGAGAGTTATAACCCGCTTGAACGTTACCGTCGAAACTCTTCTTTGCCGTCGTTGGATCATCCATCGCGGTGAATAGCGAGGTATCGGCAAAAGCAGCAGAGCTAGTTAAAGCAGACAAGATAGACAGGCACAGGGGCATTGCGCGGTATGCGCGTGTAGAAAGCATGATGGTTCCAGTAACGAGATAATGCCAAAGTTGACAAGCGTCACATTATAGCGGGTCGCATGCTGGCCCAGAACGGGTTCATTTAGATTATTTTTTGTGTTTTCGCCAGTAGGTTATGCTCTTTATTTATATGCGAGAAATTGCCGATGGAGGAACCGGTATTTGCGGTGACAAATACCGGCTAGCTGAAAACTACATGAAGGATGTGACGAGCACATAACCCACGATGCAGGAGGTGATTACACCAATAAAGCCAGGCAGGATAAAGCTGTGGTTGATGATGAACTTACCGATTTTGGTAGTGCCTGAACGGTCGAATCCAATACAGGCTAAGTCGCTTGGGTAGGTGGGTAAAACGAAGTAGCCATAAGCTGCTGGGAAGAAGGCAATGAGCATCTTCGGATCGACTCCGAGTTGCAGACCCATTGGCGCGATCGCGGTTAACGCCGCTGCTTGGCTGTTGACGAGCTTAGAAACTAAAAACAGCACCAGAGCATAGGTCCATGGTTGGGACTTCACCACATCCTCGAGAACAAGCTTAAGGTCCTGCATGTGTGCTTGGAAGAACGTATCGCTCATCCATGCGACGCCAAATACTGAGAAGATGGCAACCATACCGGCTTTAAATACGGCACCGCTCGAGATATCAGCGGGTTTCACCTTACAAGCCATTAAGATAATGGCACCAGCGATGAGCATCATCATCTGGATAACCAGGTTCATCGACAGTGGCTTCATTACGCCTTTCATTTCATAGGATGGACGTAATTCAGAGAATGCCCCCAGTAGAACCACCACTAAGATTGCGGCGAAAAAGATCCATGTAGACCAGTAGGCGCGTTTGTCGAATTTCTGGTTCAGCAAGGTTTCGCTGTTGCCATAGATAAATTCACGCTGTTTGGGATCGCTGATTTTTGCTTGGAATTCAGGATCTTTATCCAAGTCTTTACCACGACGCAGGCTCCACAGGGCGGCAACGATAACGCCACAAAGCGAGGCAGGAACGGAAATTGCCAAGATTTCTAGAATGCTATA
This sequence comes from Obesumbacterium proteus, assembly GCF_001586165.1. Taxonomy (NCBI): domain Bacteria; kingdom Pseudomonadati; phylum Pseudomonadota; class Gammaproteobacteria; order Enterobacterales; family Hafniaceae; genus Obesumbacterium; species Obesumbacterium proteus. The sequence continues at coordinate 4,554,988 of NZ_CP014608.1, read as the reverse complement.
GGCGTGGCCAATTCCGTGAGCGGCACCCAAAATGGAGACGAGGGAGACAACGGCAACAGAGACTGGTGATGCGGTGATTGCCATTTGTGATGCGACCGAGGCCACGGCCATCGGGCGTTCTGGACGAATACCTTTCTTTAAGGCGATATCGGAGATGATCGGGAACATGGTGTAAACCACATGACCGGTACCGCAGAGGAAAGTCAGCGTCCATGTTGTTAATGGCGCTAAAATCGTGATGTGCTGTGGATGTTTGCGCAGCAAGCGCTCTGCAAACTGCATCATAACGTTCAGGCCGCCTGCGGTTTGTAACACTGAAGCACAACCGATGACGGCGAGAATAGTCAGAATAACTTCAACCGGCGGTTTACCGGGTTCAAGGCCGAAAATAAAGGTTAAGCAGAAGAGTCCAATCCCACTGATAAGACCCAGCCCCATCCCGCCGTAGCGCGTCCCCAGTAATAAACAAAGAATAATTATCGCAAATTGTAGCGTTATCATAAGTTCCCTTTTTAAAATTAACCCAAAAGTACTAGGGTTAATATCTATGAGCTTTATGTGCTAATCTGCGAATGAGATCTCTGTTTATAAAAACTAGTGAAGCAATTTCAAATAAAATTGATCTAAATAAACATACTGATACATATCTATTCTGGTGTGTTGCTTTTTATTGTTTCCTACTATCGCGGCAGCGTTTTATTTATCCCTTGCTGCCATTTAAGACGTAATTCCGCAATATTTACGGCGCTGTCACAGCTGGCAGGAAACGGCTTACCTTGTGCTCCCCACTGTTCAATAGCGAAAGATTGGCACAGCTGATGTGCACCATGGTTGTAACCGTCTAAATAGGCGGCCCGCTCAACGTCAGGATTCCCATACCATTCAGTCAAGGCGTCGTTATCGCGTACGACTTTCCCCGTGCTGGCATCTTCAAAACCGGCGTTAAACCACATTGAGCCTTTATCTATACCACCCGGATACTGCGTACAGGCTGAAAGAGCAAGACACAAAATAAAGATATGATTTTTTATCATCACGCCACCTTTATTGGGGGAGTTTTGGGGAAAATGAAATAAGCCATCTTTATAGTAAAGTGTATTTATTACGTAATTCCCAAGCGTTCTTTTAAGTTTTTCAGATAGCGACGGCTGACTGGAATTCTTTTTCCCGTGTGGGTTATCACTTCGGCAGAGCCATTATCTAAAAGCTGAATTTCGCTGAGGCGATCCGCATTGACCATGTATTGACGATGGCAGCGAACAAAGGGCGTTTTTTCTTCCAACGTTTTGAGCGTTAGCTGCGTATATCCGCTTTGGTTGACCCCTACGACATGGATACCACTAAGCTCGGATGACAGGTATTCAACTTCATCTAGCTTGAGCAGGAAGATGCGATTTAATCCGTGGCAGGGAATGTGCTTAAGCTGGGGTTCACTAAATGGATGTAAATTTTGTTTTACATTGATTCCTTTTTGCAAGCGTTCCAGCGTCTTGCTCAAACGGCTGCTATCAATCGGCTTAAGCAGATAATCGAAGGCGTGTTTTTCAAATGCCTGAATAGCGTATTCATCAAATGCGGTAACAAAAACGATGTATGGCATAGTGTCGGGATCGAGCATAGAGACCAATTCTAGGCCGCTAATGCGGGGCATTTGGATATCAAGAAAGATCACATCTGGCTGTAATTTATGAATAGCCGGAATCGCTTCCAGCGCGTTGCTGCACTGGGCTATCACCTCAATACGAGCGTGTTTGGTTAATAGCTCATTAAGTTCGTCGCGCGCGGGTTGTTCGTCGTCAACAATGATGACTTTAAGCATGTGTCCTCCATGATGTAATCGCCATTTTATCATGCTTAAACCAACGGCCTTCAGGGCAATAGCAAAACTGGGCGTTGCCTCAAATTTTGTTGAGAAGTGTAGTGTAAAGTTTACGGTAATTATTTCTTTACACTAATGGGTTGAAAACTTTACATGGCATGATATGGTGTTTCTCAGACGCACTCACGCAAGCAGTAAAGATTTAAATCATCACGAGCGTCATCACTCAATTAAGGGCAGGTACTATCATGATTATGCAAAAAGACGCATTAAATAACGTGCACATTAGCGACGAACAAATACTGATTACGCCAGAAGAATTAAAAAATCGCTTTCCACTGAGTTCGCAGCTGCAAGAACAGATCGCGGCTTCTCGTCAGGACATTGCGAATATTTTGGAAGGTAAAGATCATCGTCTGTTGGTTGTCTGTGGTCCATGTTCTATTCATGATACTGATGCTGCTCTTGATTATGCCCGTCGTTTGCAGTCCATCTCAGCTGAGTTGCGTGACCAGCTGTATATCGTGATGCGCGTGTACTTTGAAAAACCAAGAACGACTGTGGGTTGGAAAGGCCTGATTAACGATCCTCACATGGACGGTTCGTTTGACGTTGAAGCAGGTTTTATCAAAGCACGTGAACTGCTCTTGAGCTTGGTTGAAATGGGGCTGCCATTGGCAACCGAAGCATTAGACCCTAACTCACCACAGTTTTTAGGCGATCTATTTAGCTGGTCGGCGATTGGTGCTCGCACCACGGAATCGCAAACGCACCGTGAAATGGCATCTGGACTGTCAATGCCGGTTGGATTTAAGAATGGTACCGACGGTAGCTTGGGAACCGCGATCAACGCGATGAAAGCAGCTTCTATGGCGCACCGTTTTGTGGGGATCAACCAATCAGGACAGGTGTGTTTACTGCAAACTCAGGGTAACCCTCATGGTCATGTCATTTTGCGCGGTGGCAAAACGCCAAACTACTCTGCGGAGCATGTGGCTGAGTGTGAAATCCAAATGCAAAAAGCAGGATTACGCCCTGCGCTGATGATCGACTGTAGCCATGGCAATTCAAATAAAGACTTCCGCCGCCAATCAGCGGTCGCTGAGTCAGTAGTTGAGCAAATTAGTGCCGGAAATCAGTCTATTATTGGTGTTATGCTAGAAAGTAACATCTTTGAAGGTAACCAAAGTTCAGAGCAGCCACGCAGTGAAATGAAATACGGCGTTTCGGTAACAGATGCCTGCATTGATTGGGGTACAACGGATACGCTTCTGCGTGATATGCATCAAAAACTAGGCGCAACGCTACGCAGCCGTAGCGCAGGAGAATAAGTATCATGGTGGCGGAACTAACCGCATTGCGGGATCAAATCGATGAAGTTGATAAGGCACTGCTGGATTTATTAGCGCGCCGTCTGCAACTGGTAGCCGAAGTGGGAGAAGTGAAAAGCCGCTATGGTTTACCGATTTATGTTCCAGAACGTGAAGCGTCAATGCTGGCATCCCGCCGCAAAGAGGCTGAGCTGTTAGGTGTGCCACCCGATCTGATTGAAGATGTTTTGCGGCGCGTGATGCGTGAGTCTTACTCCAGTGAAAACGACAAAGGTTTTAAAAGCTTAAAGCCGGATTTACGTCCTGTCGTCATTGTTGGCGGCCGAGGCCAGATGGGGCGCCTGTTCGAGAAAATGCTGCAACTCTCTGGCTATGAAGTACGTATTCTTGAACAGGATGATTGGCCGCAAGCTGAAGCGCTATGTGCAGATGCAGGTATGGTTATCGTGAGTGTACCTATCCATCTCACCGAGCAGGCGATTGCGCGTTTACCAAAGCTTCCTGCAGATTGTTTATTGGTGGATCTGGCATCGGTTAAAAATAAACCATTGCAGGCCATGCTGGCCGCACATCGTGGCCCTGTATTAGGGTTGCACCCGATGTTTGGGCCTGACGTGGGCAGTTTGGCCAAGCAGGTGGTGGTTTATTGTGATGGACGCCAGCCGGAAGCTTACCAATGGCTGTTAGAGCAGCTACAGGTTTGGGGGGCGAGGCTCCATCGCATCAGCGCCGTTGAGCACGATCAGAATATGGCGTTCATCCAGGCGCTGCGACACTTTGCCACTTTTGCTTACGGCTTACATCTGGCGGAAGAGAATGTTCAGCTTGAACAGCTGCTGGCGCTTTCGTCTCCGATTTATCGTTTAGAACTGGTGATGGTTGGGCGGCTGTTTGCGCAGGACCCGCAACTCTATGCTGATATCATCATGTCATCAGAGAACAATTTGGCGCTGATTAAACGTTACTACCAGCGATTTGGTGAGGCTATCGCCTTGCTTGAAAGCCACGATAAAGCGGCGTTTATTGATAGCTTCAAAAAAGTGGAGCATTGGTTTGGCGATCATGCCCAGCATTTCCAAGCGGAAAGCCGAGCGTTATTACGTCAGGCTAATGATAGCCGGAAATAGTCACTCGATAATTTAGATATTAAAAGCCTGCTTATGCAGGCTTTTGTGTTTTATACAGGGGATTAAACGGGAACGATATTTTCACTTGGGTAGCACCCGAGTGTTTTCAGTGAACGAGTGATTGCTTGCAAATCTTTCAGCGCTGCTTTCATTGCCGCATCATTGGCATTGGCCTGTACATCCAGATAGAACATCTCTTCCCATGGGTTGCCGTTGATAGGCCGAGACTCCAATTTCGTGATAACAATATTGTGCTCACGAAAGACTAACAGCGCTTCTACCAACGCACCTGATTGCTGCCCCGTAGCCATAATCAGCGTAGTTTTTGCAGGCACCTGCGAGGTGACATCAATGGCCTTACGTGCGAGAACGATAAAACGCGTGATATTTTGTTGCTGGTTTGCCAGATTTTGTTCCAGTGGCTGTAAGCCATAAAGCGAGCCACCGGCCTCACTGCCAAGCGCCGCGGCATGCGGTGAGTTGAGTGCAGCGACTTTCTCCATCGCCGCAGCGGTGCTTTCACAGTATTCAATTTTCCACTGAGGATAGGCATTAAGGAACTGGCTGCATTGCTGGAATGGCTGAGGGTGGCTGTAAACCGTTTGAATATCACTGAGACGTGTCTCGCCGGTGACTAACACGCAATGGTCAATAGGAATGGTAAGCTCGCCAACGATTGACAGACTAGTGTGTTGCAGCAGGTCGTAAACGTCGTTGATTGAGCCTGAGCTGGTATTTTCAATCGGCAATACGGCAAAGTCAGCTTGACCAGTTTCAACATGATTGAAGATATCCTGAAAACGATGGCATCCACACTCAATCAGCTGTTCGAAGTGACGCGCGGCATATTGGCGAGCGGCGAGGTGGGAGTAAGAACCCTTTGGCCCGAGAAAAGCGATACGAGCAGACTTTTGTGTGGTGTGATTGTATTGATGTTGGAGCAGTGCCTGCTGGGTTAAGACAGAGTCTTCGATGATGAGCTGAAATAAACGAGTGATGTAGTGACCATCAAGATTAAGCGCTTTTCCTTGTTCTGTCAGAGAGTTCAATAGTTCTCGCTCGCGCTCTTTATCTCGAATCGGACGATGACTTTTTTGTTTAGCTCGAGCGACGGCTTCCGCGAGCTCTCGGCGTTCGCTCAATAGCGCCAGTAATTTGCTATCGACGGCGCTGATCTGCTCACGTAATGCCAGTAATGGATTGTCTGTTGTCATATCGAGCCTTTCTTATCGTGTATTGAAGTTGAGTTTGTAAGCGTGGAAATGAAAAAAGCCCCCCGACTGGGAGGCTTTTTTGTTTTTCTTCGCATGCTTTCTTTATACGGAAAAACGCCTCCCAATCAGGGGAAGGTAAAAAAGAATGCGAAGAGAAACAAAGATTGAGTCATGTAAAACGCCTGTCGTAGTGGTTAGCGATGAGTGTAAAATCAGAACTTAACTTACCTGTGTTACTTTTGGCCTGTCAACAAAAAACGCGCCTCCTGGCGCGTTTAGTCGATGAGTAACTGGGGGAAGGATTTATTCTACGTCTTCCTCTGCTAAGTCGGCCTCTTCTAGGTTAGCTTCTTTGACACTGGTACTTGCGCGACGCGCTTCACCTTTATGTTGTACTTTATTGAGCTGACGTTCGAGTTTAGCAATCAGTTCGTTGATGGCGGCATACGTGTCTTCATGTTTTGCGCTGGCAATCAACTGTCCGTTAGGCGTATTAATCGTGGCATCGGCAACATACAATTTTGGTTCTTTAGACAAAATGATATGCGGATTAATCAGATGCGTTTGCCATTTTTCCAGTTTACTTAGACGGTCCTCGACATGTTGACGAATGGCAGTGGTGATTTCCATTTGCTTACTGGTGATACTAATTGTCATATACATACCTCTCAGTCTTTTCCGTCTTGGTAATTTTAGAATAACGCCGTTTTCAAGAAAGTGTGAGACTAAAATCACGAATTTTTGTCACTTTTTGCAAAGATAAGTCGATTTGTGATTTTTAATAAGACATGGCGATTTAGGGCTTGAGTCAGACCGGAAGAACAAGCATAGTGGGGAAGTCGGGACAGAAAAAACGGCTAAGCTCCGGCTTTGCTACGGCCTAAAAATTACATTCTTGAGCTCTGATTTTTCCAACCCTGTAGATCAAATACAAAAAAGGCAGCCAGTGGCTGCCTTTTTGCTGTTCAAACAGGATGAGCTGTTACGCTTTTGCTGAGTTATCAGCAATAATTTTGGCGACTTTGTCAGCCTGTGCGGTCAGGTTCATCTGTTTGTACGCATTTTCCATCAACGGTAATGCATCACGCGTTGCCTGAGTATCAGGATAGTTACGCAGCATCGTCTCTACACGGTTAACAACAGCGACGTAAGCACCGCGTTTGGTGTAGTATCGTGCAACGGACAGCTCATATTTTGCCAAACGGTCTTTCAGGTAGACAAGGCGTTTGGTGGCATCTGCGCTGTACTGACTATTTGGATAGCGCTGTACCAGCTGACTAAAATCACGGAATGCCTGACGGGCATGCTCCGGATCGCGGTCAGAACGGTCAACACCGAAGAATCCCTGAAGTGCACTGTCATCCAAAGCCATATCAGTTAGGCCGCGCATGTACAGGACATAATCAATATTAGGATGTGTTGGATTCAAACGCATGAAGCGGTCGATAGACGCCTGAGCCATTGGCAAATCAGCTGATTTGTAATAGGCGTAGATCAGATCCAACTGAACCTGCTGAGAATAAGGCCCGAACGGATAGCGGTTGTCTAACGCTTCCAGTTGCGTAATAGCGGCTTTAAAGTTACCGTCCTGCAACTTTTGCTGAGCGGTAGCATAAATTTCTGAAGGCGGATTATCAGGTACCGCATCTTTGGAACTGGAGCAACCTGCCAGCGCCAGGCTCAACGTGGCGGCAGCCACCAGATATTTCATACGCGTCATGACGTTTTGATTACCCTTTTTGTGTTGTTCCGGGAGACTCTCCGTTAAGCTCCCGACAAAGACCAGCTACAATAGCACATTATTTTAAACGGCAACGCCGAGAAAACCCAACGTTAACGAAAGAAACCCATATGGCACAACAAGTAGAACTAACCGCAACGGTGACGGAATCACAGCTTGGTCATCGTTTAGATCAGGCTTTGGCCGAATTGTTCCCTGATTATTCACGATCTCGTATAAAAGAGTGGATCCTTGACGATCGTGTCAAGGTTAACGGGAAAATTATCAACAAGCCAAAAGAAAAAGTGCTCGGTGGCGAAGAAATTGCCATTGATGCGCTAATTGAGGAAGAAGCTCGCTGGGAACCGCAGAATATTCCATTAGATATCGTTTATGAAGATAGCGATATTTTGGTGATCAATAAACCGCGTGACTTAGTTGTTCATCCAGGAGCTGGTAATCCTGATGGCACAATCCTGAATGCTTTACTGTACTACTATCCAGAAATTGTAGACGTACCGCGTGCGGGTATTGTTCATCGTTTAGATAAAGATACTACGGGTCTGATGGTGGTGGCTAAAACCGTTCCTGCCCAGACGCGTTTGGTTGAGGCACTACAGGCACGTGAAATTACGCGTGAATATGAAGCGGTAGCAATTGGTACCATGACGGCGGGCGGAACAGTGGAAGAGCCTATTTCACGCCATCCAACCAAACGTACTCACATGGCCGTTCACCCGATGGGGAAACCTGCGGTGACGCATTACCGCATTATGGAGCATTTCCGTGCTCATACACGTCTGCGTTTGCGCCTGGAAACCGGTCGTACTCACCAGATCCGTGTGCATATGTCGCATATTAGCCATCCGCTGGTAGGCGATCCGTTATATGGTGGCCGTCCACGTCCACCAAAAGGTGCTTCGGAAGAGTTTATTACGATTCTGCGCGGCTTTGATCGTCAGGCGCTGCACGCAACGATGTTGCGTTTATACCATCCTATCAGCGGTATTCAGATGGAGTGGCATGCGCCATTACCTCAGGATATGGTCGATTTGATTTCAGCATTGCAGGCTGATACTGAAGAGTTCAAAGACGAAATGGATTGGCTATGAGTGTGTTGATCACACCTTTGTGGCCAGCACCAAACAACGTTGTTGCTTTTAACACCACCCGAAAGGGTGGGGTTAGCGCTCAACCCTATGATGCTTTAAATCTGGGGACGCACGTTGGTGATGATGGCACTGTTGTGGCAGAAAACCGCCGCCGGTTGAAGGACATTATCGCTGCGCCAACGGAGCCATTTTGGTTAGAGCAGGTGCATGGCACTCGCGTTTTGCGTTTAGATGAGAATAGCGATCGCGCTGATAATCAGGCCGATGCCTCTTATACTAATATAGCAGGGCAGGTTTGTGCGGTAATGACCGCTGACTGCCTGCCTGTTCTCTTTTGTAATCGTCAGGGAACAGAAGTTGCTGCTGCACATGCTGGCTGGCGCGGCTTATGCGACGGCGTATTGGAGCAAACTCTGGCATGTTTTGATTCTTCTCCAGAAGATATTCTTGCTTGGTTTGGTCCTGCGATTGGCCCGACTGCTTTTGAAGTCGGAGGCGAGGTTAGGGCAAAGTTTATTGAGCAAGACGCCGATGCGGAACAGGCTTTTACTGAACATGGCGAAAAATATTTAGCTGATATTTATCAGTTGGCACGTTTGCGTTTGCGTCGTGCTGGTGTTCAGACGATCTCTGGTGGCGATCTCTGCACCGTAAGCGATAAATCGCGTTTCTTTTCTTATCGTCGCGAGCCCGTTACCGGGCGAATGGCCGCGCTGATTTGGTTTCGATAGCCTTATTTTTTAAGGCTTTTGTTATTCAATTATCCTCATTTCCACAAGCTGTACTTAATGTTTGCCACTTGACTCATAACAAAAAGTAGTCATTTTCGTGCTAATTGACCTTGAAAAGTGTTGAGTAGACCTTACTTATTCTTCAGTAGAAACTTTGATACGTCTTGGAGGAATTATGCGTCTGGATCGCTTAACAAGTAAGTTCCAGCTTGCCCTCGCTGACGCCCAGTCACTCGCACTTGGGCGTGATAACCAATTTATAGAGCCGGTACATCTGATGAGCGCGTTGCTCAATCAGGATGGGGGCACGGTTCGACCATTATTAACTTCTGCTGGTGTTAATACCGCGAGCTTACGTCAGGAGCTTGAACAAGCTATCTCTCGTTTGCCGCAGGTTGAAGGCGCTGGTGGGGATGTTCAGCCATCGAACGAACTGATTCGTGTGCTGAACCTGTGCGATAAGCTGGCACAAAAACGTAATGACACTTTTATCTCGTCTGAGCTGTTTGTTCTTGCGGCGTTAGAAGAACGCGGCAATTTAGGCGATATCTTGAAAGCCGCTGGTGCCAACGTTCAGAAAGTCAGTACCGCCATTGAGCAAATGCGTGGAGGAGAAAAAGTGGATGATGCGAATGCCGAAGACCAACGTCAGGCATTGAAAAAATATACCGTCGATCTGACCGAGCGTGCCGAACAAGGCAAACTAGATCCGGTGATCGGCCGTGATGAAGAAATTCGCCGTACTATTCAGGTATTACAGCGTCGTACCAAAAACAACCCTGTTCTCATTGGTGAACCAGGGGTCGGTAAGACGGCTATCGTTGAAGGTTTAGCACAGCGAATTATCAACGGTGAAGTTCCAGAAGGACTGAAGAACAAACGCGTTCTTTCCCTAGATATGGGTTCACTGATTGCTGGGGCTAAATTCCGTGGTGAGTTCGAAGAACGACTGAAAGCCGTATTAAGCGATCTATCAAAACAGGAAGGCAACGTCATTCTGTTTATTGATGAATTGCATACCATGGTTGGCGCAGGCAAAGGCGACGGCGCGATGGATGCGGGTAACATGCTTAAACCGGCATTAGCCCGTGGTGAGTTGCATTGCGTTGGTGCGACCACGCTGGATGAATACCGCCAATATATAGAGAAAGATGCCGCGCTTGAGCGTCGTTTCCAAAAAGTCTTCGTCGCTGAGCCAACGGTAGAAGATACCATTGCTATTTTGCGTGGACTGAAAGAGCGCTATGAACTGCATCACCACGTGCAGATTACTGACCCTGCGATTGTTGCGGCCGCGAATTTGTCGCACCGCTATATTGCGGATCGTCAGCTGCCCGATAAGGCGATTGACCTTATCGATGAGGCAGCATCGAGCATTCGTATGCAGATGGACTCTAAGCCAGAATCGTTGGATCGCTTAGAGCGCCGCATTATTCAGCTCAAGCTTGAACAGCAGGCGCTGAATAAAGAATCTGATGAAGCAAGTAAAAAGCGCTTAGAGATGCTCAACGAAGAGTTAGAGCACAAAGAGCGTGAATATTCTGAACTGGAAGAAGAGTGGAAAGCTGAGAAGGCTTCGCTCAGCGGTACGCAGAATATCAAAGCTGAAATCGAACAGGCGAAAATTGCGCTTGAGCAGGCTCGCCGTGTCGGTGACTTAGCGAAGATGTCTGAAATCCAATACGGCAAATTGCCTGGCTTGGAAAAACAGTTAGAAGCGGCGACGCAGTCTGAAGGTAAGACGATGAAGCTGCTGCGTAATAAAGTTACCGATGTTGAAATTGCAGAAGTGCTGGCGCGTTGGACCGGTATTCCAGTATCACGCATGTTAGAAAGCGAGCGTGCGAAATTACTTCGTATGGAAGACGATCTGCATGAACGTGTTATCGGTCAGAATGAAGCGGTAGAAGCGGTTTCGAATGCGATCCGCCGTAGCCGTGCTGGTTTGTCTGATCCAAACCGCCCAATTGGTTCTTTCCTATTCTTAGGTCCAACCGGTGTGGGGAAAACTGAGCTGTGCAAAGCGTTAGCAAACTTCTTGTTCGATAGCGATGACGCAATGGTGCGTATCGACATGTCCGAGTTTATGGAAAAACACTCTGTGTCACGTTTAGTGGGTGCACCTCCAGGATATGTCGGTTATGAAGAAGGTGGTTATCTAACTGAAGCTGTACGCCGTCGTCCTTATTCAGTCATCTTGTTAGATGAAGTGGAAAAAGCGCATCCGGATGTATTCAACATCTTGCTGCAGGTATTAGATGATGGACGACTGACGGATGGGCAAGGCAGAACGGTCGATTTCCGTAACACCGTGGTTATTATGACCTCAAACCTTGGCTCTGATTTGATTCAGGATCGCTTCGGTCAGCTCGATTATGGTGAAATGAAAGAGTTGGTGATGAGTGTGGTATCACACCACTTCCGCCCTGAGTTCATTAACCGTATAGATGAAACCGTTGTGTTCCATCCATTAGATCAGAAGAACATCAAGGCGATTGCGCGGATTCAGTTGGAACGTCTGTATCAACGTCTCGAAGAGAAAGGCTACAGCGTAACCATCACCGATGCGGCATTGGAACAGCTTTCAAAAGCGGGCTTCGATCCGGTCTATGGGGCTCGTCCATTGAAACGCGCTATCCAGCAGGAGATCGAGAACCCGCTGGCACAGCAAATTTTGTCTGGAAAACTGATTCCGGGCAAAGACATCACGCTAGATGTTGCTGATGAACAAATCGTTGCCAAGCAATAATAGGTAATAGAAGCGTTCTAAAGGCTCTAGATAGCGATATAGCTATCTATATAGAAAGATAGATAGAAAGGCAGCCAATAGGCTGCCTTTTTTATGCTTGATGAATATAAAAACGATTAATGAATAGAAAGCATCCATTAATCGAGTTTTTGATTAAAACTTGCGCGGTTGAAAAGTTTTTTTAAATTAGGGGTTGTCAGCCGTTCAGAAGTCCCTATAATGCGCCACCACTGACCGGGAACAACGACGCAAACGTCGCTCGGTGAGGAAGAGAAAAGCATCGCAGTAATGCGAATTTCTGAAAAGAAAAAGCTTGACTCTTCAGGAGGAAAGCGTAATATGCACCTCCCGAGTTGCTGGAACGAATGTTCGCAATTCGCTGCTCTTTAACAATTTATCAGACAATCTGTGTGGGCACTCACAAGACAATATCTAACGTCCTCGGACGATAAAATATTAAAGTCTTGAAGAGTGACCAAGCAGTAATTCATTTAGTTGAATTATTACGAAAGTTAATTTTCGAGCACCGCTTAACTTGTTTAAGCAAATCAAGCTTTTAATTGAAGAGTTTGATCATGGCTCAGATTGAACGCTGGCGGCAGGCCTAACACATGCAAGTCGAGCGGTAGCACAAGAGAGCTTGCTCTCTGGGTGACGAGCGGCGGACGGGTGAGTAATGTCTGGGAAACTGCCTGATGGAGGGGGATAACTACTGGAAACGGTAGCTAATACCGCATGATGTCTTCGGACCAAAGTGGGGGACCTTCGGGCCTCACGCCATCAGATGTGCCCAGATGGGATTAGCTAGTAGGTGGGGTAATGGCTCACCTAGGCGACGATCTCTAGCTGGTCTGAGAGGATGACCAGCCACACTGGAACTGAGACACGGTCCAGACTCCTACGGGAGGCAGCAGTGGGGAATATTGCACAATGGGCGCAAGCCTGATGCAGCCATGCCGCGTGTATGAAGAAGGCCTTCGGGTTGTAAAGTACTTTCAGCGAGGAGGAAGGCATTGTGGTTAATAACCACAGTGATTGACGTTACTCGCAGAAGAAGCACCGGCTAACTCCGTGCCAGCAGCCGCGGTAATACGGAGGGTGCAAGCGTTAATCGGAATTACTGGGCGTAAAGCGCACGCAGGCGGTTGATTAAGTTAGATGTGAAATCCCCGAGCTTAACTTGGGAACTGCATTTGAAACTGGTCAGCTAGAGTCTTGTAGAGGGGGGTAGAATTCCAGGTGTAGCGGTGAAATGCGTAGAGATCTGGAGGAATACCGGTGGCGAAGGCGGCCCCCTGGACAAAGACTGACGCTCAGGTGCGAAAGCGTGGGGAGCAAACAGGATTAGATACCCTGGTAGTCCACGCTGTAAACGATGTCGACTTGGAGGTTGTGCCCTTGAGGCGTGGCTTCCGGAGCTAACGCGTTAAGTCGACCGCCCGGGGAGTACGGCCGCAAGGTTAAAACTCAAATGAATTGACGGGGGCCCGCACAAGCGGTGGAGCATGTGGTTTAATTCGATGCAACGCGAAGAACCTTACCTACTCTTGACATCCAGAGAATTTGCTAGAGATAGCTTAGTGCCTTCGGGAACTCTGAGACAGGTGCTGCATGGCTGTCGTCAGCTCGTGTTGTGAAATGTTGGGTTAAGTCCCGCAACGAGCGCAACCCTTATCCTTTGTTGCCAGCACGTAATGGTGGGAACTCAAAGGAGACTGCCGGTGATAAACCGGAGGAAGGTGGGGATGACGTCAAGTCATCATGGCCCTTACGAGTAGGGCTACACACGTGCTACAATGGCATATACAAAGAGAAGCGAACTCGCGAGAGCAAGCGGACCTCATAAAGTATGTCGTAGTCCGGATTGGAGTCTGCAACTCGACTCCATGAAGTCGGAATCGCTAGTAATCGTAGATCAGAATGCTACGGTGAATACGTTCCCGGGCCTTGTACACACCGCCCGTCACACCATGGGAGTGGGTTGCAAAAGAAGTAGGTAGCTTAACCTTCGGGAGGGCGCTTACCACTTTGTGATTCATGACTGGGGTGAAGTCGTAACAAGGTAACCGTAGGGGAACCTGCGGTTGGATCACCTCCTTACCTAAAGATAGCGTTAAGTGCAGTGTCCACACAGATTGTCTGATGAAATTAATGAGCAAGAGCACCTGTTGATGTTGTGAGTTTTAAGACTCATGCTGATACGAAACGAGAAAGTGAAAGCTTTGTCGGTATTTTCGTGTCCCCATCGTCTAGAGGCCTAGGACACTGCCCTTTCACGGCTGTAACAGGGGTTCGAATCCCCTTGGGGACGCCATTCCGATAATGAGTGAAAGACATTATCACCCGTTCTGATGAACGAAAAATCTTAAAGATGATTCTAACGAGTCGTGTTTAAGATATTGCTCTTTAACAATCTGGAACAAGCTGAAATTTGAAAGCTTAAGCAACTGTGAGACACACTGACACAGTTTGTATTAAGCAGTCTCTCAATTTTTTGCAATCTTGAATGCTGTCTTGAACCGGTTCGTAACCGCGTTCATTAAGAGACACCTTCGGGTTGTGAGGTTAAGTGACTAAGCGTACACGGTGGATGCCTAGGCAGTCAGAGGCGATGAAGGACGTGCTAATCTGCGATAAGCGTCGGTAAGCTGATATGAAGCGTTATAGCCGACGATTTCCGAATGGGGAAACCCAGTGCAATTCGTTGCACTATCGTTAAGTGAATACATAGCTTAACGAAGCGAACCAGGGGAACTGAAACATCTAAGTACCCTGAGGAAAAGAAATCAACCGAGATTCCCCTAGTAGCGGCGAGCGAACGGGGAACAGCCCAGAACCTTAATCAGCGTATGTGTCAGAGGAACGGTCTGGAAAGTCCGGCGATACAGGGTGATAGCCCCGTACTTGAAAATGCATATGTTGTGAGTTCGATGAGTAGGGCGGGACACGTGACATCCTGTCTGAATATGGGGGGACCATCCTCCAAGGCTAAATACTCCTGACTGACCGATAGTGAACCAGTACCGTGAGGGAAAGGCGAAAAGAACCCCGGCGAGGGGAGTGAAATAGAACCTGAAACCGTGTACGTACAAGCAGTGGGAGCCTCTTTTATGGGGTGACTGCGTACCTTTTGTATAATGGGTCAGCGACTTATATTTTGTAGCAAGGTTAACCGAATAGGGGAGCCGTAGGGAAACCGAGTCTTAACTGGGCGTCAAGTTGCAAGGTATAGACCCGAAACCCGGTGATCTAGCCATGGGCAGGTTGAAGGTTGGGTAACACTAACTGGAGGACCGAACCGACTAATGTTGAAAAATTAGCGGATGACTTGTGGCTGGGGGTGAAAGGCCAATCAAACCGGGAGATAGCTGGTTCTCCCCGAAAGCTATTTAGGTAGCGCCTCGTGAACTCATCTTCGGGGGTAGAGCACTGTTTCGACTAGGGGGTCATCCCGACTTACCAACTCGATGCAAACTACGAATACCGAAGAATGTTATCACGGGAGACACACGGCGGGTGCTAACGTCCGTCGTGAAGAGGGAAACAACCCAGACCGCCAGCTAAGGTCCCAAAGTCATAGTTAAGTGGGAAACGATGTGGGAAGGCATAGACAGCCAGGATGTTGGCTTAGAAGCAGCCATCATTTAAAGAAAGCGTAATAGCTCACTGGTCGAGTCGGCCTGCGCGGAAGATGTAACGGGGCTAAACTATGCACCGAAGCTGCGGCAGCGACACTTAGGTGTTGTTGGGTAGGGGAGCGTTCTGTAAGCCGTTGAAGGTGGCCTGTGAGGGTTGCTGGAGGTATCAGAAGTGCGAATGCTGACATAAGTAACGATAAAGCGGGTGAAAAACCCGCTCGCCGGAAGACCAAGGGTTCCTGTCCAACGTTAATCGGGGCAGGGTGAGTCGACCCCTAAGGCGAGGCCGAAAGGCGTAGTCGATGGGAAACAGGTTAATATTCCTGTACTCGGTGTTACTGCGAAGGGGGGACGGAGAAGGCTAGGCTATCCGGGCGACGGTTGTCCCGGTTTAAGCGTGTAGGGGGAAAGCGTTGGTAAATCCGCGCTTTTATTAACCCTGAGGCGTGATGACGAGTCACTACGGTGATGAAGTAGTTGATGCCAAGCTTCCAGGAAAAGCCTCTAAGCTCTAGGTAACATTGAATCGTACCCCAAACCGACACAGGTGGTCAGGTAGAGAATACCAAGGCGCTTGAGAGAACTCGGGTGAAGGAACTAGGCAAAATGGTGCCGTAACTTCGGGAGAAGGCACGCTGGCGCGTAGGTGAAGTCCCTTGCGGATGGAGCTGAAGCCAGTCGAAGATACCAGCTGGCTGCAACTGTTTAATAAAAACACAGCACTGTGCAAACACGAAAGTGGACGTATACGGTGTGACGCCTGCCCGGTGCTGGAAGGTTAATTGATGGGGTCAGCCGCAAGGCGAAGCTCTTGATCGAAGCCCCAGTAAACGGCGGCCGTAACTATAACGGTCCTAAGGTAGCGAAATTCCTTGTCGGGTAAGTTCCGACCTGCACGAATGGCGTAATGATGGCCAGGCTGTCTCCACCCGAGACTCAGTGAAATTGAACTCGCTGTGAAGATGCAGTGTACCCGCGGCAAGACGGAAAGACCCCGTGAACCTTTACTATAGCTTGACACTGAACATTGAGCCTTGATGTGTAGGATAGGTGGGAGGCTTTGAAGTGTGGACGCCAGTCTGCATGGAGCCAACCTTGAAATACCACCCTTTAATGTTTGATGTTCTAACTCCGGTCCCTAATCGGGATTGAGGACAGTGTCTGGTGGGTAGTTTGACTGGGGCGGTCTCCTCCTAAAGAGTAACGGAGGAGCACGAAGGTTAGCTAATCACGGTCGGACATCGTGAGGTTAGTGCAATGGCATAAGCTAGCTTGACTGCGAGAGTGACGGCTCGAGCAGGTACGAAAGTAGGTCATAGTGATCCGGTGGTTCTGAATGGAAGGGCCATCGCTCAACGGATAAAAGGTACTCCGGGGATAACAGGCTGATACCGCCCAAGAGTTCATATCGACGGCGGTGTTTGGCACCTCGATGTCGGCTCATCACATCCTGGGGCTGAAGTAGGTCCCAAGGGTATGGCTGTTCGCCATTTAAAGTGGTACGCGAGCTGGGTTTAGAACGTCGTGAGACAGTTCGGTCCCTATCTGCCGTGGGCGTTGGAAGATTGAGAGGGGCTGCTCCTAGTACGAGAGGACCGGAGTGGACGCATCACTGGTGTTCGGGTTGTCATGCCAATGGCATTGCCCGGTAGCTAAATGCGGAAAAGATAAGCGCTGAAAGCATCTAAGCGCGAAACTTGCCTCGAGATGAGTCTTCCCTGAGACCTTGAGTCTCCTAAAGGAACGTTTAAGACTAAGACGTTGATAGGCTGGGTGTGTAAGCGTAGCGATACGTTGAGCTAACCAGTACTAATGATCCGTGAGGCTTAACCTTACAACACCCAAGGTGTTTTAAGACGCAGAGACGCGAAACACAAAGAGTAGGCTTGTGAACAGATTGGATTGACTGGTGAGCTGTAGAGATACGGGTCACGGGTTAATTAACAGAATATGCCTGGCGGCGATAGCGCGGTGGTCCCACCTGACCCCATGCCGAACTCAGAAGTGAAACGCCGTAGCGCCGATGGTAGTGTGGGGTCTCCCCATGCGAGAGTAGGGAACTGCCAGGTTTTAAATTAGTTCCTTTTCCCTGACACGGAAAATAGCGGGAACAAACTGACATCAGACGAATGCTGATGTGAGAGAAAGAATCGGTGGAGCGGTAGTTCAGTTGGTTAGAATACCTGCCTGTCACGCAGGGGGTCGCGGGTTCGAGCCCCGTCCGTTCCGCCACTTATTTGCAAAAAGCCTGCTAGCAATAGCAGGCTTTTTTGTATTTGCGTTTTGGTAACGCCAAATCAGCGCTAATTCATGCCTAACTTACCTAGCTTTACTCGCCATTTCTTCTGCTACAGTTGTTTTTCCTAGTATTAGTCCCTATAACAAGTTAAGTGTTTTAGATTATTTTTGATGTCGTTGTGGAAGGCGTATAATTCTCGAACGATTGTTGAAATGATTGAATGAGTTTTAACTAACAGGCGGCGAAAGTGCGGAAAAAAAATTATGCCATGAGGTATGTGGCGGGTCTTCCTGCTGAGCGAGTATTCCCCGGCGCAATGAATGAGCTGGGGCAAACATTGCCCGTTACTCAATCTCTTCCAACAGATAATGTTCTACGCATTATGGTGTGGAACATCTTTAAGCAGCAACGTTCAGACTGGCTATCAGTGTTAAAAGAATATGGTCGAAGCTCGCAGCTGGTTCTTTTGCAAGAGGCGCAAACTACGCCTGAATTAGTCAAATTTGCGACAAGCAATTATCTTACCGCCGATCAGGTTCCTGCGTTTTCATTTCCGCAGCACCCTTCTGGCGTGATGACTTTGGCCGCGGCACACCCGGTTTATTGCTGCCCGTTGCGAGAAAAAGAACCGTTAATTCGGTTGTCGAAATCTGCGCTAGTGACTGTTTATCCGCTGTTTGATGGCCGGTTATTAATGGTTGTGAATATCCATGCGGTGAATTTTAGCTTGGGTG
Source organism: Obesumbacterium proteus (assembly GCF_001586165.1). Lineage (NCBI taxonomy): Bacteria > Pseudomonadati > Pseudomonadota > Gammaproteobacteria > Enterobacterales > Hafniaceae > Obesumbacterium > Obesumbacterium proteus. The sequence continues at coordinate 4,536,574 of NZ_CP014608.1, read as the reverse complement.
TGGACGTATATAGTAAACAGCTCGATCCTATTGGCGAACAGATAGCGCTGCATAAAGGCCCAGTTATCATGGCTGGTGATTTTAACGCTTGGAGCAAACAGCGCATCAATGCGCTACAGAGGTTTGCAAGTGGGATGGAGCTACAGGAGGTCAACTTCACCAACGATCGCCGTCGTACTGCCTTTGGACGACCATTAGACTTTGTTTTCTACCGTGGTCTTGGTGTTGTTGAGGCATCGGTGCTAGTTACACAGGCATCTGACCATAATCCGTTGTTGGTCGATTTCAAACCTGACTAAATAATAGCTGAGATTAAAATCTAGCTATAAAAAAAGCGCCTTTCGGCGCTTTTTGCGTATAACTGATTCTGCTTACGAACATTAGCTATTGGAGTTAGCTGAGTCTCTTACATACAGCGTTAGCATATCGCCAGGCTGGATTTGACTCGCTTTAGTAATGACGCTGTTCCAACGCATCACATCATTGATGTTTACACCATGACGTTTTGCAATGCTGGCCAGTGAGTCGCCTTTACGTACCTTGTAAGTAATGCTGCTGTTATCAGCGATCGACGTGCTGGCGTTATTCGCCACCTGCAATGTCTGACCGGCTTTCAGTTTGCTGTTGCTGCGCAGGTTATTCATGCTCAACAACTCTTTCTGACTGATATTTAAACGCTTAGCAATTGCAGATATCGTATCGCCCGAACGAACTTTATAGCCTGAAACCTTCGCTTTAGACGAGGTGTTCGTTGATGCTAACTGTGCGTTGGGCTGGATTGCTGCAATCTCGCCTTCGGCCAGTGAATCTTTAAACTGCTCAACATGTGCTTTTGGCACCATGATGTAGTGCGGGCCATTTGGCGCGGTTACATTCTTTTTGTAACCAGGATTAAATGCCTTAATCTTCGTCAGAGACATGCCCGCCATTTCTGCGGCCTGAGTCAACTGAATCTGTTGCCCTACATCAACTTTTGCCAGTGCACGTTGGTCGTTAGACTGCGGCAGTTTAATGCCATAACGTTTATTATTTTTGATCAGATCGCTCAGTGCTAGCATCTTTGGAACATAGATAGATGTTTCGCGTGGCAATGATAATGACCAAAAATCAGTCGGCAAACCTTTACGCTTATTCGCTTTGACTGCCTGCATCACACGGCCTTCACCGCTATTGAATGCAGCCACCGTCAATAACCAGTCACCGCCAAACATGCGGTTCATTCGCTGCATCATATCCAATGCGGCGGTAGTAGAGGCGGCAACATCACGTCGACCGTCATACCACTGGTTCTGTTTCAACCCGTAATTGCGCCCCGTCTGAGGAACTATCTGCCAAAGCCCTGCGGCGTTAGCTGATGACGTTGCGTGTGGGTTAAAAGCGCTCTCCACTATGGGTAGTAGTACCAGTTCCATCGGCATTTTACGTTGCTTAATCTGCTCGACTATCCAGTACATATACGGCTCTGCCCGTAATGTTACATCGTGGAGATAGCTCTTATTTCTTAAAAACTTATTTTTTTGTTCGCGGATCCGGCTATTGTCCGGAACCTTCATCTTCAGATCGTCACTAATGAAGCCCCACAAATCTTTCTGCGCAATGTCACTACTACTTTCGTTGAGCCATCGCGCGGAGGTCGCTCGAGCGTCCTTTGAGGGCTGTCCTGCTTCACTTCGACTGACTGAAGACAAACTCTGTGCATACTGTTCGGGCTCTTTAGCGTGGTGGTTTACGCCTTGGCACCCGACCAGCAACATAGAGGCAAAGATAATTGCTTTAGCCTTCATGTGTGTGTCTACTGGTGATTAAAAGACGAGCAATAATACTTTGCCTAGCCTCAAAACACAACAAAAAGCTTTAGAAGCTGTCTTTCATGTCGCGTAGGCGGGCAAAAACTTGCCAAGTCTTAATTGGTTGATTTTCGAATCCTAAATTTCGTTGTAAATCATTGTCATAACAACGTAAAAAAGGATTAATTTCCTTCTCAATTTTGAGTAAAGAAGGCACGCTAGGTTGGTGTTTTAACCGTAACTCGTGAACTTGTTTCTGATATGTTTCAATCTCTTTGTTTTCTGGTAAAACGTATCTTGCAAACCTAAGATTTGACTCAGTATATTCATGAGCGCAACAAACTAAGGTGTTATCAGGAAGTTGCGCAATGAGCTGTAAAGAGGCATACATTTGCTCAGGCGTACCTTCAAAAATACGTCCGCAACCCGCCGAAAATAAGGTGTCTCCACAAAATAGATAGGGAGTGGCATAGTAAGCAATATGTCCGAGAGTATGCCCAGGAACATCCAACACGCTGAAAGTCATACCTAATACGGTAATTTCATCGTGTCCTCGAACTTGCTGCGTGCAGCCTTTATTGGCCGTTTCTTGTGGCCCATATACGGGAATATCCGGATAGTGCTGCAAGAGCTCGCCCACGCCGCCTACGTGGTCATTATGATGATGCGTGAGTAGGATGGCTTTAGGAGTAAGCTTATTTTCCGTCAGGTAGTGTAAAGCTGGAGCCGCAACGCCGGGATCGACGATCAAACATTCTTGCTGATCGTTGGCGAGCAGCCAAATGTAGTTATCTTGCATAGCAGGGATACTGATAAGATTCATAATCGATAGCTCTCCATTGGGGTATTCCCCCTGTATAGGTGAACGGATGAAACCAGCACAGATAACACGAATGATTTCTCCTCCGTTGTCGTGGAGCGAGATCCCTTGGGGAGAGTATTACCGTGCCGCATTAGAGCAGCAGCTTGCGCCATGGTGGCCAAAGCTATTTGGTTATCATCTTCTTAAAATCGGCACGTTGAGTTCTCAGCTCTCTACCGAAAAATGCGGCATTTCCCATCAGGTCAGCGTGGGTGTGAAAGGCGATAATCTACAGGTGATGGCAGACCCGTGCAGTTTACCTTTTGCCGCTAAATCCGTTGACGCGTGCGTGCTTGCGCATACGTTAAGCTTTGCCAGCGATCCTCACCGAATCTTACGTGAGGTTGATCGTGTGCTCGTGGACGACGGCTGGCTTATTCTAACCGGGTTTAATCCAACCAGCCTGATTGGCTTAGGTAAACTGGTTCCCAAACTGCGTAACCGGCTGCCTTATAGCAGCCGAATGTTTAGCATGATGCGAATGCAAGACTGGCTGCAACTCCTAAACTATGAAGTTTTGTATGAGAATCGCAGCCAAATTTTACCGTGGAATCGTCGCGGTGGTTTATTCCTCGGCAAACATTTACCCGTATTGGGATGCTTAAGCGTTATCGTGGCGCGCAAAAGAACCGTTCCTCTCACGCCGACCGCCCTTCGAGAGAGAAGCCAGCGTGCTAGCTGGCGTGGAACCGTCGGCGCGACGAAGAGCTTCCGCAAACGATCTGACTAACGGTTGCCCTACATCTGGCTTTATTTGTTGTCAGGCTGGTAGCCGGTGTCATCTCTGTCGGGCGAGCCTGCGGCTGTACGCGCTAATTCATCGCAGCGCTCATTCTCTACATGTCCAGCATGGCCCTTGATCCACATCCATTCAATTTTATGTGATTGAATCGCGAGGTCGAGGCGTTGCCATAAATCGACATTTTTAACCGGTTTTTTATCCGCTGTCTTCCAGCCGCGTTTTTTCCAGTTATGGATCCACTGCGTGATGCCTTGGCGAACGTATTGGCTATCGCTGCACAGCACCACTTCGCAGGGATCCTTCAACGTTTCCAGTGCCACAATGGCCGCCATCAGCTCCATGCGGTTGTTGGTAGTTAGGTAATACCCTGCGCTTAGGGTCTTTTCGTGTTGCTTGTAGCGCAATATGGCACCGTAGCCACCGGGGCCGGGGTTGCCTAGGCACGAACCATCGGTGAAAATCTCAACCTGTTTTAGCATCTCTGGTAGACTACTCCGCAGTCAAAACCGTAAGTCTGACATAAAGTGACATTATGAGCACAGGAATAACTCGACAGATCGTTCTCGATACAGAAACCACCGGTATGAATAAGCTGGGGGTTCACTACGAAGGACATAGAATCATTGAAATTGGTGCGGTTGAGGTTATCAACCGTCGTTTAACGGGGCGTAACTTCCATGTTTACATCAAGCCCGATCGCTTAGTCGATCCAGAGGCTTATGGTGTTCACGGTATCAGCGACGATTTCCTGTTGGATAAACCGACTTTCGCTGATATCGCCGACGAGTTTCTGGAATTCATACGCGGTGCAGAGCTGGTTATTCATAATGCACCGTTTGATATCGGGTTTATGGACTACGAGTTCCGTAAGCTCAATCGCGATATTCCGAAGACGGAAACCTTCTGTAAGATCACCGATAGCTTGGTGATGGCGCGCCGCTTGTTCCCCGGCAAGCGCAACAGTTTGGATGCCTTATGCAATCGCTACGAAATAGATAACACCAAGCGAACACTGCACGGCGCATTACTTGACTCCCAAATACTGGCCGACGTCTATTTAACGATGACGGGTGGGCAAACGTCTCTCACATTCTCCATGGAAAGCGAAGGTGAGAAAGCGAGGCCTACAGGCGAAGTACAAAAGATAATTCGTAAAGCACACGCGCTAAAAGTGGTGAGAGCCAATGCGGATGAATTAGCTGAGCATGAGCATCGGCTTGATTTGGTGCAAAAGAAGGGCGGCAGCTGTTTATGGCGCGCTGAAGCTGAGTAGTTTTTTGCGCGGAATCTGTTGAAAAATAGCCAAAAAGATGAAAAAGCGCTCAGTTGAAATTCTTTGTTAGAAAAACAGTTGACGACTCAGAGCGGTATCCGTATTATCCGCATCGTTCCCACAAGGAACAACGCGGAGCGGTAGTTCAGTTGGTTAGAATACCTGCCTGTCACGCAGGGGGTCGCGGGTTCGAGCCCCGTCCGTTCCGCCACATTCAGAAGCCCTGAGTCAGCAATGACTCAGGGCTTTCGTCTATTCAGCACTCCGCAATTTTCATATTCCCCGCCCCCAGTAGTTTTCCCACCCAAGTAGAAATATGAATTCGGAAAATCCGAACGCCGTCATACTTTTGACATAAAACCGAACGAGATGCTTTTCCTGTCTACACTTTGATCATCAGCACCCAAACGGATGATCTTCCCATGATGACCTTACGCCAGCTTCGCCATTTTATTGCCGTTGCCGAAACCGGCTCGATTTCTGCGGCTGCGCAGACGGTTTTTGTTTCCCAGTCCTCGCTAACGCAGGCCATTCAGTTGCTGGAACAGGAGATTGGCGCCGTATTGTTTAAGCGCCACGCGAAGGGAATGGATCTCACCCACCAAGGACATCAATTTCTACGCCAGTCATATTTGATTCTCGCCACGGTTGAAAATGCCAAGCGCAGCCTGGAGCTGGGCTGCGAGAACCTGAGTGGAACGCTAAAAATTGGCGTGACTAGCCTTGTCGCTGGTTACTTTCTGGTGGATATGCTCACCCGTTTTCGTGCGGCGTATCCCAATGTCACCACCCAACTGGTTGAAGATGAACGCCCCTATATCGAACACTTATTGGTAAACGGCGAGATTGATATCGGGGTGCTTATTTTATCGAACCTCGAAGACCGAGATGCGCTGCAAACCGAAGTGCTGATGCACTCGCCGTATCGCTTATGGCTCCCGCCGCTGCATCCGTTGCTGGAAAACGACAGCATCCGTTTGGCCGACGTGGTGAAAGAACCGCTCATTCAGCTCAACACCGATGAGATGGGCAGCCATCTACGCCGTATCTGGGAGAAAGCTAAACTGACGCCGACTATTGCCATGCGCACCGCGTCTACCGAGGCCGTTCGCAGCTTGGTTGCGGCTGGAATTGGTGTCGCTCTGCTTCCTGATATGGCCTATCGCCCGTGGTCGCTTGAGGGAAATATGATTGAAGCCCGCACGCTGGTGGATACGCCAGAACCGCTGGATGTGGGATTGGCATGGCGGCGCGGCAGCGCAAGACCAGAGCTCGTCACCCCGTTTCTACAAATTGCTCGCGAGAATGGTGGGGCTCGCAAGCTATGACATCGCTATATCCCTATAAAACATCAGGTATCTAAATAATCGAATGCAGCGTTCATAATTTCGTATTTGCCGCTGGCTAGCGGCTGCTCTAGGCTAAAATTAATTAATTTACATTTTAATTACAAGTAATTGACATTTTAGTAATGTCAATTTTGCCCTAGAGGAACGCAGCATGAGCAGCGCGACGCAAGGACTTAACACACAGCAATTCATTGATGGTCTGCTGGTCGCAGGAGAAGGCCCAGAAGAGCAATTGCTCAATCCGGCCAGCGGTGAGGTTTTGTTGTTGCTCGCCGAAGCGTCTGCCCAGCAGGTTTCCGATGCCGTTGAGTCTGCACAACGCGCTTTTCTATCATGGTCTCGCACCATTCCGGCTCGACGCGCTGCCGTATTATTGGCCATTGCCGATGTGATTGAACGCCATGCCACTATGTTTGCCGAACTTGAATCTCTTAACTGCGGCAAACCCTATCATCAGGCTCTTTCAGACGATATTCCCGCCGCTATTGATACCTTCCGCTATTTCGCCGGTGCGGTCCGCTGTCAGCGTGGGCAGTTAGGGGGGAATATCTGGAAGGTCATACTTCGATGATCCGCCGTGATGCTATCGGCGTGGTGGCATCTATTGCGCCATGGAATTATCCCTTGATGATGGCTGCATGGAAAATGGCTCCTGCGCTAGCCGCGGGTAATACCGTGGTCTTCAAACCCTCCGAACACACACCACTTTCCACACTGGCGCTGATCCCTTTATTACGCCATATCGTGCCAACGGGCGTAATTAACGTCGTTTATGGGCGCGGCGAAACCGTGGGGAATTATCTGGTAAATCATCCGCTGGTACGCATGGTTTCCCTTACCGGCGACATCGTGACCGGGCAGAAAATCATGCAGGCGGCGGTCAAGAACGTAAAACGCACGCATTTGGAGCTGGGCGGCAAAGCGCCGGTGATCGTGTGCGATGACGCCGATTTAGATGAAGTGGTCGCGGGAGTACGCCGCTACGGTTTCTATAACGCCGGACAGGATTGTACCGCGGCTTGTCGTGTTTACGCCGACCGCAAAATTTATGACGCGCTGGTGGAATCTCTCGGCCACGCAGCCAGTTCTTTACGCTATGCGCGCAGCAACGATAGCGAAAATGAAATGGGGCCTCTTATTAGCGCCAGACAGCGCGACCGCGTGGCTAGTTTTGTTGAGCGGGCGTTGGGTCATCCGCATATCGAACGGATCACCGGTGCGCAGATGCATTCCGGCCCCGGTTTTTTCTATCCACCCACGATCCTCGCAGGCTGTCAGCAGCAGGATGAAATTGTTCAGCGTGAGGTTTTTGGCCCCGTCGTCAGTATTACGCCGGTTGATTCATTGGAGCAGGCGTTGCAATGGGCGAATGAATCTGAATACGGCCTCGCGTCTTCCGTTTGGACCAAAAATATCGATCGGGCGTGGCAGCTAGCGGCGCAGCTTCAGTACGGAACCACGTGGATCAATACCCACTTCACGCTGGTGAGTGAAATGCCGCACGGAGGCCTCAAGCGCTCTGGCTATGGCAAGGATTTATCCGGTGATGCTTTGCAGGATTACAGCGTTGTGCGTCACATCATGGCGAAAGTAAAAACGCAGTTTTAAGCACGAATCAAGTGATTACATAACAATGCAGGCAGTCCATCTGCCGCACTAAATAGCAACACGACACAGACAGGGGATAGCAATGAAAAATACAGTTATCACGGCGCTTTCAGCGCTCTGTATCAGCGGACTGGGTGGGATTGCAACAGCTCAGGCCGATGGACTACCGCAAAAGCTCGGCCCGGCAGAAGGGCAGCTCGACATCATTACATGGCCAGGTTATATCGAACGTGGCCAAAGCGATAAAAACTATGACTGGGTGACCCAGTTTGAAAAAGACACCGGCTGCAAGGTCAATATCAAAACGGCAGCGACCTCCGATGAGATGGTTAGCCTGATGGCCAAAGGCGGCTATGATCTGGTTACCGCGTCCGGCGATGCCTCATTGCGCCTAATCTATGGCAAACGCGTTCAGCCGATCAATCCTGCTTTAATTCCGAATTGGAAAAACCTCGACCCTCGTATGGTCAACGGTCCGTGGTATACCGTTAAAGGCGAAGTTTACGGCACCCCATATCAGTGGGGGCCAAACCTGCTGATGTACAACACCAAAGTATTCCCAAAAGCGCCTGATACGTGGGGCGTGATCTTCGAACCACAAAACCTGCCGGATGGTAAAAGCAACAAAGGGCGCGTACAGGCCTATGACGGCCCAATCTATATCGCCGATGCCGCGCTCTACTTAAAAACCGCCAAGCCTGAGCTAGGGATCAAAGATCCGTATGAGCTGAACGAAACCCAATATCAGGCGGTGCTCGATTTACTTCGCACTCAACATCCGTTGATTCACCGCTATTGGCATGATGCTTCCGTGCAGATGAGTGACTTCAAAAACGAAGGCGTTGCTGCCGGTAGTTCATGGCCATTCCAAGCTAACGGCCTGAAAAACGAAGGCCAGCCAATCAATGCGGTATTCCCGAAAGAGGGCGCGACAGGCTGGGCGGATACCACCATGGTTCACGCACAGGCTAAGCATCTGACCTGCGCCTACAAGTGGATGAACTGGCAGCTCACGCCAAAAGTTCAAGGTGACGTCGCCGCATGGTTTGGTTCTCTGCCAGCCGTGCCTGAGGGCTGTAAAGCCAGCACCTTATTAGGTGGCAACGGTTGCGAAGCGAACGGATATAAATTCTTCGACAAAATTGCCTTCTGGAAAACACCGCAGGCCAAGTGTGAAAGCCAAGGCCAGTGTGTGCCGTATAGCCGTTGGACGCAGGACTATATCGCCATCATGGGTGGTAGGTAATTCATTGTTATCTCTCCTGAAACCTTCTTAACGAAGGGCATCGAATCGCGTGGTCTTTGCCTGTGCGTTCGGTGTGCTCCTCCCCCTGTAAAGGGGGAGGCTGGGAGGGGGATGCTGTTACAGTTTTGTCGGAGAACATAAAAATGAGCGGCTCTGTTGAATTAATTGATGTATCCAAACTCTACGGCGACGTTCATGCGGTCGATCGCGTTTCGTTGACGATTAAAGAGGGCGAGTTTTTCTCCCTGCTAGGGCCTTCAGGTTCGGGGAAAACCACCTGTTTGCGTTTAATTGCGGGCTTTGAGCAGCCAACCAGTGGCTCTATCCGTATTCAAGGCCAAGAGGCCGCCGGATTACCGCCTTATCAGCGTGATGTGAATACCGTGTTTCAGGATTACGCGCTATTTCCCCACATGAGCGTGCTGGAGAATATTGCCTACGGGCTGATGGTGAAAGGCATCGCTAAAAATGAGCGCCAGAGCCGTGCCCGTGAAGCGCTTAACAGCGTTGCGCTGGCCGATTATGGCGAGCGCAAACCTTCCCAACTCTCCGGTGGTCAGCGTCAGCGTGTGGCTTTGGCGCGTGCGCTGGTGAACCGTCCACGCGTTTTGCTGCTGGATGAACCGCTAGGTGCACTCGATCTGAAGCTACGCGAGCAGATGCAAACCGAGCTGAAAAAGCTCCAACGTCAACTGGGGATCACCTTCATTTTTGTCACCCACGATCAAAGCGAAGCGCTGTCGATGTCCGATCGCGTGGCGGTATTTAGCAAAGGGCGAATTGAACAGGTTGATACGCCGCAGAAGCTTTATATGCAGCCGGAAACCGCCTTTGTGGCCGAATTCGTCGGTACTTCAAACGTTATTCGAGGCCCATCGGCAGAAACTCTGCTCGGGCAGCCAGGGATCTTCTCGATCCGTCCAGAGCATATTCGTTTCGCGCGTGATGTGGCGAAGCCAGAAGAGATCCACGTTCAGGGCATTTTACGCGACGTCCATTACCAAGGGGCTGCAACGCGCTATGAAGTGATGATCGATAACGGTGTGCGTTTGTTCGTGAGTCAGGGCAATACGCAAGAGCAGCTTTTACAGCCGGTGCGGAATACCGGTGAACCGGTTCGCCTGTGCTGGGAAAGGAATGCGATGGTGGCGCTGGCGGGAGATCGCTGAGATGGAGATGGGCATGGACTACACCGAAGTTCGTAACCGTCCGGCGCGCCGGTTCTCAACGTTTTTATACCGCCGCCCGACGCTCTATTTGCTGCTGTTACTCACGCCGCCGCTGCTGTGGTTTGGAGTGATTTATCTAGGGTCATTGTTCACCTTGCTGTGGCAGGGGGCATATACCTTTGATGATTTCACCATGACGGTAACGCCGGATTTCACGCTCGACAACCTCAAGGCGCTGTTCAACCCATCGAATTACGACATCATTGTGCGCACGTTAACGATGGCGATTTTGGTTTCTCTGGCCTGTGGACTGCTGGCATTTCCCATTGCGTACTACATGGCGCGTTACACCAGTGGCCGTAGCAAAGCCTTCTTCTACATCGCCATTATGATGCCGATGTGGGCCAGCTATATCGTCAAAGTGTATGCGTGGACGCTGTTGTTAGCGAAAGACGGCGTCGCGCAATGGTTCCTGCATTATATGGGATTGGAACCGGTACTGGCGTGGGTGCTGGGGATCCCCGATATTGGCGGCAGCACGCTGTCAACGTCAGGCCTTGGGCGCTTCATGGTGTTTGTTTACATCTGGCTGCCGTTCATGATTTTGCCGATTCAGGCCGCGCTAGAACGTTTGCCGCCAACGCTATTACAAGCCTCTGCGGATCTCGGTGCGCGTCCGGTGCAAACTTTCCGTCATATCGTGCTGCCCTTGGCGATTCCAGGCATTGCCGCAGGATCGATTTTTACCTTCTCCCTCACGCTAGGTGACTTCATTGTGCCGCAGCTGGTGGGGCCTCCCGGTTACTTCATCGGCAGCATGGTATATGCCCAGCAAGGGGCGATTGGCAATATGCCGATGGCCGCGGCCTTCACGCTGGTGCCTATCGTGCTGATTGCTATCTATCTAACCATCGTGAAACGTTTGGGGGCTTTCGATGCGCTCTGATCTCAACGCTGCACCGTGGGGACTAAAAATCGCCGCGTGGGGTGGGTTAGTGTTTTTACACTTCCCGATTTTAATTATTGCCGCCTATGCCTTTAACACCGAAGACTCGGCGTTCAGCTTCCCGCCAAAAGGCTTCACGCTGCACTGGTTTGAGGTTGCCGCGGGACGGCAGGATGTTTGGGATGCCCTATGGCTCTCGGTACAAATCGCTGCCATGGCAACCACCATCGCGCTCATTCTTGGCACCTTGGCGGCGGCTGCGCTGTATCGTCGTGAGTTTTTTGGCAAGCAGACCATCAGCTTTCTGATCCTATTACCGATTGCGTTGCCCGGCATCGTCACAGGTATTGCACTGCTCTCGGCGTTTAAAACGCTCAACATGGAACCGGGGATGATGACGATTGTGATTGGTCACGCCACTTTCTGCGTGGTGATTGTATTCAATAACGTCATTGCCCGTTTTCGCCGCACGTCGCACAGCTTGATTGAAGCCTCAATGGATCTGGGCGCCGATGGCTGGCAAACCTTCCGTCACGTGATGCTGCCGAGTTTGGCATCCGCCATGCTGGCGGGCGGAATGCTGGCGTTCGCTCTGTCATTTGATGAAATCATCGTCACCACCTTCACCGCAGGCCATGAGCGCACCTTGCCGCTGTGGCTGCTGAATCAGCTTAACCGTCCGCGTGACGTACCTGTCACGAACGTGGTTGCGCTGTGCGTGATGTGCCTGACGGCAATCCCAATTTTAGGCGCGTATTACCTGACGAAAAGCTCAGAAGATGTCGAAGGGGCTGGTAAATAAAAGATACATGACCCCACCCCAACCCTCCCCCTGAGAAGGGGGAGGTTGGGTGGGGGAAAAGGGTGCTCAGATTGCTAAGTGATTCACTAACAACCGGCAGCGCTGCGCTGCCACCTCTCTTAATGAAGGATAAAACAATGCATACACAACTGCTGATTAACGGGCGTTTGGTCGAAGGTCAAGGTTCTGCACTGCCTGTGTACAATCCCGCCACGGGGGAGGTTATTGCACATATTGCACAGGCAAGTGCCGCGCAGGTTGAGGAGGCGGTGAATGCGGCAGACAAAGCGTTCACCGAATGGGGACAAACGACGCCGAAAGAGCGTGCCGCGCTGCTGTTGCAGGTCGCTGATGTGATTGAGCAGCAGGGCGAAGTGTTGGCGAAGCTGGAATCGCAAAACTGCGGTAAGCCCTATCAGCGCGTATTGGAAGATGAGATCCCTGCGATTGCAGACGTATTCCGCTTCTTTGCTGGTGCGACCCGCTGTTTAAGCGGCCCCGTTGCCGGTGAGTATCTGCCGGATCACACCTCGATGATCCGCCGCGATCCGGTTGGCGTGATCGCGTCGATCGCACCGTGGAACTACCCGTTGATGATGGCGGCATGGAAATTAGCGCCCGCGCTGGCGGCAGGCAATACCGTGGTGCTGAAGCCATCGGAGCAAACGCCGTTGACCGCATTCCATCTGAGCCAAACGCTGGCAGATTTGTTCCCCGCTGGCGTCGTTAACGTTCTGTTCGGTTTGGGCAAAGACGTGGGTGACGTACTGACAGGCCACCCAAAAGTGCGCATGGTTTCCCTCACCGGTTCTATCGGCACGGGTGCGCACATTATTGAGCACACGGCGTCTACCATTAAACGCACACACATGGAGCTGGGCGGCAAAGCGCCGGTTATCGTGTTTGATGATGCCGACGTGGAAAAAGTGGTCGAAGGCATTCGCATATTTGGTTTCTATAACGCAGGCCAAGACTGTACAGCGGCCTGTCGTCTGTATGTACAGAAATCAATCTATCAAAAAGTGGTGGATGCGCTGGCGCAGACGGTTTCCACGCTTGATATGGGGAACCCAGGCGATGAAAGCACCGAGCTGGGGCCATTGATCACCGAGCAGCACTTACAACGCGTCGAAGGCTTTGTTGAACGCGCCAAAGCGTTGCCGCATATCACGGTGGCTACCGGTGGTTCGCGCGTCAATGGTCCTGGTTTCTACTTCCAGCCAACCATTTTAGCGGGCGCCAAACAAGACGACGAAATCGTGCAAAAAGAGGTGTTTGGGCCAGTCATCACCATCACCCCGTTTGATGATGAAGCGCAGGTCTTGGGCTGGGCGAATGATTCCAACTATGGCTTAGCCTCTTCCGTATGGACGCGTGATGTGGGCCGTGCTCACCGCATGAGCGCACGTTTGCAATACGGCTGCACATGGGTGAATACCCACTTCATGCTGGTGAGTGAAATGCCACACGGTGGACAAAAACTCTCAGGCTACGGCAAAGATATGTCGATGTTTGGCCTAGAGGATTACACCGTGGTGCGCCATGTGATGATTAATCACGGGTAATCAGTTTCCCCCTTCATGTCTTCTGCTTTTGGGGAGACATCGTCTAAGAGCTGAATTCATCCTAAACGTGACTCTGCTCCCTCCCCTGCGAAGGGGAGGGCTGGGTGAGGTCATATCAACATTTAGCCTGAGAATATTTGGTGGCTGACCTATACGTTGTCATCATGTAAAATAATTGTGATTTTCCTTCGATTTCAAATCTTAAAATAAAACTGGGAAGCATTATGAGCATCACAAGACGTGACTTTCTCAATGGGATGGCAATTACCATTGCAGCGGGATTAACACCGTGGCAGGCACTTCGAGCATCTCCTCAGGCTTTAACCCAAAGCCTTTACTATCCGCCGACCTTGACTGGTTTACGCGGCAACCATCCGGGATCGTTTGAAGCGGCTCATTTACTGGGGCGTGAAGGCAAACATTTCGATCCTAAAAGCGCGCCAATTGAAGATCGGTTTGATCTGGTGGTAGTTGGTGCGGGGATCAGCGGCTTAGCTGCGGCCTGTTTTTGGCAACAGCTGCATGGCAAAAATCAGCGCATTTTGTTGCTCGATAACCATGATGATTTTGGCGGACATGCCAAGCGTAACGAATTCAACGTTGAAGGCAAAACGATACTCGGCTATGGCGGCAGTGAATCTTTCCAATCGCCGCGCACTAACTTTAGCCCTGTCGCAATGGGGTTGCTGAAAACTCTCAACGTTGATATTGAACAGATGGCGAAAGATTTCGATCAGAATTTCTATCCTGATATGAAACTGAGCCGTGGCGTCTATTTCGATCGCAAAAACTTTGGCGTCGATAAAATTGTTAACGGCGATCCAGGGCGAGCGGTTGCCGATGATATTGCCCCTGACCGCTTAAACGGCCGCGACATCACCGCGTTCATCAGTGATTTCCCGCTGGCCGAATCCGATCGTCAGGCGCTGATCGCGCTGCACACGGAACAAAAAGATTATCTGCCTGAACTCAATACCGATGAAAAAGTGGCTTGGTTAGACAGCCATAGCTATAGCCAATTTTTGCGAGAAAAAGTGGGCCTCAGCGAAATGGCGATCCGCTATTTCCAGCAACGTACCAACGATTTCCAAGCGGTTGGCATTGACGCGACTTCGTGCAGCGATGCCCGTATCTGCGCCTTACCTGGGCTAGATGGCATGAATTTGCCTCCGCTGGACGCCGAGTCATTGGCCGATCTCGACGAGCCCTATATTTTCCACTTCCCAGATGGCAATGCGGGTTTAGCTCGCCTGATGGTACGTCATTTAATTCCGGCCGTTGCACCGGGTGACACGATGGAAAGTATCGTATTGGCGAAGTTTGATTACAGCCAGTTAGATAAACCAGATTCCCCTGTTCGGCTGCGTTTAAACAGCACCGGTGTCCATGTGGCGAACGTGAATGAGCAGGGCAAACCTGCCGTTGATGTGACGTATTTGACGGGCGACAAACTGCATCGTGTTCGGGCTGGGCAGGTGGTGATGGCGGGCTACAACATGATGATCCCGTATCTTGTACCGGAAATGCCTGAAACGCAGGCCGCTGCGCTGAAAGAAAACGTGAAATCGCCGCTGGTGTATTCAAAAGTGGTGATCCGCAACTGGCAGCCATTCGTAAAACTTGGGGTGCATGAAATCTATTCTCCCGCCGCGCCTTATAGCCGCGTGAAGCTAGATTATCCGGTCAACATGGGCGGCTACCAGCATCCACGCGATCCTAACCAACCGATCGGGCTGCATATGGTGTATGTCCCCACGCTGCCGGGCAGCGGTCTAAGCCCGCGTGAACAGTCGCGTAAAGGACGAGCGTTGCTCTTAGGCACACCGTTTGAAGTGCATGAAAAAATGATCCGCGAGCAGCTACAGGGCATGTTCGGTGAGGCAGGCTTCGATCATCAGCGTGATATTCAAGCCATAACGGTTAACCGCTGGTCGCACGGCTACTCTTATTTCTTGAACGGGTTGTTCGATGATGAAAAAGAAGCCGAGCAAATTATTCATACCGCACGCCAGCCGATAGGGCGTATCACTATCGCCAACTCGGATTCAGACTGGAGCCCTTACGCGAACTCTGCGGTTGATCAGGCGTGGAGAGCGGTGAATGAGCTAACCGCGATGAACAAGGAGAGCGTATGAAACCGTTACTGATTTTAACGTTGCTAGCCACCAGCGCGGGCGCAAGTGCAATGTCGGCCGGTGAATACGTGGCCAAAGCGGGCGACTGTTCGGCCTGTCATACGTCTCCTCAAGGACAAGCGCTGGCGGGGGGAATGCGCTTCGCAACGCCGTTGGGCGATATTTATGCCACCAATATTACGCCAGATAAAAAATACGGTATCGGTAGCTACAGCTTTGATGATTTTGACAAGGCGATGCGCAAGGGCGTGGCGAAAGATGGTCATCATCTTTATCCCGCCATGCCGTACACCTCTTATGCCAAAATGACGCCTGAAGATATGCGGGCGCTGTATGACTACCTGATGACCGAAGTGAAGCCGCAGGCGGTTGAAAATAAAAAGAGCGATATTCCATGGCCGCTCTCTATGCGTTGGCCTTTAGGCATCTGGAATTCATTGTTCTTGCAAGAAGGTGTTTACCAGCCGCAGCCGGAAAAAGGCGATGAATGGAATCGCGGCGCCTATTTGGTTCAAGGCGCTGGGCATTGCGGTGCCTGCCATACGCCGCGCGGTTGGGCGATGCAGGAACAAGGTATGGATCAGGCCGAGTTGCGTTTCTTGAACGGCGCAGAGCTGGATGGTTGGTATGCGCCTTCTTTACGTGGCCTAAACGTCAGCAAAGATGATTTAGTCGCACTGCTCAAGACCGGCCGCAGCCGTCATGCCGCGCTTAGTGGCCCGATGGGTGAAGTGGTTACGCACAGCTCGCAATACCTGACAGACAGCGATTTAAACGGTATTGCCACTTATCTGCTCAGCTTGGAAGCTTTACCGAGCGATGCGAAACCAACCAAGCCGGCGGCGGGTGCGATGCTGTCTGGCGCTCAAACCTATGCCCGCTATTGCTCTACCTGCCATACTCCGAAAGGCGAGGGCGTTGATTTCACCATCCCGCGTCTGGCTGGGAATCTCACGGTGAATGCCGATAATCCGCAAACGCTTATTCGCGTGGTGCTCGACGGCGCGCAAACACCGGTCACGCAACAGCATATGTCTTACGCGATGCCGGGCTATGGTTGGGCGCTGAATGACCAAGAGGCTGCTGATTTAATGAGTTACCTGCGCGGTAGCTGGGGAAATAAAGCAGAACCCGTGACGGCTGAACAGGTAGGAAAAGTGCGGGCTGAGATTAAGAAGTGGTGTTGGCCTAATACGCGATAACCCTCCCCTTCGAAGGGGAGGGAATCGATTTAATAAGAACAATTAAACTAGCGCGGACGTTCAAACCCCCTCCAACGCCTTCTCGGCATACAAATACCCAATTCCCATAATTTGCTGTGGTCGAGTCAGCTGGCCAAAGCCAATACGCGTGGCGTTTGTCATATTCGGATCGGCTGGATCGAAAGGATTAAACCCCGTTTGACGCATAATGGCACTGAGCCAACGATCGCCAAACCCACAACTGCGGCCGTAGAAATAGATCCGGTTGATATTCAAAATATTCAAGAAGTTATACAGGCTTAGACCAATGGCGCTTGCCGCACTATCCACCCATGATTGCACCTGCACATCGCCTTGATGATAACGCTCGATAAGCTGTTTGCTGCTGAGTGAATCCCAATCGGTTTGAATGCTGTTGTGTGGCTGAGATTTCAGCCAAATGCGCGCCCGTTTTTTTAGCGCCGAAAGTGAGGCGACGGTTTCTAAACAGCCGTAGCGGCCACAGTCGCAGGCCACGCCATCGGGATTCACGATGGTATGCCCAATTTGTCCGCTGCCGTATAGGCTGCCGCGATAAATCTGCTGGTTAATCACAAATGACGAACCGATCCCATAATCCACGTTGATGACGCAAAAATCCTGCTGATTATCCGTATTTTGCCATTTCTCCGCCAACGCCAGCATCACGCAGTCATTGTCGAGTAAAACGCGAGTTTTCAGCTTTTCCTCTAACAGATACTTCATCTCAATATGCTCTTTCCACGGCGCCTGCGGCATATTTTGTGAAACGCCGGTGACAGGATCGACTTGACCGTGAATGGCCAGTGCTAACTGGATCGTGCGCTGTGGATAAAGCTTTCTTTGCTGATAATAGACCTGCTCAATGGCCGTTAGCAGATCCTGAGGATGGGGGGCTGAAACGGCTGTGAATTGATATTCACCCAAGGGCAAAATCTGGCCGTTGACGAGCTGGCTCTCAATACAGTTTGGCGTTACGTTCATGCATAAAATAAGAGCATTACCGGCGGGGATTTGATAGCTCCCGCTGCTTAATCCACGGTTGCTGAGCATGCGATCTGAATGTTCTATTTTCCCTTCATCCAGCAGCTCTTCCAGTATTTTGCCAATCGCCGGAATCGATAACCCCGTGTGCTGCGCCAGCATTGATTTACTGGCGTGCTTATAGCGATAGATCAACGCCAGCAGTATCCGCTTGTTGAGATGACGCACCCGCTGATTATTCAATCCCAGATCAAACATTTCACTTAACTCCGTTAACTGTATTGCGTGAGCGTTGCTCACAACGGAAAAGAATTGCTCACATACACTGCAAACATACATCAGTTCACTGTCATTTTTTTACTGGAGATGCGGAAATGTACGGCGACGTCAAAGTTTGGCAAGAAAGTGTGACCTTACCGACCTATCGCACCGGAGCGGAAGATCCCAACCCGATGTTTTTAGAAAAGCGGGTTTACCAAGGATCGTCTGGCGCGGTTTATCCCTATGGCGTAATCGATACGTTAACCGGTGAATGTGAAGATCGTGAGTATCAGGCTGTATGGCTAGAAAACGATTTTATTCGCGTCATGTTGCTGCCCGAGCTGGGAGGGCGAATTCATCGTGCCTACGACAAAGTGATGCAGCGTGATTTTGTCTATTACAACGAAGTGATTAAGCCTGCGCTGGTGGGATTGGTTGGGCCATGGATCTCCGGCGGAATTGAATTTAACTGGCCGCAGCACCACCGCCCAACGACGTTTATGCCGGTGGATGTGACGATTAGCTAGCAGGATGACGGCAGCAAAACGGTTTGGCTGGGCGAAGTTGAGCCGATGCGCGGTTTACAGGTTATGACCGGCTTTACGCTGTATCCACAAAAAGCGCTGATCGAAATTAAGGGTAAGGTGTTCAACGGTAACGCCACGCCGCGCCATTTCCTATGGTGGGCAAACCCTGCGGTGAAAGGCGGCGACGATCACCAAAGCGTGTTCCCGCCCGATGTCACGGCGGTATATGACCACGGCAAGCGTGATGTTTCGGCTTTTCCTATTGCCACCGGCACTTACTATAAAGTGGATTACTCCGCTGGCGTTGATATTTCCCGCTACAAGAATATTCCCGTGCCGACGTCATATATGGCCGATAAGTCAGATTATGATTTTGTTGGCGCATACCATCATGGCGAGCAAGGCGGCCTGCTGCATATTGCCGATCACCACGTTTCCCCAGGTAAAAAGCAGTGGACGTGGGGCAACTGCGATTTTGGCCTTGCGTGGGATCGCAACTTAACCGATCACAACGGCCCTTACATTGAGTTGATGACGGGCGTATTCACCGATAACCAGCCGGACTTTACTTGGCTTGCGCCTTACGAAGAAAAGGTGTTTGTGCAGAACTTTTTGCCATACAGCCAGCTCGGAACCCTACAGAATGCCAACACGCAGGCCGCGATTAAGCTGGAACGTACTAACGGAGAATTGCAGCTTGGGCTATACGCCATTGCTCCGTTGAACGAGGTGTCGCTGGTGGTGAAAGGCGAAGGCGAAGAAATTTTCCGTCAGCCGCTTTCTCTTCAATCGGCACAAGCATGGCTGCACGCGTTGCCCGATCGTTCGCCGCAGCGTTTAACGCTTTCGCTGGTGGATCGCGATGGCCGCGAAATTATCAGCTATCTCGAGCATATTCCGGAAGAAACCCCGCTGCCACAGGCGGCGACTGCGCCACAAAAACCAGAGCAAATCACCAATACCGACGAGCTCTATTTTATCGGCCAACATCTTGAGCAATATCTCCACGCCAGCCGTTCTGCCTTTGATTATTACCGCCGTGCATTGGATATCGACCCTCTCGATTATCGCTGCAACGTTGCGCTGGCAACGCTGGAGTTTAACCGTGCTGATTTTGAGCAAGCGGCAAGCTATGCCAATACCGCTCTGCAACGAGCCCAGCGCTGGAATAAAAATCCGCAGTGCGGTCAAGCAAGTATGCTGCTGGGTTCTGCTCGTGAAAAACTAGGCCAAGAAACTCAAGCCTATGATGACTATTTCAAAGCCACGTGGAGCGGAAATTGTCGTGATGCGGCGTTTTATGCTCTAGCACGTTTAGCGCTGCGCAAAGGCGACGCGGAACAAGCCCTGACGTTTATCAATCAGAGCCTGAACTTCAACGGTGCAAACAATTTAGCCATGGGGTTAAAAGCACTGGTTTTACAGCAGTTGGGAGAGAGCAAACAGGCGCTTGAATATGTCGCTTCCCAGTTGGCTCACTATCCGCTGAGCTATGTCCTGCTGTATGCGCAGTCTGTTTTGAACGGCGACGCGAGTGCATTGACTCAGGTTGCGGGAGCGCGAGGAGTAAACGCCTGCGTGTTAGCAGGATGGTTGATGGGATTAGGTCGAGAAAAAGAGGCCTTGGCGCTGCTGAAACGCTTGAACAGCCAAGAATCGCTTCCGCTGCTGTATCGTGCGGCATTAACTCAGGACGTAAGCGAGCGAAGCCACTGTTTACAGCTAGCGCGCGAGAACTTTGCGCTTAAAGTCCGCTTCCCTAACACCTTAGATGATATTGCGGTTCTGCAACGTCTCCCTCAAGACGGTTTTGCTCAATATCTACTGGGCTGTTTCTTCTACAGCAAGCGCAGCTATGCCCGCGCCGAATCTTGTTGGCTGTTTGCGTTACAGCAGATGCCAGATTTTGCCGCACTGCACCGCGTGCTTGGGATCTATGCGTTTAACAAGCAGGGCAATTTGGATCAAGCCGCGGAGTATTTCCAGCGTGCGCTTGACCTTGAGCCTGAAAATCCACGTTTGCTGTTTGAATTCAGCTATCTGCAAAAACTAACGACGGTTCCAACCGCACAGCGCCTGCAATTGTTGGACGATCGCCGTGATGTGGCGCTTAAACGCGACGATCTCACCGCCGAGCTGCTCAGCCTCTATCACATTCATCACAAAGTAGATGCGGCCGCTGAAATTCTGTGGCGTCGCCAATTCCACCCATGGGAAGGCGGTGAAGGCAAAGTCACAGGGCAATTTTTGATTAACCATCAGCGCCGAGCGTTGGCCTTGATGCAGGAACGTCATTACGCCGAAGCCTATGACGTGCTACGTCAGTCGCTTAGCTATCCCGCTAATCTCGGTGAGGGGCGTTTGGTGGGACAAAGTGACAATGATATCTGGTTCTTAATGGCTATCTGCGCCGAGAAAATGGGCGAAAAAGAGCAGTCTCAATCTGCGCTACAGCACGCACTACAGGGCGGTTCTGCGTTGAGTGCGGGACGCTACTACAACGATCAGCCGGTTGATTATCTGTTTTACCAAGCGATGGCGGCCGCACGTTTAGGAGAAAGAGAGCAGGCTCAGCAGCAGTTCCAATCCATGATCGATTGGGCCAAGCAGCATAGGAATGATTTATCAGAACCTGATTTCTTCGCCGTTTCTCTGCCCGATCTGATTGTTCTGGATGCATCGGCGCAGGAGCAGCATAGCCAACACTGCTTGTGGGTTGAAGCATTAGGGCATTTAGGGCTGGGTGATGAAGCGAGCTTTATACGTCTTACCGATGAGCTGTTAAAACGCAATCCTGCTCATGATAAAGCGCATTTGTTACGTCTAGCAGTACAACACGGCATTTTTAATCACTAAGCCACAACGGGCCACGGTTGTGGCCCACATTTTCATGACTGCGTAAGCCTCTATCCTACAAGGTTAAAATAAGGTGAAAAAATGAAAAACACGCAGAACCATCTCACTATGTCTTACGTCTGGATGATATGTCTAGTCGCTGCCTGTGGCGGGTTACTTTTTGGCTATGACTGGGTAGTGATTGGCGGTGCCAAACCCTTCTATGAAGCCTATTTTGGGATCACCGATCCGGCTCAGTCAGGATGGGCGATGAGCTCCGCACTGGCGGGCTGTGTTTTTGGTGCGCTGATTTCTGGCTGGTGCGCCGATCGATTTGGTCGCAAGCTGCCGCTGATAATTTCAGCCATTCTATTCTCTGCCTCTGCGTGGGGAACGGCGGTGGCAACGCACTTTGACTGGTTTGTGTTTTACCGCATCGTTGGCGGCGTAGGCATTGGTCTTGCTTCAGCGCTGAGCCCAATGTATATCGCTGAGGTAAGTCCGGCTGAAAAACGAGGCAAATTTGTAGCCATCAACCAGCTGACTATCGTTATTGGCGTTTTGGCCGCTCAGTTGGTTAACCTGATGATCGCTGAACCCGTTGCCAGCTCGGCAACCATGCAGGACATCGTACAAAGCTGGAATGGACAAGTTGGCTGGCGCTGGATGTTTGGCGCAGAGTTGATTCCGGCGGTGCTGTTTTTACTCCTGATGTTCTTAGTACCTGATTCTCCGCGCTGGTTAGCGAAAGCTGGTAAACCAGACAAAGCGGAACGCATGCTGCGGCGTATCGGTAGTGCAGAATATGCGCGGGAAACGATGGCGGATATTCGTGAAACGCTTGGCGTAAATACGCAAAAAGTGGCGGTAAGTGAGCTCCTGAATCCACGCGTCAGGCCCATTATCGTGATTGGGATCGTACTGGCGGTTTTCCAGCAATGGTGTGGGATCAACGTGATCTTTAACTATGCGCAGGAGATCTTTGCGTCGGCCGGTTTTGATATCAACAGCACGCTTAAATCGATAGTGGCGACGGGGCTAATTAACCTGATCTTCACCATCATCGCCTTACCGCTGGTGGATAAACTGGGGCGTCGCAAATTAATGCTGCTGGGAGCGGCTGGCCTAACCATTATTTACGTGCTGATTGCCGGTGCCTATGCGCTGGGCATTATGGGGTTGCCGGTTTTACTGCTGGTGCTTGCCGCGATTGCGATTTACGCCTTAACGCTTGCGCCAGTGACGTGGGTGTTGCTGTCTGAAATCTTCCCTAACCGCGTGCGCGGTATGGCGATGTCAGTCGGGACTTTGGCGCTGTGGATTGCCTGTTTCTTACTGACTTATACCTTCCCTCTGTTGAATGCGAATTTGGGGGCATCGGGAAGCTTCCTACTTTACGGCATCATCTGTGCGCTCGGGTTTGTGTTTGTACTACGCAGCGTGCCTGAAACCAAAGGCGTTACGCTGGAAGCGCTAGAACATCAGCTGGCGGGAAGCACTAAACCCGTTGAACCCAGTGTGAAACAGGCATGATGGATATTTATACCCTTTCAACCCCGCGGTTTCGGCTGCGGGTAACTCCGCAGTCTGCGGCGATCTTAAGCTTTGACGACGTGGGTAGTGACACGGCGATTCTACGCCCTTATCAGCGGGATACGGGATGGCATCCGGGCGAAAGCGCATTGTTTCCGATGTTACCGTTGGCGAACCGAGTGCGAGATAATCGCTTTTGCCTAGCTGGGCGTGAAATTTGTTTGCCAGACAGCGCCTTGGATAACCAATTCTTTTTACACGGAGATGGCTGGCTACAGCGCTGGCAGCTGCGAGATTTGAGCTGCACACACATTTCCCTCGGGCTGCGTGTGCAACATAGCTGTGGTTTTGATTATTCGGCGAGTTTGGTTTATCGGCTCACGGACGAGGGACTTAGCGCGTATCTCACGTTACGCCACTGTGGCGCAGAACCCATGCTGTATGGGCTAGGTTTTCATCCTTTTTTTGTGAAAACCCCGCAGACGCAAATTCGGTTTTCCTCTTCCGGCTATTGGCCGGAGGGCGAACTGCATTTGCCCTTAGCATGGCAGGGTAACACGCCAGCAGCGCTGGATTTCACCCGCACGAAAGTGCCGGATAATGTGTGGATGAATCACGGCTATTCAGGATGGAACGGCGTGGCACATTTAGCGACGCCAAATCAGCCGACGATATCGTTACGCAGCTCCGCGTCCTACCTGATGCTGTTTCAAATGCCTGATGAACCGTTTATCTGCCTTGAACCGCAAAGCCACCCTGTCGATGCCCACAATATGGATGGACAACCAGGGCTGGTGTTGTTGGGGAAAGGGGAGATGACGGAGATGGGGATGAGGGTGGAGGTGAACGACTAAACCGTTGATGAAAGTGTGGATAGCCAACGTCTGAATATTTTAACTATGGTGCATGTTACGTCCGCCTAAAATATCTAGCCATACATTAGCACTGTGCAGGCGTCCGTGTCGGAGGGCTCAAGCGCCGCCCTCCGACGCCTCGGCTTGGCACCGTTCTCCAGCCTGCTGCGCAGGTTCCCTCATTTCGTCATTCCGGCTTTTACGGAACGAACGGCAATCGCCATCCTGGCTCCTCCGTTCTTTCGCCGACGTCCCTGTCGGCGAATCCTAGCCTTCATTCCTCTCTTCGGCTGAAGAACAACGTGCCGAAAAAGGGCAACAGCAAACTAACTAAGCAAAAACGAAAGATAACGATTTTTTACTTTTTAAGTTTAAGTCTTGGCAGTTAGGGCAGTGGAAACAGGAGGTTTCCACTAGGGGAGGAGGCGCCATGGATGGCGCATGCCGACCCGGCGCGGAGATGGCATTGCGGATAAAAGAGCGCGGGTTAAGGGTGGGCGCTCTGGCCCACCCTTATCGGACGCCTTCAACAGAGTGGCATGTGAAAGCCGCTGCTGACTGGCGGTCGAAACCTTACACAGTGATCACATAAACAACGGCGGCCGAAACCTTACACAGTGATCACATTAACAACGGCGTTCGAAACCTTACACAATGCTCACATAATCAACGTGTGATAAGAATCCTCACACCACCTTATGTGGCCCAAAACACTCATAGTGCATACGGTCTGCATCGACGCCCAGTCCTTGTAACTGCTTGGCGACATGTTGCATAAATCCAACTGGGCCGCAGAAGTAGTAATGCATTTCTGGGTTACTCAATTTCTCAGCGAGTGGGGTGATATCCATTAATCCCTGATAGTTGAAGTCGATATCAATGCGATCGTCAGCGCTGATTTCTTGCAGCCAGACGTGGCTTTGAGCCTGAGGCATTGCGGAGATAATGGTGTTAACTTCATCGGCAAAGGCGCGAACCTTGCTGTTTTCAGCTGCGTGTAACCACTGAATTTCGCCCTGATGGCCGCGAGCCTGTAACGTGCGCAGCATGCCGAGCATTGGCGTTTGGCCGACGCCGCCAGAAATTAATGCAACAGGCGTGTTTTCTTTAACTTCTAAGAAGAAATCACCGTGCGGAGGTGCGATTTGGATCACGGCGCCTTCTTGCGCGATATCATGCATAAAATTCGAGACTTGCCCCTGACCTTCACGTTTTACGGCAATGCGATAGTATTCGCCGTTTGGCTCATTGGTCAGAGAATATTGACGAATTTCCTGATGCGGCAGGCTTGGGTGGCGGATATAGACAGCCAAATATTGACCCGGCTGGAAATCGGCCACGCGGTTTCCATCTTCAGGCACCAAAATGAAGCTGGTGATTAAGTCGCTTTGCTTCTCTTTCTTGAGGATTTTGAACGGTCGAAGTTCACGCCAGCCGCCCTCAGTGGTTTCACTTTGCTGATAAATCTGGGATTCACGCTGGATAAAGACATCGGCTAAAACGCCATAGGCTTTGCCCCATGCCTCCAGAACTTCGTCACCCGGATTAAACATTTCTTCTAAGGTTTTTAGTAGGTGATGACCGACGATTTGATACTGTTCTGGCTTAATATTAAAGCTGGCGTGCTTCTGGGCAATGCGTTCAACGGCGGGCAGCAGCGCGGCTAGATTTTCAATATTAGTGGCGTAAGCACAAATCGCGTTAAACAGCGCTTCACGCTGATCGCCATTGCGCTGGTTACTCATATTAAAAATCTCTTTTAGCTCAGGATTGTGCTCAAACATCCGGTCGTAAAAGTGTGCTGTGAGCTTTGGCCCCGTAGCCGCTAATAGTGGAATAGTGGATTTAACGGTGGCGATGGTTTGGCTATCCAACATAAAAAATGTCCTCGTTATTGCAGGTGTTTTAATTGATGTATTTTAAATGCAACTTACAGATTTTTCTTTGAGCTGTAAATCCCTATTTTTGTTGTGCTGATGTTATTTACATAGCGTTTTTATCGCTTTTGTTTCGCCAAGGTGAAATTGTTGCATATCACATTTGAAGAAAACTCCTGCTGGCATGCGTCTTCATGTGCAGTATTAAAGCCTTATGCAGCGCCAAGCCAAACGTTTGCGTAAAAACATGGCCTAGGGTCTATCGTAACAAGGTGAAAACATATTACACTGTGGGCAGTCGCCTTACGGGGTGTGTTTTTATTGAACAATAGCGAATAGACAATTCAGGTTAGCTGAGTCAGGAGAAGCGGATGTTAAAGCGTGAAATGAACATTGCCGATTACGATGCCGAGCTGTGGCAGGCAATGGAGCAGGAAGTCGTGCGTCAGGAAGAGCACATTGAGCTTATCGCATCAGAAAACTATACCAGCCCGCGTGTTATGCAGGCTCAGGGCTCTCAGCTGACCAACAAATATGCTGAAGGTTATCCGGGCAAGCGCTATTACGGCGGTTGCGAATACGTTGATGTTGTTGAACAACTGGCAATCGATCGTGCGAAAGAGCTGTTTGGCGCTGATTATGCCAACGTCCAGCCGCACTCCGGTTCTCAGGCAAACTTTGCCGTATACACTGCGCTGTTACAGCCAGGTGATACCGTGCTGGGCATGAACTTGGCGCACGGCGGCCATTTAACTCACGGTTCTCCGGTTAACTTCTCCGGCAAACTGTACAACATCGTTCCTTACGGTATTGATGAAAGCGGTCATATCGACTATGACGACTTGGCCGCTCAAGCTGAAAAACACCAGCCGAAAATGATCATCGGTGGTTTCTCTGCTTATTCTGGCGTGGTTGACTGGGCGAAAATGCGCGAAATTGCTGACCGCATCGGCGCTTATCTGTTTGTCGATATGGCTCACGTTGCTGGTTTAGTGGCTGCGGGTGTTTATCCAAACCCTGTTCCTCATGCGCATGTTGTGACTACCACGACGCACAAAACCTTGGCAGGTCCGCGTGGCGGCCTGATTTTGGCCAACGGTGGCAGCGAGGAGATGTATAAAAAGCTGAACTCAGCGGTATTCCCTGGCGCACAGGGTGGTCCACTGATGCACGTGATTGCCGGTAAAGCCGTTGCCCTGAAAGAAGCAATGGAGCCTGAGTTCAAGGCTTACCAGCAGCTGGTTGCTAAAAACGCGAAAGCGATGGTCGAAGTATTCCTGAACCGTGGTTACAAAGTGGTTTCCGGCGGTACTGAAAACCATCTGTTCCTGCTGGATCTGGTTGATAAAAATATCACCGGTAAAGATGCTGATGCCGCACTGGGCCGTGCAAATATCACCGTGAACAAAAACAGCGTGCCTAACGATCCGAAGAGCCCGTTTGTGACTTCAGGTGTTCGTGTGGGTACTCCGGCTATTACCCGCCGTGGCTTTAAAGAAGCTGACGCACGTGAATTGGCTGGTTGGATGTGTGACGTGTTGGATAACATCAACGACGAAGCCACCATCGAACGTACTAAACAGAAAGTATTGGATATTTGCGCACGCCTGCCGGTTTACGCATAATCTTTATTGCTTGATGTGAAAAGCCCGCTTTGAAAGCGGGCTTTTTTGTTTCTGAAAACCGTCTATTTGTCTGCCAGTACGCCCTCCTGCATCAGCCATGCGCCAAAGCTCACGGCGATCAGACAAAGCTCTTCAGGCGGAAAATGAATATGGTAATCGCGTTCGATATGACGAACGGCCTGTTGAGTCATATTCATTAAGCCGGGATAAAGCAGTTCGATTTCATCCAATAACAGATTACTGATTTTTAAACCAAATAAGCATCGCTCAATCGCGGGCCCCATATGGGCAAACAGCTGAGTACAAAGCTGTTCTCGATGGCTAAATGTGACGCGAGTGGCCTGTTCTATTTGCCGAATGGCAAACTCGATCTCATCCATCAAGCGACGATCTTCAGGGTAAGCGTGGGGCAAATAACGGTAGGTTTTGATAAGCGTTAATAACAGCGTGGTAAATTCTGATTCAAGTTCCAGTGCGGGATCTGGCAATTGCCCATAGGCGGCATGACATAGATTTCTCGCCACACTATATTCTTCTTTGGCTTGCAGCCAGCGTTTTAGATGCGCAGGAAAGACCGGGAGCTGTGTCGTTTGCCTTTGATAATGGCTGTAGTGTAAGAAAGACTGAATAAGATCGCGATGCTGGTCGCTAAAACTACGCTGCAAGGTGGCTTCGGCCTGAGCGAGCACATCAATAATTTGCTGCGAAAAATGAGCTGTAGTGATACCCGTAGGGCTTTCATTGATGCGGGGCACAAAAATAGTTTCAATACTGTTGGGAACAAGCCGCTGAGAGCGCCTTAACCAATGCAGCAAACAAAGCCGCTGATCGTAAGCCGAGCCTTGTAGCCGATAGCCTTGTTTAGGATGGAAGATCACACGCAGTGCATGAAACCGCATGATTTCCTGCGCCACGCTGTGAATATCTAATTCGGCTTGTGCGGGCAAAACGCGATTAATCCGGCTAACGGTGGCCAGATGTAGCGGGGTTGTCGGTGTGAAAAGCAATAGCACAAGATTACAGTGCCTTTGCTGTGCTGAGAGCTCAGGCACCAGAGGTGTGTCTAAACTCATATTCATATCTCTTTAGTTTCGGTCAGTGAATGAACATGTTTTGTTGGCTAAGAATAGCAAAGTTGTGCAAAGGCGCGGTGCTGATGTGCCATGTTTTTGTATTTTTGTGATACAGAAATGAATGAATTTGATTACCTGCCGCGTTTTGCGGCTGTTGCTAAGGATTAAACAGGGCGTTTATGTTGCATTTTGGGATTAAAAAACAGCAATTCCTACGGTGGTCTAGTTTGTTAATCACGATCGGCGGGCTCATTTTTTCTCGCGCTGGGTTAGCGCACCCGCATAGTTTTATTGAAATGAAAAATGCGTTTGTGGTGAACGATAATCAACTGATCGGAATGAACATGACGTGGACGATGGATCCGCTCACATCGGCCGATTTGCTCTACGATGCAGGCAATGCGGCGAACGGGTCAGAAATCTGGAAACAGCTAGCTGCAGAAGTGATGGCAAACGTGATTGGTCAGCACTACTTTACTGAATTCTATCATGATGGCAAAAAGGTTAAATTCCTTGATCGCCCTCGTGAATATCACCTCAGCCGCGACGGCAATAACGCTATTTTGTCATTTGAAATGCTGCTGGCAAAACCGCAGCCTTTGAACGCCAATTTTTCCGTGTTGACTTACGATCCCACGTATTACGTCGATATGACCTACACCGATGCGGCTTCTATCACTCTGCCTGTCGATGTTCAGGCGAGATGTAAATTAGCATTGATAACGCCTAAACCAGATACGTCGTTGCAAGCCTATGCACAAAACCTTGATAAAGCAGATGCTCCTGATGAAGACATGGAGCTCGGGAAACAGTTTGCGCAGCGCGTGGAGATCACATGTCATTGATTATTCCGACAACCCACAAAAAAAAGACACGATGGCGCTATGTGCCTTTGGTTGTAGCGGCATTGCTGCTGATTTCAGGGGTGACGTATGGCGCTGTTCATTGGAACGATTGGCTTTTTGTGGCGATCGAATGGCAAAAATCACTGCATCAATCAATGTCCCAGCTTTTGCAGGAGGTTGGGAATAATTCCAAACAGGCTGGCTTAACACTGGTTGGGCTGAGTTTTGCCTATGGCGTCCTTCATGCTCTGGGGCCTGGGCATGGCAAAGTTGTGATAACGACGTATTTGGCCACTAACCCATCTCGGCTACGTAGCAGTGTACGCCTGACCTTAGCTGCTTCACTGCTACAAGGTCTGGTCGCGATAGCTCTTGTTTCGGGAGTGTTAGGTGTTTTGCAGCTTTCGACACGCTATCTGCATCAAAGCAGTTTCTGGCTAGAGAAAGCCAGCTATCTGCTGGTGGTTGTTTTAGGGGCGGCTCTTTGCTGGCGCGCTCTAAGGAAGGTCTTCACGCTTAGACGGCGGACGTCTTCTACTCCTTTGCAGATTTCTGCCATTAAGCCGTTGAACCAGAATGTTCATCAGGAGCATCGGCACTCAGCTAACTGCGGTTGTGGGCATAAACATGTGGCGAGTGATAGTGAAATTGCGGCGGCGACTACGTGGAAAACGCAGTTTGCGGTTGTTGCTGCAATGGGAATGCGCCCGTGCTCGGGGGCCATACTGGTGCTGTTATTTTCCAAAGTGATCGGGGTTTATAGCTGGGGTATTTTAGCGGCGATGGCGATGGCGGCGGGGACGGCATTAACGATCAGCGGAATTGCACTTTTGGTTCATATGGCGCGACAGATAGTTGTCCGCTGGGCGATTGAACGAGGTCGTAGCTTTAGCCCATATTGGGGATTGCTGCTGATGTTTATCGGTGGCGCGTTGCTTATTTTTATTGGTTTGCTGATGTACCAAAGCGCAATTCCAGTAGGGATGGGCAGTGGCAGAGTTTTTGGGCGTTAACGCATCGTGATAAAAACAAAAAAAACCGTCTTTAAGACGGTTTTTTTACTCAACGAGCGGAAGTATTAACGCTTCAACGCTTCGCTCAGTTCGTCACGCACATTGGCCAGAATGGATTTCACCACGCGAGGGTTGCCCGCGATGATGTTGCCAGAGCTCAGGTAGTTGTGGCCGCCAACGAAGTCGGTAACCAGACCGCCTGCTTCACGAACCAGCAATTCGCCACCGGCAAAATCCCAAGGCTTCAGGCCGATTTCAAAGAAACCGTCAACGCGACCAGCGGCAACATAGGCCAGATCAAGCGCTGCAGAACCGGTGCGACGGAAGTCTGCACACTGTGTAAACAGTTTGCCAAGGATAGCAATATAAGCAGGCGCGTGCTGTTTGACTTTGAACGGGAAGCCGGTCGCCAGAATGGTGCCGTCTAAATCTTTAGCGGTTGTGCCGCGCAGACGATAGCCGTTCAGCTGTGCACCCTGACCGCGGGTTGCAGTGAACAGTTCGTTACGCATTGGATCATAGACCACAGCAACTTCTGTACGGCCTTTGATGCGTACAGCGATAGATACCGCGAAGTGTGGAAGACGTTTGATGAAGTTTGCAGTGCCATCCAGTGGATCAACTACCCATTGAATGTCGTGATCTTCACCGACCAATTCACCGCGTTCTTCGCTGATAATCGTGTGCTTAGGGTAAGACTTACGGATAGTCTCAATGATCAGGTGTTCAGCGTCACGGTCAACGTTGGTCACGAAATCGTTGCTGCCTTTCTGTGTAGTTTCAACAGCGTCAGGAGTTTCGTAATTTTTGGCAATCAGGTTACCAGCCTTACGCGCAGCGCGTATGGCGATATTCAGCATCGGATGCATGGGTATCTTCCACGGGATGTTAAAGAACAGGAAACGGCGCGCAGTATAGCAGGCTGCGAATTAAACAGCCACGTCTGATTTCAATTCATCTCTTCTTTATATTTGGCAAACCTATTGTGATGGGGCGTTTGCGAGGCCAACGAAAAGCCAATAATGAGAATTCTATCAGAAACGGATTAAATCAATAGAAACGATCAATAGACGCTTTATGTTAAGATATCGCGATTATCCAAACCAAATCAGAGTTAGCATGCTGGACAACATTCGTATTGTGCTGGTGGAGACTTCCCATACCGGAAACATGGGTTCGACTGCACGAGCTATGAAAACCATGGGGTTAACCAACCTCTATCTCGTCAATCCACTGGTAAAGCCAGATTCTCAGGCTATCGCCTTATCTGCGGGTGCCAGCGATGTGATTGGTAATGCCACTATCGTGGATACTTTCGATGAAGCTATTGCCGGTTGTAGCTTGGTTGTCGGAACGAGCGCTCGTTCGCGTTCACTGCCGTGGCCAATGCTCGAACCGCGTGAATGTGGCCAGCGCAGCGCGATGGAATCTGAGCATGCGCCAGTGGCGATTGTGTTTGGTCGTGAGCGCGTGGGCTTGACCAATGATGAGCTGCAAAAGTGTCATTATCATGTCGCCATCCCTGCTAACCCAGAATATAGCTCTCTGAATTTAGCCATGGCGGTGCAGATCATCGCGTATGAAATTCGCGTAGCGCATCTGGATCGTATTGCCGCTCATCAGCCGGTAGCAGAAGAAGAGCCATATCCGTTGGTCGACGATCTTGAACGTTTCTATGCTCATCTGGAAGAAACGCTGCATGCGACAGGCTTCATTCGCCCAACGCATCCAGGAAATATCATGAGCCGCCTGCGTCGATTGTTTACGCGAGCGCGTCCTGAAGCGCAAGAATTGAACATTTTGCGCGGTATTTTGGCTTCAATTGAGAAGCAAGAGCACGGAAAGCACTAATTCATGACTGCTTTCGTCGGAATATCATAGTAAAATACACAGGTATTCCGATGAGTAAGATGCTGATAGTAAACAGGGATTGTTGTTCCAGTGGTAACGTTTTTTAACAAGATGTAATAGTTGAGTGAATTACTAGGTTAAATAGTTGACTGTTTTACTCAGGAATGAGAAAATTAACGCGTTCGATAAGTAAGCGTGTTTCATCTTTTTTCTTAAAGGTTACTATTTGCCATGAGACTGACATCCAAAGGCCGTTACGCTGTTACAGCCATGCTTGATGTGGCATTGCACTCCCAGGAAGGGCCAGTTCCACTGGCAGATATTTCCGAACGTCAGGGCATCTCGCTCTCTTATTTGGAACAATTATTTTCACGCCTGCGCAAAAATGGATTAGTTTCCAGCGTGCGTGGGCCAGGCGGTGGTTATTTGCTGGGTAAAGACGCAGCAGAAATCGCCGTCGGTACCGTGATCACTGCCGTTGATGAATCTGTTGATGCAACGCGCTGTCAGGGTAAAGAAGGTTGTCAGGGTGGAACCCGTTGTCTGACGCACACGCTATGGCGTGACCTGAGTGAGCGTATCAGCGGTTTTCTGAATAACATCACTCTGGCTGAATTGGTGAATAACCAAGAAGTGCTGGATGTTGCCGATCGCCAGAATTCCGATACGCGTCGTGGTGCCAATACTAACGGTCGTCAGGACACGATTAACGTGAATCTGCGCGCATAAGCAGCTGCGACGACGAGTCATAACACTTTCTTTAAATGTACTAATTTGGAAGTGATGTACGGAGCAAGAGAATGAAATTACCGATTTATCTAGACTATTCAGCCACTACGCCAGCCGATCCGCGCGTAGCTGAGAAGATGATGCAGTTTTTAACCTTGGACGGTACTTTCGGTAACCCGGCTTCGCGTTCCCACCGTTTCGGGTGGCAGGCGGAAGAAGCGGTAGATATCGCACGTAACAACATTGCTGAACTGGTCGGTGCCGATCCGCGTGAGATCGTCTTTACCTCCGGTGCAACCGAATCTGACAACCTGGCGATTAAAGGCGCTGCCAATTTCTATCAGAAAAAAGGCAAGCACATTATCACCAGCAAAACCGAACACAAAGCCGTGCTGGACACCTGCCGTCAGTTAGAACGTGAAGGCTTCGAAGTGACCTATCTGGCACCGCAGCGTAACGGTATTATCGATCTTAAAGAGCTGGAAGCAGCTATGCGTGAAGACACCATCGTGGTTTCTATCATGCATGTAAACAATGAAATCGGCGTGATTCAGGACATCGAAGCTATCGGTGAACTGTGCCGCAGCCGTGGCATCATCTTCCATGTTGATGCGACGCAAAGCGTTGGCAAGCTGCCGATCGATTTGAGCAAATTGAAAGTCGATTTGATGTCCTTCTCCGGCCACAAAATTTATGGCCCGAAAGGGATTGGTGCCCTGTACGTTCGCCGTAAACCACGCGTTCGTATCGAAGCACAGATGCACGGCGGTGGTCATGAACGTGGTATGCGTTCAGGCACGTTGCCTGTTCATCAGATCGTCGGTATGGGTGAAGCTTACCGTATCGCTAAAGAAGAAATGGCTACCGAAGTTCCACGTCTGCGCGCGCTGCGTGACCGTCTGTGGGATGGCCTGAAAGATCTTGAAGAAGTGTACCTCAACGGCTCTTTAGAGCACGGTGCACCGAATATCCTGAACGTAAGCTTTAATTACGTCGAAGGCGAATCGCTGATTATGGCTCTGAAAGATCTGGCCGTGTCTTCTGGTTCTGCCTGTACTTCTGCGAGTTTGGAGCCGTCATACGTGCTGCGTGCTTTGGGAATGAACGATGAGTTAGCACACAGCTCAATTCGTTTCTCATTGGGTCGCTTTACCACGGAAGAAGAGATCGACTACGCCATTGCTCTGGTTCGTAAGTCTATTGGCCGTCTGCGTGACCTGTCTCCGCTGTGGGATATGTTCAAGCAGGGCGTAGACATCAGCACCATTGAGTGGGCTGCTCATTAATCTCAGGATTCAAATTTAAGGAGTAACGTTATGGCTTACAGCGACAAAGTTATTGATCATTATGAAAATCCGCGCAACGTCGGTTCCTTCGACAACGAAGATCCGAGCATTGGTAGCGGCATGGTCGGTGCACCTGCGTGTGGCGACGTGATGAAGTTGCAGATTAAAGTCAACAATGAGGGTATCATTGAAGACGCCCGCTTTAAGACTTATGGCTGTGGTTCAGCAATCGCATCAAGTTCACTGGTTACCGAATGGGTAAAAGGCAAATCTTTGGATCAGGCTCAGGCTATCAAGAATACTGATATCGCTGAAGAACTGGCTCTGCCTCCGGTGAAGATTCACTGTTCGATTCTGGCTGAAGATGCCATTAAAGCGGCGATTGCTGATTATAAAACCAAGCATTCCGCTAAGTAATCTGTAGACGTTTTTCAGTGGGTTTCAGGACTGGCGATTTAAGATTGAATCGCCAGTAGCCGTTATCAGAGAAACGCTTAATAAGAATTGAGGTTGTTGTATGTCTATTAGCATGAGCGACGCTGCCGCACAGCGCGTACAGACATTTTTGGCTAACCGCGGTAAAGGGTATGGCTTACGTCTGGGAGTGAGAACTTCTGGCTGTTCGGGAATGGCGTATGTACTGGAATTTGTTGATGCACCTAATGAAGATGACGTGGTGTTTGAAGACAAAGGCGTAAGAGTGATCGTTGATGGTAAAAGCCTGGCGTATCTTGACGGTACTCAGTTGGACTTCGTGAAAGAAGGCTTGAACGAAGGCTTCAAATTCAACAACCCAAATATGACCAGCGAGTGCGGCTGCGGCGAAAGCTTTAACGTCTGATTGGCCGGACTACTGACGTATCGCAACGTTTTGTATACCCGTCATACTTCGAGCCGCATGTGCGTTGGCTACGTTTGTTCACTCTAGTTACATAGCTATCTATGCTGCTAGGGGCACACAAACTTGCCGCCTTCCTGCAACTCGAATTATTTAGGGTATATGAGGTATTTTGGGATACCTCATCCACAGACCAACATCAGAGCACGGCATGGATTACTTCACATTATTCGGGCTGCCGGTTCGCTACCCAGTGGACGGCAGCCTTCTTGCTTCACGCTATCAGGAATTGCAGCGTCAATTCCATCCCGATCGCTATGCGTCTAAACCTGAACGCGAGCGTATGCAGGCTATTCAACAAGCTGCAACCATCAATGATGCCTACCAAACGTTAAAACATCCCCTTAAACGCGCAGAGTATATGCTGTCATTACAAGGGTTTGACTTAGGCAATGAACAGCACACCATGCGCGATACGTCGTTCCTGATGGAACAACTTGAACTGCGTGAGGAGCTGGATGGTATTGCACGGCATGCTGATCCCGAAGAGGCACTCATGGCCTTTTCTGCGCGGATCGCTAAAATGACCAAAACGCGCAGTGCGCAAATGCTTTCCGAGCTGGATCAACAGCAGTGGGAATCAGCCGCAGACACCGTGCGCAAGCTACGTTTTCTCGACAAGCTACAGCAGCAAGTGGAACAACTCGAAGAAAAACTGCTGGGCCTATAACCGATTTTTGATTGCGTTGATTCAATGGATGTTTTCTAACAGAAATTGTTCTGACAAATCTTGTTTAACGGAAGCTCAAGATGGCTTTATTGCAAATTAGTGAGCCGGGGCTGAGTGCTGCTCCGCATCAACGCCGTTTAGCGGCGGGTATCGATTTAGGTACTACCAATTCATTGGTGGCGACCGTGCGCAGCGGCCAAGCAGAAACTCTGGCCGATGCGCAGGGCCGTCATTTGCTGCCTTCTGTCGTTCATTATCTGAAAGATGACATTGTGGTTGGCTACGAAGCTCGCCAACAGGCAGCGCAAGATCCGGTTAATACCATTAGCTCTGCTAAGCGTCTCATGGGACGCTCTTTGGCTGATGTTCAGGCGCGTTACCCGCATATGCCGTATCAGTTTGAAGCGAGCGAAAATGGCTTGCCGATGATGATCACGGAAGGGGGCTCGGTTAACCCTATTCAGGTGTCTGCCGAAATCTTAAAAGCGTTGGCTGAGCGCGCCAAAGTGACCTTAGAAGGCGAGCTTGATGGCGTGGTCATTACCGTTCCTGCCTATTTTGATGATGCTCAGCGCCAAGGAACCAAAGATGCTGCGCGTTTAGCCGGTCTACACGTGTTGCGTTTGCTCAATGAACCCACGGCGGCAGCGATTGCTTATGGCCTAGACTCCGGCCAAGAAGGCGTTATTGCGGTCTACGATTTGGGCGGCGGCACCTTCGATATTTCTATCCTGCGCCTAAGCCGTGGCGTATTTGAAGTGCTGGCAACCGGCGGCGATTCCGCGCTAGGCGGCGATGATTTCGATCACCTGTTAGCCGATTTCCTGCGCGAACAATCAGGTTATGCCGATCGCAGCGATGCGCGCATTCAACGCCAGTTCCTTGACGTGGCGGTTGAGGCCAAGATTGCACTCAGCGATGCTGAAAAAGTCGACGTTGAAGTTGCGGGGTGGAAAGGCTGTGTTACCCGTGAACAGTTTGATGAACTGATTGGTTCGTTGGTAAAACGTACTTTGCTGTCATGCCGCCGCGCGCTGAAAGATGCGGGCGTCACCGCTGATGAAGTGATTGAAGTGGTTATGGTTGGCGGTTCAACGCGCGTTCCGTTGGTTCGTGAGCTGGTTGGGGAATTCTTTGGCCGTGTGCCGTTGACCTCTATCGACCCCGATCGCGTGGTTGCGATTGGCGCAGCTATTCAAGCCGATATTCTGGTGGGTAATAAGCCCGACTCAGAAATGTTGCTGTTAGATGTGATCCCACTGTCTCTTGGTTTAGAAACCATGGGCGGTTTGGTTGAGAAGGTGATCCCGCGTAATACCACCATTCCAGTGGCGCGTGCGCAAGAATTTACCACTTTCAAAGATGGCCAAAATGCCATGATGATTCACGTGGTACAGGGCGAGCGTGAGCTGGTGCAAGACAACCGCTCTCTGGCGCGTTTCACACTGCGTGGTATCCCTGCAGTGCCTGCGGGTGGCGCACATATCCGTGTGACATTCCAAGTTGACGCGGATGGTCTGCTGAGCGTTACCGCGATGGAGAAATCCACCGGCGTTCAGTCGTCGATTCAGGTCAAGCCTTCATATGGTTTGAGCGATGACGAAATCATCACCATGATTAAAGACTCCATGGCTAATGCCAGTGGGGATATCAGTGCGCGTATGCTGGCAGAACAAAAAGTTGAAGCGGCACGCGTGCTTGAGAGCCTGACCGGTGCCTTAGCAGAAGATTCTGCGCTGTTAAGTGAGTCAGAGCTGAGCAACATTAAACAGGCTGTAGCTGCATTAGAACAGGCCGCTGCGGGTGATGTTGCCGGAGATATTGAAGCTGCGATTAAAGTGCTTGATGCACAAACGCAAGAATTTGCTGCGCGCCGGATGGATGCATCTGTTCGCCGAGCGCTGGCTGGTCATTCTGTGGATGAGGTTTAAAAATGCCAAAAATCGTATTTCTTCCTAATCAGGAGCACTGCCCTGAAGGCGCAGTTCTTGAAGCTCAGGAAGGCGAAACGATTCTCGACGTTGCTCTACGTAACGGAATCGAAATTGAACATGCCTGCGAAAAGTCTTGCGCATGCACAACCTGCCACTGCATCGTTCGCGAAGGTTTTGACTCGCTGGATGAAAGCAGCGAGCTGGAAGACGACATGCTGGATAAGGCGTGGGGCTTAGAGCCGGAAAGCCGTCTGAGCTGTCAGGCAAAAGTGGCGGATCAGGATCTGGTTGTTGAGATCCCGCGTTATACCGTTAACCACGCTCGCGAGCATTAAAAATAAGCGGTAACGCTTGTTTGGGAGAATATTATGGGTCTTAAGTGGCAAGACAGCCGCGAGATTGGCGAAGCGCTGTATGATGCGTTTCCGGATATCGATCCTAAAACCGTGCGCTTCACCGATATGCATCAATGGATTTGCGATTTAGAAGATTTCGACGATGACCCTACAAAATCGAACGAAAAAATTCTGGAAGCTATCCTGCTAGTCTGGTTAGATGAAGCAGAGTAAAAATTAAAGGGCTACCTGTGAAGGTGGCCCTTTTACTACAATCCAAATTACTACATCCAGATATTGATAGAACACGCTAATCGCAAATCAATTTCACTGAAAAACTAACGATTAATAATGATACCCGCGCTTATTCGAGCAGCCACTTAACGACGTATCGCTGCAAATACGTGGGTATATCAGGAGAAGATTTATGTCGACCGAATTTATGCCTGTAAACCTATCCCATCAGCCAGCCGATGCACGCTGGGGCGAAAAAGCGTTGCTGAGTTCCGGCAGCGAAGGGATGGTTATTCATCTGAACGGTAACGGTGAGCTTGTTGCCGTTCAGCGCGCTGCGCGCAAGCTTGATGGACAAGGTATCAAGCAGGTTCATCTCGCGGGTGAAGGCTGGGACTTGGAAAAATGCTGGGCTTTTTGGCAGGGTTATCGTGGGCCAAAAGGATCGCGCCAAGTGCAGTGGCCTGATCTGAGCGAATCCGATCGCGCTGAATTAGATCGCCGCTTGAAGATCGTTGACTGGGTGCGTGACACGATCAATGCGCCAGCCGAAGAAGTGGGGCCATCCCAGCTGGCACAACGTGCGGTTGATCTGATGTGCAGCGTTGCCTGTGACAATGTGAGCTACCGTATCACCAAAGGTGAAGATCTGCGCGAGCAAGGCTACATGGGCTTGCACACGGTGGGTCGCGGCTCGGAACGTTCTCCAGTGCTGTTGGCTCTGGATTACAACCCAACTGGAAATCCTGACGCCCCTGTTCTAGCCTGCTTGGTGGGCAAAGGTATCACCTTTGACTCCGGCGGTTACAGCATGAAGCAAAGCGCCTTCATGGACTCCATGAAATCAGACATGGGTGGTGCGGCTACGGTCACCGGAGCGTTGGCGCTGGCGGTTTCTCGTGGTTTGAATCAGCGTGTAAAACTTTATCTTTGCTGCGCGGATAATCTGGTTAGCGGTAATGCATTCAAGCTGGGCGACATCATTACCTATCGTAACGGTAAAACCGTTGAGATTATGAATACCGATGCGGAAGGGCGTTTAGTTTTGGCTGATGGCCTGATTGATGCTTCCGAGCAGAATGCGGCGATGATCATTGACTGTGCAACGTTGACCGGCGCGGCTAAAACGGCGCTGGGTAATGATTACCATGCCCTGTTTAGCTTTGATGACGCCTTGGCTGCCGACATGCTGCAAAGCGCCGAGCAAGAGAATGAAGCTTTCTGGCGCTTGCCGCTGGCTGAATTCCACCGCAGCCAGCTGCCATCTAACTTTGCGGAACTCAATAACATTGCCGGTGCGGCATACGGCGCAGGCGCAAGCACCGCAGCGGCGTTCCTGTCTTATTTCGTTAAAGAATACCGTCAAGGCTGGCTGCATATTGACTGTTCTGCAACCTATCGCAAAAGTGCCGTCGATCAGTGGGCTGCGGGCGCAACAGGTTTAGGCGTGCGCGCGCTGGCTAATTTACTGCTGGAAAAAGCGAAAGCGTAATTACGAACGACTGACCCCCACCCAACCTCCCCCTTTGCAGGGGGAGGAGCCGTCCGAGCACAAATTTATATTGTGCATTCATTCTGTTCCCTCCCCTGCGAAGGGGAGGGTTAGGGTGGGGTCATTACATATCGATTTTGGAGCACCCGATGAGTTCTCATCATCACGATCACCACCATGACACCCCAGAAGAGCAGCTCGAAAAAAGCTTGGAAAAAGCGGTAAAAGACCCTGCCTATCGCACACTGTTTTACCGCACGCTGCTGGATTCTACCGTTTATATTCTGGCTGAAAGCGGCGTTCAGGATAAAGGCGAGCTTATCATTGCGCCTAACGGTGAGCTGAATGTACAGCATTGGGAAATGCAGGACGGGCTCTCGACGATCCCGTTTTTCTCTTCGCTGAAGATGTTGCAGCAGGCGGTAG
This sequence comes from Obesumbacterium proteus, assembly GCF_001586165.1. NCBI lineage: Bacteria > Pseudomonadati > Pseudomonadota > Gammaproteobacteria > Enterobacterales > Hafniaceae > Obesumbacterium > Obesumbacterium proteus. The sequence goes on along the minus strand of NZ_CP014608.1, from coordinate 4,496,588 downwards.
AAGACGAAGAACAACCGTTTATGGCGTTACCGGTTCGCGATCTGTTTGCAATAACCAAAGGCGCTCAGCTGTTTTTGAATCCAAAATGTGAATATGGCAAAGCTTTCTACGCGCAGGAAGTGGCGATGCTGCTGCAAACCGGCGGGATGGCGCAGCCGATGGAGCAGGTGGTTGATGGTGGAAGCAAAATTTTGCTTGGCCAGCCAGAAGAATATCCGTCTGCCATGGTAGATGCGTTAACCACGCTGTTTACCCAACGTAAGATCGTGCGCAATGCCTATTTGGCGATATTTCAGGATCAGGCGGTCGATGAAAAACCTAATTTGCTGATTGGGTTAGAAATTGATGGCACCGATGAGGAAATCGATTTACTCATTCAGGAAACCGGCAGCTTGGCGAGCGAAACAGCGCCAGAAGATGAGCCGGTAGACCTTTGCCTCGTCACCGATGAAAAAGGGGATGCGGTAAGTCATTATCTGAAAACCCATACCCAGCCGTTTTATCAGCGACGCTGGGGCAGTTGGCTACGCAACAGCATCCCTTCCAGCGGAACTGCCTAATAGATAAATAACGTTGAGAGCCGTAAGGCTCTCTTTGTCATTTTAGGCTTAGCATAATCTGAATTAAGGTTTCGCCATTTCACTTTCATTGTTTGTCACGGATAATAGTGCTATTCGGATTAAAAATGGAAAATGTTATGCGCCAAGGATCATCTCAGTCACAAAACTGCCGCTCTGTCCGCATGCTGCGCCGTAGTGTACTCGTGGCAGCACTTATTACTGCGCTTTCCGCCTGTGATAACAGCGATGTGAAAACCACAACCACATCGGATCCCGCAGCTGTCGCCACGCAAAAGAAAGCGTTGAGTGACACCGACTTGGCGCAAATGGCGAAACAATCGCAGGGTAAAACGCTAACTTTACTCGATGCCTCTGAGCTACAGCTTGATGGCGCAGCCGCGCTTGTGCTCACCTTTTCCATTCCCTTAGATCCTAAGCAAAAATTTGCCGATAGCGTTCACTTAGTGGATACCGAAAAAGGCAAAATCGACGGAGCATGGGAGCTTTCAGATAATCTGCGCGAACTTCGGTTGCGTCATCTGGAGCCTAAACGCAAATTACTCCTCACGATTGATCCCTCCTTGGTAGCGCTTAATGGCGCAACGCTAGGTAAAGAAACACAGAAAAAAATTGCCACCAAAGATATTCAGCCAAGCGTTGGATTTGCTAGCCGCGGTTCGTTATTGCCCGGTAAAGTGGCTGCGGGTTTGCCGGTGATGGCGCTTAACGTAAATAGCGTAGACGTCAATTTTTATCGCATTAAGCCTGTGTCGTTACCTGCGTTTTTATCCGAGTGGGGCTACGGCCAATCGGTAGAATCATGGCGGTCTGATGAGCTGCTAAAAATGGCCGATTTGGTCTACAGCGGCCGCTTTGATCTCAATCCTCAGCGCAATACGCGTGAAAAGCTTCAGCTTCCTCTTAGCGATATCAAACCTTTGCAAGAGAGCGGTGTTTATCTAGCCGTTATGCAGCAGGCGGGGCGTTACAGCTACAGTAATCCGGCTACGCTGCTAACCCTGAGCGATATCGGTGTTTCACTGCACAGCTATCATGAACGAATGGATGTCTTCACTCAGGCGTTAGCTGGCGGTGGTGCGATGTCTGATGTGGCATTGCAGGTGTTAGATGAAAAAGGGCGTGTGCTAACGGAAGGTAAAACCGATGCACAGGGGCATGCGCAGTTAAGCAAATCGCCAAAAGCGAAACTGTTACTGGCTAATCAAAATGGACAGACCAGCATTATCGACCTGACGCAGCCTGCGCTCGATCTCAGTGAGTTTGATATTGGTGGCCCAGAAGGCTTCAGCAAACAGCTGTTTGCGTTTGGCCCACGCGATCTTTATCGCCCGGGTGAAACGGTGATTGTGAATGCTCTGCTGCGCGATGCCGATGGACAGCCTTTACCTGAGCAGCCGATAAAAGTCGATGTGTTGCGTCCAGACGATAGCGTGGCGTCGAGCTTCGTTTGGAAACCGGAAAATGGGTTATATCAATATCGTTACGCGCTGCCTGAAAACGCGGCGACGGGCAAATGGTCGCTGCGTTTCAATCTGGGCGATAACCAGCCGCGCTACTACGCGATTAACGTTGAAGACTTCATGCCTGAGCGCATGGCTCTGGAAATCAAACCGGAAAGCGCATCTCCAATTGAGATGCAGCAAAGCGCCAGTTTCAATGTGTCAGGACGCTATTTATATGGGGCTCCGGCGGCCATGAACCGCCTTCAAGGGCAGCTTTATTTGCGCCCGCTGCGTGAAGCGGTGACCGAATTACCAGGTTACAGTTTTGGTTCGGCCACGGAAGAGAATCTAAAGCGCTCTTTAGATGAGGTCGATACCACGCTCGATGAGCAGGGCATGGCAAGCATTGAAACTGAAAGTCAGTGGGCCGATGTTAAATCGCCTGTGCGTCTGATTTTCCAAGCGAGTCTATTAGAATCCGGAGGCCGTCCGGTGACTCGACGTAGCGAACAGGATATTTGGCCTGCTAAACAGCTGTCAGCGATCCGCCCTCTGTTCAGCCAACAAGATATTTATGATTACCAAACCAATAGCTATCGTAAGCAGCCGATGGTTGATGAAAATAGCGAAGCTGCTTTTGATGTAATCTATGCCGATCCGCAGGGGAAACGCCTCGCTAAACAGGGGCTGAAAGCCACGCTGATTCAAGAGCGTCGCGATTATTACTGGCAGTGGTCTGAAGGGGCAGGTTGGCAGTCTCAATACGATCAAAAAGATCTGCCTGTTGGTGAACAAACGCTAAATATCGCCGCTGACGGTAGCGCTAAAGTGAGTTTCCCCGTCGAATGGGGTTCTTACCGTCTTGAAGTTAAAGATCCAACCAACGGCCTGATCAACAGCGTTCGATTCTGGGTCGGATATCGCTGGCAGGATAATACTGACGGTACGGGCGCTGTGCGTCCCGATCAAGTGAAGCTGAAGCTGGATAAACCTAATTACCAGCCGGGTGAAAAGGTGAAAGTAACCATCAATGCGCCAACCGCCGGTAAGGGATACCTGATGCTAGAGTCTGGCGAAGGGCCTTTATGGTGGCAGGAAATTGATGTACCAGAAGCCGGTACAACGGTAGAGGTTCCGCTCAATCAAGAATGGCGTCGTCACGATCTCTATTTCAATGCGCTGGTGGTTCGTCCCGGTGAGAAAGATAAGCAGGTAACACCAAAGCGCGCGGTAGGCTTATTACATATTCCTCTCAATGAAGAAGCTCGTAAGCTGAATGTGACGCTGACAGCGCAAGAGAAAATCAGACCAAACCAGACGGTGCCGGTTCAGGTGAACGTTGCTGGCGCAGGTGGTGAGAAACAAAAAGAAGTGACCGTTTTACTTTCCGCCGTGGACACCGGTGTTTTGAGTATTACTGATTTCAAAACCCCTGATCCTTACGACGCCTTCTTAGGTCGTAAACGCTACGGCGCGGATCAGTATGACGTTTATGGGCAGCTTATCGAAGGCTCTGGGCGTTTAGCAACGCTGCGCTTTGGTGGCGATGGCGAAGATGAAGACGCGCTGTCACGCGGAGGTAAGAAACCGCCAACGGAAGTGAATATCGTCGCGCAGCAGCTGCAACGCATCACGCTGGATGAAAATGGCAACGGGACGATTCAGCTTCCCGTTCCAGATTTTAACGGTGAGCTAAGGCTTATGGCTCAAGCGTGGAATGAGCAAAACTTTGGTAGCGCCGAACGTAAAATGACGGTCGCAGCACCGGTTATCGCAGAGCTACAAACACCCCGCTTCTTAGCAGGTGGCGATAGCAGCCAGCTGGCGCTGGATGTCACGAATCTGTCTGGGCATCCGCAAACGTTGGGAGTGGCACTCACCGCATCTGGCCTAATCAGCCTGAGTGGTGACAATTCTCAAACGGTTGAACTCGAAAATGGGCAGCGTAAGACCATCACGATTCCGGTCAGTGCGAAGAATGGATTTGGGGATGGTAGCGTTGCGATCCGCGTCGTTGGAATGCAGATACCGGGCGAACAAGTCAGTGATTATGAACATAGCTGGAAAATAGGCGTGCGTCCGGCATATCCAGCAGAGACGCGGCATTTGATGAGCGTTATCAAACCGGGGCAAAGTTGGGGAGTGAGTGCGGAGCAAATGTCCGGTTTAGGTGCGCTTGAGGGGCAACTATTGCTGACAAGCCGACCGCCGTTGAATATTGCTCGCTACATACGGGAACTGTACGCCTATCCATACGGCTGTTTGGAACAAACCACCAGTGGCCTGTTCCCATCGCTATATACCAATCAACAACAGTTGATACAGCTTGGCATCAAAACCTCTACGGATGATGTCCGCCGACAGAATATTGAAACGGGAATTACCCGTCTGCTGGGTATGCAGCGCTATAACGGTAGTTTTGCGTTGTGGAGCAGCGATGGACCAGAAGAGTATTGGTTAACCGCTTATGTTACCGATTTCTTGCATCGTGCGCGTGAACGCGGTTTTGCCGTACAGGATGACGGGCTGAAACAGGCGGATGCCGCGCTGTTACGCTACCTCCAAGATCGTAATCAAATCGATGTTAACAGCAGCGCACGTCCAGATGCGACGCGTTTTGCCGTGCAGGCCTATGCTGGGCTTGTTTTAGCACAGCAAAAACAGGCACCTTTAGGTGCGTTGCGTCAGCTGTATGAGCGTCGTGCACAGGCGGAGTCCGGTTTACCTCTCATTCAGCTAGGCATTGCGCTTAAGCTGATGGGAGATACACCGCGCAGCGAAGAAGTGCTCAAACAAGGTTTGGCATTACAGCGCTCGGCAACGAACTATTGGCTGGAAGACTACGGTAGCCCAGTGCGGGATGACGCGATGATTCTGGCGCTGATGGAAGAGTTTAACCTCGATCCAAAAACGCAGGAACAGCGCTTACTTTCATTGTCGGATCGATTAACAACCACCGAATACCTTTCGACCCAAGAACAGAATGCGGTATTTATGGCAGGCAAAGGTTTTATCGGCCAGCCGGAAAGCGCATGGAAAGCGGTGATTTCATCGGCCAAAGGTGCTGATTTAGCCTATGGCGAACAGGCTCAGGTGAAAAACTATGATGAGTCTTGGCTGGCTAATGGGTTGGTCATTGATAACCAAGGCGAGTCCACGTTATATCCGCGTTTTGACGCTGTTGGATATCCAAATAGCGTTCCGCAGCCAATGAGCAATATTCTCAATATTAAACGTGATTTCTTAGGGCTAGATGGCAAACCGGTTGACTTGGCTCAGCTAAAAAGTGGTCAGCTAATCTTGGTTCATCTGGATGTGTGGGCGTCAGAGCATGTGCCGGATGCGTTGGTCGTTGATCTGCTGCCCGCAGGCGTTGAGCTTGAAAATCAAAACCTGAATGATGCTAGCGCAAGCTTGGATGATGCGGCAACTGAGGTGACTTCGCTGCTCGATGCATCACGTCAGACGACGCTCAAACATCAAGAGTTCCGAGACGATCGCTATGTGTCCGCGGTGGATATTCAGTCTGGTCAGCATACGACTTTGCTGTATCTGGCAAGAGCGGTAACGCCGGGTAAATATCAACTGCCTGCTCCACAGGTGGAATCGATGTATATCCCGCAGTGGCGTGCGGTAGGTGAAACGCCCGCAACTGTGACCATCGGCCAGTGATAACTGATTGAGGATGTCACTAAAACGCTTACGCAAGTGGTGCGTGATAATCGCACTGCTTGCGTCGTTGCTTTGTGTTGGTTTGTGGCTAGCCGATAAAGTCTGGCCGCTTCCACTCAGCGACGTGCAAGTCGCGCGGGTTGTTGTCGCTGAGGACGGTTCGCCGCTGTGGCGTTTTGCAGACGGGCAGGGGGTATGGCGCTACCCTGTTACGATAAAACAAGTGTCGCCGTATTATCTTCAGGCATTGCTAACTTACGAAGATCGCTGGTTCTATAAACACCTCGGCATTAACCCTTTTGCTATTGCTCGGGCGGCTTGGCAAGACCTTAGCCACGGTGAGATTATTTCCGGTGGAAGCACCCTGTCTATGCAGGTTGCGCGTTTACTCGATCCCCATCCTCGAACATTTGGCGGCAAAGTGCGCCAAATCTGGCGCACGGCACAGCTAGAATGGCATCTATCTAAGACTCAAATCCTTGAACTCTATCTTAATCGCGCGCCCTTTGGTGGCACGCTACAAGGCATCGGTGCAGCAAGTTGGGCCTATTTAGGCAAGCCGCCTGACGAACTCACACGTGGAGAAGCCGCCTTGTTGGCCGTATTACCTCAGGCTCCCAGCCGCTTACGTCCAGACCGTTACCCAGAGCGTGCGCAGGCGGCACGCAACAAGGTGCTCGATCGTTTGGTGCAGTATCAAGTATGGACAAAACAGCAGGCAGATGATGTCAAGCAGGAGCCAGTTTGGTTAGCTTCACGACAAATGCCGCAGACAGCGCCACTGCTAGCACGGCGCATGGTGCAAACCTATCCACATCAGGATGTCATTCAGACGACTATTGATGCAGCCCTCCAGCGGCAGCTTGAAACGTTAGCGCAGGGATGGCTTTCACGTCTGCCAGCGAAAACATCAGTAGGCGTGCTGATTGTCGATCACACGGATATGCAGGTGAAAGCCTATCTGGGATCGCTAAATTTTGCCGACCGTACACGCTTTGGCTATGTGGATATGGTGAGCGCTTGGCGCTCTCCAGGTTCCACTCTCAAGCCGTTTTTGTATGGGCTTGCGCTGGATGACGGAATTATCCACAACGAATCTCTGCTGCAGGACGTGCCGCGTCGTTTTGGCGATTATCGACCGGGAAATTTTGATACGGGGTTTCATGGGGCCGTGGCGGCAAGTGAAGCACTTACGCGTTCGTTGAATCTTCCGGCAGTACAGCTGATGGAAGCCTATGGCCCAAAACGTTTTACCGCCGAACTGCGCAATGCAGGGTTAACGCTACGCTTTCCCGCCTATGCTGAGCCTAATTTATCGCTCATTTTAGGCGGTGCGGGCATTAGGCTAGATCAGCTGGTTTCTGCCTATAGCGCGCTAGCTCGACATGGGCAAAGTGCAGATTTGCGTTTTGTACCCACGCAAAAAATTCATAATCGGCCGCTGATATCGCCGGGGGCTGCATGGATTATCCGCCGCACGCTGGCAGGGCAGGCAAGGCCTGAACCGGATGACTCCTTATCGGCGGTAGTTCCGCTGGCATGGAAGACGGGAACCAGTTTTGGCTATCGTGATGCATGGGCCGTAGGCGTGAACGCGCGTTACACCATTGGGGTGTGGGTTGGACGCCCAGATGGTACTCCGGTTGCTGGACAATTTGGCTATGCGACGGCGATACCGCTGCTGTTTCAGCTCAATAATTTATTGCTGAATAACCCACGCCTGCGTGGCAATGGATGGCCGACAGATCCTCGGCCACGTTCGGTTTCCAGTGCGGTAATCTGCTGGCCTGGCGGCCAGCCGCTAAGTGCGCAGGATACCAACTGTCGCCAACGCCGCTCGGCGTGGATACTGGATGGCACTATTCCACCTACGCTCGTTGCTCCTGGGCAGGAAAGCAGTCAGGGGATTTGGCGACGTCAGTGGTTAAATGATAAAGGCGAGCGTGTTGCCCCTGAATACGTGGGAGCGGTTGAGAAAAAGCTGGCGCTATGGCCACTGCCGCTAGAGCCTTGGCTCCCTGAGGCCGAAAAAAGATCCCATCGTTTGCCTATGGCAAGCCAAACCTGCCCACCACCGGTCGAGACAGCGTCTGTGCCACTCATTTTGATTGGGCTCAATGATGGTTCGATTCTGCGCCGCCCGCCGGGTAAGACTCGCATCGATTTGCGCCTAACGACGCAAGGTGGGACAGGGGAGCGCTGGTGGTTTTTAAATGGAGAACTGGTTTCTCAGGAACCACAGTTTGCCTATAGCTTCACGCGTGCAGGACGATATCAGCTAACGGTTATGGACGACGGTGGGCAATTGACTAGCGCTGATTTTCAGGTGGAGTAAATCCGCATTGTGCTTCAAATCAAAAAAGTAATATTTCCTTAACATTTTTATCTCATTTCAATAGGCAAATATTAGCCGCCCATCTATAATCGGCGGCGATTCATGGCCGGGGTTCGGCTTTCGGGGTGTGAAATAAGAGAATAATCCTTTCATTCAAATGGTTAGTGCTCTAAAAATATTCCATCTGCCTCTTACTGCTCGTAAACTCATAAAAAGTATCCCTAGAGTCATTGGTGTTATGCCATGGTCTAGCGGAAATAACGGCTCTCATTGGAAGTTAGACAGAGGTTTAAATGACAGTAGAACGTACCTTCTCCATCGTAAAACCGAATGCGGTGGCTAAAAATGTTATCGGTGCTATTTATTCTCGTTTTGAAGCAGCAGGCCTGAAAATTGTTGCGGCAAAAATGGTTCATCTGACTCGTGAACAGGCTGAAGGTTTCTACGCCGAACACAAAGGTCGTCCGTTCTTTGACGGTCTGGTGGATTTCATGACTTCTGGCCCAATCATGGTTCAGGTTCTGGAAGGCAAAGATGCCGTTCGCCGTAATCGCGAAATTATGGGCGCGACCAATCCAGAAAATGCTTTAGCTGGCACATTGCGTGCTGACTATGCGGACAGTCTGACTGAAAACGCCGCTCACGGTTCTGATTCATTAGAGTCTGCTGAGCGCGAAATCGCCTATTTCTTTGCAAACAATGAAGTTTGCCCGCGCACTCGTTAATCGATTACGCAAATCGGAAATTGATTCGGTAAGCTAAGCCTAATGGCATAGCATACCGTTGACAGACCGAGTACAATACCGCGCCCTGAGTGATTATCCTCAGGGACATTTTTTTAGACACATTGCTAACCGCCTTATTTAATAAGTGTTTTTGATGTGTTGTACCGAGCAAGACTGAATGAGATGCAAACTGGGTTTGTATCTGTCGCCAACAGGCACTACGCTTGTCGGGTCAGTCACTTTAATACCGTGCCGCAAAGTGTAACAACGAGGCCAGAGTTTAGTATGTCTATACGCATGTCTGAAGATCCAACAACTACCCCCCATTCATCCAATTCAGATGCTATATCTGAATCTATTGTCGTCGAGTCAAACTTGTCTGAAATTAGCGCACCTGTAAATGCTGCGCAGGTTGATAGTGTGCAACCTGCCCCGGCCAATCCGTCGGAAAAAATTAACCTTCTCGATCTTGATCGCCAACAACTGCGCGAGTTCTTCGCTAAGTTAGGTGAGAAACCGTTCCGCGCCGATCAGGTGATGAAATGGATGTATCACTATTGCTGCGATAATTTTGATGAGATGACCGACATCAATAAGGTGTTGCGTAACAAGCTCAAAGAAATCGCTGAAATTCGTGCGCCAGAAGTCGCAGAAGAGCAACGCTCAACCGATGGCACCATTAAATGGGCGATTCAGGTTGGTGACCAACGTGTAGAAACGGTTTATATCCCAGAAGACGATCGCGCTACGCTGTGTGTCTCTTCGCAGGTCGGTTGTGCGCTGGAATGTAAATTCTGCTCTACCGCCCAGCAGGGCTTTAACCGTAACCTGCGTGTATCTGAAATTATCGGTCAGGTATGGCGTGCAGCTAAGATTATCGGCGCTCATAAAGTTACCGGCCAGCGCCCGATCACCAACGTGGTGATGATGGGAATGGGCGAGCCTTTACTGAACCTGAATAACGTTGTTCCAGCCATGAATATCATGCTGGACGACTTTGGTTTTGGTTTGTCTAAGCGCCGTGTCACCCTGTCAACATCAGGGGTTGTTCCTGCGCTGGAAAAACTGGGTGACATGATCGACGTGGCGCTGGCTATCTCTCTGCATGCACCGACGGATGAAATTCGTAACGAAATTGTGCCTATCAACCGCAAATACAATATCGAGACTTTCCTTGGGGCTGTGCGCCGCTACTTAGAGAAATCTAATGCTAACCAAGGGCGTGTTACGGTTGAGTACGTCATGTTGGATCATATCAATGATGGTATGGATCACGCGCATCAGTTGGCCGAGTGTCTGAAAGATACGCCATGTAAGATCAACCTGATCCCATGGAACCCGTTCCCAGGCGCACCTTACGGACGTAGCTCAAACAGCCGCGTGGATCGTTTCTCTAAAGTTCTGATGGAATATGGCTTTACCGTGATTGTGCGTAAAACGCGTGGTGATGATATTGATGCGGCCTGTGGACAGTTGGCCGGTGATGTTATTGACCGTACCAAACGCACGATCAAGAAAAAAATGGCCGGTGAACCTATCACGGTTCGCGAGGTCTGACGCAGAGCGCATGCATATTGGTGATTTCCCTAACATTGTTGGTCAGATCTTTTGATGATTCAGCGAAAAGGATAACGGGGGTAAAGCAATGAAGCTAAAAATGGGATGGGTAATAGGACTACTAACGACGAGTTTGTTGGTGGGCTGTTCAAGCTCTAAACCTGATGGAGAGCAGATGGCTGCGGCGTCGCAGAGTCGGCTCGAACTTGGCTTGGAATACTTGAATCAGGGCGATTTAAAAGCCGCTCAGCAAAATCTGGAAAAGTCGCGAGATGCGGCTCCAGATGATTACCGAACCCAGCTTGGCATGGCGCTTTACCAACAGCGCACAGGCGATAACAACGCTGCGCAGAAAAGTTATCAAACAGCGATGAATTTAGCGCCACAGAATGGCACTGTGATGAATAATTACGGTGCGTTTCTGTGTAGTTTAGGGCAGTATGTAGCGGCACAACAACAGTTTAGTTCAGCTGCAAATCTTCCTGATTACGGTCAGGTTGCAGATAGCTTCGAAAATGCAGGTTATTGTTTTCTAAAAGCAGGACAGACTGACGAAGCGCGAAAATTATTTAGTCGCGCTTTAAAGAGCGATCCGGATAAGGGAGTTTCGCTAATCGCGGAAGCTATCCGAGAATTTGACCAAGGGAAGCGCGGAGATGCGCGAGTAATGTTGGATGTTTACAATCATATTCTACCGGCGAGTGCCAATAGTCTATGGTTACAAATCCGCTTCGCTGCGTTAGATGGGCGCCAAACGAACTTAGAGCGTTATGGCAAACAACTGGCGCGAAATTTTCCACAATCTCAACAGTACCAGCAGTTCCTAGCGAATGAATACTGAAGCCCCCCAAGATCAAACAGCTCCATTGACTACAGGTGAACGCCTGCGCCAAGGGCGCGAAAAGTTAGAACTTACACAGCGGGCTGTTGCAGAACGTCTGTGCCTGAAAGTTTCAACGGTTCGCGATATTGAAGAAGACAAGGCTCCGGCTGATTTGGCCTCAACGTTTTTGCGTGGATATATTCGTTCCTATGCAAAACTGGTCCATATCCCGGAAGACGAATTAACGCCGCTGTTAGAAAAGCAGGCGCCGTTGAAGGCGGCAAAAGTTGCGCCGATGCAAAGCTTCTCACTGGGTAAAAAACGCAAAAAGCGCGATGGTTGGCTGATGATGTTTACCTGGTTGGTGGTATTTGTGGTTATTGGCATCACCGGTTCTTGGTGGTGGGAAAATCACAAAGCTCAACAAGAAGATATTGCGACAATGGCGGATGAGTCTTCTGCTCAGCTGGCAAAAAATGGTCAGTTACAACCGTCAGAATCAGCTAATGGTTCTGATGAAGTTGCGCAATCTGCGGATACTCAAGAGTCTGTCGGTACACCGCCAGATTCGTCAGTGACCGCGGCAGACAATGGCCAAGCGACTGCTGCACCTACTGATGCGGCTACCGCTCCAGCCGCAACGGCTCAAACCCAGCCAAACCAAAGCAATAACACCGTTGTTGCTCCGAGTCAGGCTCCGGTTGATGCCACCTCCACTGCGAATGGTGCAACTTTACCAACCGCAGGGGCGACCGTCGATTCTGCTGCGTCAGCATCCAACAACTTAGTGATGAAATTTAAAGCTGATTGCTGGTTAGAAGTTAAAGACGCAACGGGTAAAACGCTGTTCAGCGGAATGCAAAAATCTGGTGCTTCACTGGATTTAGCCGGTACGGCACCGTATAAGCTGAAAATTGGTGCACCAGCTGCCGTGGATATCACGTATCAAGGTAAGCCAGTTGATTTGAGCCGCTTTATTAAATCAAGTCAGGTTGCTCGTTTGACGTTGAATGCTGAGTGATTCGTTAGAGTCGCTTATGGTGAGCGCAGCGCGCTGTTGAATCGAAATGAACCGCTCTGACATTCTGCAATAAGCAGGGGGAAGGCGGTTTGTTTTGTGCAGCGTTGGCAGTATAAGTACTTTGTTTACCTGATTGCCGGTTAAATGTTCGAAGCAGAATATGCGTGCTTCAATTGATAGTACGGCATTCATGGAGAATTGATATGCATAATGAATCACCCATTAAGCGGAGAAAATCGACCCGCATTTATGTCGGTAATGTGCCTATCGGTGATGGTGCACCGATTGCCGTACAGTCGATGACCAACACCAAGACAACGGATGTTGATGCCACGGTAAAACAAATACGCGCACTCGAACGTGTTGGCGTAGATATTGTACGTGTGTCAGTTCCGACTATGGATGCTGCTGAAGCATTCAAACTCATTAAGCAGCAGGTTTCAGTGCCGCTGGTGGCCGATATTCATTTCGACTACCGCATTGCGCTGCAAGTTGCTGAGTATGGCGTTGATTGTCTGCGTATTAATCCAGGCAACATCGGCAATGAATCACGTATTCGCTCAGTTGTTGACTGCGCACGTGATAAAAATATCCCCATCCGTATTGGGATTAACGGCGGATCGCTGGAAAAAGATATTCAAGAGAAGTACGGCGAACCTACGCCTGAAGCATTGCTCGAGTCAGCGATGCGTCATGTCGATATTCTTGATCGTCTTAACTTCGATCAGTTTAAAGTCAGCGTAAAAGCGTCAGACGTATTTCTCGCAGTGCAGTCTTACCGCCTGTTAGCGTCACGTATCGATCAGCCTCTGCACCTCGGGATCACCGAAGCAGGCGGCGCGCGTAGCGGATCGGTTAAATCTGCGGTGGGCTTAGGCATGCTGCTGGCCGAAGGGATTGGTGACACGCTGCGTATTTCGCTGGCGGCGGATCCTGTTGAAGAAGTGAAAGTGGGCTTTGATATTCTTAAATCTCTGCGCATTCGTTCGCGTGGGATTAACTTTATCGCTTGCCCGACCTGCTCACGACAGGAATTTGACGTTATTGGTACGGTAAATGCCCTAGAGCAGCGTTTAGAAGACATCATCACACCAATGGATGTATCCATTATCGGTTGTGTGGTGAATGGTCCAGGCGAAGCCTTGGTTTCAACGATTGGCGTGACAGGCGGACACAATAAGAGCGGCTTCTATGAAGACGGTGTGCGTCAAAAAGAGCGTTTTGATAACGAACAGATGATCGATCAGCTTGAGGCTAAGATCCGTGCCAAAGCATCGATGCTGGATGTTAACAAGCGCATCGAAGTCAGCCAGATCGACGAGAAGTAACTGAATAGCAGGTCGCTTTAGGCGGCCTGTAATCTCATTTGCTTTGAATAAACAATGCTCCCGATTGATGAGATTGCTTCAATCCTCCATAATCGGGGTCATTTTTTGAATTACATAGTATAGAGAATTGACGTGGCGAAGAATATCCAAGCTATTCGTGGCATGAACGACTACCTGCCGGAAGATACGGCGCTTTGGCAGCCGATTGAAGCTGCGCTCAAACAAGTCCTGACCAGCTACGGTTACAGCGAAATCCGTTTGCCGATTGTAGAGCAGACCCCGTTATTCAAACGTGCGATCGGTGAAGTGACCGACGTCGTTGAAAAAGAGATGTACACCTTCGATGACCGTAATGGTGACAGCCTGACGCTGCGTCCTGAAGGGACGGCTGGCTGTGTGCGCGCCGGTATCGAACATGGTCTGCTGTACAATCAAGAACAACGTTTATGGTACATCGGTCCGATGTTCCGTCATGAACGTCCGCAAAAAGGTCGCTATCGCCAGTTCCATCAGTTGGGCGCGGAAGTCTTTGGCCTGAATGGCCCTGACGTAGACGCAGAGCTTATTCTGCTGACGGCTCGTTGGTGGCGTGCGCTTGGGATCTCTGAGCACGTTGCTCTGGAGTTGAACTCAATTGGTTCTCTGGAAGCTCGTGCTAACTACCGCGATGCGCTGGTAGCCTATCTGGAACAGTTTAAAGATAAGCTGGACGAAGACTGTAAGCGTCGTATGTATAGCAATCCGCTGCGCGTTCTGGACTCTAAAAATCCAGACGTACAGGCATTGCTCAACGATGCTCCGCGTCTGTCAGAGTATCTGGACGAAGAGTCTCGTGAGCATTTTGCTGGCCTATGTAAATTGCTGGATGAAGCGGGCATTGCGTATACCGTTAATGAGCGTTTGGTTCGTGGTTTGGATTACTACAACCGTACCGTATTTGAATGGGTGACGAATAGCTTAGGCGCACAAGGCACCGTTTGTGCCGGTGGCCGCTATGATGGTTTGGTTGCTCAGCTTGGTGGGCATGCAACGCCAGCGGTTGGTTTTGCCATGGGCTTGGAGCGTCTGGTTCTGTTGGTTCAGGCGGTAAACCCTGACTTCCAGCCTCAGCGCGCCGTTGATGTCTACCTGATTTCCTCAGGTGAAGGCACGCAAAGCGCTGCCATGCGTTTGGCAGAAAAGATTCGCGATGCGTATCCACAGGTCAAACTGATGACCAACTATGGCGGCGGCAACTTTAAGAAGCAGTTCGCTCGTGCTGATAAGTGGGGCGCTCGCGTTGCACTGGTATTAGGCGAAAATGAAATGAATGCGGGTCAGGTGAATGTTAAGAACCTGCAAAGTGGCGATCAGCAAACTCTTGCTCAGGACGACGTTGCGGCGTTCCTGGCATCAATGTTGGCGTAAGGAGTAGAGAACAGTGGAAGTCTATAGCACAGAGAACGAACAAGTTGATGCCCTGCGCCGCTTCTTTATCGAAAACGGTAAGGCGTTGGCGATTGGTGTTGTCATTGGGATTGGTGCACTGCTCGGTTGGCGTTACTGGCAGAATCATCAGCAGGCAGAAATGACCGGTGCATCCCAGTCATATCAGCAAGCAAGTGAAGCGCTGACCGGCGGTAAAGCTGACGGCGTGGCACTGGCTGAAAAGTTTATTGAAAAAAACGCTAACAATTATGGTGTTTTGGCTGCCTTGCAGTTAGCGCAACATGAAGTTGACCAGAAGAACTTTGCTAAAGCTGAACAGCAGCTGGCTTGGGCTCAAGGTCAAACGAAAGACGAAAATCTGAAATCCCTGATTGATCTGCGTTTAGCTCGTGTACAGCTACAGGAAAATAAGCTGGACGACGCACTCAAAACATTGGATTTAATTAAAGCGACCGGCTGGGTTGCTATGGCGCAGGATATTCGCGGTGATGTACTGGTCAAGAAAGGCGACGTAAAAGGCGCCCGTGAAGCATACAGCAAAGGCTTAGCCTCTGATGCTTCCCAGTCATTGCAGGGTTTACTGCGCATGAAACTGAACAATTTATCCAACTAAGGGGATAATCAATGCAATTGCGTAAAACGCTCTTGGTCGGATTGCTGTCTGTGACGTTTTTGAGCGGATGCTCGTGGTTCAGCAGTGAAACTGATGTGGTCACCATGTCACCGTTGCCAAAAGTTGAAAACCAATTCACACCGAACAAGGTGTGGAGCACGTCAGTAGGCGATGGTGTAGGCGAATTCTATTCCCACCTGCGTCCAACTTGGCAGGATAACCGCATTTACGCGGCTGACCGCATGGGCGTTGTAAAAGCAATGGACGCGGATAGCGGCGACGTTGTTTGGTCTGTGAACTTGGCTGAGAAAGATGGCTGGTTCTCGCACAAAACGGCTCTGTTGTCTGGTGGTTTAGCAGTATCTGGCGGAAAAGTCTTTGTTGGTTCAGAACGTGCCGTTGTGTATGCGCTGAGCACTGAAGACGGTGCCGAAGCGTGGAAAACGACGGTAGCCGGTGAAGCTATTTCTCGCCCAGTGATTAGCGATGGTCTGGTATTAATCCATACCGCTAACGGTATGCTGCAGGCGTTAGATGAAGCTGATGGTTCCATTAAGTGGACTGTTAACCTTGATATGCCTTCTCTGACTTTACGCGGTGAGTCAGCGCCTGCTACGGCATTTGGTGCAGCTATCGTTGGTGGTGATAATGGTCGCGTTAGCGCAATCATGATGCAGCAAGGCCAAATGATTTGGCAGCAGCGTGTTGCGCAGCCTATGGGTTCAACCGAAATCGACCGCTTAAATGACGTGGATACTACCCCTGTCGTAGTCGATGGTGTTGTATACTCTCTGGGTTACAACGGTAACTTGGCGGCGCTGGATCTGCGTTCTGGACAAATCCAATGGAAACGCGAAATGGGTTCAGTGAACGATTTCATCGTTGATGCTGGCCGTATCTATGTGGTTGACCAAGATGACCGCGTTGCGGCATTAAGCGCCGATGGCGGTGTTTCTCTGTGGAAACAAAGCGATTTATTGCACCGTAATCTGACCGCGCCTGCGCTGTATAACGGCTATTTGGTCGTGGGTGATAGCGAAGGCTATCTGCACTGGTTGAATACCGATGATGGGCGTTTTGTTGCTCAGCAAGAAGTAGACAGTTCTGGTCTGCTAAGCGCGCCTCTGGTAGCCAGCGATAAGCTGATTATTCAGGCTCGCGGCGGTAAAGTTTACGCATTTACTCGCTAATAAAACAATTATTTAGGGCGGCGAATTAGCCGTCTGGGAACGGCTCCTGATCACCTCAGGGGCCGTTTCGTCTTCTGAAAAGTCCTTGCTCGGGAGTGAATGTTCCCCGCGTATTTGGAATTAAATTAAGTAATAGAGGCTTCAACAATGATACCTGTCGTCGCGCTGGTCGGGCGCCCGAATGTGGGTAAATCCACCTTATTTAACCGCTTAACGCACACTCGTGATGCGTTGGTTGCGGATTTCCCAGGGTTGACCCGTGACCGTAAATACGGCCGTGCTGAAGTTAATGGGAATGAATTCATTATCATCGACACCGGTGGTATTGATGGCACTGAAAATGGCGTTGAAACGCATATGGCTGAACAATCGTTAATGGCGATTGAAGAAGCGGATATCGTGCTGTTTATGGTTGATGCTCGTGCAGGTTTAATGCCTGCCGATGAAGGCATTGCTCAGCATCTGCGCAGCCGTGAAAAAGCCACTTTCTTAGTTGCTAACAAAACTGATGGTATCGATCCTGACGTTGCGATCGGCGATTTTTACTCATTAGGCTTTGGCGAAGTTTATCCAATTGCCGCCTCCCATGGCCGTGGCGTCGCTCAGCTGATTGAAGAAGCGCTGATCCCGTTCGTTGAAGCTCCAGAGCCTGAGCGTGAGCTGACGGAAGAAGAAGCTAATGCGGCCTACTGGGCAGAGCTTGAAGCGGATGAAGCCGATGAGATGGCTGAAGAGGAAGAAGATGATTTCAATCCTCAAGATCTGCCTATCAAGATCGCTATCGTCGGGCGTCCAAACGTCGGTAAGTCCACACTAACCAACCGTATTCTGGGCGAAGATCGTGTTGTGGTTTATGACATGCCGGGAACAACGCGTGACAGCATTTATATCCCAATGGTACGTGATGAGCGCGAATACGTGCTGATTGACACCGCTGGGGTGCGTAAGCGTGGGAAAGTGACCGATACGGTTGAGAAATTCTCCGTCATCAAAACGTTGCAGGCGATTGAAGACTCTAACGTTGCGTTGCTGGTGATTGACGCCCGTGAAGGTATTTCAGACCAAGACTTGTCGCTATTAGGCTTTATCCTGAATAGTGGGCGCTCACTGGTGATTGTGGTCAATAAGTGGGATGGCCTGTCTGAAGACGTTAAAACTCAGGTCAAAGAGATGCTGGATCTGCGTTTAGGCTTTGTGGACTTCGCGCGCATTCACTTTATCTCTGCATTACACGGCAGCGGTGTGGGCAATCTGTTTGAATCCATTCAAGAAGCCTATGACTGTGCGACTCGCCGTGTAAGTACATCCTTACTGACACGTATCATGAATATGGCGCAGGAAGACCATCAGCCGCCGTTAGTTCGTGGTCGTCGTGTAAAACTGAAATATGCCCATGCCGGTGGTTATAACCCGCCGATTGTGGTGATCCACGGTAATCAGGTGAAAGACCTTGCAGATTCTTACAAGCGTTACCTGATGAACTACTTCCGTCGTTCACTTAAAGTAATGGGAACACCTATTCGCATTCAGTTTAAAGAAGGCGACAACCCGTATGCGGGTAAACGTAATATGCTGAATCCAACTCAGCTGCGTAAACGTAAACGTCTGCTTGCTCATATTAAAAAGAGCAAATAACGTATAGCTAATACGCAAAGTTATGATGGGGCGCAGAATATGCGCCCCATTTTTTTATGGTAGCGCCGTGAATTTTCAGTGTATTCTCTTCGTCTGCAAACTATTTTTTCAACGCCAACAAGGATTTGAGTATGTCGTGGGAGACGTGGAGTTTTGCCTTTGGTGTTACGGTACCCAATTTGCTGATGTTGCTGCTGGGCGTTGTGCTGCGCCGGTTTCGCCTATTGGATGATGCTTTCTGCGATGGTGCTACCCGTCTGGTTTTTAATCTCTCACTTCCTTGTCTGCTGTTTTTCAGCATTGCGACCAACCATTCGACGCTCGGCAATAATTTAGCTTTTGTTGTTTATGGGGGCGTGGCAACGGTGGTGAGCTTCTTGCTGCTGGAATTGGTTGCGCTCAAATTGGTAAAAGAGCCGCGTGAGCGAGGTATTTTCGTTCAGGGGGGCTTTCGCGCGAATACTGCCATCGTGGGGCTGGCCTATTGCGCTAGCGCTTACGGCAGCGAAGGCGTTGCCGTTGGGTCGATGTATATGGCTGTAACGGTGATCTTGTTTAACGTGCTTTCCGTGGTGACGTTGACCCGAACATTGAGTTCGGACGGTCAGCAGAAAATCAGCTGGGGCAAGATATTACGCGGGGTGATCACTAACCCGCTGATCATCGGCATTGTTCTTGGCCTATGCTATTCGCTGACCAAACTACCGGTTCCAGAAGTCTTATCCTCGACCGGGAAATTTATTTCAGCGATGGCGCTACCGTTGGCGTTGCTATGCACCGGAGCAAGTATCGATTGGCATGCTATGTTTAGCTCTTCTAACGTGGCGGGTTATTCTAGTGCGGCCAAGTTAATTGCTGTTCCGGTGCTTATGACGCTGGGTGGCTGGTTATTCGGATTTCGCGGCGTGACGTTAGGGGTTATTTTCTTGTTCACCTCCACGCCAACCGCCGCTGCGAGTTACGTTATGACGCGAGCGATGGGTGGAAACGCCACTCTAGCGGCTAATATTATTGCGATTACTACCGTTGGATCTTTTTTCACCACGGCGCTGGGGCTTTATTTTCTACGCGGCTGGGGTGTTATTTAGGAGGTTAAAATGGATGTGTTTTGTCCGAAGTGTCAGCACGAAATGGTGTGGCAGCAGGGTGATTACTTTTGCCAGCATTGTCAGCAAGCCTATCAGCAACATGCCGATTGCCCTGATTGTGGCAAGCCACTCCAGGAATTAAAGGCCTGTGGGGCCATTGATTATTTTTGCCCGAACGGCCATGGAATGATTTCTAAAAAGCGCGTGGTGTTTAGCTACGTGGTTAAAGAGTAAATCTCAAACTAGGCGTATCCGTGCGCCTAGTTTGATGGCCGTTCAATATGTCTACTTACGCGCTATGCCTTTGGACAAACTCTTCCAGACGAGCCATCGCTTGTTCAATAAGCGCTTTCGGCGTGCCAAAATTAATGCGGATATAGTGCTCACCGTTTTGTACATAGTGCGTGCCATCTTCAACAACTACGCCGGTTTCATGAGCCAGTTGATGAGTGAAATCATAGGCATTCATCCCTGTTGCGCTAACGTCAATCCAGGCGAGATACGATGATTCGGTCCGCATCATTTTTAACGTTGGTAGGCGCTCACTAATAAATTCATAGAGATAGCGTTCGTTTTCAGCTAAGTAGCTATTCAACGCTTTCAGCCAGTCTAATCCTTGTGTATAGGCATAAATTAATCCCCATACGCCGAACATATTCGGCGACGTAATCGAGTTTTTCTCTAACTGCTGACGAAAACGTGCACGTAATTTTTCGTCGGGAATAATGCTATAGGAAGTCTTAAGCCCGCCGAGATTAAAGGCCTTATTGGGCGAGGTGAGCAGAATAAGATTGTCTGCATGCGCACAACCTTCATTTAATGCATTGATAAACGTACCGTGCAGAATATGCTCAGCGTGGACTTCATCAATAACTAAAATTACCTGATACTTTTGGCAAAGCTCAGAGACTCGACGGATCTCCGCCGCCGTCCAAATTCTTCCCGATGGGTTGTGCGGCGAGCAAAATAGGTAAAGTTTTGGCTGATGTTCTTTTATCTGCTGCTCTAATTTTTCAAAATCGAGTTGATAGCGCTGATTTACGGCAACCAAAGGATTAGCTATGACGCGTACTTTTTGACGCTCTGCGGCCAATGCGAAAGGATCGTACACTGGCGTGTTCATGAGAATGGCATCGCCCGCGTTGCAAAATGCCTGAATGGTGTAATGCAGCGTTGAGACGGTGCCATAGGTAAGCGTGATCCATTCCCGTGCAATATCTGCATTATGTTGCTTAGCTTGAAAATCGATGACGGCCTGATAGAACTCGTCAAAGCAATAGGTATAGCCGAAAGTACCGTGCTCCATGATTTGGCGCAGTCCTGCGATGACCTCGGGAGGCGATTTAAAGTCCATGTCAGCAATCCACATGGGAATAAAATCTTTTGGCACAGCTCCAAAGCGTGAGCAGACGTAGTCATAATCCCACTTACGACATTTATCAACGCTACGATCGATAATCTCATCAAAATTATACATACGGTTCCCTTGGGCTAGATTAATGCTTCAATGCCAGTTTTTACGCTTTGTACCTGAGGCCCGATAATAACCTGTAGGCTGTGGTTATCGAGTACCACGACGGCAAGTGCACCTGCTTTCTTTAATATATCTTTATTGATAAGCGCCATATCTTTTACCACCAAGCGCAAGCGAGTGATGCAGTTGTCTAAAGAGTCGATATTGTCCTTGCCACCTAACGCTGAGAGAATTAATTCGGGATCGTACTTCGAACCTTTATTATTTTTGGCTTTTTGATCTACTTTCTCAGCTACGCTAATATCATCATCTTCTCTGCCGGGTGTTTTAATATCGTGTTTGAGGATATACCATCGGAATACAAAGAAATAAACTGCGAACCAAATAATTCCGACTGGGAATATGAGATACCACTTGGTTGCTGTGCCTTGCATGATACCAAAGATTAATAGGTCTAATATTCCACCGTCTGTATTCGCGATTGTTACACCTAAAAGTGCCATAACCATCAGTGCTAGACCTGACATGATAACGTGGAAGACATATAAGAAAGGTGCAATAAATAAGAATAAGAACTCAATGGGTTCTGATATTCCTGTGACCACAGAAACTAAAACACCAGAAAGTAAAAGCCCTTTTATAATTGGTCGGTTTTCTGGTTTCGCGGTACGGTAAATTGCATAAGCAACGGCGGGTAGGCCAAAGATAAAGGTTGGCATAAAGCCTTGGGAAAGGAACGCTGTTACATGTGGACTAAACGGTAAACCTGCCTTTAGTTCAGCATAGAAAATATTAAGAGCACCTGATATTTCTTGCCCACTGACAAATTCAGTACCACCTGCCGGTGTGAATCTTACCATTGCCAATAATATATGGTGCAAACCAAAAGGTTTTAATAATAGAACACCAACTCCATATAAGAATGGGCCAAAGACGTTAGTACTCTGAATTAATCTCCCAATGGCTGTGATGCCGATAGCAACATATTCCCACAAAAACGGAATAATCAGCCCAACGATAGAGAGCGTAAGTGCCGTAATGATAGGGACAAAGCGAATGCCGCTAAAAAATGCAAAGGCATCATGGAGCTGCGTATCTTGAAAGCGTTCATGTAGGAAATAGGTAATAACCCCAACGACAATCCCACCGAGAACCCCCATCTCAAGCGATTGAATGCCTAATACCATGGCTTGCCCAGCCTGTTTCATATGCGCTGCATCGGCAAGTTGATGGCTACTCATAAGATAATAATTAATCGAAAGGTTCATTATCATATAGCCCACAAAGCCTGAGAATGCACCAATCGCTTTATTACGCTTAGCAAGACCTAATGGAATTGCCATTGCAAACATAATCGGTAAGTAAGTGAAAGCGAACCCGCCCACGGTAGCAACGAATCCAAACGTTAGCTGAACTAATTCATTGCCTAAAAATGGAAAGCTTTTTATGGTGGATGGGCTAGTAATTGAACTTCCAACGCCTAATAACAAACCCATAAAAGCTAATAAAGAAACGGGAAACATAAAAGTCTTTCCTAGACTTTGAAAAAATTCCCATAACCTTGACTTAAAAGATTTTGTGTCCGACATGTGGGCACTCCCAATAAACAGGTAATGATAATAAACCGCCATTGTTAGAAACGAATGGTGATAATGTTTTATCTGTGAACTAGGAGATGTTTAATAAATATGATGATCCCCTAATAGCCTTAATGGGCTGTGAGGAATTAAAACAAAGCGGGTGTTTATAGAATGCACTGAGGATCACAGTTTTATTTTGCGTCGATTTCACGCCATTTTGCTTTCGGTTCATAACCAATCAAAAGCAAAGTGAAATTTAAATGCGTTGTTTTTATCTATAAAGCAAGGAAGGGATGACAGAATAACGAAAGTGGGTATAAACAGGATTCAGGCCACCGCTTTTATTATGCGAAGTGACCTATATCACAGAACTCACTATTAAGGCCTATGAGTCATGTTTTGCACTACGTTTTTTAGGCAGCGCTGCGATTGAAGTCACCGTGCTTTCTACCCATCCGTCTTGCACTCGGGTTTTTAACAGATCGCCATTAGCGACCTGCTTAATGCTTTTCAGCACACCGCCGCTTGGTGGTTGTGTCACGCTAAACCCACGTGCCAGTGTGGCTAGTGGGCTAACGCCCTCTAACTGCGAGCACAGTGCGCCAAAGCGTTCACGATTGCCGCTAAGCTGGCGTTGGACGAGTAATTCCAGCCGGTTGTGAAGCTGCTCGATGCGCTGTTGGTGGCGCTGAATACGCGCAGAGGGCTGCTGTTGATTAAGGCGTTGGCTGGTGCGCTCTTGCTGGCGTTCCGCCAAACGCAGGCGTGTTTGCACCGCTTCGTCCAAACGGCGGCGTAGCTTAATCAGCAACGTGTGCTGACGAGCCAGACGTAGCTGTGGATGCTGCTGCTGTAGACGATGATTCAGACGAGTAAAACGCTGCTGATGGCGAGCAAGATAATAATCCATCGCCATTTCCATGCGCTGCTGCTGTGAAAGCATTTGGCGCATGAGCTCGGTTTGGTTGCGGCTAACTAATTCTGCGGCCGCGGACGGCGTTGGCGCACGCAGATCGCCAACGAAATCAGCGATAGTGACATCGGTTTCATGACCAACGGCGCTGACGATAGGGATGAGGCTGGCAAAAATAGCCTGCGCCACGCGCTCATCGTTAAAGCTCCATAAATCCTCAAGCGAGCCACCGCCACGACCGACAATCAGCACATCACACTCTTTACGCAGGTTAGCTAATTCAATGGCGCGCACAATTTGCATCGGTGCATCGGCACCTTGTACCGCGGTCGGGTAGATGACCACTGGCAGGGACGGATCGCGTCGTTTTAATACGTTAAGGATATCGTGCAGTGCGGCACCGCTTGATGACGTCACAACGCCAACGCAGTGGGCTGGCGACGGTAATGGTTTTTTGTGGGCAGGATCGAACAGACCCTCTTCCTGTAAGCGTTGCTTCAACTGCTCAAACTGCTGTTGCAGCAAACCGTCACCGGCGGGCTGCATACTTTCAGCAATCAGTTGGTAATCCCCACGCGGTTCGTACAGCGTGATGGTGGCACGCATCAAAATCTGCTGGCCGTTTTGCGGGCGGAAAGTGACACGGCGGTTGCTATTGCGGAACATCGCGCAGCGCACCTGAGCACGATCGTCTTTAAGCGTGAAGTACCAATGGCCCGATGAAGGCTGAGATAAGTTGGAGATTTCGCCTGATAACCAGATCTGCCCCATTTCCATTTCTAACAGCTGACGGACGGTCTGATTTAACCGGCTAACGGTAAAAATTGGGGGGGAAGATGGCAGTGACATGTGACGTAGATCAAACTCTAAATCAAGGTGTTAATCAGTCGATACTACATGCTTGAATGACCTTCGCAAGACTTTTTTGTAAAAAGTACTGGAGGCAACCGTTTTCGGCCTGTATAATGCCGCGGCAATATTAAATCTATTTGATTTACCACCCTGGTGAGATATTGCCCATGCTACGTATCGTAAAAGAAGCCCTAACGTTTGATGACGTTCTCTTAGTTCCAGCCCATTCTACCGTTCTGCCAAACACTGCCGATCTTAGCACTCAGCTGACTTCATCCATTCGTATGAATATCCCAATGCTGTCTGCGGCAATGGACACCGTTACCGAAGCGCGCCTCGCGATTGCGTTGGCACAGGAAGGCGGTATTGGTTTCATCCACAAAAACATGTCTATTGAGCGTCAGGCTGAAGAAGTTCGTCGCGTCAAAAAACATGAAAGCGGCGTGGTAAAAGATCCTCAAACGGTGACCCCAACCACGACTCTGCGTGAAGTGAAAGAGCTGACCGAGCGCAATGGCTTTGCTGGTTATCCTGTCGTTACTGACGACCTGGAACTGGTTGGTATCATCACCGGTCGTGACGTGCGCTTTGTTACCGATCTAGAGCAGCCTGTTACCGCGGTAATGACGCCGAAAGAGCGTTTGGTTACCGTGAAAGAAGGTGAGGCTCGCGAAGTCGTTCTACAGCGCATGCACGAAAAACGTGTTGAAAAAGCGCTGGTTGTTGACGATAACTTCCACCTGTGCGGCATGATCACCGTTAAAGACTTCCAGAAAGCAGAGCGCAAACCTAACGCGTGTAAAGATGAGCATGGCCGTCTGCGCGTAGGTGCTGCGGTAGGTGCGGGTGCAGGCAACGAAGAGCGCATTGCAGCGCTGGTTGAAGCCGGTGTTGACGTACTGCTGATCGACTCTTCCCACGGCCATTCTGAAGGCGTGTTACAACGTATTCGCGAAACTCGCGCTAAATTCCCTGATCTGCAAATTATCGGCGGCAACGTTGCCACGGCCGCGGGCGCAAGAGCATTGGCAGAAGCCGGTGTGAACGCGGTTAAAGTCGGTATCGGCCCTGGCTCTATTTGTACGACGCGTATTGTTACCGGCGTTGGTGTTCCACAGATCACTGCCGTTTCAGACGCTGTTGAAGCGCTGGAAGGCACCGGTATTCCTGTTATCGCCGATGGCGGTATCCGTTTCTCCGGTGATATCGCGAAAGCACTGGCCGCTGGCGCAAGCTGCGTCATGGTCGGTGGTATGCTGGCAGGTACCGAAGAATCTCCAGGTGAGATCGAACTGTATCAAGGCCGCTCTTTCAAATCATATCGCGGTATGGGTTCACTGGGCGCGATGTCCAAAGGTTCTTCTGACCGTTACTTCCAGAGCGATAACGCTGCGGACAAACTGGTTCCTGAAGGTATCGAAGGCCGCGTAGCTTACAAAGGCCACCTGAAAGCGATTATCCATCAGCAAATGGGCGGCCTGCGCTCATGCATGGGTTTGACCGGCTGTGCAACCATTGATGAACTGCGTACCAAAGCTGAGTTTGTTCGTATCAGCGGCGCGGGGATTCAAGAAAGCCACGTTCACGATGTGACCATCACTAAAGAGTCACCGAACTACCGCATGGGTTCGTAATATCTTTATAGGCGGTGAGGGCACCAAGCTGTTCTCACCGCTGAATATTCAGTGACCTGTTTTCGTTTTTTTGGCTATTTATTTTTCTAAACAAGGCCTTACATGACTCAAAATATTCATAAGCATCGCATTCTGATTCTGGATTTCGGCTCCCAATACACTCAGCTTCTTGCACGCCGCGTGCGTGAGATCGGCGTATACTGCGAGCTGTGGGCATGGGATGTCACCGAAGAGCAGATCCGTGAATTCAACCCAAGCGGTATTATTCTGTCTGGCGGCCCTGAAAGCACGACTGAGAACAACAGCCCACGTGCGCCAGAATACGTATTTACTGCCGGTGTGCCTGTGTTTGGCGTGTGCTACGGCATGCAGACCATGGCGATGCAACTGGGTGGTCATGTTGAAAGCTCAAACGAACGTGAATTTGGCTATGCACAGGTTGAAGTAACTGCGCACAGCAAAATGTTTGATGATATCAAAGACTCTCTGACTAAAGACGGCACCCCAGTGCTGGACGTTTGGATGAGCCATGGCGATAAAGTTACCGCGATCCCTTCTGATTTTGTCACCGTTGCCAGCACTGAAACCTGCCCTTACGCCATTATGGCGAACGACGAAAAACGTTTCTACGGCGTTCAGTTCCATCCTGAAGTGACTCATACCCATCAGGGCCAGCGCATGCTGGAGCGTTTCATTCTGGATATCTGCGGCTGTGAAGCTCTGTGGACGCCAGCTACGATCATCGAAGATGCGGTAGCGCGTCTGCGTGAACAAGTGGGCGAAGATGAAGTCATTCTGGGCCTGTCTGGCGGCGTTGACTCTTCTGTGACTGCGCTGCTGCTGCACCGTGCTATCGGCAAACGTCTGACCTGCGTATTCGTTGATAATGGTCTGCTGCGCTTGAACGAAGGCGAGCAGGTGATGGAGATGTTCGGCGATAAATTCGGTCTGAATATCATCCACGTTAAGGCCGAAGAACGCTTCCTGAGCGCGCTGTCTGGCATTAACGATCCAGAAGCTAAACGTAAAACTATCGGCCGCGTATTCGTTGAAGTCTTTGATGAAGAAGCGTGCAAACAGCCGGGCGTTAAGTGGTTGGCACAGGGTACTATCTACCCAGACGTGATCGAGTCTGCGGCATCCGCAACAGGCAAAGCGCACGTGATTAAGTCTCACCATAACGTGGGCGGCCTGCCAAAAGAGATGAAGCTGGGTCTGGTTGAACCGCTGAAAGAGCTCTTTAAAGATGAAGTGCGTAAGATCGGTCTGGAACTTGGTCTGCCATACGATATGCTGTATCGCCATCCGTTCCCTGGTCCTGGTTTAGGCGTTCGTGTGCTGGGCGAAGTGAAGAAAGAGTACTGCGATCTGCTGCGTCGTGCGGATGCTATCTTCATCGAAGAACTGCACAAAGCGGATCTGTATAACAAAGTGAGTCAGGCATTCACTGTGTTCCTGCCGGTTCGTTCCGTTGGCGTGATGGGCGATGGTCGTAAATACGATTGGGTTGTCTCTCTGCGTGCGGTAGAAACTATCGACTTCATGACCGCGCATTGGGCACATCTGCCATACGATTTCCTTGGCCGCGTCTCCAACCGCATCATCAATGAAGTTAACGGTATTTCCCGCGTGGTGTATGACATCTCCGGCAAGCCACCGGCTACCATTGAGTGGGAGTGAGGTTTTTTTCTAAGCATCTTATTTAAATAATATTTAATGTGCCATTGATGATGTTTTTTTGCGTTATCAATGGCATTTTTTATGGCATCGAGTCAGGTGTCACAAGTTGGGTAACGCTGATGCCAAGAGCACATCCAGTGACTGGCATGGTATTTGTCAGAAGCCTGCAAATTGGGGACAATTTGCGCTGTGTCCTGCTGTTCAGTAAGTGGAAGGCACAGACTGTTCTGCAACGTTTGCTGCCCATCGCCTCTGCAACATGAATGCTCGCTCTTTGCCGACGAGCAGTCTTTTAGTGAAAGTGATGAAGCAACCGCGTGAAGTCAGAAATCATCTAGGAAATGAATCGACGAGCCTTTCCTAGACGGCACAGGATTACGTCTCTCGAACTCTATCGGAGACAGGCCATCCGCAGACGAATGTCTGCGAATGAGCCATCCGAACCTGCGCAGCTTGAGGCTGGCATATTCAAACTCATCATGATGGCAGCATCGTGTGCTCTCAGTTTACAAAAAGGCCCGCCAGTTGTTTTGGCGGGCCTTTTTGTTTTGCATAGTGGCTTTCTGCTACTTGGGGCCGACCAGCTTTAGCACCAACTTTGATTTGTTTTGCTCGAACGTGTAAATCGCGGCCAATGGGACAGCGGTGACAATCACCCCTGACAGGACCGAGGAGACTTGCGAGTTGTATTTATTCAGTAATGGCACTGCGGCAATGCCTTGGCTAATAACCCGTTGGGCGTAAATGCCGGCAACAGCCGATGCCGCGCCCATAATCACGACTTGCAAGGCCGCCAATTTATCTGGCTCATTGCTGGTAACGATACGGATTGCACGCACAACGCTGAGGGTGCTCTCACGAATCAGCGCAAAGACAAATGAAGGCATCTTCAATACCAAAGAAATGAGAATCTGAGGTATCACGCTCAAGGCGCCTGCTACGCCAGCCTCGATGCCCAGTGATTTTGCACTCGACCAAATTTGACGTTCTTCAAAACGCTTGGCGAGTTCAGCGCTCAGGCGATTCTTGCTGAGCTTCATCTCCTCAACAATTCCTTCTTCGGAGACAAACTTCATGCGTTTCAGTTCATCCATGAACACGTCAATGGTCTCCACCACAATCAGGCCCACGACCTGTTGTGCGGCCATGGTCGCGCCAGTGAAGGCAACAGTGGTACCGATCTCTTTAACGGCCTGGATTTTTGCAGAGCGGATAACCTGCTTGCTCTCTGCATAAATTTTATCGACCGCCTTTTTGTCGATGACATGCTCTTTACCTGATCCCTTGATCGTCACGATCAACTTACTGTCATCGGTAGGATGTGACTTAGAATTCGCGGACAGCCAGTCATACAGGTCAGCCTCACCCTTTTGGCTGTTGATGCTTCGGTGCATGTACTTCAGATTGCCGGGGTCGTTCACGACCTTACCCAACTGTTCATCGGTCAGGCCCATTTTCAACAGCAGAGAAGAGAAGATTTCTTTTCTTGAGGTGATGTGATCGACCGAGACAATAGTAGCCTTATTTCGTTCATAGACCAAAGGTTCATCCGGGTTGTAGTCATTCCGGAAAACCGTGCCGTTCGGCGTTTTATGCGAGGGCTTTGCATGGGAGTAGTCACCAAACGTGCCCTGTTTTTCGTGTCGATAGGTATCGTAGTCGTCAGTCAGCTTGCCATATTTAGCTACACTTTTTTCATCTAGGATGCCTCCTAGCATAAAAGCAGCGATCGCGCGTCGAATTGATTCTTTGCGGCATTGCTCGTAGATGTCGTCCACGGAGCTCGCTGGGGTAGGTAGACGCTTTTTAACGTCGTTGACCATGTCGAACGTGGTCTTATCCAGTTCTAGTGTATCGCGGAACATGCGGTTGAGCTTGCTTGCTGATTGCTTGGAAAATTTTATAGCGGCTTCTGTTGTTTCGTTCAGGTCGAAATTCTGTACGGCATCGACGGCACTGTCTTTCATGTTCACAACGCCATCGCTCGCCTTGACGGCCTGATCTGTAAGATAGTCACGGGTGCCCGCATAGTCATGTTCCATGACTGCATCGATAGCCTTCGTTGTAGCTTTGCCCGCCTGGTCCGCAATGTTTGACGCAGTCCGCTTAGCAGTTGCAGCCGCATCTTTCAACTTGTCCGCGCTGAATTTATCGAAGAAACTCATGCTACACCTATTCCATTATTTTACAATTTGAATCAAATGTAGCATAGGACGCTGGCAATTAGATCCTTATCAAAAAGGCGTTGTTGCATAAATCGTTGCCCTTCAAGCGGTAGGCTTGCTGCATGAGTCAGTCACGCAATAACCCTGTTTTATTTGAAGGGTTACGGGGTGATGATTAAATTTTGCGTGTAAACTGCTGTTCTGTGATGCTGCTTCCCCATTGAGTTCCTTCCCACTCTTTCGTTAGTTTAAAACCAAATGATTCGTATAAACTCCTTGCTGCGGTCAATTTATTAAAGGTCCATAGTTGAACCGCAGAAAATCCTCTTTTATCGCAAAACTTCATCGCTTCTGCTATTAACTTTCTGCCAGTTCTGTTGCCTCGACAGCTATCGTCAAGAATGAACCACCGCAAATGAGCCTCGCCGTTGCCAAGATCTTCACCGTCGATTGCGACCGAGCCGACAACACGCCCGTTCAACATAGCCAGCCAAATTTGATTACACTCATTGTCTAAACGCCCGGAGAATTCAGCTAATTCTGTTGCAACTCTTGCCTCAAAAAAGCTACCGAAATTGTGCTCCCTAGCATAGTAACCGCCGTGCATTTCAGCGATGCGGCCAATCATTCCGGGATGGTAGCCGGAAACAATTTGTAGATTGTTTTGAGTGCTCATTTCGTTATTTTCGCGGCAGGCTTGTAGCGCATTGGCATAGATCATAAGCCCCTGTGAGGCTGCATTTTGCTGATGTGGATTCATTTTTTTTAATGCAGCGATGACGAGCTCGTTAGCGTAATGATTAATTCTTTCTACCGTTTTCCGGCCCTGTGCACTAAGGCTGAGCTGTTTGATTCTGGCATCTTTGGCTGAAGGGCATTCTTCCAGTTCACCTGCACTGAGAAGTTTAGCTAACATACGGCTGACGCTAGACTTCTCAAGCCCTAAGATCTGTACTAACTCCGCAGCTGTCATCGACCCACGATGTTCTATTTCAAGTAAGGTATGAACTACTGATGGGGAGTATTCAGTTGCGGCCAGTGTGCTACGCATAAAACCGAGCTCCCGTACCATTTGTCGTGAAGCTACGCGTATTTCTTCAATGATGGATGTTGGATTGCTCATTATACTGGCCTTTAAAATTAAGTTGTATAATACAACCATTCTCTTAAGGCACTGTCAATGGCGATTGTGGATTAGGTTTATATGTTACCCGATGGTGTGTTATTACGTGGGAAAGCCTTCCTGCCGATAAAAAAACGCCTGCATACGGTGGAATTTATGGCTAATTATCTGATTTTTTTATCACGTTGTGGCTGACGGTCTATGCTTAATGTTGTGTCTCATCAAGATGATGGGGATTCATTAACACAATTTAAGGAGAGTGAGATGGGATTTTGGCGAATTGTTTTCACCATTATATTGCCGCCGCTAGGGGTATTGTTAGACAAAGGGATTGGCGGCGCTTTTCTGCTAAATATTATCTTAACGCTGTTGGGCTATATTCCAGGACTTATCCATGCATTCTGGATCCAAACGCGTAATTAAAATGGGCCGAGTGTAGTAAACCGAGTGTGGTACACGAGTTTAGTGAAAACAGTACGCCGCGGCGCGGCGTACTTGAGATAAAACCTATTTCTTCATCTTCACAAAACAACGACGCGCGGCATCGATGGTTTTCTGAATATCTTCCTGTGAATGCGCCAGCGACATAAAGCCGGCTTCAAACGCAGAAGGAGCGAAGTACACGCCTTCTTCCAGCATCAAATGGAAGAACTGCTTGAATCGTTCGACGTCGCAACGCGTCACGTCCTGATAGCAGGTAACGGTTTCCTGATCGGTGAAGAAAATCCCAAACATGCCGCCCACGTGATTCACTACAAGTGGAATGTCTTCTTTTTGCGCAGCATCTAACAGGCCGGAAGCGAGATTGTCGGTGAGTTCGGTCAACTGTGGATAGATGCCCGGCTGAGAGATCTCGTTGAGACAGGCGAAGCCCGCGGCCATCGCGACAGGGTTACCTGATAGCGTACCGGCTTGATAAACAGGGCCGGTGGGTGCCAGTGCTTCCATCACATCACGGCGACCGCCGAATGCGCCAACGGGCATACCGCCGCCGATGATTTTGCCTAAGCAGGTTAGGTCCGGCGTCACGCCGTAATAATCCTGAGCACCAGCCAACGCAACGCGGAAGCCTGTCATCACTTCATCAATAATTAGCAACGCGCCGTATTGGTCGCATAGCTCACGTAAACCTGGCAGGAATTCAGGCTGTGGAGGAATACAGTTCATGTTTCCTGCTACCGGCTCAACGATGATGCAGGCGATGTCGTCAGGGTATTGCTTGAACGCCTGTAAAACGGATTCGATATCGTTATAGGTGCAGGTCAGCGTATGTTTAGCAAAGTCAGCCGGAACGCCCGGAGAGTTTGGCTGGCCTAAGGTGAGGGCACCCGAGCCCGCTTTCACCAGCAGGTGATCGGCGTGGCCGTGGTAGCAACCTTCGAACTTGATGATCTTATCGCGGCCGGTAAAGCCACGAGCCAGACGGATGGCGCTCATGGTGGCTTCTGTACCTGAGTTCACCATACGCACCATGTCCATGCTTGGCACCAGCGTGGTGACCAGTTCGGCCATTTTGACTTCCATTTCGGTTGGTGCGCCAAAGCTTAAGCCACGGCTAACTGCCTCTAGCACGGCTTCGCGAATCGCTGGATGGTTGTGGCCGAGAACCATTGGCCCCCATGAGCCAACGTAATCAATGTAGGCTTTGCCATCGGCATCGTACAGGTAAGCGCCATCTGCGCGCTCAATGAATAAAGGCACACCACCAACGCCGGTGAAGGCGCGAACCGGGGAGTTAACGCCACCCGGAATTAGCTCTTTTGCCTGAGCGTACAGACTTTCAGACTTACTCATAAATCGGCTCCTGACCTGTGCTGAATGTAAAAAGTCGCTTCTATTCTAAAGAAGTCGCCACTGAGATGAAATGAAGAAAAACGTCAGGTTAGGTGTTGAACATAATTCAATCGTATCAACGTGGATATAAACGCTATCCTTATGGAGTAGCAATCTCTCACTCGCAAAGGGGACTTAGCGGCATTTGCCATGTAGAATAACGCCTCTTTCATTTGTATTACTTATCAACCACACCTTTAGTTGACTGATTATGACACAGCAAGAACAACAAACTTCTCTGCCGTCTGCCACGCGTTTGCGTCGTAGCGACGTGATGCTGCAAATTTTACGCCGCGATAAAACTCCAGTGGCCATCTTATTGATGGCAGCGGTGGTCGGGACTCTTGCGGGTCTTATTGGCGTCGCGTTTGAAAAAAGCGTTGATTGGGTGCAGCAGCAGCGATTGGGTGGATTGGCCCATGTCGCTGATTACTGGATTATTGTTTGGCCGATGGCGTTTATTGGCTCCGCGCTGTTAGCGATGTTTGGCTATTATTTGGTGCGTCGTTTCGCTCCAGAGGCTGGCGGCTCCGGTATTCCTGAAATTGAAGGGGCGTTAGAAAATTTACGCCCCGTGCGCTGGTGGCGAGTGATCCCCGTGAAGTTTTTCGGTGGTTTGGGAACGCTTGGTGCAGGCATGGTGCTAGGGCGTGAAGGCCCCACCGTGCAGATGGGGGGAAACCTTGGCCAAATGGTGTTTGACCTGTTTCGTGCTCGTAGCACGGAGGCACGCCATAGCCTTCTGGCAACCGGTGCGGCTGCGGGCTTAACCGCAGCGTTTAATGCACCGCTAGCGGGCATCTTATTTGTCATTGAGGAGATGCGCCCGCAGTTCCGCTATAGCCTGATTTCAATCAAAGCGGTCTTTATTGGCGTTATTATGTCCTGCGTGGTATTCCGTTTTTTCAACGGTGAACGCACTGTGATTGAAGTGGGTAAGCTGGGCAACGTTGGCATCAATACCCTGTGGCTGTATCTGTTGCTCGGTATGGTTTTTGGCGTTGTTGGGGTGATGTTTAACCGTGGTGTGTTCCGTGTTCAGGATATGTTCCAGCGTTTACACGGCGGTGATTGGCGCAAACTGGTGCTAATCGGCGGCGTTTTAGGCGGGCTGTGCGGTGTACTCGGACTGATTCAGCAAGAAGCAGCGGGCGGTGGTTTTAATCTCATCCCAATCGCTGCTGCTGGAAATTACACGATGGGCATGTTGCTGTTTATCTTTATTGCTCGCGTAGTCACCACGCTGCTGTGCTTTGGCTCCGGTGCGCCTGGTGGTATTTTTGCACCGATGCTGGCTTTGGGAACGTTGCTGGGAACGGCATTTGGGATGGCAAGCGCACATCTGTTTCCACAATATGGCATTGAGACAGGCACGTTCGCCATTGCTGGCATGGGCGCGTTATTTGCTGCAACCGTCAGGGCTCCGCTAACGGGTATTGTGCTGGTTTTAGAAATGACCGATAACTATCAGCTCATTTTGCCGATGATCATTACCTGTCTTGGCGCTACACTATTAGCCCAGTTTTTAGGTGGAAAACCGCTGTACTCTTGCATCTTAGAAAGAACGCTCAAGCGTCAGGAGCTGGCTCAAAAGCAGGCTCAGGAGCAAGCAGCCCAGCAAGAAGCGGAAAAGGCATCGTTACCGACGAGCAATACTTGAACGAATTAGTCAGGTATTAGATAATGACCGCATAAATCAACATGGCTTTCTGACGATACCTGCATGTACGTGTCTCCATGTTGTGTAGAAACATTCTGTGAAAAGCAGAGTTTGGGAGTGAGAAATGAGTGAAGATATGGCTCTGCCGTTGCAGTTTACCGAAGCTGCAGCTAATAAAGTTAAAGTACTGATCGCAGACGAAGAAAACCCGGATCTGAAGCTGCGCGTCTATATCACCGGCGGAGGTTGTAGTGGCTTCCAGTATGGCTTTACCTTTGACGATAAGGTAAACGACGGTGATATGACCATTGAGAAGCAAGGCGTGATGCTGGTAGTCGATCCGATGAGCCTGCAATATCTGGTTGGCGGTTCAGTCGATTATACCGAAGGTCTGGAAGGTTCTCGTTTCATCGTAACCAACCCAAATGCGAAATCGACCTGCGGCTGCGGCTCTTCTTTCAGTGTTTAAGCGTTAACCTAGCCAGTAAAAAAGCCCGTGTTGATCGCGGGCTTTTTTGTTTTTAAGAACCCTCTATCCCATCGCTTTTTCTACGTTCACCATCCAGGGAATACCGAATTTATCGGTTAGCATCCCAAATCCTAAAGCCCAAAAGGTTTCCTGAAAAGGCATCGTCACCGTTGCCCCCTCCGATAGCCGTTCAAACCAAATTTTCCCCTGCGTTAAATCATTCGAGTGCAAGCTAACGGCATAGCCGCCGTGCTTTTTCTCTTCCTCACACATGTTGCCATCGCTCAGCATGAGCAAACCGTCTCCGATTTTAAGCGAAGCATGCATAATTTTATCGGCAGGGAACGGTGGCGTGGTTGAGCATTGGGCGTCATCGACCGGCGCTTCACCAAAACGAATTTTGAATAAAACCTCTGCGTCTAGTGCTTGAGCATAGAACGCAATTGCTTCTTCCGCGTTTCCATCGAAAAACAGATAAGTACTTAATTGCATAGATATATTCCTCGGTAGCGTATTGGATTACCGAGTGCTCATGACCTTAACGTTTCGTACCTGAGCGATAAGATCCGCTGTAAGAAAAATTATATGCTGAAAGTAATCCGCAACAGAAAGTTTAGTCGAAGATGGGGCGTACTGCCGCCGCACTATGTTGCCAATGGTCATTGTAAAAAGCTTTTTAAATTGGTTTTATGATTTTTGAAACGCAGGTTTAGTTATCGGCGTCACAAAATCATTGTTCCTTTTTGATAAAATGCCTTCCTACTTGAAACGCCGGTTCATTTTTATAGGGTTAATGGGAAGCAGCATGAGTCGATAAACCTACTTGCTCAGTTGTCTGTTTACGTTTGGTATTAGATATATTAGCCAAATTTATAAATTTTATGCCATGTGAAAATGGTTAGGAGCTATTTAATTAAATAAATTAACGTAGAAAGTATTAAGCGTTCTTTTTACAGATTCAATTAATACGTGTAATAACCCATTTTATTTATACAAAAGAATGCGACTCGTTAAATTAACTATTTAATGAGGGGATGAGTGTTGCTGTTTTTTGCTGGCCGTGACTTTCAAACTTAATATAAAAATAAGGTTTATTATGGACTATTTATTAAAAGTTTTTGGAACACCATCGATCATCATAGCTTTTATTGCTTTCTGTGGGCTTTGCCTGCAAAAGGCAAAGCTGACCACGATTATAAAAGGGACTGTACTCGCTTTTTTAGGCTTTGTGCTGATTAAAACAGGGGGCGGAATACTGGGGGGCGTATTAACCATGTTCAGCGACCTGTTTACCCACGCATTTGGTCTGAGAGGCGTAGTTCCTAGTAACGAAGCGATCATGGCGCTGACTATCGACCGACTAGGTCGTCCCGCGGCAATTATTCTATTTTTCGCTATGATAATTAATATTCTGCTTGCGCGATATACGCGTTTTAAATCTATCTATCTGTCATTGCATCTTATTGTTTTTATGGCTTTTTCAGTGACGGCTGCGCTGGTGGGATTAGGCTATAGCGAGTTATTTTCCATAGTCTTTGGCTCCGTTGTGATTGGCGTTTACATGGCCGTATTCCCAACGATTTTGTCCCGGTTTAGCCGGAAAATCATCGGTCATAATGATTATTGTATCGCTCACGCGGCCTCGAGCTCTTACCTTATTGCTTCTTTCTTAGGTAAATGGTTTGGCAACACTTCGGTTAACGTTGAGCACGTTAATGTCAGCGACAAATTTAGCTTTTTGAAAAACTCAGACGTAGCAACGTTTCTCACTATGTTCTGCCTTCTTGGTGTCTCTTCTCTATTTTCCAGTAATGAGTATTTAGTCAGCATTATGGAGAAGAAACCTTATCTGGTTTGGCTACTGGAAAAATCAGCGGTCTTTGCTGGCGGATTATTTATCGCTAAAAAGGGCGTGGTGCTATTTGCCGAAGAAATTGTTCCTGCGTTTAAAGGTATTTCCCAAACAATTGCTCCCGGTTCAATTCCGGCAGTTGATCCCATGGTTCTTTTTGATAAGTCGCCTAATGCGGTATTGATTGGGTTTTTAGTGAGCTTCTTTGCTGAACTTTGCTGTATCGCTATTTTCCCATCGCTTGGATTGCCGATTATTGTGCCGGGAATTCTAGCCAGTTTTACCTGCGGAGGTACCGCCGCCATATTTGGTAATGCCACCGGTGGTTTAAGAGGCGCAATCATTGCTAGCTTCGTTAACGGCTTATTACTGTGTTTCCTTCCCG
The DNA here is from genome assembly GCF_001586165.1 of Obesumbacterium proteus. Taxonomy (NCBI): domain Bacteria; kingdom Pseudomonadati; phylum Pseudomonadota; class Gammaproteobacteria; order Enterobacterales; family Hafniaceae; genus Obesumbacterium; species Obesumbacterium proteus. The sequence continues at coordinate 4,459,530 of NZ_CP014608.1, read as the reverse complement.
CGCTGGTTTTACCGTTATTCAGCTACTTAGGTGCTACAGGTGTGACTTTCGCCGACCCTGATTTCACGATTTTATCCGCTTTCATTAAATATACGTTTGGTCTGGTGCACTAAGAAAACGTTGCTTGAACTACGGCGAATATATTCATGAAAAGCCTATATCTAAAGGAATAAACTATGTTCTTCTTTTACCAAAATATTGCAGTTGAGCCAGCAGGTGAGGGCGTTACCCGCAAGGTTCTTGCTCACGGTGGCACGATGATGATGGTGGAGGTCTGCTTCCAAACTGGAGCGATTGGCCCATTACACAATCATCCCCATGAGCAAAGCACCTATGTGAAATCCGGCGTTTTTGATTTTACGATTGGAGATGAAACCCATCGGGTCTGCGCGGGCGATACGCTCTATAAAAAGCCCAATGTTATGCATGGCTGTGTATGCATTGAGGCGGGAACGCTGGTCGATGTATTTACACCGCAAAGAGAGGACTTTATTTCATAGCGCTTGAAGGTAAATAGATTCAAGAACATAAATGGATAGGAGCGACAGGACGTCGCTCCGAGAAAAATTATTTAGCTGTCTAGAGTAAACGTCGGGAGTTTCAAATGCCAACGAATGGCAGCAAGGCGAATGGCTAATGTCACGAACATGCCTAGCATCATGGCATTTTGCAGATCCATTCCGAAGGTTGCATAAGCGGTAACGTGAACAATACCGCCAATAATACAGGCGGTTGCATAAATTTCAGTGCGTAGGATCATTGGAATTTCGCGAGCGAGAACATCGCGGATCATGCCACCGCCCACGCCAGTAATCACGCCCATACAAACGGCGATCAGCGGGCCAGCGCCACCGGCAAATGCTTTGTTAACACCGATACCCACAAATACGGCTAAACCAACCGCATCTAACACCGGCAGGATCCAACTGGGTAAACGTCGTGGTTGGCGTACCAGTACGATGGTTGCTAGACAGGTCACCATCGCCACAACGAGATCGGTAGGATCTTTGACCCAAAAAACAGGCCCGTGGTCGAGTGCCATATCTCGAATGGTACCGCCGCCAACGGCGGTAACAACGCCTAAAACCAGCACGCCGAACGGGTCCATTCTCAGTTTGCCTGCCAATAAAACGCCTGAGATAGCAAATACCGCGGTGCCTAGAATATCCAGCCAATACACCAGCATGGTTGGTTCCCCTGTCTGTTTCTTTGCAATGTATGACAACTGTGTATAACAACTGTCAAATCAGCGAGTGAGTGATTATATAATTAACTTATTGTTTTAATTGATTATTTTATTTATTACGATGCAATAAGATACATTGAATTTTGAACACTTTCTATGGGGGGATACAGAATTAAACACTTTTCTTCAACGGCTAAAGAAAAGTGTTTTTAGTTATTGTGCTGTTTTAGGCGTGAGGTGATCTAATTGTTCGCACAGGGACTGAGCTGCCAGAATAATGCGCGGGCCACTGCGGTTTAGCCAATCTTCATTGATGGCGATAACGGGAACGTTTAACTGTGGCTGCCAAAACTGTTTCACCGTTTCAACTTGCTCTTGTGAGCCACTGACCACAATAACCTGCGGTTTACGGACGATTACCTGCTCGCGGCTCACCTGAGGCCAAGGCACTGGGCTGTCGGCAAAAATATTAGTGGCGCCGCACAGCGACAGTAAATCGCTCTGAATGGTGGCTTTAGACGTCGTGAAAAGCGGCTGGGTGCCAAACTGCATCAGTACGCGAGTTGTGGTTGGGCGTTGATACTTCTCACGTAGCATTTTCACCTCGTCACGAAAATGGTTTGCTGCATCGTGAGCAACCTGAGGTGTTGGGCTATAAGAGGCTAAGCGATCGAGATCGTCGGCAATCCCATCAATGCTTTTAGGATCGGAATAAAAGATGGGAATATTAAATCCGGCCAACTGATCGAGCACGCGCTGAGGGTTTCCTCCACGCCATGCCAGAATTAAATCGGGCTTCAGGGCGAGAATGCGTTCGAGGTTTATCCCTTGCCATGAGGCCACTTTTTCGAGTTTTTCCGCAGCAGGCGGGTAATTAGAATAAGCGCTGGCGGCAACCATCTTATCGCCCAGTCCTGCGGCATACGCCATTTCGGTGGTATGTGGTGATAGGCTAATGACGCGGTCTGCCGCAGAGAGCGGCAGACACAGCAGCAGCCAAAGAGCGCCCAATAGGCGTGAGACAGGCTGTTTCAGTTTCATTTTTTGGGTCTCATCTTTTCTTAGGCCTGTTTAGCGAATTCCTGCAACATCGCTTCGACCATCAGTGAGGACTGTTGAGCGGCAACCACTAAGAACTCATCAAAGCTCAGGTGCGATTCTTTGTCTGCCACGTCAGAGATAGCGCGCACCACCACAAACGGTGTGTTAAATGCGTGGCAAACGTGGGCAACCGCAGCCGCTTCCATCTCAACCGCAGCAACGTTTGGGAAAGTTGCACGAATGCGAGCCAGCGGCTCAGCGCCGTTAATGAAAACATCGCCGCTGCAAATTAAGCCGCGAACTGCATTCAGATTTAGCGCTGTGATGCAGCGTTCTGCCAGCGCAATCAGGTTGGTGTCTGCGACAAATGCGGCAGGGCAGCCCGCCATTTGGCCCGGCTCATAGCCAAAAGCCGTCACGTCGGCATCGTGATAGCGAACTTCATCAGAAACGACGATATCGCCCACTTTCAGCGTGCTAGCCAAACCACCGGCAGAACCGGTGTTTATCACCACGTCTGGACGGCAATGCTCCAGTAGCAAGGTCGTGCCCATCGCGGCAGAGACTTTACCAATCCCCGATTTGAGCAACGCGATTTCAACACCGCCAAGGGTGCCCGTGTAGATTTCACAGCCTGCGCGCTGCAGAGTTTGACGATTTTCAATGCGATCGCGCAGCACAGCAACTTCTTGCTCCATTGCACCAATGATGCCTACTTTCATGATAATACCTGCAAAATAGTGAGTTAATGCTCGTTAAATATTCAAGCTTAAGCCATTCAAAGACCTGCCCTAGTCTATCATGAGGAGGTAAAAAGTGCTTTTGGCTATGAATCGGCTGCTAATGTAAGGGCTTTGGCCTACAAAGGATGAATTTTCAGTACATTACTGTTAGCGTATTCTTTTAGTGGTTATTTTTTTGTCTGTTGTTTGAAGGCTTAAAAAAGGATGCAGAATGGATATTAATCTAGGTGCTAAATTTTGCTATCAGCGGTTTTATAGCGTGGATAGCCAAGAGCTCGACGACGGATATGAAATAGCACGACGCTTTGAAAGCGATCGTGGGCGTATTATCAATTCAGCCGCCATTCGCCGACTACAGCAGAAAACACAGGTATTTCCTCTAGAACGAAACGCCGCCGTGCGGAGTCGTCTGACACATTCGATGGAAGTGCAGCAGGTTGGGCGACATATTGCCAAAGAAGTCATTCATCATCTGAAAAAAACAGGCCGCATAAGCGACCTCGGCCTAGATCTGTATCTTGATTCTTTTGAGAGCATCGTTGAAATGGCGTGCCTGATGCATGACATCGGCAATCCACCGTTTGGCCATTTTGGGGAATCAGCGATTAACGATTGGTTTAGCCGACGACTCGGTGTAATTGCGGAAGGACAGGATTTTTCAGATGATGAATCACAGTGCCAAGTTGTGGTGTTGCGCCGTAACACGGCTGATGCTGATCTGAATATTTTGCGTGGCAAAGTTAGAATTGATTTATGCAATTTTGAAGGTAATGCACAGGCAATACGGCTTATTCATACCTTACTTAGACTAAATTTAACCTACGCGCAAATTGCCTGTGTTTTTAAATATACCCGTCCAGCCTATTGGACTGGCGAGAAGCCAGAGCAATATAGCTACTTGATGAAGAAGCCGGGTTATTATTGGGCAGAAGAAAATTTTATCCATACCTTACAACGAAAGGTAAACATTCAGGAATATCACCGCTTTCCGCTGACTTATATAATGGAAGCGGCGGATGATATCTCATATTGTGTTGCGGATTTAGAAGATGCGGTAGAAAAGAACATTTTTACCGTAGAACAGCTTTATAACTATCTCCAAGACGAATGGAACAAAGATGGGGAAGGTGAACTCTTCGCCACGATTGTCGGTGACGCGTATAGCCGCATGCAAACAGCGGGTCGCTCAGAAGCGTTCTTTATGTATTTGAGAGTGAATGTCATTAAAGTGCTGGTACCGCATGCCGCCGACCGATTCTGTCATCATCTTGAGTCAATCGTTGAAGGTGCGTTTAATGAGCCGCTTATTGACGATGAAGGGCAAGAAAATCGTCTGCTTGACGTGTTTAAAAATGTAGCGCGCAGCTATGTGTTTAATCATCATGAAGTTGAACAGCTTGAACTGCAGGGATATCGCGTTATCACGGGGTTATTAGATATCTATAGTGATTTGCTTGATATGCCAATGGACGACTTTGCCAAACTCGTTGAAGATAATAAACATAAAAAATTTCCTATTGAAACTCGCCTATTTCATAAGCTTTCAGGAAAGCATCTTGCCGCTTATCGTGAAGCCGTTAAACAGATTAAACATCTGTCTAATGAGCAACGCGAGGTTCGAGAGTATTATTATCGGGCCCGTTTAATCCAAGATTATATCAGCGGTATGACCGATCTTTATGCTTATGATGAATACCGTCGCTTAATGGCTGCGGAATAATAAAGATGATGAATAAAGTCGAGTTTTGTAAAGACGCGCCATAATTTTTTACGCTTCCTTGACTCATGCAAAGGGAACTTCATTGTTTTATTCGACTCTTAATATGCACAAATATCACGGCTTATTTGCCAGTGATTAGATTAAGTGAACAGATTAGTTGGAATACGTTGAAAATGCTCGAATCAGACCTACGTTATAGATAAGAGCATCATGAATGACGTTATGTGTTCCTCAGATTATTTATCGTTGATAATACAAGAGAAAAAAGTTCTATGAAAAAATCCACTTTAGTATTGAGTGCAGTAGCATTGAGTTTGGGAATGGCGTTAAGCCCGATGTCAGCCAGCGCGGCTGAAACGGCGTCGGCTGCGACCAGCCAGCAGCTACCTAGCCTGGCACCCATGCTGGAGAAGGTGATGCCATCCGTGGTGAGCATCAATGTGGAAGGTAGCGCGACGGTGAATAACAACGCGCGTATGCCACAGCAGTTCCAGCAATTCTTTGGTGATAATTCTCCTTTCTGTCAGGAAGGTTCACCGTTTAGCGGTTCACCGATGTGTCAGGGCGGCGGTGCCAACGGCCCATCGAAAGAAAAATTCAAAGCCTTGGGTTCTGGCGTCATTATTGATGCAGCCAAAGGCTACGTGGCGACGAATAACCACGTCGTAGAAAACGCAGACTCCATCCAAGTGCAATTGAGCGATGGACGCAAATATGACGCGAAAGTGATCGGCACCGATCCACGTACCGATATTGCGTTGATCCAGTTGAAAGACGCTAAAAATCTGACGGCGATTAAAATGGCCGACTCTGATGCACTGCGCGTGGGTGATTACACCGTGGCTATTGGTAACCCATATGGTTTAGGTGAAACCGTGACTTCAGGTATCGTTTCTGCGTTAGGACGCAGTGGCCTGAATGTCGAAAACTACGAAAACTTTATCCAGACGGATGCGGCAATTAACCGTGGTAACTCTGGCGGTGCGCTGGTGAATCTGAACGGCGAATTGATCGGGATTAACACCGCAATTCTGGCACCGGACGGCGGCAACATCGGTATCGGTTTCGCGATTCCAAGCAACATGGTGAAAAACCTCACCGGTCAGATGGTCGAATTTGGTCAGGTGAAACGTGGCGAACTGGGGATTATGGGCACCGAGCTGAACTCTGAATTGGCTAAGGCCATGAAGGTAGACGCACAGCGTGGCGCATTCATTAGCCAAGTGTTGCCGAAGTCTTCTGCGGCGAAAGCGGGCATTAAAGCCGGTGACGTGGTGGTTTCTCTGAACGGTAAAGCAATTTCTAGCTTCGCTTCGTTCCGTGCTGAAATCGGGACTATGCCAGTAGGCAGCAAGCTGAAACTGGGCCTGATCCGTGACGGTAAACCAATCACGGTTGACGTGACCTTAGAGCAGAGCCAACAAAGCCAAGTGGCATCAAGCAATGTCTTTGCAGGTATTGAAGGCGCTGAGTTGAGCAACGTGACCACCGGTAACGTTAAAGGCGTTAAGGTTGATAACGTACAGAAAGGTTCAACGGCGGCACGCGTTGGTTTGCAGAAAGGCGACATCATTCTGGGCGTGAACCAGCAGCCAGTCGCTAACTTGGGCGAGCTGCGCAAGATTATGGATTCCAAACCACCGGTTCTGGCACTGAACATCCAACGTGGTGATAACTCACTGTATTTGCTGATGCAGTAATCGTTAAAAAGTATGTAAGAAAAAGCCGCCTAAGGGCGGCTTTTTTATATCTGAAATCGAGCGTTGGCGTTTTAGTGCGCGCCACCACCGCCACCGGCGGTTGAGAACGGTGGACGAGCAAACCAAATCAGTACCAGCAGGGCGAGGAATACGCCCGCAGAAATCCAGAATATCTCGTTAGCCGAAATAATCAGGCCTTGCGCGGTAATCTCGTTCGCCAAGTAGGCTGATGCTTGCTTGCTGCTCATGCCCAGCTTTTCCAATTCACTGTATGTCTGCTGCGCTATTGGATTGTAAGGGTTCACCGATTCCGTCAGCTGTGAATGGTGCAGCGCTTCGCGGCGCGTCCATAGCGTCGTGGTAATCGATGTGCCGATAGAACCCGCCAATGTACGGCAGAAGTTACTCAGGCTCGAAGCCGCCGCTAGACGCTCTGGTGGAAGACCAGAAAGGCTGATGGTGGTCAGTGGCATAAAGAAGCACGCCACGGCGAAGCCCTGAATAAACTGCGGCCACGCGGATGCGCCAAAGTCCATGCCGGGTTCGAAGGTATAAGCACGCCAGTAGAAACATACTGCATACATAATGAAGCTGAACGTCACTAGGCGGCGCATATCCAGTTTCGGCGCAAACTTACCAATGATTGGCGAAAGCAGTACCGGAATCAAACCGACGGGTGCAGATGCCAAACCGGCCCACGTTGCGGTATACCCATAGACCTCTTGCAGTAGCTGAGGCAGCAAAACGATGGCGCCAAAGTAGAGCATATAGGCCAAGCTGATACACAGCACGCCGATGGTAAAGTTTCGCATCTTAAAGAGCGACAGATCGACGACCGGATGGTCATCGGTAAGCTCCCAGACCAGCAAGAAGCACAGCGCTACCACGGCGACAACCGTCAGCACAATGATCTCGGTGGAGTTGAACCAATCGAGCTCTTTACCTTTATCCAGCATGACCTGTAGACAGCCCACACCAAGTGCCAGAAGTACTAGCCCCACCGTATCGATAGGTTTGATCTCAGTTTTGGTTTCACGTCCTTTCAACGTAGACATCGCGACCAGCGCAACGGCAATCCCTAGCGGGACGTTGATAAAGAAGATCCAGCCCCAGTGATAGTTATCACTGATATAACCACCCAAAATCGGTCCGCAAATCGGCGCGACGATCACGGTCATTGACCACATCGCCAACGCCATACTTCGCTTCGCTGGCGGGTAGTTACTGAGCAAGAGACTTTGTGACAGCGGGATAAGCGGGCCTGCGACAATCCCCTGCAAAACGCGGAAGAAGATCAGCATTTCCAGACTGGATGAAATCCCACATAGCCAAGACGCGGCGGCAAACAGGATCGTCGACCACAGGAATAAGCGAACTTCCCCGAAGCGTTTTGCTAGCCAGCCGGTGATCGGGATCGAGATGGCGTTTGCCACCCCGAATGATGTGATCACCCAGGTTCCCTGCGAGTTAGATGCACCCAGATTCCCGGAGATCGTCGGGATCGCCACGTTGGCGATCGTCGAGTCCAGAACCTGCATAAAGGTGGCCATTGCTAGCGCCACCGTCATCCATGCAAGCCGTGCGCCCTCAAGCGGTTTTTGTTGCACGTTAACCTCTGCCGTTTTTAGCTTGCGTTAGCCTGAATGATCTCGGCAATGACCTGATTTACCGGATCCAGATTCAACGTCAGGACATTACTTTCGTATGCAGGCGTTTTGCGTACAGTATTTGCCAGAACTAAACCGTCGGCATTCGCGGTATCCACCGTCACCAGCGTAGACAAGCCGATACGTAGCGGATGCTCTGCAATCTGTTTCGCATCAAGCTCAATACGCACAGGCAAACGCTGAACCACTTTGATCCAGTTGCCGGTTGCGTTCTGAGCTGGCAGGAGTGAGAACGCGCTGCCGGTCCCCATATCTAAACCGACGACTTTACCTTTATAAACCACGTCGTCACCGTACATATCGCTCACGACGGTAGCCGATTGACCAATACGCATACCGGCTAACTGGGTTTCTTTAAAGTTGGCATCGATCCACAGCTGGTTATCCGGCACAACTGCCATCAGCGGGGTGCTCGGCGTGATTTGAGCGCCCACTTGAACACTGCGGCGTGATACATAACCGGTGATAGGGCTACGAATCTGAGTACGCTCCAGTGCCAGCCATGCATCACGAACCTGTGCTGCAGCCTGTTGAATGGCTGGTTGTTTTTCTAACGGCGTATTTAGAATCAATGCCTGATTGGCGTTGTATTGCTGAACGGCGACGTCTAATGCGGCTTTCGCACTTTCAACGGCGTCTTGCGCGTGCTGCAATTCTTCACGGCCAATGGCGTTAACGCTGCCTAATACCTGACGACGTTTATAGTCATCAGTCGCTTTATTGAGCTCGGTTTTACGCAGCTGAATGTTAGCTTGATACTGTTTGCTATTAATAATCAGCTGGTGGGTTTGTCGCACGCTGTTTGCCAGCGCGGTTTTGGCTTTTTCATACGCCTGCTCGGCATCGGTACGATCGAGCGTAACCAAAATATCACCTGCTTTCACCAGATCGGTTCCGTCGAAATAAACCTTGGTTACGCTGCCGGAAACCTGTGCGTTAATCTGCACCTGATTACCAGTGACATACGCATCGTCAGTTTCTTGATGATGACGTAGAACGAGGAACCAATAAGCCAAATAGGCAATGCCAATAACAACAAAAATGACGGTCAAAATCGTGAGCCACGTTTTGCGCTGTCTCTTTTTGTTCGAAGGTTGCTGCTGAGTGGTTTGAGCTGCCACGCTTTCGCTCATGTGTATCTCCGCCTTACTAAAATATTATGCTTTTGAATTCACGGCCGGGGCTTGGTAGCCGCCGCCAAGTGAACGAATAAGTCCAATTTTTGCCTGCAACAGATTATTTTTGGCATTCAATTCTGCCTGTTGCTGTTGTAACAGTTGAGTTTCGCTGTTGAGCATAGGAAGACGTCCTGTCAGCCCGCTTTGGTACTGAGCCTGTGCAACACGGTAAACCTGCCCCGTAGACTGCGAAGCGCCCTGTGCCTGCTGATACATTTGGTTCGCGCTTTGTTGCTGTGTAATCGCATCAGCCGCATCCTGAACTGCACTAAGGATAGTCTGGTTATAAGATTCTACCGCCTGATCGTATAGCGCTGATTCTTCACCTAATTTGCTCTGTAGCGCACCGGCGTGGAAGATGGGCAGCGAAATTGCTGGCGCTAAATTCCATGCTTTACTCGCGGCCTCAAGCAAAGTGGGATTGGTGCCTTTGAAGTTGGCGGTGGTAAAACCGGCAAAACCACTGATGGATACGCTCGGGTAGAAGTCTTTACGCGCCGCCTGAACGCTTTGTTCATACGATTCGACTAACTCACGCTGAGCCGTGATATCTGGGCGTTGACCCAGTAAGTTGATGGTCAACTCAGTGGGTGGCGTGAGCAGATTGCTATCCGGTAAGGTAACGCGCTGGAGATTGGATTTTCCTGCGGCGCTTTTGCCCGTTAATGCGGCAATTTGATGAGACAGCAAATCAATCTGCGTCTGGATTTGTGTCACGAGCTGGCGGTTGATATCAACCTGTGCCTGCGACTGTTGCCACACTTCAATACCGATGACGCCCGCGTTGTATTGCTGCTCATTGATTTCAGCCAATGCTTGATAGGATTGGATCTGCTTATTGAGCAAATCCTGCATCGCATAGTCGCTTTGCAACTGATAATACGCAGACGCAATGGCAGATGTCAGAGATAACGCCGTTTGCTGTTGTTCAGCGTGAGCGGCATTCACCTGAGCTTTTGCGGCATTCACCTGATTGCGATATTTCCCCCACCAGTCAAACTCATAGCTAAAGCTCAAGCCCAAATTATTGGTGGTTTCATACAGCGGCTGTGGATTCGGTACGTTAGGCGCCAGAGGCTGGATCGTGTTCTTGGAGAAACGATCGCGGCGGCTGTTGGCGGTTAAATCCAAATTAGGGCCGTTGGCCGAGTTCGCCATGCCTACCGCGTTCTCGGCTTCACGCACGCGCGCCGCCGCCTGTTTCAGCGTCGGCGCATTTTTCAGGGCGTCGGTCATCAACGCATTAAGCTGCGCGTCGTTGGCTGCCGTCCACCAGTTAATACTCACCGCCTTGGCGGTGTTCGTCGACGTAGATAACTGCAATTGCTGTGAGTTCAGCAGTGAAGACTGCGGTTCAATATTATTAGTTGATGCGCAGCCCGCAAGCAGAAGCATCGTAGCGAGCACAGTCATTTGCCTACGAATAGGGAATTGCATGGTTAATACCTGACGATTGAGATGGCGCGCGCGATTACTGCGTTAGGCCAGATTGTTCCATTTCTTCGATGCGACCCAGCAGCTTGCGCGTTAAGGTTTCGAGCTGTTGTTGCTCGTCCGCACTCAGAGTAGACCATAAGAAATGCAGGCATTTGTGCTGCGGAGGAATAATTTCCCCGAGGAACGCCTCACCGGCTTCGGTAAGGTGTAAATGCAGGCAACGGCGGTCGCTGTCGCTTTCTTTACGTTCGATCCAGCCGCGTTTTTCTAACTCATCGGCAATGCGGGTTGCATTGGTACGTGATGAGCCTAACGCCGCGCTCAGTTCAGATGGCTGAATACTTTTGCTCTCTTGCGCATCCAGCGTGATCAGAGCCATGAACAGTGTTTCGTTAATCCCTTGTTCTTTTAGCATTTTGTTGCGATTTTCCAACAATTTGCTTTGCATGTGCATGCACAAACGCGTCAGTAAAATTTCTTGATAAGGGAAGTCTTTCTGACGGAGCGCGCGTTGCTTCAGCATTTCCTCAATATGAGCTATAGAACTTGACATGGGTGTAACCTCATTAGTTTCGGGCGGTATAGTAACTACAGGGATTAATAATGTAAATAATCTAACACATAAATAATTAGCAGTGATTGTTATTAATTGCTGTTAGAAACATTATCCATAAAAATAGTTTGACTGGTTAATATCACTCAGTCGAAATCAGGTGAACATCATCATCATCTTAAAAACCAGCCCAAAGGTTACTGCGCCGGACAATGTTGACATGATGATGCTTTGCGTGCGGTAGAAGCACAGTGCAAGAGCAAGAAAACCACACAGGGTGGGGATCAGGCGTTCATGCTGTGCCAAGATTTCGGGCGTGCTGGAAACCACCAGCAATGCACAAATTGAAGCGATGCCTATATTGTCTAAGAGAAGGGCGACAATACCCTGCTTAGCCGTATCGCTTTTGCGTGCGCGACCTAGCCGGAGTGGCAGATAACGAAAAAGAAAGTTTGCTCCACCCACCACTAAGCTGATGGTGACCACCGTTGAGTCCATGGCGAGGCTGCTGAAAGAGAAATTACTTATCATCGCAAACCTCTGGGATTGGCTGTGGTTTAGGGCTAAATAATGAGGCAATGCAGCCTGCGGCGATACCGGCCAAAATGGAGGCAGGGATCGAGAAAATAAGCAGCGCGGCTAAAGACGCGGCGATCGATGCAACTACCGTAAAACTCTGCTGACGTTTAAAGGAAGCCAACAGGAAACTTAAAAACAGCGCGGGTAGCATAAAGGTGAGGGACGCTTCAATGGCTGGATAGGCTTTCAGAGGGCCATTGCCGAAAACAGCGCCCACCGCGGTACCAATCACCCAAGATAGCCACGAGCAAAGCGCAATGCCGATCATCCAGTTTTCACTCCACTGGCGATTATCGCGCATGAGCTTGCTGGTGGCGGCCGCAAACACTTCATCCGTTAGGCCAAATGCCCACAGCGCGGTTTTCCCTGGGCTCATTCGAGTAATAATTCGGTGGCGTAGCGATGGGCCATACAAAATATGGCGGATATCCATCGCCATAACGGTGAGTGCTGAAACCCATAACGACATCCCCGCGCTGAGCAATGCGGTGATCACAAATTGGCTGGCACCTGCATAGATGACGCTGGAAAAGAAAATGCTCTCGAGTGGAGAGAACCCGAGTTTTACCGCGGTTAAACCGAAAGCAAAGGCGACGGGAAAGTAACCAATCACGATAGGCAGGCTATCCACGACGCCTTCTTTAAATGTCGATGGCGTGGCAACAGGCTCTGCGGCTTGTTCAACAGAAGTATGAGTTTGCATTTTTGAGTCGTTATTTGATTGGATTAGAGACAGTACAAACGTATGAATCGTTAAGACGATCACATTATCAGACTGTATACATGCATGATAGTCCCGCGGATAATTAAAATAAAAAATAACTATTCGCAGGCTAATTTATGCGCATTGTATATATGTGGTTTAGGATGCATAACGGAAATGGCTACACATCCACATTTTTGATGAGATTAGCGTGAGAGGTTCTGTGGCCGGCAACGAACTAATCTTGCTCTGAAGAGCCATCCATATAGTAGACGTTGCTGTTAGCCGCGCTGCCTTCTGGGGATATTGCCGTGAATCTTGCGTTGTAGCGCAGACGATAAGCCGACATTTCATTAGGGTCTGGCTCAAGCTCACGCAAAAATGTTAGGGCCAAGCGCACGTGTTTATGGGTAATTTCAGTGGGTAGATGGGCTTTGCGCAGAACCGAGCGCCAAAACGTTAAGCTTTCGTCTGATTCATCAACGATAAATGTCTGATAAATAAGCAACACACCGGCAGCATTGCCCATATGTGACTCATTATCTTGCAGCAGGTAGCTGATAAACTCTCCCCCCGCCGTTTTCCCCATCTGACTCAGCATCGATTCAACATACACCGGCTCAATGTTTAACCGCTTCGTCAGAGCCTGAGATGCACGCCGCGCATCCGAGTTCAACACCCGAAAGCCGACAATAAATACCACCACCAGCGTTGCCAGCATTAACCAAATCATGGAGAGCCCTATTAAGAAAAGTGAGTGACATCATAATGGCAAAAAACGCAGCCGCAAAATAATCACTCAGATATAGGATTCTTTAGAAATTATCTCTCACCTGACGTCTGCAACGGAACGATCACCACCGGCGTGGGTTTCACTTTCATGGCGCTCATCACGCCGATCACCAAGCACACCACACCGGCCAGCGTTAGCAGCGGTGGCCATTCGTGTCGCCAGATAAAGGCATAGCTCAGGCCCGCAAGGGTTTCAAAGACGATCAACGGCCCGACTTTAGCGGTTGGCAGGCGTTGGCTGGCTTGATTCCAACATAGCGTTCCTAGCCATGAGCACAGCAAACCGATGGTGAGCATGAGGCCAATAAATACCGCCGGACGTGGGCCAAACGGCATAGGAAAAGCATCGGCAGTGATGGCGGAGTGCCCCCAAACCAGCAAATATCCCACTACCGCTAGCGGTAGCGTTACTAATCCTTGTGCGGTGGCCCATGTAGTCGGGCTTTTATCGGGATGCGTGCGTAGCCAGCTTGCGTTGCGCATCGGATACCACGTCCAGCACACCACGCCGATGAAGGCCAAGATCAAACCGGTGACGTAACGGAACATATCAGCGGGAGCATGCGCGCTCTGTAGCTCCGCCACGTTGACGCATCCCAACCCTATAGCAATTAACAGCAGCGAGGGGGCCAGATGGCGCCACGATAATTTTCCATCCCGATGGCTATATTTCAGGTTCGCGCTTACGGAAATCACCACCGGTAAGGTGCCAATAATCATGGTGCTGACCGGTGCGCCTGTGCGTTGGATCGCGCTGGCTAAGCATAGGTAATAGATGAAATTTCCCACGATGGTGAGCTTCAGAGCTTCAATCCAATCGCTGCGTACCAGCTGACGTAGGCGGTGGCGATCGTGCCACGCCAGCGGCAGCGCAATCAGGCCAAAGGCCAGATAGCGACCGACGGATTGCAAACTGGCAGGGTATTCCGGCACGATGAGCGGCCCAACGAAAATCAGCCCCCACATCAACCCTGCGGTCAGCGCGTACAGCACGCCTATTAACATCTTTCTTAACTCTTCAAAGGGATTATGCAGCAAGTCTAGAAGGTGAAGGGGAAAGCGTCTTGTAGCAGATTGCTGTTTAGGTAAAAACAGCTGAAAAATTAACGTACCTGCTTTTGATAGCGGGCGGGGGTGACGCCGTAAAAGCGGTTAAAAGCACGGGTAAGATGGGCTTGATCGGTAAGACCAACGGCGGCGGCGACCTGAGCGGGCGGTAAGCCTCGGGTCAACAGACTCTTAGCTTCATACAGCCGATAAGCCATCAGCATTTGCTGCGGAGTGACATGGTACTGCGCTTTAAACTGGCGCAAAAAATGATAGGGGCTGAGATCGACCAACTGCGCTAATTCGGGCAACGTCATGCGCTGATCTAAATGGGCGCGGAGATACTCTTTGACCAGCGTAAAGCGCTGTGGAGCATCAAGTTTAAGTGTCTGTGGTGCTTTTGCCCAATGGCGCGTTAATGCCAGCAGTTCGCTCAGCAAGCTGGATTGCGCGAGGGGTTCATCGTTTTGCCACAGGGCGTTTATCAGCGAAGTGGTAGTTCGGGCAAACTGAGGATGATGATTTACCGCGTCGTTAAACCACCAGCCAGATTCGCCGCTCACCTCAGCCAAAATTTCGGGCGTGAGATAAATCATGCGATAGCGCCAGCCACCTTCGGTACCCGATTGGCCGGTATGCAGTTCGTCTGGGTTCATCAATACCAACGAGTCCGCAGGCGCAACGTGATTTACACCGCGATAGCGAAAACGCTCGGCACCATATTCAATCGCGCCAATACCATAGGCCTCATGCGTATGCGGCTCAAATTCATGATGTTCAATATGTGCGCGATACACCTCAACGCCGGGCAAGTGGGTGAAGTGTTTAAACTGGGCGCGATCTCTATCATCAATAAATTGGGCTGGGACGCCGTGCATAACAAGTCTCTGGTCTACAGATGATGGTAATGAGTAGGGGTAAGCAGTAACTATAGCGGAATTAGAGGTGCTGAAAATAAAAAAGCAGACCCAAAGGTCTGCTTTCGCGTTTATCAAAAGGAAAAACTAGTGACCAGAAGTTTGTGATTGGCGGCAAGCTTCAAACAGGAACCACACGCGGCGTTCGGTTTGATCTACCCAGTTTTCAATCAGGCTGGTGGTTGAAACATCATTATGTTCGCTACATACCACATGCGCTGCACGCAGTTCTGCGGCCAGCAGCTTGTTGTCTTCACACAGTTCAGCCAGCATATCCAGCGGCTCAACGTACTCGGCGTTGTTATCTTTAATGCGCTGCATTTTAGAGATTTGACCGATAGAGTGCAGGGTCATGCCACCGACTTTACGCACACGTTCAGCAATTTCATCGGTCATTGCGAATAGCTCTGCGCCTTGTTCGTCCAACAGCAGATGATAGTCACGGAAGTGCGGACCGCTCATGTGCCAGTGGAAGTTTTTAGTTTTTAAATAAAGCGCATAGATATCAGCAAGGATGGCGTTCATTGCACCGCTAATGTCTTTGGTGGCCTCAGCGCCCAAATCACTTGGGGTGGCTAGAGGAGTGAACTGACGTTTTTTTGCGTCACCGACTTTGCTTTTTTCCAGTTTTGGTGTGCTCATCTTTATCATCTCCTAAAGGTCTTGATAGATTCACAAATTGCCGTCTAGTAACTGTTTAGTACCGAGTCAGTATAGATCATCCTCACAAAATTAGAGTTTTATATGTATGACAATTGTTGCTGGTCATGTACGTGAATGTGTACGCTTTTGGCAGCTATGCCGATCATCGCACACCCCCTAAGGTAGTACGTAGCAGCCTAACGTGTGGATAAAAAACAAGAATATTGTTTACGCGCATCGCGTGAATTATTTTTTCTGGGTCATGAAGGTGCGTATCGAGCAATAAACCCACCACGCTGCCGCTGTGCGCGACGTTCAAACCGAATAAATCGTGCTGCTCAACAATTTCTACAATGTCATTAAACGCCGGTTTGGGCAGCAAAGCCTGGCTGGCTTGGGCGCTTAGCGTGGTGGCTGCGCCAACTTTCTGGCGGTTGTTTTCCCGCATTCCTTCAGCCAGTAACTGATGCGCCTGTTTCAGCTGCGGCGCATATTCCTGCAACAGCGCTTGGCGCGGGCGACGATGGTAGTCTTCGGTACGCAAACAATCAGGGCTTTCCAACAACAGCATGTCCCATTCTGGGCATCGCTCGTGCAACGGCGTTTGCGTCAGTGCCTGTTGATGATCGAACAGCGTCGGTGCTTGAAAAATCGTGCTGTCGGTCGGCTCAATGCCAACGCACAGCGACGCTAATTCTTTTTCAGTCAGCTACATACCAAAGTGACGAGCGGTCGCTATCGCACAGGCGGCGATGTCTGCCGTGCTGCTGGCCATCCCTTTGGCTACGGGAATCGATGATTCAAACTCAATGCGTAACCCAGCGTCAAGCGAGGAGGGCAGCGACAAGTGCTGCAATACCGCGCGCAATACTAAGCGCATGCGCGCGCGTTCGCTGGGCAACGGCGTTCCATCGCTCACTTCCACTGTGCTGAACCAATTGACCGGGCAGGAGACGAGCTTTTCGCCGCCTTGGATCCAGCCTTGAATTAACTCACCGCACGAAGCGGGACAGCGAGCTTCAGCCATGATGCAGAATCTGTGTTAGGGCGGCGATCAGACGATCGTTGTCCTGCGGGCTTTTAATCGCCACGCGATAATAATCGGCGTTTAACCCCGGATAGTTGGCGCAGTGTCGGATCAAAATGTGGTGTTTCAATAGTGCCTGCTGCAATGCGAGCTGGCTGTCGGTACAACGTATAAAGATGTAGTTAGCGACAGGACGCCATACTTTTAACTGTGGCAATGCTGCTAACGCGGAAAATACGCGAGGTTGCTCCTGTGCCAGCCAGCGATGGGTTGCTTCAATGTAATGAGTATCCTGCAAGATAATTTCGCCTGCCAGCGCGGCAAACGCATTGATGGTCCAGGGCTCTCGTTGCTGCTTCATTTGCGTCACTAACGTTGCATTTGCGCTAACCAAATAGCCCAACCGTAATCCCGGAATAGCGAAAAATTTGGTTAATGAACGCAGCACATACAGCTGAGGATACTGTGCTAATAAAGGAATAAAACCGGTTTCGGTAGGAACGAAATCCAAAAAGGCTTCATCGAGAATCAAGGCAATATTCAACGCGCGGCAGCGGTCAGCGATAGCTAAAAGCAGATTTTTATCCGGCAGCAATCCGGTGGGATTATTGGGCGTGCATAAAAACAGGCAATCGAGATCGGGCGTCAGCGCATCAAGAATACGGGCATCAGGCTGAAATCCGTCGTCTTCATGCAAAGCATAATCAACGATGTCGCAGTTTATCCGCGTTAGCGCACGGCGATACTCGGCAAAACCGGGCGTTAATAGCAGCGCTTTAGTGGGTTTCAGTTGATTAATTAAAGCAAAGATCAGCTCGGTTTCGCCATTGCCTGCCATCACCCATGGCTCTGGGCAAGCATGGTGCTGAGCCAGCGCCGCGTGCAGTTTTCGATATTCCACGTCGGGGTATTTTTCAGCCACCGATATTTGCTCAATGATGGCGTGTTTGAGCGACTCGGGCATGCCGAGTGGATTGATGTTAGCGCTGAAATCGATGATATCGTGCGGAGAAACGCCCAAAGTAAGCGCGGTTTCTAGCACGTTGCCGCCGTGCTGACTGCTGATGGCCATAGGTATTCTCGCTGGTCCCTAAAAAGTTGAGATATGTTAACTCATTCACACTCCATTCTAGGCTTTTGTTGATCTCACAATGGGTATATCTGTGACGAATGCTTTAAGTTAGTCCCCAGATCATTTATAGAAAAGTATAAATACAGGTTTTTGACGCGCCGTAAGGGCGTCAGGAAGGAGGTGCGTATTGTGAAAATACAATTCCTCCGCAGCCCCCGCTGCTGTGATGCCGACGAGCCCACAAGACGCCACTGATGAATATCGGGAAGGTGTGGGTAAGGATGACGCTAAGCCAGAAGACCAGCCTGTAAAAACCCAATATTGGGATATCAATATCTATTTCAGCTCCTTCGGTGGGAAGTGAGTTGTCATTCTTTCCCTGCATGCAGCGCTTTTGTTGCCGTGCATCGATCTGCTATGACAACGTAAAGCTCGCCCAAAAGGACGGGCTTTTTTGTTTGGCAGGCGGATGAATGAAGGCATTTCTTATTGGTGGAACCGGTAGCGGATGCGGTAAAACGACGCTAACACTTGGGCTGCTCCGAGCGTTAACGCGACGCGGTTTACGAGTACAACCCTACAAAGTAGGCCCCGACTATATCGATACCGGCTGGCACAGCGCCGTTTCTGGCGTTGCGTCGCGTAATCTCGATGCTTTCATGCTGCCCCAGCCCACCTTAAATTGGCTCTATAACCAACATGCTCAAGCCGCCGATGTGGCCGTGATTGAAGGCGTGATGGGGCTATACGACGGCTATGGTACTGACCCCAACTATTGCAGCAGCGCCGGTATGGCCAAGCAGATTGGCTGTCCGGTTATTTTGGTGATCGACGGTAAAGCCGTTTCAACTTCAGCGGCAGCCACCGTGATGGGATTTTGTCATTTTGATCCGGCGGTGCGTATCGCGGGCGTCATTGTAAATCGCGTCAATAGCGAAACCCACTACCAACTGCTGAAACAAGCCATTGAAACCTACACCAAAATTCCCGTACTCGGGCGAATGCCAACTCTACCCAGCGTGAGTTTGCCTGAACGCCATCTCGGTTTGATTACCGCTCATGAACAACAGGGTATGGATGCGTTATGGGACACCTTGGCGGATAGCCTTGAACAGCATATCGATCTCGATCGTTTGTTGGCGTTGAGCGATGTAAAACCCGCGCCGAATGCCTGTGCGCCAGCGTTACCAGCGCCAGAGTCTGGTCGAGGCCTAACCCTTGCGCTCGCCGATGACGAAGCTTTCCACTTTTACTATCCCGATAATTTACAGCTGCTTGAACAGCTCGGTATCAACATCGTGCGCTTCAGCCCATTACGCGATGCGGCGCTGCCTGCATGTCAGATGGTCTATATCGGCGGCGGTTATCCCGAGTTACACGGAGAAACGCTGGCGAAAAACAGCAGCATGCGTCAATCGCTGCGTGATGCGCATCAGCGCGGCGTAGCTATTTATGCCGAGTGCGGCGGCCTGATGTATTTGGGCACGACGTTAAAAGATCAGTCTGGAAACACGCACGCGATGACCGGTATTTTCCCCGGAGAAAGCCGCATGGAAGGGCGTTTAAAGCGTTTTGGTTACTGCCAAGCCACGGCGATGCAGGACACCTTACTGGCAGCAAAAGGGGAAACCCTCCGTGGTCATGAGTTCCACTATTCAGATTTTCATACCGATTTCCCGCCTGTTTTCCAGTTCGAAAAACAGCGCGACGGCGTGACGCAGCAGCGTTGGCAGGGTGGATATCAAATGGGAAATACCCTCGCCAGCTATCTCCATCTTCATTTTTACCAGCACCCAGAAATGCTGAGCCACTGGTTAAAAAGAGGGCGAGCGTTGTGATCAGTTTCTCTGCTTGTCTGGTGGCCTATCTCTTGGATCTGCGTTTGGGCGATCCGCCAACGTGGCCGCATCCGGTGCGCTGGATCGGTAATTTTATCACTTGGGTTCAGAAAGGTATCCGCACGCTTTGCCGCACCGAAGGTGCACTGTACGTCGGCGGGGCGTTTTTATGGCTGATTGTGGTCGGCGTGTGCTGGGGAGCGACCTATGCACTGCTTGAGCTTTTGTCGCAGCTAAACCCATGGCTCAACTGGCTGGCGCAGGTATGGATTATTTACACGCTGCTGGCGGGACGCTGCCTGAGTGATGCGGCGATGGGGGTATACGTCGCTCTGCAAAATGGATCGCTTGAAGAGTGTCGCCGTCAGCTTTCATACATTGTTGGGCGCGATACGTCTGAGCTCGATCGCCCGCAGATTACCCGAGCGGTGGTTGAAACCGTGGCGGAAAACAGCGTGGATGGCGTGATTGCGCCGCTTTTCTTTCTTTTCATCGGCGGCGTGCCGCTGATGGTGGCCTACAAAGCGGTAAATACCCTCGATTCCATGGTTGGCTATCGGACGGAAAAATACCGCGCTATCGGCTGCGTTTCGGCGCGAATGGACGATCTTGCCAATCTCATTCCAGCGCGTTTGAGCTGGCTGCTGCTGAGCGTTGCCGCTCGCATGCTGTGTCTGAACAGCAAACAGGCACTCAAAATTGGCTGGCGCGATCGCTATCTGCATAAAAGCCCCAACTGCGCGTGGTCTGAAGCCACCGTGGCTGGCGCGCTCGGTGTTCGCCTCGGTGGGCCGAATAAATACTTCGGTGAATGGGTGGAGAAACCGTGGATCGGCGACCAAGAGCGCGAGATTAGCATTCAAGATATTCGCCTCAGTATTCGACTCATGATGACGGCTTCCGCGCTGGCGTTGGCACTTTTTGCATTCGCCAGATGGGCCGTGGTGTTTTGACCTGACCCATTTGACCCCACCCCTCCCCTTGGGAGGGGTGGGAGCCGCTCGGAGTCTCCTTTGCCAAGGAGATAACGGCAAGCCGACCGGAGTTGCCTTTGTAAAGGAGACCCAGGGAAGTCGATGAGGGTGCCGTTATGCCCCTCCCCCTGAGAAGGGGGAGGCTGGGAGGGGGTATTGCATTTAAAGATAGAGGTACGAAAGTCACGCTGGATCAACCACACAGGATGAACAATGAACTACAACAAGAATCCCCAGAACATTGAGCAGCACAGTTTTGAGATCATTTCTCAGATCATCGCCGACGAGCGCCCTGACTACCGTTTTGCCGATGAGCTGCAAGAAAAAATCATTAAACGCGCAATTCATACCAGCGCTGACTTTGAATGGCTGGATATCCTGCATTTCTCGCCAGATGTTTTATCCCGTATTACACAGGCTCTGCGCCGTGGCTGTACGATTTACACCGACACCACCATGGCGCTTTCCGGCATCAATAAAACCCAGCTCGAACAGCTAGGATGCCAATGGCAGTGCTATATCTCGGATCCGCGTGCGGTTGCTATTGCCAAGTCTCAGGGCATAACCCGTTCGATGGCGGCGGTGGATCTTGCTGCACAGGATCAGGGGGAAAAGCTGTTTGTGTTTGGCAATGCGCCGACCGCGCTATTTCGCTTATTAGAACTGCATCAACAAGGCGTGATGACGCCCGCCGCGGTTATCGGTGTTCCGGTTGGTTTTGTGGGCGCTGCGGAATCTAAACAGGCGCTGGCAGAAAGCGATTTACCCGGTATTGCAGCCTTAGGACGCAAGGGCGGCAGCAATATTGCCGCGGCTATTGTTAACGCCATTTTGTACCACATGCGAGATGCGCAATGAGTGATACCGGGCTGGATACGTTATGGCATAACGGCAAAAGCTATCGCAAGGGCTACACCACTGGCTCTTGTGCCACCGCGGCGGCGAAAGTCGCTGCGTTGATGGTGCTGCGCCAGCAGGTAATCAATCAGGTTTCAATTGTTACCCCCTCGGGCGTTACGCTGCGGCTGAACGTTGAACAGCCTTTGATTTGTGGTCAACAGGCCAGCGCTGCTATTCGTAAAGATGGCGGTGACGACGTGGATGCCACGCATGGCATGCTGATTTTTGCTCAGCTGACGCTCAACGACAGCGGCAGTATTAGCATTGTTGGCGGTGAAGGCGTTGGCACAGTAACGCGTAAAGGCATTGGTTTACCGGTGGGAAGCTCAGCCATCAACCGCACGCCGCTACACACGATTGAAGAAGCGGTGCGTGAAGTTATTGGGCCTGAACGCGGCGCCGAGATTGTGATTTTTGCACCTGAGGGCGAAGAGCGGGCGCAAAAAACCTACAACGGACGACTGGGCATTTTAGGTGGGATCTCGATTATCGGCACCACCGGCATTGTGACCCCCATGTCTGAAGAGAGCTGGAAACGTTCGCTGGCCTTAGAGCTTGAGATGAAGCGCGCTCAGGGGATGACCAGCGTGATCCTCGTTCCGGGCAATCACGGCGAACGCTTTGTACAAGAACAGATGCAGTTAAACGGTGACCGCGTGGTCACCATGAGTAATTTTGTTGGCTATATGCTGCAAGAAGCTCAGCGGCTTGGCTTTCACCGCGTAGTGCTGGTGGGGCATCTAGGCAAGCTTATCAAAGTGGCTGCCGGTATTTTTCATACCCATAGCCATATTGCCGATGGGCGCATGGAAACGCTGGTCACGCGGCTCGCACTGATGGGTGCTCCGCGTGAATTACTGCAAGCGGTGTTCGAATGCAGCACCACAGAAGCGGCGATGGAGCTGATAGAGCAACAAGGCTGGCAGGCCGTCTATAACGATATCGCGCAGGCAATCTGTGCGCGTATCAATCAAATGTTGCGCTTTGCGGTGCAGCCGCTGCAATGCGATGCGGTGCTGTTTTCATTCGACAATATTGTGCTTGGCAGTAGTCGCCCAGTTAACGACATTGTTGCCGATTTACGTACCGAAATTTCCCAAGAAATTCTCTGCGAAAAGGAGTCTTCATGATTCACGTCGTTGGCATGGGGCCGGGGCATCAGGATTACATCACGCCGCTGGCAAAAAGATTGATTTCACAGGCTGACGTTCTGGTTGGCTGGTCACGTCATTTAAGTGCCTATCACGAATTTCATGGTGAAAAACTGGCCATCGGCAGCGATCTGACCCAGATGGCGTTGTGGCTACAGAATAACGCTGACCGCAACATTGTGGTTCTCGCTTCGGGTGAACCGATGCTGTACGGCATCGGCAAACGCTTGATACAGGATCTTGCGCCGGAAAAACTCAATATCGTGTCGGGCATTAGCTCAATACAGTATCTGTTCTCGCGCATCGCCGTGGATATGAACGATATCTACATCACCAGCTGTCACGGCAAGCAGCCTGATTTTGATTTTGTTTTGCAGCACGAAAAAGTGGCGATGGTGACCGACCACCACATGGGGCCATATCAAATCGCCCAGCAAATTCTGCGTCGTGGGGCAAAGCGAACTTTGGTGATTGGCGAAAACCTCTCTTATCCCGATGAACGCATTCACATTTTGCCTCCTCAGCAGGTACAGCAGGCTTACGCAATGAACGTGGTGGCGATCCTCAATGAAAGATGATCTGTTTCTACGCGGCCATAAAGTGCCGATGACCAAAGAAGAGGTGCGTCTTGCGGCATTAGAGCGGCTCAATCTGCGAACTGCCAAACGTCTGATCGACGTCGGCGCAGGCACGGGAAGCGTCTCTTTGGAAGCTGCTCTTCGCTATCCCGAACTCTCTATCACCGCCATCGAACGCAATCCTGCGGCACTGGCGCTCATTGAAGAAAACTGCCGTCATTTTGACTGCCAGAATATTGATATTGTGGCGGCGGATGCGCCGCTGGCGTTAGACGTGCGCGCCGATGCGGTATTTATCGGCGGTAGCGGTGGCAATCTCCCCGACATCATTGATTGGGCGCTGGCTTTACTTAACGAAGGCGGCAGTTTGGTGATGAATTTCATTCTGCTGGAAAACTACCAGCAGGCATTCAATCAACTGCAAAACCGTGCGGTGGTTGAATTGGAAAGTAGCCTGATTCAGATCTCTCGCCTTACCGCGCTAGGCAGCGGCCACTATTTCAAACCCAATAATCCTACCTATCTGATTTCCTGCCGTAAGGAGCAAACGCATGGCTGAGTCTATCGATCGCGCACAGGTCTATTTTATCGGTGCAGGGCCGGGCGATCCTGAGCTTATTACGCTGAAAGGCCATCGAATTTTATCGCAGGCGGATGTAGTGATTTTTGCTGGTTCGCTGATTAATCACGATCTGCTGAATTACTGCAAACCGCAGGCAGAATGCCACGATAGTGCAGGGCTCAACCTCCAGCAGATTATTGATCTGATGGAACAGGGCATTCGTGCAGGAAAACTGGTCGTGCGCCTCCAAACCGGCGATCTGTCGTTATACGGATCTATCCGTGAGCAAGGCGAAGAGCTGGGCAAGTTGGGCATTGGTTTTAGCTCGGTGCCGGGGGTGAGTTCATTCTTAGGTGCCGCTTCACAGCTGGGCGTGGAATACACGGTGCCAGAGGTTTCCCAAAGTCTGGTGATCACCCGCATGTCTGGACGCACGCCAACGCCTGAGCGTGAGTCATTAGAATCCTTTGCCGCACACCAAACTTCAATGGCGATTTTCCTTTCGGTTCAGGATATTGGTGACGTTGTTGAGCGCCTGCTGAGCGGTGGTTATCCGGCAACCACGCCGGTGGCGGTGGTCTATAAAGCCACTTGGCCAGATCACCAAACGGTGCGCGGCACCTTGGAAACCATTGCGCCCCTAGTGCGTAACGCGGGCATTCGAAAAACGGCGCTGATTTTAGTGGGCGCATTCCTTGGTGATGAATACCACTACTCCAAGCTGTATGACGCGGGCTTCAGCCATGAATACCGTCAGGCCTGAGTCGATGAAGGTGGAATCGCTGGCGTTATTTTGCCTAACGCCGGGCGGCGTGCGCTTGGCACAACGCCTGCGTCCTTTGCTGCCGCAGCTATCCACCATCAGCGAATGCTTTACCAGCGAAAAATTGCTCCAGCCTGGCTTCACGCCGTTTAGCGGATCTTTTGCCGAAACGATGGCGCAGGCGTTTAAACGCTTTGATGCGCTGGTGGTGATCGGCGCAACGGGGATCGTGGTGCGGGTGATCGCGCCGCTGTTACAGGACAAGCTAACCGATCCTGCGGTGGTGGTGCTTGATGAGCGCGGCGAGCATGCGATCAGTTTACTTTCAGGACATATGGGCGGTGCGAATTGGCTCACTCAGCAGATCGCCGAGTTGATTAACGCCGATCCGGTGATCACTACCTCAACCGACGTAAACGGCGTTGCTGCGCTGGATCTATTAGCGCAGAAGCTGGATGCGGAGATCGCGAATTTTCGCCATGCGGTGAAAAGCGTGAACCAAATGCTGGTGAGCGGCGATCGCGTGGGGCTTTGGCTTGATCCGCGCATTAACCTACAACTCACCGAGCACGATCGACGCGGGTTTATTCCGGTAGCCGATCTTCATTCACTGCCCGATCTTTCTGCGTTGGTATGCATTAGCTATCACTCGGACCTGCCACCAACGGCGATCCCAGTTTATCAACTGGTGCCTAAGCGCGTGGTATTGGGCGTGGGTTGTCGGAGAGATACGCCGTTTGCCACGCTACACCCGCTGCTGTTGCAGAAATTTGCTGAGCTGCATATCGATCCACTTGCGCTGCGCGCCATCGGTAGCATTACGTTGAAGCAGGATGAAGCCGCGCTACAACAGCTGGCGCATTGCTATCGTGTTCCTTTCTATGTGTTTACGCCCGAAGCGCTGCGTGTGCATGAGCATCGTTTCCCGTGTTCGGATTTTGTGCGTCAAACCGTCGGCGTGGGCTGTGTATCTCAGCCCGCTGCATGTCTGTTACTCGAAGAGTACGGCGGTGGAAAAATCATTGGGGAGACGCTGCGCGAGCAGGGCGTCACCCTTACTTTGGCTCTAACCCTTCAGGAAACTCTCTGATGTTATATGTAATCGGCATTGGTCCGGGCAGTCAGTCCATGATGACGCTGGAAGCCATCGAGGCTATTCGTGACGCAGATATTATCGTGGGCTA
Source organism: Obesumbacterium proteus (assembly GCF_001586165.1). Lineage (NCBI taxonomy): Bacteria > Pseudomonadati > Pseudomonadota > Gammaproteobacteria > Enterobacterales > Hafniaceae > Obesumbacterium > Obesumbacterium proteus. The sequence continues at coordinate 4,433,576 of NZ_CP014608.1, read as the reverse complement.
CAAAACTTACACCCACTTGGTAAAAGCCCTGACCACCGATAAAGAGGTGATCAAAACGGGCATGTGTAAAGAGATTGAGCGCTGTCAGGAAGCGTTAAATCTTGCCGTGCAAGGCAAAAAGTTGCGTTGATCAGCAGCGGTGATGCGGGCATTTATGGCATGGCGGGGCTGATCCTTGAACTGGTGACCAAGCAAAAGCTAGGCGTTGAAGTCAAGCTGATCGCTGGCGTCACCGCCAGCACCGCCGCGGCATCGTTGTTGGGTGCGCCGCTGATGCACGATTTCTGCCATATCAGCCTGAGCGACCTGCTTACCCCGTGGCCGGTCATTGAACAACGCGTGATTGCAGCTGCGCAAGCCGATTTTGTTATCTGTTTCTACAATCCGCGCAGCCGTGGCCGTGCTGAGCATTTGGCTCGCGCCTTCGACCTGATGCGTACTTATACCGCCGCCAGCACGCCGGTGGGCGTGGTCAAAGCGGCGGGGCGCAAAAAGCAGGAGAAATGGCTAACCACCTTCGGTGAGATGGACTTCGAAAATGTCGATATGACCAGTCTGGTGATTGTCGGCAATAAAACCACCTACTGTCAGGACGGCTTGATGATTACGCCGCGCGGCTATGTTTTATAACTCCATTTCTAGCAGCAATGCGGCTGATGCCATTACGCCTACGCTGCACGTTTTTGGCGGTACGTCAGATGCGCGCCATATTTGCCTGCGCCTTGACGAGATGGGGCTGAGCTACAGCCTTTCCGTAGCAACCGATGCGGGGCGCGAGCTGGCGGGAAATATCAACGGTGAAATTATCGTTGGACGCATGGATGCCGCGCAGATGATCGAATGGCTGCGAGCGCGCCGGATTACGCAGGTTATTGATGCCTCACATCCTTACGCTGGCGTATTAAGCGCCAATATCGCTCACGCCTGCGCGACTCAGAATATTGCGCTGATGCGCTATTTACGCCCTAGCGAAATTGATGCTTTAGAGCACCCTTTGCTGCACAAGGTGGCGAGCGTGGAAGAGGCCTGCGTGGTTGCACATCGTTTAGGCGAACGGATTCTATTGACCACCGGCAGTAAACAGCTGGCTGATTTTGTGCGTTTGCTGGCGGGAAAAACCCTTCTTGCGCGTGTATTGCCGACGCCGGACGTCCTGTTGCAGTGTCAGGATTTAGGACTGGGCGTAGATAACGTACTGGCGTTGAAAGGGCCGTTTAGCGCCGAGATGAATCAGGCAACGTATCAGCATTGTCGGGCTGACGTGGTGATCACCAAAGAGTCTGGCGCAGAAGGGGATATCAGCAAAAAGTCGTGCCATGTTTGGCGCTGAATATTCCCTGCATCGTGATTTGTCGTCCTTCCGAGCCGCTGGCCGAAGGGCAGATTCGAGTAAGTTCTCTGGCTGAACTTGAGCCCTATCTAGCCGACTGGTTACAGAATAAAAAGAGCCAATACCTATGAAAAAAGCCATTTTAATTATCAGTTTTGGTACCAGCTATCACGAGACGCGAGCGAAAACCATTGATGCCTGTGAGCGTCGATTAGCGGAATCCTGTCCCGACCGTGATGCGTTTCGCGCCTTCACGTCCGAGATGATTATTCGCAAGCTGGCGAAGCGAGACGGAATGCAAATCGATAATCCAAATCAGGCACTGCAACGTTTGGCTGAGCAGGGTTATCAGGACGTTGTCATTCAGTCATTGCACATCATCAACGGCGATGAATACGAAAAGGTCGTGACTCAGGTACGCGCCCATGCAGGGATGTTTAAACGGCTGCGGATTGGCGTGCCGTTACTGAGTAGCCATGACGATTTTGAACAGTTGATCGCGGCCATGAAATCGCAGATGCCTGCGCTAGCCGAAGACGAACGCGTGGTGTTTATGGGCCATGGCGCGACGCACCATGCCTTTGCGGCTTATGCCTGCCTCGATCACATGCTGATGATCCACCAAATCCCTGCGATGGTAGGTGCCGTAGAGAGCTATCCCGAAATTCACCATGTGGTAACGCGTTTGCAGCAGCAAAACGTGCGCCGTGTGCATTTGATGCCGCTGATGCTGGTGGCGGGCGATCACGCCATTAACGATATGGCTTCTGATGACGAGGATTCGTGGAAAACCCAGCTTGCTCAGGCCGGAATTGAAGCTACGCCGTGGCTGCAAGGTTTGGGGGAAAATCCGCTGATTCAGCAAATGTTTGTTGATCACCTGCACGATGTTTTGCTGCCAGCAGAGGAGGCGGCCTAATGAGCGACGTGAAAAAGGGAAAAGTGTGGGCGATTGCCACTGGCCCCGGCAGCAGCGATTTGATTACCGTTCGTGCCGCACGGCAGCTCGGTGAACTGGATGTGCTGTATGCCCCTGCGGGTCGCAAAGGGGGCGATAGCCTTGCGCTGTCTATCGTGCGTGAATTTTTACCGCCTACGCTCAACATCAAAGAGCGCCATTTTCCGATGAGCGCCGATCAAGGAGAAAAAAACGCCGCATGGGACGCCGTTGCGCAGGAGATGCAAACGGACGCAGAGCAAGGGCTTCAGGTCGGTTTTATTACGCTGGGTGACGCCATGCTGTTCAGCACATGGGTATTTTTGCTGGAACGCCTGCGCGGACACGTGGATATCGAGATTATCCCCGGCGTTACCTCGTTTGCCTGTATTGCCGCCCGCGCCCAGTTTCCTTTGGCGATGGAACAGCAGTCTATGGCGGTGGTGGCCTGTACGGCTCCCGAAGAGGAGCTTGAGCAGGCGCTGCTGAACCATGAATGCGTGGTGATGATGAAAGTGTATGGCCGAGTCATTCAAATACGCGAAATGCTGCGTCGTTTGGGATTGCTCGACCATGCCATTTTGATGGCTGAAGCATCGCTGCCGAATGAGCAATGTTTCCGTCATCTCGACGAGATCCACGAAGACACCAAACTGCCGTACTTTTCGACGATTTTGGTGAATCGGGCAAGCTGATTGCCTTATGGGTGATTAACCTCCTCCCAGCCTCCCCCTTCGCAGGGGGAGGAGCACTCCGAGGTTGCTATTAGCTCTGTACGGCTCCCTCCCCTGCGAAGGGGAGGGTTGGGGTGGGGTCTTTAACTAAGGATGAAAAATGAAAAACCTCCAACAACTCCCGCTTTACGGCATGGCGCTGGCGGTTCTGCTGACGCTCGCGCCACAAGAAGCATTTGCTATGCATATCATGGAAGGCTTTTTACCGCCTTTCTGGGCCTTGGCATGGTGGCTGATGTTCTTGCCTTGTTTAGTGATTGGGGCAACGCGTCTTAAAGCCATCGTGCGTGATGACAGCGATAAAAAAGTTCTGCTGGCGTTATGTGCGGCCTTCATTTTTGTGCTGTCGGCGCTAAAAATTCCTTCGGTAACAGGCAGCTGTTCGCATCCAACCGGTGTGGGTTTAGCCGTGATTTTGTTTGGTCCGTGGGTGGTATCTGTACTCGGGGCTATCGTTTTGCTGTTCCAAGCGTTGTTCTTGGCGCATGGCGGTTTAACGACGCTGGGCGCGAATGGCATGTCGATGGCGGTTATCGGGCCGATGGCGGGCTACGTGGTATGGAAATTAGCGACTCGAGCAGGAATGCGACGCGATGTTGCGGTGTTCCTGTGCGCGGCGTTAGCCGATTTGGTGACCTATTTCGTAACGTCGGTGCAGTTGGGATTGGCGTTCCCCGATCCTCAACTCGGGGTTATGGCATCGGTCACTAAATTTATGGCCATTTTCTGTCTGACGCAGGTGCCTATCGCTATTGCTGAAGGGCTGTTAACCGTGCTGATTTATGACCAACTATGCAAGCGCCAACTGATTGGTGCGAGGAGCCTTTAAATGAAAAAAACGCTGATTTTGATTTTTCTGGTGATTGCCTTGGCCGTTTTGCCTTTCTTTATTAATCACGGCGGTGAGTATGGTGGTTCAGACGATCAGGCCGAAGGCGTGATTGCTCAAATGGCACCTAGCTATAAACCGTGGTTTGAACCGCTGTATGAACCCGCAAGCGGTGAAATAGAAAGCCTGTTGTTTACGCTGCAAGGCTCCTTTGGTGCCGCGGTGATTTTCTATATCTTGGGCTATTACCGAGGGCGTCGCGCCGTTCATGCTGGAGATTGATAAGCTCTCTTATAGCAGCCGCTGGAGCCAGAAAAAACCAGAGCATAAGTTTGCGCTGTATCTGGTTTTATTGCTGACCGCATTGTTGGGTTCGCCATGGATCCAACTGAGCGTGCTGCTGTTTTGTGCCGGACTCACTTGCTATCTATTGCGTGTAGGTGTACGGCGCTATCTCCGCTGGCTAGCGGTGCCGTTGGTGTTTTTGTTCACTGGGTTACTGGGTGTGGTGCTGTCGTTCTCATGGCAGGCAGATACGCTGCTGTATAGCGTGCACATCGGCCATTTGGCTTTAGGCGTTGAGCGCAATGGATTAATCACGGGGATGAATACGCTGTGCCGCAGCTTGGCGGCGTTATCGGCGACGTACCTCTTCGTACTGACCACGCCTTTTAGCCAGTGGGTGCGGTTGCTCAAGCGCAGCCATCTTCCGCTGGTATTGATTGAACAAGTGCTGCTGACCTACCGCTTTATCTTCATTTTTATTGAGGAAGCCGCCGCGATTCATCGCGCTCAGTCGCTGCGTTTTGGTTATGTCTCTTTGCGTAGTGGCTATCGTTCGCTGTCGATGCTGGTCGGTATGTTGCTGTCGCGGGTGATGGAGCGTCATAAGCAGATGAGCATTGCGTTAGAAGTTAAATTGTACAACGGAGATTTTCATCTGTGAGCACTTCGGGACTCGTTACTCAGCAGCTCAGTTTTCAGTATCAGGACGGGGAAACCGTGCTGCACGATCTCTCGCTGGATTTTAATCGCGGTCAGGTAACCGGTTTAGTGGGTGCCAACGGCTGTGGGAAATCTACGTTGTTTATGAATCTGCTGGGAATATTGCAGCCACAGCAGGGCTGCGTGATGTGGCAGGGGGAAAAGCTGAGCTACGACAAACGTAGCCTTCGCGCACTGCGTCAGCAGGTGGCGATGGTTTTCCAAGAGCCAGACCAGCAAATTTTTTATACCGATATCGACAGCGATATTGCTTTCAGCCTGCGTAATCTTGGCGTTGATGAAGAGACTATCCGTCATCGCACCCAGCAGGCACTTACGCTGGTGGATGCGCTCGGCTTTCGCCATAAACCGGTGCAGTATTTAAGCCACGGGCAGAAAAAACGGGTAGCGATTGCAGGCGCTTTGGTGATGAATGCGGATTATCTGCTGTTGGATGAACCGACCGCCGGACTTGACCCTTCAGGCCGTCAGCAGATGATTCATATTATTCAGAAGATTGTGGCTCAGGGTAAACGCGTGGTGATCTCCAGCCACGATATTGATTTGATTTATGAAGTTTGCGATTACCTGTATGTTCTCGCGCAGGGAAAATTGGTGAGTGAGGGGCGCGAGAGCGAGGTTTTCCTGCAGCGCGATATGTTACATAGCGCGGGATTAGTCCAACCCTGGCTGGTGAAGATGCATCAGCAACTGGGGCTGCCGTTGTTTAAAACCGAGCATGAGCTGTTTGCTTTCAAGTCGGAATTCATGCCAGAACAGGTTAAATAGGAAGAGATCATGGGTTTATCCATCATGGTGCAAGGCACCGCATCGGACGTAGGTAAAAGTGTTCTGGTCGCCGGGCTGTGCCGCATTTTCCGTCAAGACGGTTACCGCGTGGCACCGTTTAAATCTCAAAATATGGCGTTGAATTCAGGGATTACTGCCGATGGTGGTGAGATGGGGAGAGCGCAGATTTTTCAAGCCGAAGCGGCGGGTATCGAACCCGATGTGCGTATGAATCCGGTTTTGCTCAAGCCAACCAGCGACTGTCGTGCGCAGGTGGTGCTGATGGGGAAAGTTGCCGATCAGATGGACGCGGTGACCTATCACGAATTCAAACCGCAACTGCTAGAACAGATTGCTCAGGTCTATCACAGCCTTGCAGATGAAGTGGATATCATGGTTCTGGAAGGCGCGGGCAGCCCAGCGGAAATCAATCTGCGCGATCGCGATATTGTGAATATGGGGATGGCCGAGAAAGTGGATGTTCCCGTCATTCTGGTGGCAGATATCGACCGTGGCGGGGTGTTCGCCTCCATCTATGGCACCTTGGCCTTGCTGGAACCTGATGAACGGGCGCGGGTAAAAGGCGTCATTATTAATAAATTTCGCGGCGATGTGAGCTTACTCACTTCGGGTTTGCGTCAGATTGAAGAACTCACCAACGTACCGGTGATCGGCGTGATGCCGTGGATCGACGTGCAGTTAGAAGATGAAGACGGAGTGGTGCTGCAAAAAGGCAAGTATCGCCAGAAAAGTGAGAACGTATTGGATATCGCGGTGATCCAAACGCCGTATATTTCAAACTTCACCGATTTTAATGCGCTCAATGCACAGTCGGATGTGCGGTTGCGTTACGTCACGCACCGTGATGAATTGGGAACCCCCGATTTACTGATTTTACCCGGTAGTAAAAACACCTTAAGCGATCTCAGCTATTTACATGACAGTGGCCTGACGCATCAAATCTTGCTCGTACATCAGCAAGGCACGCCGGTGCTGGGCATCTGTGGTGGTTTTCAGATGTTGGGAAGGCATATTGTTGATGGCGTGGAGTCTGGCGTTGATCAGATGGCAGGGCTGGGATTGTTAGATTGTGAAACTAAATTTTCGCACCAAAAAATGACCACCCGCGTGATTGGCAAAGTTCAGCCTGCGTTAAGCGGTATTTTTGCTGCTTGCCAAGAACATGCCTTGGCGGGCTATGAAATTCACATGGGGCACACCGAGCTTGGTGAACAGGCGTCACCATTGACGCTATTGCAGCAACGTAACGGCGAAGATATCAACCAATGCGAAGGTGCGATAAGCCCCGATGGTTCGGTGGCCGGTACTTACATTCACGGTATTTTCGATTCAGATGACTTCACACGCAGTTTGCTAAATGCATTGCGGGAACGCAAAGGCTTAGCGCCGCTCGTGGGGGAAGCGTTTCAATATCAGGCTTTTAGGGATCAACAGTTTGATCTGCTGGCCGCAGCGATGCGGCAGAATATTGATATCGACGCAGTGTATCGCCTTATGCGTGAACACGTAGCTAAACAGGTGAACCAATGATGATTTTGATAACCGGCGGGGCGCGCAGTGGGAAAAGTTCGCTGGCGGAAAAACTGGCCGCTCAACGTGGCGATAAAGTGCTATATATCGCGACTTCGGTGATAACCGATGACGAGATGGCTCAGCGAGTTGAGATCCATCGGCAAACGCGTCCGTCTCAGTGGATAACGCACGAAGGCTACCGTGATTTGGGCGCCGTGGTGAGAGAGAAAGGCGAAGGCTGTCACGCTATTATGCTTGAGTGCATCACGACGATGATCACCAATCTGCTGTTTGAACAGGCGGGCAACGTGATCGCGGAAGAGATGGATTTCACCGCGCTAGAGCAAGGCATACAGCAACAAATCGACGAGCTGATCTTGGCATGCAGCCAGAGTGATGTGCCCATTTATATCGTTACCAACGAACTTGGGATGGGCATTGTGCCGGATAACCTGCTTGCGCGACGTTTTAGAGATATTGCCGGGCGCGTGAATCAGCGACTGGCAGCTCAGGCGCAACAGGTCTACCTCGTCATTTCAGGGATTGAAGTAAAAATAAAAGGCTGAAAATTCCGGCCGTTTACATTTCAACAGAGACAACCATGCAAACATTAGAACAAATCATTGCTCAGATTAAACCACTGAACCAAGACGCGATGCGTAAAGCCCAGATAAAACTCGATGGTTTGTTAAAGCCAACAGGCAGCTTGGGGCGTCTAGAGCAGTTAGCCGTGCAGCTGGCCGGTATTTTCGGCGAAGACGCGGTGAATGTAGAGCAGAAGAAAATTATTGTGATGGCCGCTGATCATGGTGTTTTTGAGGAGGGCGTGGCGGTTTCTCCGCGCGCGGTGACGGCGATTCAAGCGCAGAATATGGTGCATGGCGTGACGGGCGTTTGTGTATTAGCAAAACATGCCGGTGCTGATGTGATGATTGTTGATGCGGGTATTGACTGCGATCCAATCCCAGGTGCGGTTGATATGCGCATGGGACGCGGCTGTGGAAATATTGCCCAAACCGCAGCAATGAGTCGCGAGCAGGCAGAAACGCTACTCGTTAAATCAGCAACGCTGGCGATGCAACAGGCAGAGAATGGCGTGCGCTTGCTTGGTGTGGGCGAGCTAGGAATTGCGAATACCACTCCAGCCGCCGCGATTGTCAGCGTGATGACGGATAGCGATCCAGAATGCGTCGTCGGCATTGGCGCTAATTTCCCTAGCGATCAGCTACAGCACAAAGTCAGCGTGGTGCGTCGTGCCATTGATTGTAATCAACCGAACGCAGACGATGGAATTGACGTTTTGGCTAAAGTTGGAGGCTTCGATTTAGCGGGTATGACAGGGCTAATGTTAGGTGCAGCGGCAGCGGGGCTTCCGGTGGTACTAGATGGCTTCCTCTCCTACGCCTCGGCGCTGGTTGCTTGCCAGATTGCACCGCAGGTTCATGATTATCTGATCCCTTCTCACTTTTCTGCAGAAAAAGGCGCACGTATTGCGTTAGCGCAATTGAAACTTGAACCTTATCTTCAGCTAGAAATGCGTTTGGGCGAAGGCAGCGGCGCCGCTGTTGCTATGCACATCGTGGACGCCGCATGTGCGGCCTACAACGAGATTGGCAGCTTGGCTGACAGCAATATCGTACTTCCCGTTTAACGTTTTTCTCCACGTCCACTTTCCCCTGTATCCCGCGGGTACAGGGGCTCTCCCGCATTTTTCTCTCGTCAATTTCTTACCGATTTCACTCCATTTTACACCGCTGTTTTTGTTATAACGTTTCAAATCCGAAGAGATATATTTCAAAGAAATAATAATCATGCTATTAGCGCGAATAGGCCTAATTGGCAGGAAAATCAATGTATTTTTCGGGAAGTGAAAAAACTATTTACAGAATTCTGAGCGTTTATTAAAAACAATAAAATTTATTATTTGGTATTAATCCTATTGCCACATATGTATTTCAGCTCTCATTGTTGCAATTATGTTTAATAATTGTTTTTCATTTGATCAAAAACAGCCCCTTTCAGCTTTAAACACCGGATTTTTACACTTTATAAAATTTAACTTTTCATATCGCCTTTCTTTAAAAGATTATGTATCGCAACTTTTCAATGTGCGACAAAGTAGGTCGCATAAATCATAGGAATTATCCTATTCAGGTTAAACTGTCGTATTAACCTATTAGTGTAAATTTTTGTTTTTTTATGACAATGTCGGAATTATTATTTCCGGAGCCAGATATGAGTACGGATTACACAAATTTTATCTGGGAAGTGAAATTTTTAAACTGGTGTTATGGCTTAATCTCCTGTTTGCATAAGATAAATTGATAAATATATTTATCTGAAAACCAAAAAATAAAATTTCACAGGGAATAAATACATTATGGATATTTTCGCCTTAACTGGCGAAGGAACTCTTATTATCTAAATTATGGAAACAAAAATGAAAATGAATAAATTAGCTGTGGCATTGGTTATGACTATGGGTATTGCGTCTGCGGCGGCTAATGCAGCAGGCACAGTAGGTGGCAACGGTGTTATTAAATTCAACGGCTCTATTGTTGATGCTGCATGTTCAATTGCGCCTAATAACAGCGATCAGACTATCGACCTGGGTTCTATTGCAATTAAAGCCTTGAAAGGCGGCGCTAAATCAACTCCAGCTGATTTCCATATCAAGCTGACTGGTTGCGACGTTAGCGGCGGTGCTGCACCTAAAGCGTCTATTACCTTCAACGGTGCTAGCGCTGCGGGTTCAAGCAACCTGCTGGGTATTGTCAGCAGCACCGCGTCAGGCGTGGGTGTTGGTATCTCTGATGCGAACGGTAAAGATTTCGAACTGGGTAAAGAAACTGAAGTTAAGACCCTGATCCAAGGCGAAAACTCACTCGACTTTAAAGCATACGTTCAGGCAACAGGTGCTTCAGGTTCTTCTATCACCGCAGGTGACTTCACCAGCCAGACTGACTTCGTGATTACTTACAACTAATTGCTCTTGAATAATTGGAACTGTAAGCGCACTGAGATTTCTTAGTTGTTGATTATAGGAAAGATTATTTAAAAATTATGTTGTGGTCATGGATGAGGGCGTTGATGGCAACGCCCTTATTTCAAAGTGTGACTTAGCAGGAGAGATAGCATGGTGGTCCGTACGCTCTGTGCCCTTATGGTTTTAGTTGTAACAACGGCGGGAGCTATGGGTGTTCAGCAAGGGCGCGTCAAAATGGGCGGCACTTTGGTGGCAACCGCATGCAGTATTTCTTCTGGGTCATTAGAACAGGTGATTGATTTAGGCTCTCTACCCGTTAGCGAGCTTGCACGCACTGGGCAAGGCCCAGAAAAAGCATTTGTCATCAAATTGGAAAACTGTGAACTGACATCTCAGGATAATTTGCGCCCTGATTTTAAAAGTGTGCACCTCACGTTTGATGGGGTGAGAGATGATACAGCTAATTTGCTCAGTATTCATGGAGAGGCCAGCGGAATTGGTCTGATCCTAAAGGATGGGGCAGGTAATACTATTGTGCCGGGGAAAGCCTTACCGGATATTCCACTGAATGTGGGGTCGATGGATTTGAATTATAAGCTGGCGATTCAGCGAAATAAGCACGAGTTACGCGCTGGGAGTTACAGCGTTATTGTGAAGTTCAAAGTGGAATATTTATAAAAAAAGATTTTATAGAAAAATAATTACTCTCCTCATCATTACCTCATATCGGGTAAGGGGGAGTTTGCGCATAAAAACGAATTTCAAACCGGTTTCTATCTTCATGTTATGCGCTCATTAGGTGAATGGTTTTCTGTAAGAACTGTTTTTGTTTGGTACATCTGGGCTAGAAAATAATAGAGACGGTAATGTCTACATTCCATATCAATAAAATCAGTTTGGCCATGGCGTTTGCATTGGCTAGCACCAGTATGTCCAGCAAGGCCGTGGAATTTAATACGGATATGCTAGATACCGCAGATAAGGCGAATATCGACTTTTCTCGTTTCTCAAAAGCCAACTATATCTTGCCGGGTCTGTATCAGTTAGGGCTGAGAGTCAATGACCAAAACGTGGGTGAGTATCCCTTTAATTACTACCCACGTGATAACGAGCCAGACAGCAGTGAAGCCTGCGTTTCACCGCAAATAGTCAGTGAATTGGGACTGAAACCCGCCGCATTAAATAAGGTGACCTACTGGCATCAGGGAGAGTGTGCGGATTTTAGCCAGCTTGACGGTACAACGGTTCGCGGTGACTTATCGAACTCAAGTTTGCAGCTTTCTATTCCGCAGGCATGGATTGAGTACAGCGATCCGAACTGGGTTCCGTCATCGCGTTGGGATGAAGGGATCCCCGGCTTGCTGCTGGACTACAGCCTGAATGCGTCGATGAGTCGCCCTAATGAAGGCAGCAATAGCCAAAATGCCAGCATAAGCGGAACCGTCGGGGCAAACGCAGGCGCTTGGCGTTTACGTGGTGACTATCAGGGCAGCTATAGCCGTGCTTCAGGCTCATCGCAGAGCAGCGAGCACAATATGGATTGGAGCCGCGTTTATATGTATCGCGCGCTTCCGACGCTGCGCTCAACGCTATCGGTGGGGGAGAACTATCTCTCATCCAGTATTTTTGACTCTTGGCGCTACACCGGGATGTCTTTGAGCAGCGATGATCGAATGCTGCCTCCTGCATTACGTGGTTATGCGCCGGAAGTTTCTGGGATTGCTAAAACGAACGCCAAGGTTGTGGTGACTCAGCAAGGACGTGTGCTGTACGAAACCACGGTGCCGTCAGGTCCATTTCGTATTCAAGATTTGAGTAGCGCGGTGACCGGCAAACTTGACGTAAAGGTTGAGGAGCAGGATGGGACGGTTCAAACCTTTCAGGTTGATACCGCGACGATCCCTTATCTGACCCGCCCCGGAATGGTGCGCTATAAGTTCGCGATGGGGCGTCCGTCAACCTACGAACATCATATACAAGGCCCAACTTTTGCCACCGGTGAATTCTCATGGGGGATTGCCAATAGTTGGTCTTTGTATGGCGGTAGCATTCTTGCGGGTGATTACAACTCAGCGTCGATGGGTATTGGGCGTGATCTGTTTTTACTCGGTGCGATTTCTGCCGACGTGACGCAGTCTTTTGCTCGTTTACCCAGCGAAGAGAAACGTCAAGGGAAGTCATGGCGCTTGAGCTATTCCAAACGTTTTGATGAGTACGACAGTGAAGTGACCTTTGCGGGCTACCGCTTCTCCGAGCGTGACTATATGTCGATGGGCGAATTCCTCGACGCGCGCTATCACGAGGAAAACTCAGGTCACGATAAAGAGCTGTATACCATCACGGCGAACAAGAACTTCTCTGAAGTCGGACTGAGTTTTTACTTCAGCTATAGCCATCAGACCTATTGGGATCAGCCAACGGATGACCGATACAGCTTGTCTGGAAGCACGTATGTGAGCCTGTTTTCACTGAAAAATGTGTCTCTCAACGTTTCAGCCACGCGTAGCAAGATTAGCGAACGTAATGATGATGCCGTGTTTGTCAGCCTATCTATTCCGATGGGGAATTCTGCATCAATCGGCTACGACGGCCAGTACAGCAATAACCGTTATAGCCAGAACGTGAGCTATTACGACCGTGTTGATAATAACAACAACTACCGAGTGTCTACCGGTGTTAGCAGCGGCGGCGATGAAAGCACCCGTACACAGTTTAATGGTTATTACAGCCACCGCGGTGACTTCGCTGATATGAGCGCCAATGCCGCTTATTCGCAGGGCAACTACACCTCAGCGGGGATGACGATGCAGGGCGGCGCCACGATTACGGCGAAAGGCGCGGCGTTACATTCTGGCGGGATCAGCGGCGGTACTCGCTTGATGGTGGATACCGAAGGTGTTGGCGGCGTTCCGATTAACGGCGGTCGCGTGCATACCAACGGTTACGGCATTGGGGTGATTACGGATATGAACAGCTATTACCGTAATTCAACCAGCATTGACTTAACCAAAATGGCCGACGACGTGGATTCTAGCCGTTCCGTTGTGGACTCCGCGTTGACCGACGGGGCAATTGGTTATCGTAAATTTGGCGTGACCAAAGGTGCGAAGGCACTGGCGGTATTGGCAATGGCCGATGGTAGCCATCCGCCGTTTGGCGCCAGCGTAAGAAATAGTGAAGGCAAGGAATTGGCGATCGTTGGTGATGGCGGCATAGCTTGGTTAACCGGCTTGCAGGGCGGAGAGTCACTCGACGTGTTATGGGATGGCGCAACACAGTGCGCGATATCTATTCCTAAAACCTTGCGAGATCAGGAGCAGCTGCTTTTACCGTGCCACACGGTAGCGCAAAGCCAAACATCCACGGCAGCGAAAAATAGCGCTGCTATAGAACCGACAGATAACATCCATGAAGAGCAATAAGATTATGAAATTAAAACAAACTTTATCATTAGGCTTCGTCTTGTTACTGGCTGCTCAGGCAGCAGAGGCTGCTATTGCTCTCGATCGTACCCGCGCTATTTTTGACGGTAGCCAAAAGTCGATCAGCCTGAATATTCGCAACGATAATACTCAGTTGCCTTATTTGGCGCAGTCATGGGTGGAAGATAGCAATGGCCAGAAGATTACCGATCCTCTGGTGGTTGTGCCGCCTGTTCAACGCGTTGAACCCGGTGCTAAGAGCCAGATCCGAATCAATGCTATGGCTGGAGTTGCCAAACTTCCACAGGATCGCGAATCCGTATTCTATTTTAACGTGCGTGAAATCCCGCCGCGTAGCACTAAACAAAACGTGATGCAGATTGCATTGCAAACCAAGATCAAACTGTTTTATCGCCCTGCGCCGATTGCGATCGATTCAGATGTTATTTGGCAGGAAAAAGTGGTGCTGACGAAAGTGGGCGATGGCTATCAGATCCATAACCCAACGCCTTATTACCTGACCGTGATTGGTATTTCTGGGCAGGCAAAATCGGATTCAGCCAATGATTTTCGCCCTGTAATGGTGCCACCAAAATCGACTCTTAAGGCGGTTTCGCCCGTTTATGCCACGCCATATGTCACCTACATCAACGATTTTGGCGGTCGTCCTGAATTGAAATTTACCTGTAGTGGTAGCGAGTGCCGTGCCGTTGCCAACCAAGGCTAGTGGTGAATGCTATGCGCACTTCATATCTAAAGTTTGCTCGCACAACGCTGTGGATCTTTCTGCTTTCAGGAGGGATCTCCGCGTTGGATCTGCGACTGGCTAATGCAGAAGGCATTGATGGCTGGGATGTGTTTGGTATGCATGGCGAGCTCCTAGTGCAGGGCGCATTAACGGAACCAACCTGCGTGCTGGAAATGGAATCGAAAGAACAATCGGTGAGTTTAGGAACGATTTCCCGTGTGAGTTTGAATCGGGTGGGAAATCGAACCGATCCTGTGGCGGTGCATATCCGACTGAAGGACTGCGGCGTTGTAGGTAACTCACCACGAGACAATATACACGGTGGCAATATCACCTATCTCCCTGGGCAGTTGGTTTCCTATATCACCGTAAACGGCGTGGAAAGTGACAACAATAAATATCTGATGAAGATATTTGGCTCCGCAAAGGGGGTTGGCTTGCGGCTGGAAGATGACAAACATCGTCAGCTGATCCCTGGCGAGCATAGTGAACCGATGATTATGTCTCAAGGAAATATGGACCTAGTGATGCATGCCATGCTGGAGCGTGTTCCTGAGGAACTGATCGAAGGTGAGTTTCACACCACGGTTAATATAGATATTTCGTACCAATAAAATGTCTTAAACGTAAATATGCGCTCGTAGTTATGCTGAGGAAAATGAATATGAAGTTTTTAGCCTTGCTATGTTTAGCGCTATTTTCAAGCACTTCATGGGCAACGATAGATATTAACTTTCATGGTGAAGTTGTTAGTGAACCTTGTGAGGTTGATATTAACTCTGATGGGCAGAGTGTTGATTTTGGTGTTACAGCTATCAAGACATTTTATTCAGCAGGCCGCTCTGATTCCAAGCCTTTCAGCATTGGCCTTAAAAACTGCGACGTTTCAATTTCGAAAACGGTGTTGGTGTCTTTTATTGGTGCAGAAGATGGCGATCAAAAAGGATATCTTTCTTTAAAAAGTGCTCAGGTTAAAGGATTGGCAATCGGTATAGAGTCGGTATCTAGCGATGTGCAAAACCCATCCACGCTGATCCCACTGAATACGGGGTCGGCTAAATTCAGCCTGAGCCAAGGCGCTAATTCCTTTAAGTTTGCTGCATTTTTACAGGCGTCGCCAAAAAGTATCACTGACCATAGCATTACTGAAGGGGATTTTAATACGACAGCCGAGTTTCATCTTGAATATCCCTAGTCGATATACCTATCGAAAGGTGTTTCCAATCGATATAGCGTAAAGCGTTATTAAGAGTAAAGAATGCAAGTGATTAACCGAAAAGCCATTTCAGTCATGTTGCTAATTTATTTAGCGTTAGCGATGCATGTCTTTATTCCAAGCATGGGCGGTAGCGGGTTACGGGTGCCGGGGAATACTGTTGCTTGGATATTTATCGCGTTATCTGTTCTTGCTTATTGGTTACTTAATCGCCATCAATCCATTATTACGACAACCACATCAAAATTAATTACTGTCGGCATATTGTTGCTGTTACTTCCTCTGTTTTATACACCAGAAAAGTGGCTTAAAGATGCGCTGCTGCAAATGGCTGGTGTCGTGGCCGGAATGCTCTTTTATTTCACCCTGTTGCAATGCCGGTTTAGCGCTCGCTGGCGCGTTTTGCTGCTTAATTTCTTGCTGTTTGCGACGTTGATGCAGAGTGTCATCGGATTTATTCAGCTCACGATGCTGCCGCCTAACTCCGGGTTGATGGCGCTAGGGGATGAGGGTGTTAGGCCAACCGGCGTGTTTCGTCAGGTCAATGTGATGGCCTCGTTTATGGCCACGGGGCTGGCTTGTTCGTTGCATCTGCTCTATTTACCTCAATCGCTAAGCATCAGAAATAAAGCGAGTTCAGTGATTCATCGGCTCATTCACTTACAGCAGTTAGCTGCGTTGGTTTTGCTGCCAGCGATGCTCGTTTTGCTTCAATCGCGTGCTGGCTATATCGGTGCGATAGCCGTTGTGCTGATTAACTTTGCATTGCGTATAAGGAATCAACCGCGTCGGACTACTGCGTTTATCGGCTTAATTATCAGCGGCATATTGCTTGGCTATACGCTGTTACTGGGTGCTGGATTGGTTATCCCCGTCTCTCATGATGGTTCAAATCTGGAGCGTTGGAAGATCTTGCAGATCACGCTGGCGATGATTATGAATCATCCAATCCTTGGCTGGGGATATGGCGGTTTCGAGTACAGCTTTGCTCACTTTGCTCTTGGTATGACGCCACCGATAACCGGAATGGGCGTTATCACTCACCCGCATAACGAGTTGTTGTTTGGCTGGGCTGAGGGCGGTGTTGCAGCGCTGGCAGCATATATTCTTTTGGCCATCGCTTATTTCCGATTAATGGTACTGGCTTGGCGGAGAACGGATAAAAGCCTGTTTACGTTATGGCTGCTGATGCTGCCTTTCGCGGTGCATACCCAGTTGGAATATCCATTTTATATGTCCACGGGTCACTGGCTGATTTTCTTGCTGTTGTTAAGCCTAACAGACTCTGCGCTCTCGATGCCGCACGTTGTAATGAAACCGCAAATTGCGAGGACTATTCGAGCGGTGTCATTAGTGGGGGCGTGTGGCGGTTTGGGGATCATGCTTTCAACGTTGCAAACTCAAATGCTGTTAACCAAAGCTGAACAACTACAGCTAAAACAGGTCAATATCGATTTCCCTCGATTAGAACAACAGCTTTGGCAACCTTGGATATTTCAAGAACGTATTGATTACGATCGTCAGGTGAACCAGCTTTTGCAATATAACGTTAGCCGTGATCCTAAGCTCTTACAGAGCTATATCACATGGTCGCAGCAATATCTGTCACACCATATTGATCAAAATGTATATGCCTATCGTATTGCTATATTGCGTTTCAGTAATAAAGCCGGTGAGGCAGAAAAACAGCGTCATGAGGCGAGTCAAATATTTTCTCATGATCCCCGTTTTCAAGAGCCGATAGCAATATCACCAAGGGAGATGGAATGACTATGTTTAACCATCAGTCGCCAGCAGGAATTAAACTTCAGCCTATCGTTGAATTGAAAACCGACTCGATTATTGGTTATGAGGTGCTTAGCTATTTTACCGATGATGTCGATTCTGAATATTATTTTCAGCATGCACCAGAAAATATACTCATTTCTATTTTCAACCAACAGGTTAAACAGGTCGCCAGCAATCCTACTGGATACCATTATTTTATAAATTTATCTGTCCGCGATCTATTGAGTACGGAATTAGAAAATAAAATTCAGGTGTCTTCAGCGCAAAAATTGGTGATTGAGTTGCAGGATCCTGAAAATCTAGTGGGCCTGAATGATGTGGAAAAAACGCAATTAGTCAGAAATCTCGAATGGTTGCGTGAACATCATATCGCCGTTTGGCTCGACGATCTTGATGAACCATTATTGTCTACGGTGTGTGAGCTTAATTTTTGCTTTGATGGTATCAAAATTGATAAGTATGCCTTTTGGCGTACTCAGTTTTCGCCACTCGAACTCAATCAACTAGTCAAAAGGTGTTATCAAATAACATCTAACGTATTAATTGAAGGCATTGAAACTTTACAGCATAGGGATATTGCTGCTCGCTCAGGTGCTAGCCATTTACAAGGCTATCTTTGGCCAGAAACAATAATCCAGTAATAAGCTTCCGGGTGACAAGATGATTAGAGTTTTGATTGATGATGATAATGCATTCTACCGTGAAGGTCTGTGGCATTTTATAAAGAAAAACTTTTCCTCAAGTGATTATGGAACGCTTGAATTACTCGAAACCAGTCAAGAGAACCTGGCTGCATCCGATATTGTAGTAAAGATATTTCAAAATGGTGGTGCTCAAGTTTGTCATCATGAGTTGTTACATCGTAAGGCGAACTCGCTGTTGATTGCGGTATGTAGTGAAGCCGCGCAACCACCGCTGTCTCGGTTACCTGATTGTTTGAAAAGTGTGCTTTTTGTTAGCCGTAGAGAAGCGCTGAATGCGTTGAGCCTAAAGGTTTTGCAGGCATGGAAGCATGTGCAGTTTGAAGAAGAGAGAGTTCGTAACTGCCAAGAGTGCCAAGCGCTCTATTTTTCTCCTCAAGAAGAAAAGGTAGTTCGCTATATATGCTTAGGTTTTAGCGTTGAGCGCATTGCATGGATACTTTCTTTAAATATTAAAACCGTTAGCAGCCATAAACGTTCTGTTATGCATAAGTTTAATTTGAACAGCGATGCAGAGCTTTTGACTTTGATGAAACTCTACGAAGAAAGGCTCACATATGTCTCTGGTCGTCGCCGTCTTTTTTATTTAAATACCCCGGCGGTTGAGTTGAATAATAAACGTCGTTTGCACGAGAAACTAATTCATACTGTCGCGCTTTGATGGAATTGATTTTGGACCCTCATCCACGATGAGAGAAGTATCCGCCAGGGACGGTAGAATTGCCGCACGTGCGGTAGCAACAACAAAGACACATAACGTTCAACGATAACGAGTCAATGGAGTTGGAAATGGATAAATTAACGAAGAAAGAAAGAATCTACATGAATCTGGGTAAAATATGTTCAATTAGGATGGGGGAAACTCGCAGTACAGACCCTTATCTTCCTGAATCATGTTGGCCAAAAACCAGAGAGGTTGCAGAAGAAAGCGGTGAAAGTATTTATGTTACGCGCCACTGGCTATTACAGCTTGTTGGAGAAGGTAAGGTAAATTGCTATCAAGGAGGAGCTGGCCGTAGCAATTCTCTACGCTGGTGTATTCCAACCCGCTAATTTTAGAGCTAGACCCCATCGTTGATTATTAGCTTTTGCGCTTATTCCTTTAGCGGGTAGACTGTCGCATTTCATTTCTCTGAGCATATTTATGCACGGAGTATTTTTTGCGGCATTTTGCAATGGAAAAATCCTAACGATCAATCGATGAATTTAATATGTGTATTAATAATAGCGCAGATGGGGGCAGCCTCATCTGCGTTTCTACGTATTAATCTCTAAATATCAATTAGGAAAATAAAAATATTAGGATTTTTCTAAATGAGTTAATAATAATTGACTTTAACGATCGTCGTTGCCACGAAAGGCCCAGCTTTAATCGTTTGACCTGGTATCACCTGAATATTGGCTTTGTAGTTTTTACTCAGCTCTGTAATACCTTTCATACTGCCGAAATTAGTATATTTATTGAACTCAACGGTTTTGCTATCTTGGTCTGTAAAACTGAGTTTTACACCGTTATTTAAATTAATATGTGTGCTATCAAGTAGGGTTTCAGTCGTTGAGAACTCAGAGGTTAAGGAGAAGTCTTCTAGACATCCGCCTTCCTTGACCGCTTTTACGCTGAAATCTTTTGAGAGTACGCTACCGCTGCTGAGGGTTGTTCGGTCAATATCCCCAAAGTCGAGATTCTGATTTTCTGGATAGAGTTTTATCTGTGCACCGCAGCTTAAAAAACGCGTTCCCGTTAAGCCCGATAAAGAGTATTTGAGGTTTTTAGCATTGGGTTGGTAGTTTATCCCACCGGTTCCATCGAGCTGGAAGACGACAAATTGATCGGCTCCCTGATAGTGTCCTGAAGCTGGCGGTTTACCGTCTACGCGAATATAAAGGCGGAAGGTCACGGTTACGACCTTAGAGGTTGGCGTGCCTGAGCCTTGTTTATAAACTGGGCCGCCGCCGGGTACCTGTAAACCTTGACCTTCTTGCTCGAGATCTTTTCCTTCATACGTCACCCCAAGTTTTAGCCCCTGACCGAGAGACATCGATTTTGGGTTAAAATAGAATGTGACGTAGTCTTTTACATTTGAATTAACGTTATTGTTACAGAATGCGGTAACCGTAATAGGGTTGGATTCCCATACTTTGGTTTTATCGGGCACGTTAGCGGGAATCGCTAACTCGCCAATATCAATAGCGGGTTTGTCGACGACGTTGGTGCCGTTTTCAACGCAGTCGAAAGCAGAAGCATGAAACGATGCGAACAATAATCCCGCAAGGGGTAGCAGGCGTTTTCCATGAAGTTTTGAAAATAAAGCGTGTTTCATTTATCACCTGTCAGAGATAGCGTGTAATCAGCGTGGATGTGGCTTTGAATGCGCCTTCTTTTAATTCCACTGCATCAGATATTTTTGTTGGCACCGCGCGTAGTTGAATCGTCTGTGTTTTCTGAATGGTAAAGAATGTATTCAGATCGATATTTTTGCCGGTGGTATCGTCTGAAAGGGCAATGGCCAGATTATCGAGGTCTGTTTTTAGGTAATTGTTTTTACCCGAGGAAGTACCCTGAAACTCCAACTGTACGGTTGCCCCTGACGTGATACTGCATACGATATCGACTGGGGTTACGCTGGCAAAAGCAATTCCGTCGATTTTCTTCAGTGCGATGCGCTTGAAATCCACATCGAGGTTATTGTTTTGGTTAATTTTACAGGCGGCGGGTTCAAATATATTACCGCGAATGTATAGGGTGCTTTTGGAGTCATCTTTTGCCTGACCGCCACTCACCGGGGCTAAAGCTGCAAACGCAGAGCCATTAATAGAGAGCAAAACTCCCAAAAGAAATAATTTTACGTCGCAAAGGCGTATTTTCATTTTATTAACTCGTTACCACATAAAACGGAATTTATCTCCTTGGCTTAACGCAGCTCAAATGACGTTGGGAGATATTTTGAGCGCAGTAAGGGTAACGTATTCATATGCAGGTAAAAACCAACTTTGCGATGTGAAATAAAATGCGAGGTAATTTATCGTATGAGCGATCTTATATTTATAATGCGACCAAATTTTCTGATTTGTTCATGTTTTTTAGCATAAAAAGCTATTAAATGTCGCTAGCGCCTAAGTTTCTCTCTTTTGGAAATATTTTCATTTAAAAACAGGTTGTTATGTTTATTAGGCAGGCTTGCTGTCGCTTGAGTATGACCAACCACGTTATCTAAGACTGGGTCCATGAGTGACTGAAGCTTAGCCAGCTTGCTAATGTTGGCGAGATAAACTTGTTTTTGTGGTAGCAGAGAGTGAACCTCCGCATAAACCGATCCTCGGTATGCAATTGCGCAAAATGCCCTGCATAAAATGAATGCTGTAGCATTCGTTTTGAAATGAAAGTGATGCCTAAGTGATGAGCAACGCAAGACAGAATGGCGTCAAAAGCGTTCAGTGAAAGGGCGATTTGTGGATTGTTTAAATGCAGAGCCAACTGATTATCAAAGAAGGCACGGCTGCTGGATCCTGGCTCGCGTAGGAGCCAGCGTTCTTGACTCAGTACCTGATATGAAACCGTTTCTTGTTTGGCGAGCGGGTGGTTTTTACCGGCGATGACTACCATTTCATCCTCTAGCCATGGCTCGCAAATAAGGTTGGGTTCGCTGGCGGGCCCTTCCAGTAAAGCGACATCAATTTCAAAATGGCTGACCATAGTGCTGATTTTTTGTGTGTTGGCGATATTACATTGTGGCAACCAGCCCTGATGTTCTTCAAATCCCTTTAGCATGTCAGGTAGAAGATAGCTGCCGATAGTTTTGGTACAGCCCACCTTTAGCTGGGTATCTTGGCTATTTTCTCCGAATAACTGCTCGACCCCCTGCATTCGAGACAAAAGTTCGTCGGCAACAGGCAGCAACTTTTGCCCTTCATGATTGATATATAAGCGTGCATGTTGTCGGTCAAAGAGCCGTACTCCTAGCTGACTCTCTAGTTCAGCCAATGTCTGTGAGATGGCTCCTTTTGTCATAAAGAGAGTTTCTGCGGCGAGTGTCATGCTGCCGCTGCGGACGATGGCGACAAAGACGGAAAGCTGTTTGAAGGTAATGTTCATCGTTTAGTTTCTCTAAACCTGATGTAAAAAATAACTCGATTTTTTAAATGATAGCGGATGGCTATAGTTTTTACTGCAGAAAAATGAAAAAAATCGAGGTGATGACATGTTGAGATACCTACATCATA
This sequence comes from Obesumbacterium proteus, assembly GCF_001586165.1. Lineage (NCBI taxonomy): Bacteria > Pseudomonadati > Pseudomonadota > Gammaproteobacteria > Enterobacterales > Hafniaceae > Obesumbacterium > Obesumbacterium proteus. The sequence goes on along the minus strand of NZ_CP014608.1, from coordinate 4,411,358 downwards.
AGGTTCGAGGATTGCCAACTCCCGTAGCGGGTTTAGCGCTGGGGATTGCTAGCTTGGGATGGTGTTTAGAGAATGCTTTGCCGCTTCACAGTGTAGGGCAAAACGTGGGCGCATTGATTGCTGGGCTATTGCTTGCTGTGCTGGCTGTTCGCTTTATTTTTCACCCAGATACGCTGACTCAAGATCTTAAACATCCGGTGGTGGGAAGCATTGTTCCCACCTTTGCAATGGCTGCAATGGTGGTTTCTAAGGCGTTGGGTAACTATATGCCGACGGCGGGCCAGGTGCTTTGGCTGGGGGCTGTTATTGTTCATCTGGCCTCGCTGTCGCTTTTCATTTATCACCGAGCGAAAGAACCTAAGCTGCATCATTTAGTTCCGAGCTGGTTTGTGCCGCCGGTGGGCATTATTGTGGCTGATGTGACTTGCCCAGGTGAGGCTTATACAGAGTTTGCATTGATTCTATTGGCAATAGGAATGGTGAGTTATTTGCTGATGCTGCCAATGATGATCTACCGCTTTATGTTTCGTGCTGAAGTGCCCGATGTGGCAAAACCAACGATAGCCATTATGGCTGCACCTGCTAGTTTGTCATTGGCGGGTTACCTGAGCGTTGTCAAAGAGCCTTCATTGCTGATTTGTGCAGTATTACTTGGCATAGCATTGCTGATGACCATTGTTATTTATTGTGCCTTCTTCCGTTTAATGCGATTGCCGTTTAGCCCTGGTTATGCCGCTTTTACGTTCCCAATGGCGATTGGTGCTACTGCACTTTATAAAATGGCCAACCTAGTGAGCAGTTACCCACAAGCCGCGGAGTATGCGCGTCAACTGCATATGATGGCGACGGTAGAAGCCGTGATTGCAACGCTAGTGATTGGCTATGTCTCAGTAAGGTTTATTCATAATTACCTGCTGCCGCAGAGATTGAGTGTTCATCAAGGCATGGTGAAATAAATGAGTTTAAGAAAAAACGTGATGAAAACGTCCGATCAGGCTTTTTGGATCCCTGCTGCTGCTTTGGTACTTTTTATTATCTGTTTTATTTGGGCACTGTTTTTATAAGCCCTAAGAGTCAAATAGATAAGCATGTTCAAATATAAACTCCAGCCATGATGTGGCTGGAGTTTTGCTTATGTCGTGGGCGACATGCCAGATATTGACCGAGCGAGATAATGCGTATGTAGATATATATCGGCCAGCGTATCAACGCTAGCTTGTTCCATCTGCGTGCTCGCATATTCAAGCACCATCCATAACAGGGCGCTGCATTGTTGGATGACTAAACCCACAGAGTGGCATGACAGTGCGTCTTGTCTTTGCTGAAGCTGGATTAATTCATTGTTGCTCATATTTAACAGATTAAAACTTAATGCCAGCACATCGAGAAAATTGCCGTGGAGCCCAATTTGTGTATTTATTTTAATCACCTGATGCAGGCATGACATGCTGTTTTGTAGGATCTGTATGGTCGAGTCTTTCATGACTCACTCCTGAATATGCCATTAGGCTAAGTGTCGTTATTGGCGCCTGATCGGAATAGCGTTTCCGATGCGTTACGCCAGTTCAATGGCCAGCATATCGCGTTAAAACATGCCAACAAATGGAGAAGAAAGAGAATGAGAGAGGGATGCCAAACAGAATGGGGATGATGTGCAACGCGATAAATATTATGGAATCAAGTTCTCATCCGGCTAAAAATAGACGGATGAGAACTTGAGCTATCATGCTTCTGATTTAGGTGGTTCGCCAACGGCGGGTGCTAACCAAATTGCAAAAGCGACTAATGCCAACACTACAATCATGGCGGAGCGCAATCCCAAATGTTCGCCTAAAAAGCCTAGCAATGGTGGCCCAACCAAAAATGCAATGTAGCCCGTGGTTGCTACAGCGCTAACACGAGCCGCAGGGTTTGGTCCTATATCACTGGCGGCTGACAGTGTAAGAGGGAAGCCAAGTGAAGCACCTACGCCCCAGAATAAAACCGAAGCGCTGACTAAAAACGTATTTTCAGCGAAAATGATTAACCCTAAACCGATGACGCCGAAGATAGCGCTGCCTCGAACCACATTTACGCGACCAAAGCGACGCAGGAAATATCCGCCACAAAAGCGCCCAACCGTCATCCCTAAGGCAAAACCTGTATAAATTAACGAGCCTGAAGTAGGGCTAAAACCATGGCCGTCTACCATTAATAACGGCAACCAGTCGTTAGCTGAACCTTCGGCCAGTGCCATGGCAAGGACGATGAGGCCAATAAGCAACAGGCGCTTATCTCGCCAAACATTTGTTTTAGTCCGTGTGGGTTGATTTCCATCTTGTGCATCCTCAACAGAATGCAGACCATTTCCCTTCGGTACAGATTTTAATGCCCATAACGTTGCAGGAACGCAAATAACGCCGATTAATAAAAGGTGCCACTGAATGGGGAAATTTACTGAGGTAAGCCCGTTGCCAATACCCGCACCAACCAGTGTTCCTAAGCTAAAACAGCCGTGTAGCATAGGAAGAAGAGGGCGATGAGATATGCGTTCTACGTCGGCTCCCTCGACGTTAATGGCTATTTCGGCCGAGCCCATACCGGCGCCAAACAGGCACAGCCCAGATGAAACGACAATAGCCGATGAGAAAAAGGCTCCGAGGGCAACCAGTAAAATACCGGCGATAACTAAGCCAGTCCCAGCAGCAATAACCGGTTTAGTACTAAAGCGTTGTACTAAATAGCCCGAGCAGAGAATACCAGCCATTGACCCAACCGACAGGCCAAAAAGAACAAGCCCCATTTCTGCGGTGGATGCACCAAGTTTGTCTCGTATTGCGGGAGTTCTGGTCACCCATGACGCCATTGATACGCCGGGTAAGAAAAAGAAAACAAAGAGGGCGAGGCTGCGCTGTTTTAACGTGGGACTGGACAAAGGAACCTTCCTAGAAGTGCAAAGACAGAGAACATCGAACGACTGAAACGTGAGTGAACACAGGTACACTAACCTTTTTTAATCGTATTTCAAGAGAAAACAGTAATGATTACAATGAATAGCGATACGATGAAAAGGGGGAAACCTAGCGCTAGGCGTATTTTTTATTCAATAGGTGAGATTTAATCCTCTGCATGCCTATCGATGTTTGGACGAATTAAACGCGTGCCACGACAATAAAGACCAGTGAAAAGCACAATAATATGCATGCTATAAGTATAGCCTCGTTATGATTGTGTTTATTAAGCCATCAAAAGCAAAAGAAATCGCTATGCTCATATAACAAATTCACTATTAAAGAGATTAAATTTCGTATCATTGCTAATATATTGTAGATGGCTGTTAATATGTACAAAATTGCATTGTTTGTAGAATAATCTCAAGGGGTTTTAATATGTTGCTGACAAAAAGTTATAAAAAGGGAATTTTTATTACTATGTCATTAACAACGATGGTTCTGGCATTCTTTTTATGGAATGACTACCAAGGCTTAAAAAATTATCTGGGCTATACGGTAGATAAAGGCCGATCTGCTATCTTTGCTGAAGAATATATAAATCAAAAAATAGCACTGAATTTAATAAAGTCGTTTTCAATTTCCGAGTATAAAAATAAAAGAACAGATTCAAATGTGCTAAGTATCTGTAACAAGATGGAGAGCATAAATGATATTTATGGTTTAAATTTGACTGGGCATAAATATCCAAAACTAGCTGGGACACTACAAACTAAAAATGCATCCTGCGAAGATTGGGCAAGAGACATAAAGTATCTTGCGAAGTTTAATAGTCAAGAAGAAGCCATTTCTCACGAGTACAGCTTTTCTAATTACCATTGGAAGGTACAAGATAGCATTAGATACTATATTGATTTTGAGAATCAATACATATATATCAATAAGTTAGTGGATAGCTCTCAATATATATTCAATAACTGGTTGCGCTATAATGGAGAGTTTATTGATGTAGATAACAATGCCAGAAGCATCAAAATTGATGATGAAGCATTGGGGAGTTTGCATGATGGACAAAGTATTACATCGCATATATATAATGATGGTTATACCGGTGAAAAATAATTAGCATGATCACACCTTTGTTTTTCGGTGGAAAACTTAAAGGTATAATTGTGACTGATGTGAGTATCAATGAGCTCGCAAAGGCATTCTATACGTTTGATCGTCCTTTCTTATGGAAATACCTCACGCTTTCAGTTATAGATAGAAACTCATCTGAAGAGATTAATTTCAACCAGCCCGATAAACAATTATTTGGTATTTTAACCTACGACAAAGACATTACTCGGTATTATACTGTTCATCTTAAGTTAGATGTTCAATATTTTATTTTGAATAACGCTTTCCTTTTTATTTATATATATTTATAACATATGCTCTCTGTAGATATTTAAAGTATCAAATATCTAAGAACGAAGTACTTTCATTGGAAAACATAACGGATTCAATGACGGGATTATATAATAGAAAAATACTGACACAAACTCTGGATGCTCGTTTAAAGTCGTTAACTGAGAAAAACACTCCAGTCACTATTATTGCGCTTGATTGCGATAAATTAAAAACCATCAATGACACTCTGGGTCATCACATGGGGGATAAAGCAATCACTTTATTGGGAGACGCAATCCAAACCGCTATAAGAAAGAGTGATTACGGTATTCGGCTGGGTGGGGATGAATTCTGTATTATTCTCATTGATTGTGACATTGAGCGTGGTTTTGTCACTATCGACCTAATCAAGCAGAAGTTAAAAGTGGGCGATACAGATGCTATTGTGAATTTCTCCTATGGCTGTTATCAGATGAAAGCGGGTGATACACTGAGCAATGCACAAATTATAGCCGATGAGTTGCTGTATAAACATAAGAAAACGAAGGGCTAGTTTTTTTCGGTGTTGATGCTGATGTATGGCTTCAACATCTTATCTTTAGTTGTAAAGCTGCCACTTTTGAGTTGGATTGCTAGAGCCAGATTATATGGGATTAGCCATATAGGTATTGCAGGAGCAATCGAACGAAGATAGTCACCTACTTCCATTGATTACGTAAGATTATTAATTTGAGTAAAAAAGTGGGCTGTAGCGCACAAACAGCATCTTACAAATTGAAGGCACAAAAAAGCCCGCAGGGCTTACGCTATGCGGGCTTCTAGGACTTCGTTGAATAGCTCTGGTAACCATCAACTAAGAATTTGGTGGAGCTGGGGGGATTTGAACCCCCGTCCGAAATTACTACACCGTCGGCACTACATGCTTAGTCTAGTCTTTACATTCGCCTACCAGCTGCGGACAGACACGCTACTAATAAACTAGCTTGATTAGATTTAATGCTTCAACCCCAAGCAAGGTATCCACACGATCTCTTTTGGTTTTGACCTCTCTTGATCCCCGTCCTAAGAGCGGAGGCTAGGGAGAGAGGGCTCTGAGCAGGTTATTAAGCTGCTAGTGCGTAGTTTTCGTCGTTTGCGACTATTTTTTTGCGGCTTTTTACGAGGCAAACCGCCCTCGGCATGCTCCTTGGGCTTCGCAAATCCCGTCGAATCCAGAATCAGCCCCAAGTACTATCGTGCATTATATCAGAAAATATATCCGCAAAGCCAGTAGCTTAGCGGTTTGAGTTCTTCATGATACGTGCTTTGTCTAATTTCCACTCACGATCTTTGATATCATCGCGCTTGTCATGCTCTTTTTTACCTTTTGCGAGCCCAATTTTGACTTTGGACCAAGCATTTTTCCAGTAAAGAGACAGCGCGACAACGGTAAAACCATCTCGGCTAACTTTTCCGAACAGCGTTTCTAATTCACGCTTTTTCAGTAGCAGTTTGCGGGTACGTGTTGGGTCGCATACCACGTGCGTAGATGCCACATTAAGTGGCTGAATAGTGGCACCAAAGAGGTATGCTTCGCCATCGCGGAAAGTTACGTAGCTATCGGCGATGTTGGCTTTACCTGCCCTTAGCGACTTAACCTCCCAACCTTGCAGCGCCAACCCCGCCTCGATCTCTTCTTCGATGAAGTATTCGTGGCGAGCGCGTTTGTTCATAGCAATCGTTGCTGAACCGGGTTTGTGTGCTTTTTTCTTTGTCATAGTGCTGCCATTATACTGAACCAGTCATGGGATGAACATCCTTTCACCCTAAGCTGTCGTTGTTTTTTAATACATTAGCTCAGTGTGCTTAACGCGTTTCTCTCTGTCCACAGATAAATGGTATTATTTGTGCGTTTTATGTTACTCAGGAATTGATATGCCACAGATTAGCCGTTCTGCTTTGGTGCCGTTTAGCGCCAAGCAAATGTACCAATTGGTCAACGATGTTTCTGCTTATCCGGCGTTTTTGCCCGGTTGCGTAGGAAGTCGTGTTTTAGAATCAGGACCAAACTCGATGACAGCTGCTGTTGATGTCTCAAAAGCAGGGATAAGCAAAACGTTTACGACTCATAATACGCTGGCTGATAGCAGCAGCATTAAAATGCAGCTTGTGGATGGACCATTCCGCAAGTTACTAGGGGGCTGGCACTTTATCCCCTTAAGCGATGATGCGTGTAAAGTTGAGCTGCATCTCGACTTTGAGTTTACTAATAAGCTGGTTGAACTGGCGTTTGGCAAAGTGTTTAAAGAGCTGGCGGGGAATATGGTTCAGGCTTTTACTTCACGAGCGAAAGAGGTCTACAGTGCCTGATATCAATGTGGAGGTGGTATATGCCTTGCCTGAGCGCCAATATCTTCGTCGCATTAAATTATCTGAAGGGGCCAATGTTGAGCAGGCGATTCAGCAATCTGGCTTGCTAGCATTGCGTACTGAGATCGACCTGACGAAAAACAAGGTTGGGATTTACAGCCGCACGGTCAAATTATCAGATAAGGTGCATGAAGGTGATAGGGTAGAAATCTACCGTCCATTGCTTGCCGACCCTAAAGAGCTACGTCGTTTACGTGCTGAACGGGCAAAAAAATAAGGCGCGTAGGCGCCTTATTTTTTAGGGTATCGAACACCTACCGTATTCACGGCGTCGATCAGTCTTCTTTGCTTTCAGGAAGCTTCTTGGTGTTTTCAATTCCGGTCAGAAGGCCACTACCATCAAAGGTTAGGGTCAGCGTCTCTTGAGACACTGCCTCATGCCCTGGCTGTTGGCGGAACACGTAGAACCATGTGCTGGTTCCAAACGGATCTTGCAGCATTGGTGTACCTAGCGTGTAGGCGACTTGTTGCTGCGTCATCCCTCTGTGAATTTTGGCTACGTCAGCAGCAGTCAGGTAGTTTCCCTGATTGATGTCAGGACGGTATACCACTTTTTCAAAGGTTGAACAGCCTGCGGTTAGCGTAACCATAACCACAGCAGCGGCAGTCAGCATTTTACAACGCATAGTAATCTCATTCCTTTTGGACATAGGTTGCCGATGATAATCGACCTTGCAACAGTTGGAAACCTCAACAGACCCCAATATGACCTCAGGAATCAAAAAAAGTTGATGTTTTTTATGCGGCAAGTAGTTCTTTTGCATTTGCCAGCGTATTGCGCGTGACTTCACTTCCCCCTAACAACCGCGCCAGCTCTTGCAAACGCGCTTTTTTATCCAGTGATTGCATGGTTGTTTCAGTTTCAGAACCATCGGTGTGCTTGCTGACATAAAAATGCTGATGTCCACATCCGGCGACCTGAGGCAAATGGGTGACACACATAACCTGTGTTGACTCGCCAAGTTGGCGCAGCATTTTTCCAACGATAGCGGCAGTCGGCCCGCTGATCCCCACGTCCACTTCATCAAAAATAAGCGCAGGCGTATCCATTTTCTGGGCGGTGATGACTTGAATCGCTAGCGCAATACGTGAGAGCTCACCACCGGAAGCCACTTTAGCCAACGCTTGGAGTGGTTGGCCAGGGTTGGTGGTTACGCTAAATTCAATGCGGTCTGCGCCATCTGCGGTGAGTGCTTCTGGCATGAAATTAACATCAATTGCAAACTGGCCATGAGGCATAGAGAGTTCATGCATACTGTGTGTAATGAGCTGAGAAAGCTCTAGCGCGAAACTTACTCGCTGTTGATGCAACTGTTGCGCGAGCGAAAGTGCGTATTCATGGTGTTTATGCACGTTCTCTGCCAGCTGTTCTTGGTCGTTTTCCTGCTGGCTGAGCGACTGCTGCTCGTCTAAAAGCTGCTGATAAAACTGAGGCAGCTCTTCCGGCGTAACATGGTGTTTACGTGCTAGCGCAATTTGGCGAGATATCCGTTGTTCTAATTCATAAAGCCGAGCAGGATCCATATCAATCGTATCGCCGTAGTGGCGTAGCTCATTGCTGGCTTCTGATATTTGGATTGAAGCTTCCTCCAACATATCTAGCAGAGGTGAAAACTGACTGTCATAGCTAATCAGCTCAGACACGTTTTGTTTTGCACTGTGCAATAGGCTGAGAATATTGCCATCGTCGGCGTCAGACAGCATGTTTAATGCACGCTGGCTGATGGTCAGAAGCTGACCGCTATTGGCTTGGCGCTTATACTCTTCATCGATCTGCTCATACTCTCCGGGTTGGGGAGCAAATTCATTGAGTTCCTTGAGCTGATATTGCAGTAGCTGTTTGCGCGACTCACGTTCGGCAACCTGCTTTTGATGATGAGCCAACAGACGGCAGCTGTGGTGCCATTGGCGATAGGCGGCTTGCATTTCTGCCAACAGTTCAGATTGGTTGCTATAGGCATCGAGCAGCTGTTTTTGGTGCTCTGACTTGAGCAACAGCTGGTGCGCATGCTGACCATGAATCTGAATCAGATGTTGGCCGAGTTCGCGTAGCTGTGAAAGAGGAACCGCAGTGCCATTGATAAATCCGCGAGAGCGCCCGTCGGCGCTAATGACGCGTCGTAGCAGGCACTCATTGCTGTCATCTAACTGATTTTGTTCAAGCCACTGGCGTGCAGACGGTGTGTCAGCCAGAGAGAAGCGTGCGCAGATATCGGCCCTGGGCGTATTTAAACGCACCATAGCGGCTTCTGAGCGCCCTCCAAGGCATAAACCTAGCGCATCGATAGCAATCGACTTACCGGCGCCTGTTTCGCCGGTGATGGCGGTCATTCCACGCTGGAAGTCAATTTCAAGTTCACGAACAATAGCAAAATTAGAAATGGTCAGCTGCGTCAGCATTCGAAATTCCCCTGTACGGAATCACATAACTGTATTTAACTACAGTATAAACTGGTTTTTTATACAGTAAAGTAGCTAACGCAAAAAATTATTCTCTTCAGAAAAGTTTTTTCGACCATCCTAGTTTCGTGCTTAATGTATTGAAATAGTTGTAGTCTTTAGGGTGAATAAGGTTTAGGTGAAATTGACTTCGCTGAATCATGACTTCTTCACCTTGCTGGATCGGCAGCGCAATCTGGCTGTCGCAGCTGATTTCCAAATCGTTACTGAAATGGCTAAACCTTAGATGAATTTTGCTATTGCTATCAATCACCAGCGGGCGAGCTGAGAGGGTATGCGGAAACATCGGAACCAGCGCAATGGCATCCAGTGTCGGCGTTAGGATAGGCCCTCCGGCAGATAATGAATATGCGGTAGACCCCGTCGGCGTGGAAATAATCAGCCCATCGGAACGCTGAGAGAATGCAAAGTTTTCATTGATATAAACTTCAAATTCAATCATATGAGCGACTTTGCCTGGATGCAGAACCACTTCATTGATGGCGGTACTCATGCGTCTTTGCTGTTGTTCGCGGCAAACTTGCACTTCAAGTAAAAAACGTTGTTCGCTAAAATATTCGCCGTCGAGAACGTCTGAGAGCTGTTGTTTGGCATTATCGGGATCTAAGTCGGTAAGAAAACCAAGATTTCCACGGTTTACGCCGATCACTTTGATATCATAACGCGCCAGAATGCGGGCTGCGCCGAGCATATTTCCATCGCCGCCAACCACAACGGCGAGATCGGCTTTTTGGCCTATATCCGCCAAACTGCCTGTTTCGGCGTTTTCAAGTTTTAGATCGTGCGCAATTTGATGCTCAACAATCACTGGATAGCCTTTGCTTACAAGCCAGTGAAATAGCATTTCGTGCGTGGCCAGCGCGGCAGGATGACGCGGGTGACCGACCAGACCGATACATTCAAATTTTTTATTCATACGGTGGTTTTCCTACCGAGCGCAATTTAATGGCTCTCATTATGCGCGGTTCTCTTGAATCGCCAGCTTTCATCCCCATAATAAGCCAAGTAGCGAGATTAATGCCAAACCGCGGAGAATTTCATGAGTAGTAAAGAACAGAACATGTCGAATGAGCAAGCCTCACAAGAAATGGAAAACGGACAAGAGCAGCACGAACAGGCTCAGGTCGATGCGGCGGACGTCGTTGATACGCGCGATGAGCGTATTGCCGAATTAGAAGCTCAGTTGCAGGAAGCCGCTCAGCGTGAGCGTGATTCTGTCATGCGTGCCCGTGCAGAAGCGGATAATATTCGCCGTCGTGCTGAGCAAGACGTTGAAAAAGCGCATAAGTTCGCTTTAGAAAAGTTCTCTAACGAACTGCTGCCAGTGATTGATAATCTGGAGCGTGCGCTGGATCTGGCTGATAAATCTAACCCAGAACTGACCTCTATGATTGAAGGTATCGAATTAACGCTGAAATCCATGCTGGATGTGGTGCGTAAATTCGGCGTAGAGCAGGTGGGTGAGGTGAACGTTCCGTTTAATCCAGAAGTGCATCAGGCGATGACGCTAATGGAATCTGAACAACACGAGCCTAACCACGTCATGATGGTTATGCAGAAAGGTTATACCTTGAACGGTCGTTTGATTCGTCCAGCGATGGTTGCGGTATCTAAAGCGAAAGCGTGATCCTGACGTCTTTCCTGAAAATAAAAAACCAGTCGTTCGACTGGTTTTTTTTCGTCTGAAATTTACTCTTCGCTGCCGTTCTCCGGCAAACGTGGCTGCCAATCAATAGGCGCGAAACCTTGCTCAATCAATAACTGATTGGTTTGTGAGAAGTGGTGGCAGCCTAAAAAGCCGCGGTGTGCTGACAGCGGTGAAGGATGCGGCGCTTTTAAAACTCGGTGGCGCTGGGTATCAATAATGCTGCCTTTCTTTTGCGCGTGTGCACCCCATAGTAGGAAGACAATCCCTGAGCGATGTTCATTTAGCGCAGCGACCACTTTGTCGGTGAACGTTTCCCAGCCGAGTTTAGCGTGTGAATGCGCTTGGCCGCGCTCAACGGTTAATACCGTATTAAGTAGTAGAACGCCTTGTTCAGCCCAGCTTTTTAGATAGCCATGCTGAGGTATTTCGAAACCTTCGATATCGGTTTTGAGTTCTTTATACATATTCATCAGCGAAGGCGGCGCTGGGATGCCTGGACGCACCGAGAAGGATAGGCCGTGAGCCTGATTGGGACCATGATAGGGGTCTTGGCCTAAGATCACGACTTTTACATCGTTAAATTCCGTGAAACGGAAGGCATTAAACACGTCTTTCTGCGGTGGATAAATGGTCTTACCGGCTTGGCGCTCTGCGGCAACAAAAGCGAGCGTGTCGTGAAAGTAGGGTTTTTCTTTCTCGGCACCGATGACGTCGTGCCAGTTTAGTGGAGAAGTCATCTGCACTTCCTCTTTGTTTATACGGAAATTATTTAGCCGTAGCTTACCGTTTCAGACGATAAATTTAAACCGTGATGAAAATTTAGCCATTTCAGAAGACAGTCAAAAGTGATGTTTTTTTGTACGTAAATTAAATTATTTTTGAAAATTTACAAAAATAGAAAAAGCATCTTGAGAGGGGTAAATTTGATGTAAAACATAAATTTGCCCAAATTGGTAAAATTGGCACCTTTAAAAAATTGATTTAAATCAAAGAAAACCCCACTCTATACTGGTATATAAAACATCAAGGCAACATTGGTTTTACCAAATGGCCGAAGTTAAGGCCGTAAACTAAGAAATTAATCCCAGATTTTTTTGCTCTATTGACGGAGGCAACAAATGATTCAAGGTATTCAGATCACTAAAGCTGATAATGCAGACCTGATGAACTCTTTCTGGCTGCTCGATACAGATAAAAACGAAGCTCGTTGTGTATGTGCAAAAGCAGGCTACGCAGAAGACCAGATCGTTGCAGTAAGCGAACTGGGCAAAATTGAATATCGCGAAGTTCCTTTGGATATTAAACCAACGGTACGCGTGGAAGGTGGTCAGCACCTGAACGTTAACGTTCTGCGCCGTGAAACTCTGGAAGATGCTGTTAAGCACCCAGAAAAATATCCACAGCTGACTATTCGTGTTTCTGGCTACGCAGTGCGTTTCAACTCACTGACTCCAGAACAGCAGCGTGACGTTATTGCACGTACCTTTACCGAAAGCCTGTAATTTTAGGCTAAAGGCATAAAGAAATAGCAAAAAGGAGCCGAAAGGCTCCTTTTTTACGTCTGATAGTGAAGAGATTTTTACTGAGCGGTGCAAAATGTCATCATGAGTAACCATCTCATAATTGGTATTATTATCATTCCATTTCATAGAATTAGAGTGAGATGGCGCTAAGTAAGCTAAGTGTATGGAACGCAAAATGAAAATATCTCGATGCTGTGCGATTTTTTCGCTGAGTGGGATATTCCCTCAGCTTAGGATGAAAAAAAACCGCCAATAAAGGCGGTTTTTTTATTTGAGTGCTGATTTATTCTTCAGCCTTGGTCGACTGTTCAGCTTCTTTCGGCTTGCGGCGTTTCCCGACATTTTTGCTGTCGCGATGGCGCACTTTTACCTTTTTATCTTTCTTCTCTTCAGCCTTTTTCTCTTGGCGTTTGAGCAGCGTCTTTTTAGACGGCTTACCTTTGTTCTTTTCGCTAGGCGTTTTGGTTGTTGGGCGCAACTCGTCAACGACGCGTGACTTAATCTGCTCTTCAACGTAGCGACTGATTTTGCCTAACAGCAAATGGTCGTGTGCTTCAACCAGCGAAATTGCGATACCTTTGCGACCCGCACGGCCTGTACGGCCAATACGGTGCAGATAGGTATCTGCGGTGCGCGGCATGTCGAAGTTGAACACGTGGCTGATATCAGGGATATCCAAACCACGCGCTGCAACGTCGGTAGCAACCAGAACGTTTACGCGACCATCGAGCATACGCTTCATGGCTTCGTTACGTTTGGCCTGTACCATTTCGCCTTCTAGATAGCAGGTGTTGATGCCCGCTTCGCGCAACCAACCTACCAGTTCATGAACACGTTCACGTTTGCGCACGAAGATCACGGATTTGGTGACTTCTGGCTCTTTCAGCAGGTGGCACAGCAGCTTGGTTTTATGCTCAAGAGTATCGGCGCGATAGTACCATTGCTGGATCTTTTTACGTTCGCGGCGCGATGGGTCGGCTTCAATTTCAACCGGCTCCTGCAACAGACGCTCAGAGAACTCTTTAATGGCATCGCCTTCCAGCGTTGCCGAGAACAGCATGGTCTGTTTGCGCCAGCGAGTTTCTGCCGCGATAGTTTCGATATCTTGTGCAAAGCCCATGTCTAGCATGCGGTCTGCTTCATCAAGGATCAGGGTTTCAACCGCGCGGCAATCGAAGTTTTCTTCTTTAATGTATTGCAGCAGACGGCCGGTGGTTGCGACCACGATGTCCTGATTTTCGCTGAAGACTTCAGCGTGGTTCATATAGGCAACGCCACCGGTGATGGTCGCAATGTCTAAATTTGTGTGTTTTGCCAATTCAATGGCTTGCTCGGCAACCTGCATTGCCAGTTCACGCGTTGGGGTCAACACCAAAATACGCGGTGGGCCGGATTTCTTGCGCGGGAAGTCGAGCAGGTGCTGCAACACTGGCAGCAAATAGGCGACGGTTTTCCCGGTTCCGGTAGGCGCGGAGCCCAGAACGTCGCGACCGTCCATTGCCGGAGGAATGGCGGCAGCTTGGATAGCTGTCGGGCGGTCATAGCCTTTATCGCGCAATGCGTCGAGTAGGCGTTCATCGAGTTCGAGTTCGGAAAAATTGCTTGCTGTCATGGTCTACCTCTACTTGGGGCGCCGATTATAGACGGGTTGGAGCAGATGTTCACCCATTAAAGCGGGGGAATTAGCATGTTTACTCCGATCCAACCTTGGCGAATTTATGCGGATATTTTATGCTATGCGGCCAAAAATAAGGAGTTACCGTGGTTCAATGCCCATCAGAATCAGCGCCATTACGTCGTAACGGATTCACATTTAAGCAATTTTTTGTTGCTCACGATCGCTGTGAGATGAAGGTTGGTACAGACAGTATTTTGCTGGGCGCATGGGCAGATGTCAGCGATATCACTGGAAAGATACTGGATATCGGCAGCGGTAGCGGCCTTTTAGCGTTAATGTTGGCGCAGCGTACCACAGATTCAGTGCAAATTGATGCGGTTGAACTCGATGATAATGCTGCGTTGCAGGCGACGGAAAATTTCGCGCAGTCGCCATGGGCGAGCAGAATGGCGCTACATCACTGCGCACTGCAATCTTTTGCCGCACAGACGCCCTCACGTTATGACCTGATAATCACTAATCCACCTTATTATCAGCCCGGCGTGGAATGCCGTAACGCGAGCCGAGGCACCGCCCGTTATACTTCTGAACTTAGCCATCAAACGTTGCTCAAACATGCGCGCACGTTAGCTTCTAATAAGGGAAAAATGGCGGTAGTTCTGCCTTGCGATATCAGCGTTGATTTTATTGAACTGGCGGCACGCGAGGGATGGTTTTTATTGCAGCACACGGAAGTTACGGAGTTTGCCCATAGGGCTGCGCATCGTGCGCTGATGTTATTTGGCGTGGAACCTGCGTCACAGCAGTCAGACCGATTGATTATTCGTGATGAGAACAAGGTTTACTCGAACGATTTCCGCGAATTAACCAAAGCGTTTTATCTTTTTTTCTGAGTTTGATGATGTGAAAAAGGCCCAATAGGGCCTTTTTGGTTTCTACGGCATTGCCGCTAAAGTTGATGATTTGCTAAGGCTGCAAAATCGTTGGCTGCGAATTCTCTAAAAGGTCTGGATAATCCAGCGTGTAATGCAGGCCACGGCTCTCTTTGCGTTCCATCGCGCAGCGCACAATGAGCTCAGCAACCTGCACCAAGTTTCTCAGTTCTAACAAATTGTTAGAAATACGGAAGTTGGCGTAATACTCGTCGATTTCCTGCTGAAGCATTTGGATGCGGCGCAGCGCGCGTTCCAAGCGTTTGGTGGTTCGCACTATACCCACGTAGTCCCACATAAATAAACGCAGTTCGTGCCAGTTATGCTGGATCACTACGCGCTCATCTGAGTTATAAACTCGGCTGTCATCCCATTCGGGTAGACGCGGTGCAAGGCTGGTTTGCGGTAGGCGTTGCAGAATATCTTGCGATGCCGACCATGCATATACCACGCATTCTAACAGTGAGTTTGACGCCATTCGGTTGGCTCCGTGCAGGCCGGTGTAGCTGACCTCACCGATGGCATACAATCCTTCTAAATCAGTTCTTCCTTGATGATCGACCATCACGCCGCCGCAGGTGTAGTGCGCGGCAGGGACGATAGGGATCGGCTCTTTGGTGAGATCTAAGCCTAAATCCATCAGTTTTTCATAGATCATTGGGAAGTGCTGCATGATGAAATCTGCCGGTTTATGGCTGATATCCAAATACATGCAGTCTGCACCAAGGCGCTTCATTTCGTGGTCAATGGCGCGAGCGACGATATCACGCGGCGCCAGTTCGCCGCGTTTGTCAAAGTCTGGCATAAACCGCGAGCCGTCAGGGCGTTTGAGGAATGCCCCTTCGCCACGCAAGGCTTCGGTTAAGAGAAAATTTCTCGCCTGCGGATGATACAAGCAGGTGGGGTGGAATTGATTAAACTCTAAGTTGGCAATACGGCATCCGGCGCGCCACGCCATAGCAATGCCGTCGCCGGAAGAGATATCTGGGTTTGTGGTGTACTGATAAACTTTTGCAGCTCCGCCGGTGGCTAATACCACGGTGCGAGCACGCAGAGTTTCAACGCGTTCGAGCTCGCGGTTCCAGACATAGGCGCCAACCACGCGTTGGGTGCCCGGCAAGCCGATTTTTTTGGACGTAATCAGGTCGACGGCGTTGTATCGCTCGCAAACGCGGATGTTAGGGTGCGCATTTGCTTTCTGTACCAAAGTGGTCTCTACTTCTTTACCCGTGGCATCTGCGCTATGCAGGATCCGTCGGTGGCTATGGCCGCCCTCGCGAGTGAGATGGTAGCGAGATTCGCCAGCGGGGCTCATTTCGGTATCAAACAGAACGCCTTGGTCGATGAGCCACTGCACGCAATCCTTTGCGTTACGAGCAATAAATTCAACCGCTGAAGGATCACACAGCCCAGCACCCGCGATCAGGGTATCCTGCACGTGAGATTCAATGCTGTCGGTTTCATCAAAGACCGCGGCAATACCGCCTTGGGCATAAAACGTGGCACCCTCATTAAAGGGGCCTTTGCTCAATACGGTCACTTTGCAGTGATCGGCAAGACGTAAGGCGAGTGAAAGTCCGGCAGCTCCGCTACCGATAATCAATACATCGTTAAAATGCTCTGAATTTGGTTGCATAGGTTGTGGTGTGTGCAGCTGAAAAGTGAAAATCATGTTAGCCTATGCCAACGTGTAAATGCACGGTTAATGAACAACGAATATAAAAACAGCATCGTACGGAACTTTTTAGTACGTATGAACTCTAAGCTAGTGCTTGCTCAGGATCGATTGAGACAACTGGCAGTACTATTTTTTTCATGCGTGGAGAGAGATTTGAGGAGAGATTACCTCGGATGAGCGAGCAGTTAACGGATCAGGTGCTGGTCGAGCGAGTCCAGAAAGGAGATAAGAAGGCTTTTAACTTACTGGTAGTTCGCTATCAGCATAAAGTTGCGAGTCTCGTATCCCGTTACGTACCATCAGGCGATGTTCCTGATGTAGTGCAGGAATCGTTTATCAAAGCCTATCGTGCGTTGGAGTCTTTCCGCGGCGAGAGTGCTTTTTACACCTGGCTTTATCGTATTGCTGTAAACACAGCAAAAAATTACCTGGTTGCTCAGGGGCGACGTCCGCCATCAAGCGATGTTGATGCCAGTGAGGCAGAAAATTTCGAAAGTGCGGGTGCATTGAAAGAAATTTCGAACCCTGAGAACTTAATGTTGTCAGATGAACTGAAGCAGATTGTTTTTCGAACCATAGAGTCTCTTCCTGAGGATTTGCGTATGGCAATCACCCTCAGAGAATTAGATGGTTTAAGCTACGAAGAGATAGCGGCCATTATGGATTGTCCGGTTGGAACCGTGCGTTCTCGTATTTTCCGGGCGAGGGAAGCGATCGATAATAAAGTTCAACCGCTGATACAGCGTTAATTATGCGGGCACAGGAAGGGTATTTAGGCATGCAGAAAGAACAACTTTCGGCTCTGATGGATGGTGAAGTGCTGGACAGTGAACTGCTTGGTTCACTGGGTAAAGACGATGCGCTTCAACAAACGTGGAAGAGCTATCACCTGATACGTGACACCCTGCGCGGTGACGTGAGCGACGCTATCGATTTTGATATCTCCGATCGCATTGCCGCGGCGCTTGATGATGAACCAGTTCGCTTGGTTCCCAATGCAATTCCCGAATCCCAGCCTCAGCCACACAGCTGGAAAGATATGCCGTTCTGGAGCAAGGTTCGTCCTTGGGCCAGCCAAATCACCCAAATCGGTATTGCGGCCTGTGTTTCTCTCGCCGTGCTGGTTGGGGTGCAGCAGTATAATCAGCCAGTCGGTGGCGCAAGTGATTCAGATGCTCCGGCATTCAACACGCTACCGATGGGCGGCCAAGCTTCTCCGGTGAGTTTTGGTGTTCCGAATGAAAGCAGCAACGCCAATGGACAGCAGCAGGTTCAGCAGCAGCGTAAACGCATTAATGCGATTTTGCAGGATTATGAGCTGCAACGCCGTCTGCATACTGAGCAGTTGCAAATGGACAACGGTAATACTCAGGCGTCAGTTCAGGTGCCAGGAACTCTGTCATTAGGAACTCAGCAGCAGTAATGAAGCAACTTTGGTTCGCCATCAGCGTATTCGCTGGTAGCCTATTTGTTTCTAACATCGCCTCAGCGCAAGATTCGTCTGAGGCGATGTTGCAACAAATGAACGGTGCCAGTCAGTCACTCAATTATGAGTTAGCGTATATCAATATCACCAAGCAGGGGATTGAATCGTTACGCTATCGTCATGCCATTTATAACAATCAGTTGTTATCCCAGCTCTTGCAGATGGATGGCCCGCGCCGTGAGGTTTTACTGCGTGGCAATGAAATCAGCTATTTTGAGCCTGGGCTTGAGCCATTTACGCTCAACGGCGATCACATTGTTGATGCGTTGCCATCGATAATTTTCTCCGATATCAAACAGCTGAGTCAGTATTACAACTTTATCTCCGTCGGTAGAACCCGCGTTGCCGATCGCCCGTGTGAGGTGATCCGCATTGTATCGCGTGATGGTTTGCGCTTTAGCTATATCGTATGGATTGATGAGAGTTCGAAATTACCTTTGCGGGTCGATCTGTTAGATCGTGATGGCGAAACGTTAGAACAATTTCGCGTGATCTCCTTTACGGTTGGCGATCAGGTTAGTACGGCAATGGCAAGCCTAGCTCAGCTCACGCTGCCTCCTTTGCTGAAATTACCTGCAACGGATAAAGTTAACTTTAGCTGGCAAGCCTCTTGGCTTCCGCAGGGTTTCAAGGAAGTGTCGCGTAATCGTCGTACCTTGCCTTCACTTACTGAGCCGGTTGAATCACGTTTGTATAGCGATGGGTTGTTCAGTTTTTCTGTCAATATCAGCAGCGCCGCTGCGGGTGCTGCGGTGAGCGAGCAATTCTTACGCCAAGGTCGTCGTACTATTCACACCGAAACGCGTAATAATACCGATATCACCGTCGTGGGTGAGCTACCACCGTCTACGGCTAAACGCGTGGCAAACAGCATCACGCTCAATGGTCGTAAATCATGATGCGCGAATGGGCAACGGTGGCATCCTGGCAACAGGGCATCGCTACGCTAAACTGTGAACAGCGCTCAGGTTGTGGTTCCTGCGGGGCGAAAAATACCTGTGGTACGGCGGTGTTGAATAAAATCAATCCTCAGTCGCAGCATCAGCTTCAGGTTGAAATTGCGCAACCGTTAGAACCCGGCCAAAAGGTCGAGATTGGTATTACTGAAGCCAATCTGCTGCGTTCTGCGGTGTTAGTCTATCTCACTCCGCTGCTCGGCCTTATCGTCGGCGGTGGTGTGGGGCAGTCATTTATGCATTCTGATGCATGGGCTGCGTTAGGCGCATTGGTTGGCGCTGGTGCTGGTTTCATGTTTGCGCGATTTAAGGCGAAAAAACTAAGTGACCGGCAAGATTATCTGCCGATCGTTTTGCAAGTCGGTTTGCCTCCATCCATGATCCGCACCCCCACGAATATCTAGGTTTTACCGGGTTCGATGTGTAGAATGCATCGAATCTGGCAAATTACCGCCAAACGTTAAACCATCGCTTTGAACCCATCAGTGTGTCCTTAGGCGAGTAATCTAGAAATCATCAGGCAAAATATCTTAATAATGAAGCGTATACGAAATTTCTCCATTATCGCACATATTGACCACGGTAAGTCGACACTGTCTGACCGTATTATTCAGATTTGTGGCGGTTTGACTGACCGTGAAATGGCAGCGCAAGTTCTGGATTCTATGGATCTGGAACGTGAGCGCGGCATCACTATTAAAGCGCAGAGCGTAACGCTCGACTATAAAGCACAGGATGGGGAAACTTATCAGCTGAACTTCATCGATACTCCGGGACACGTTGACTTCTCTTATGAGGTTTCTCGTTCTCTGGCGGCGTGTGAAGGTGCATTGCTGGTGGTGGACGCAGGTCAGGGCGTTGAAGCCCAGACGCTAGCTAACTGCTATACAGCCATGGAAATGGATCTGGAAGTGGTTCCTGTTCTGAACAAAATTGACCTGCCAGCGGCCGATCCCGATCGCGCAGCTCAGGAAATTGAAGATATCGTCGGTATCGACGCTATGGATGCTGTGCGTTGCTCAGCAAAAACCGGCGTTGGCGTTCCTGAAGTGCTTGAACGTCTGGTTCGCGATATCCCTGCACCGGAAGGTGATCCAGAAGGCCCATTACAGGCGCTGATTATCGACTCATGGTTCGATAACTATCTGGGCGTGGTTTCTTTGATCCGTATTAAAAACGGTTCACTGCGCAAAGGCGAGAAAGTTAAGGTAATGAGCACCGGTCAGACCTATAACGCTGACCGTCTTGGTATCTTCACGCCGAAGCAGATCGACCGCGACGTACTTAACTGCGGCGAAGTTGGCTGGTTGGTATGTGCGATTAAAGACATCCACGGCGCGCCAGTGGGCGATACCTTGACGCTGGCACGTAATCCAGCCGAAAAATCTTTGCCGGGCTTCAAAAAAGTAAAACCTCAGGTTTACGCGGGTCTGTTCCCTGTAAGCTCTGATGACTATGAAGCTTTCCGCGATGCGTTGGGCAAATTAAGCCTGAATGATGCGTCTTTGTTCTATGAGCCAGAAACATCAACCGCGCTAGGCTTCGGCTTCCGCTGTGGTTTCTTGGGCTTATTGCACATGGAGATCATCCAGGAGCGTCTGGAGCGTGAATACGATCTAGACTTGATCACAACGGCGCCAACGGTTGTGTATCAGATCCAAACCACCGGTGGTGAAGAGATCTTTGTTGATAGCCCGTCTAAGCTACCGCCAATCAACAATATCGAAGAGCTGCGTGAGCCGATCGCTGAATGTCATATGCTGTTACCACAAGAGTATCTTGGTAACGTTATTACGCTTTGTATCGAGAAGCGTGGTGTTCAGACTAATATGGTTTATCACGGCAATCAGGTTGCGCTAACCTATGAAATACCGATGGCAGAAGTGGTGCTCGATTTCTTCGACCGCCTCAAGTCTACATCGCGTGGTTATGCGTCGCTGGATTACAGCTTCAAACGTTTCCAGCAGTCTGACATGGTTCGCGTTGACGTCTTAATCAACAACGAACGCGTGGATGCGCTGGCGCTGATCACCCATCGTGACAACGCGCAGTATCGTGGCCGTGAACTGGTTGAGAAGATGAAAGAACTGATCCCGCGTCAGCAGTTTGATATTGCGATTCAAGCGGCTATCGGTAACCAAATTATTGCGCGTTCAACGGTTAAGCAGCTGCGTAAAAACGTTCTTGCTAAGTGTTACGGCGGCGACGTTAGCCGTAAGAAAAAGCTGCTGCAGAAGCAGAAAGACGGTAAGAAACGTATGAAGCAGGTCGGCAACGTCGAACTGCCGCAGGAAGCCTTCTTGGCCATTCTGCACGTAGGTAAAGACTAAAGTTCTATGATGAGCGGCACCGATTGAGGTGCCGTTATCATTGAGAGGCTTATGCCCAAGTAGATTTCAACCTCGTTCTCGTTAAAGTTGAAACTACGGGGGTTATTTAAGGAGTTATTGGCATGGCCAATATGTTTGCTCTAATTCTGGTGATCGCAACGTTGGTGACCGGGGTTATTTGGTGTATCGACCGCTTTAAGTTAGCTCCGGCGCGTCGAGCAAAGATCGAGGCGATTAACGCCCAAACGGTTGACGGTTTAGATAAGCAGACAGCCAAAGACGCGGTGAAAACCTCAGGTTGGATTGAAACCTGCGTATCCGTTTTCCCTGTTTTGGCACTGGTTCTGATTATTCGCTCATTTATTTATGAGCCTTTCCAGATCCCATCAGGTTCAATGATGCCGACGCTGCTGATCGGCGATTTCATTCTGGTAGAAAAGTTTGCCTATGGAATTAAAGA
The DNA here is from genome assembly GCF_001586165.1 of Obesumbacterium proteus. Taxonomy (NCBI): domain Bacteria; kingdom Pseudomonadati; phylum Pseudomonadota; class Gammaproteobacteria; order Enterobacterales; family Hafniaceae; genus Obesumbacterium; species Obesumbacterium proteus. Next base: position 4,389,536 of record NZ_CP014608.1, on the reverse strand, counting down.
GCCTGTCGCGCAGCACACGATTATTCCAACCGGACATCCTAAGCGCGGCGATATCGTGGTATTTAAATATCCGCTGGATCCACGTTTGGACTATATCAAACGCGCCATTGGTTTACCGGGTGATAAAGTCACTTACGATCCATACAGTAAAGAAGTTACGGTTTACCCAGCCTGCCAAACAGGGCAGAACTGCGACAAGTTACTGCCAATTACCTACAGCGCGGCTGAGCCAAGCGAGTGGGTGCAGACCTTTGGCCAAATGGGTAATGGCGAAGCCAGCAGCGGCTTCTTCCAGATTCCATTGGATCAAAACGTGGATGATGGATACCGCATGAGTGAGCGTAAAGAAACGCTGGGTACCGTTACCCATCGGATTCTGACTGTGCCTCAGGCGCAGGACATGATGTCACGCTACTACCGTCAGCCAGGTCAGCCACAGGGCGTATGGGTGGTTCCTGAAGGTCATTACTTCATGATGGGCGACAACCGTGATAACAGCGCTGATAGCCGTTATTGGGGCTTTGTTCCTGAGCAGAATCTCGTTGGTAAAGCGACGGCAATCTGGATGAGCTTTGAAAAGCAAGAAGGGCAATGGCCAACTGGCGTTCGCCTGAGTCGTATTGGTGGGATCCACTAATTTGCTGCTCATCATTCACGCTGTGGGGCTCTTCCTACAGCGTGAAATCAGCGCGAAGTTTTAATCGGCATTAAAATATGCGCCTAAACTTATTTCCGTTGCATTAATAGCTAGGCAACTTCAGCGAATAAGGCATATTACCGCAGCATTATATTTTCAGTCGTTGTAGAATACCCCTTCGAGCGATAAAAAGTTGGCTTCCGATCTGGAAGCCACTGCAAACGAAACAGCTTTGGATTGGCTAATGGCAAGCAGGCCTGTTCCGTATGCTGCGGTTTTTGACGCATTCTAGATCTATTTGGTATCTCATGAATCCCATCGTAACTAACCGGCTTCAAAAGAAGCTGGGCTATACTTTTCAACAGCAGGAGCTGTTATTGCAGGCATTGACTCATCGCAGTGCCAGCAGCAAACACAATGAACGTCTTGAGTTTCTGGGCGACTCAATTCTTAGTTTCGTTATTGCCAATGCGCTGTATCACCGCTTCCCGCGGGTTGATGAGGGCGACATGAGCCGCATGCGTGCTACGTTAGTACGTGGAAATACGCTGGCAGAAATGGCACGAGAATTTGATTTGGGGGAGTGCCTGCGTCTTGGGCCGGGTGAGTTAAAAAGTGGTGGCTTCCGCCGCGAATCTATTTTAGCTGACACCGTAGAAGCGTTAATTGGCGGCATTTTCCTGGATAGTGATATCCAAACGATTGAACGACTGATCCTTGATTGGTACCGCTCACGCTTGGACGAGATAAGTCCAGGTGATAAGCAGAAAGACCCGAAAACGCGTCTGCAAGAGTTCTTGCAGGGACGCCATCTGCCACTGCCATCTTATTTGGTGGTGCAGGTTCGCGGTGAAGCACACGATCAAGAATTTACTATTCACTGTCAGGTCAGCGGCCTGAGCGAACCGGTTATCGGTGTTGGCTCAAGTCGTCGCAAGGCCGAGCAGGCAGCGGCTGAACAAGCGCTGAAACAGCTGGAGCTTGAATGAGCGAAGAAACAACTTATTGCGGATTTATTGCCATCGTTGGACGTCCTAACGTTGGCAAATCGACATTGCTGAACCAATTACTGGGGCAGAAGATTTCGATCACCTCGCGTAAGCCACAAACGACCCGCCACCGCATTATGGGTATTCACACGGAAGGGCCATATCAGGCCATCTACGTGGACACCCCCGGGTTGCATATTGAAGAAAAACGCGCCATCAACCGTTTGATGAACCGCGCAGCCAGCAGCTCAATCGGTGACGTTGAGCTGGTGATTTTCGTTGTTGAAGGGACACACTGGACCGCCGATGACGAAATGGTCGTGAATAAACTGCGTGATTTGAAAGCGCCGGTTATCTTAGCGATCAACAAAGTCGATAACGTTCAGGATAAAGCGGCTTTGCTGCCACATATCCAGTTCCTCAGCGAACAGATGAACTTTATGGACGTGGTTCCAATCTCTGCGGAGAAGGGAACGAACGTCGATACCATCGCCAGCATTGTGCGTAAAAAACTGCCGGAAGCGATTCATCACTTCCCAGAAGAGTACATTACTGACCGCTCACAGCGCTTTATGGCGTCTGAAATCATCCGTGAAAAACTGATGCGTTTCTTGGGCGAAGAGCTGCCGTATTCCGTTACTGTTGAAATTGAACGCTTCGTTTCTAACGAACGTGGTGGTTATGACATTAACGGTCTGATTCTGGTTGAACGTGAAGGCCAGAAGAAGATGGTTATCGGTAATAAAGGCACTAAAATCAAGACGATTGGTATTGAAGCTCGCCAAGACATGGAAGCCATGTTTGAAGCTAAAGTCCATCTTGAGCTGTGGGTTAAGGTTAAATCCGGTTGGGCAGACGACGAACGTGCGCTGCGCAGCTTGGGTTATGGTGAAGATCTCTAAGAGATCGCGCCTATGGAAGGTTGGCAACGCGCATTTGTGTTACATGGGCGTCCTTATAGTGAAACCAGTCTCCTGTTAGACCTGTTCACTGAAGGGCACGGGCGTGTACGTCTGTTGGCGAAAGGCGCACGTAGTAAACGCTCGAGTCTCAAAGGTGCGTTACAACCTTTCACGCCGCTTCTGGTTCGCTGGGGCGGTAAAGGGGAAGTCAAAACCCTACGTAATGCTGAGCCTGTTTCATTAGGACTACCGCTAACGGGTATCTCGCTCTATAGCGGTCTGTATGTCAATGAGCTGGTTTCCCGCGTGCTTGAGCAGGAAACCAACTACTCTTCGTTATTCTTCGATTACCTCAACTGTTTACAAAATCTGGCGGCGACCGTCGGCTCTCCTGAACATACGCTGCGTGAATTCGAACTCGCTTTGCTGGGCAACCTTGGCTATGGCATCGATTTTCTGCACTGCGCGGGCAGCGGCGAACCTGTCTCTGATGAGATGACTTATCGCTACCGTGAAGAGAAGGGGTTTATCGCCAGCTTGCTGGTCGATCAGCTCAGCTTTACCGGCCGCGATTTAAAAGCGTTGGCCGAGCGTAGATTCCCTGATCCACTCACGCTGCGTGCGGCTAAACGTTTTACCCGTATGGCGCTGAAACCCTATTTAGGCGGAAAACCGTTAAAAAGCCGTGAACTGTTCCGTCAGTTTGTCGGAAAACGCCCAGTCAAACCTGCATCTGCTTAAAATCTTACTGTCCCCTACATCGCAATAATTCTGTCTGACCCGATCCCGCTAAGTTCGGTGTACACTGATGCGAACTAAGCCTTATTCTGTCTGTAATCTCTGACTTAAACGTTTTCTTAAGAGGATTTGTCATGGCTGATTTACTGTTGGGCGTCAATATCGATCATATCGCAACCCTGCGCAATGCGCGTGGCACCCAGTATCCAGACCCTGTTCAAGCGGCTTTTATTGCAGAGCAGGCTGGGGCCGATGGGATCACCGTGCATCTGCGCGAAGACCGCCGTCACATCACCGATCGCGACGTGCGTTTGCTGCGCCAAACCATTCAGACGCGTATGAATCTGGAAATGGCTGTGACCGATGAGATGATCGATATCGCCTGTGAACTGAAGCCGCATTTTTGCTGTTTAGTACCTGAGAAACGCCAAGAAGTAACCACCGAAGGCGGGTTAGACGTTGCGGGTCAGTTGGATAAAATGACCGTTGCCGTAGAACGCCTCACTCAGGCGGGCATTTTGGTATCGCTGTTTATCGATCCCGACCAGCGCCAGATTGAAGCCGCAGTGAGCGTTGGCGCGCCCTATATTGAAATTCACACCGGTGCTTATGCCGATGCAGAATGCGAACTAAAGCGTCAGGCCGAATTTGAACGTATTGCTCAAGCCGCGCGTTTTGCCAACGAGCGTGGTTTGAAAGTCAATGCGGGACACGGTTTGACCTATCATAACGTTCTACCGATTGCGGCATTACCTGAAATGCATGAGCTAAATATTGGCCACAGCATTATTGGTCGCGCAGTGATGAGTGGTTTACCTGAGGCCGTGAGTGCGATGAAACAGCTGATGTTGGAAGCGCGTCGCTAATGGCTGTTTTAGGTTTGGGCACCGATATCGTTGAAATCTCTCGTATTGAAGCCGTGGTCGAGCGCAGTGGCGATCAAATGGCG